>JBIJCC010000076.1:0-46629 GCA_044344875.1 Nannocystaceae bacterium
GACCTCAGCCTTGTACTCCGCCGTGAACGACCGGCGCTTCCGCTTCTTGGGTTTGGGCACCTCGACCTCGACTCTCCTTGGCATTGTCCCCTCTTCTTGGGTGTCCACCAAATCGGGTCAGGGCCACCTGCCGACCGCGCTTGGTCACGTCCATCGCCCTGTGCATGGGTGCGGGCAACCCGGGATGTGGGCCCAGCGTCGGAGACGCGGATGCAGATGCGGGCGCGGAGGGTGAGTCGGGCGAGCCCGAGGACGATCTGTCCTGGCTCGTCGGGAAGTTCACCAAATCCTGCTCGACCGACTTCGAGACCGCGTTCGTCGACGGCTGCAGCGCGCAGCGCTTCGACGAATTCGAGTTCCACGCCGATGGAACCATGACGGCCGTCGATGTCCTATGTGGGGTCCCTGCGAAGGTGCCGGAAGTCGGAAGTCGCCGTGTTCGCGCCCGGCCCCGAGCCCGGGACCGCCACGGTCACCCCGGCCGAGGGCTTCGACTTCGTCTGGATCCCCGGATCCAGCGAAGAGACCACGGTCTACCGCACCGAGGACTGCCTCATCATCAGCGCCCGCGACAACGACCGTCCAGAGTACCTCTTCTATTACATCCGCGGATCCTTCGACTACCGCCCCCCCACCGAGGGCTGCGACGCCGAGGCCTTCCCCACCGAAGTTCCCGTGTGCCCCACCGACTGACCGCCGACCGAGCGGCTCGACTCACCCCGCGTCCATCCACCGCCGCCGCTCCGCCGGCGACAGCTTCTCGATCGCCGTCCTCAGCATAGTGCGCGGCATCCTCCCCGCGTGCACCCCGAGGAACCCCCGCAGCGCCGCCACCCCGACCGATTCCCCGACCTCGCGCAGCATCCAGCCCACGGCCTTGTGCATCAAGTCCTCCGCATCGCCGACCAGCAGCGCCGCGATCCGCAGCGCATCCTCGGCCTCGCCCTTGCGGATGAAGTGCTGCGTCGCGAGCATCGCGACGCGCCGCGTCCACAGCCGCGGGGATCGGGCCAGCTCGTCGAGCACGCCGCGGTCCCGGCCGTGCAACCACGCCCCCACGATGTGCGGCGCGCTCGAGTCGACGAGGTCCCAGTTGTTCACGCGATCGAGCCGCCGCAGGTACAGCGAATAGATCGCCTCCTGCGTCGACGGCTCCCGCTTCGCCCGACCGAACTGCTCGACCAGCAGCAGCACGGCGGCGAGCCGCTCCTCGTGGAGCTTCGACGACAGCAGCGTCTCGGCGGCCGCCAGCGGCAGCTCGCGATGGGCCCGCACCGCGTGACGGATGTCCGGCACCGCGACGCCGAGGAACACGTCGCCCTCGCCGTACTCGCCGGGGCCGGTCTTGAAGAACCGCCGCGAGACCTCTGCGCGCTCGGGGGTCGCGTGTGCCCGGAGTTCGGCGCGCAGGCTCGCGACGGTCCCCTGCAGCGAGGGTGCCGAGCGATGCGAGGCGATCGGTGAGCAGGAGCTGCGCCTGCATGCGCTTGCGCTCGGCGATCCCGCGCACCGCGACGACACCGACCTCGCGCTGACCATCGTGATGCCGGCGCGCCATCAGCTCGACCGGATGCTCGACGCCGTCGAAGGCGACGATCGCCGCCTCGACCGGCGTCGCCGTGTCGCTCTCGAGCACCGCGGTCGCGGCCGAACGCGTGCCCGCGGTGACCAGCGAGTCGATCGGTCGACCGACCAGCGCGCTGGCGTGCGTGCCGATGAGGCGGGCCATGGCCTCGTTGACGTCGATGATCGTCCCGCCCTCGTGGACGAGGACGCCGTCGAGCGCCGCGGCCGAGAGATTGCGGAATCGGGCCTCGGTCAGGCGAACGGCGGTGAGCGCCGCCTCGAGCTGGTGCTGGTGTTCACGCAGCGCCGCGGTGCGCTCCATCACCGCGGACTCGAGCTGCGCCCGCACGTCGTCGACGCGCAGCATGACCACGAAGCTCGCGGTGATCGTGAGGCCGACAAACACGTACTCGTACAGGTGCGTGCTGTGGATGAGCCCCATCAGCAGCAAGAGATCGTTGGCGGCCGCGAGCCCGCATGCGACCACCAGCGGCCGTAGGGCTCGGCGGCGTCGACCACCGGTGCCGCGCGAGCGGGCCAGCTCGCGCACGCAGGCGGCGGTCGAGATCGCGAACAACGGCGCAAAGCCCAGGGCCGCGGGGTGCACGACGGGGCTGATGTAGCGCGCGCCGAGCAGATCTGCGCCCCACGCCCCGTGGTCGGTCACAAACCACGGCGTCGCGACGCACACCGCCCCGAGCACGACGCCGCACACGACGAACACCCGCAGCCACGTCGCGCGCAGCGACGCGCCGTTGGTCGCGCGGACCATGATGACCGACAGCACCGCGATCGCGGCGCCTCCCGCCAACTGCAGGCGCAGACCGAACGCTGCGTGCGACGCATCGACGGCGATCCGCTGGAGGAAGCGGCCGACCACGAACTCGAACACGACCGCGGACCACAGCGCGACCCAGCCGTGGAACGGCTCGCCCCGGGACCCACGCCACAACCAATACTCGTGCACCGCGAGGTACGCGGTGATTCCCATCATGACGAGCAGCGGCGCTGCGTGGAGCGGCAGGGAGTCGGGCAAGGGCTGTTCGGCAGCGTATCCCGCATCGCGGCGCGACTGCGTACCTGCGGCGACGATCCCCGAGCCCCCGCGCGGATGTGTCCCGTTGTGGCCCGAGCGCGGGGCTGCGACGTCCGTTCGATCGCGACCGTCGACAGCGCCGCGGGGCTCGACGATGCTCTCGCGCGTGCCGAGCCGCTCGCCCCGCGCGACCGCATCGACCGCGATCGCAGCGGTGACGTCCGCCGTGCTCCCCTACCTCCGACGACCGCGCGGCCACACGGTCGTGCTCACGTCGTTCCATGGCCGAGGCTGGCGCGGCAACCCGCGCGTGCTGTTCGACGCGATGCACGGGCAGGGTGTCCTCGACCCGGTGTGGCTCTCCACGGATCCGAAGGTCGTCGCGCATGTGCGCGACGCCTACGGCCCGGGCCGCGCCGCGCTGACCGGCTCGTGGGCGGGCAACCTCGCGCTCGCGCGGGCGCGGATCATCGTGCTGTCCCACGGCACGAGCGACCTGCCCGGCCTCCACCTCGGACGCCGCGCGGTCGTGCTGCAGTCGTGGCACGGCCTGCCGACCAAGACCGGCGAGCTCCTCGAGGGCTGCCTCGACGCGCGTGCGCGGCTCCAGCTGCGCGCGCGCTGGCACGCGGTCGACTTCATGCTGTCGAGCTCGCCGCTGGTGTCACGGATCTACGCGGCGCGCTTCGGCCTGCGCCCCACGCAGATGCTCGAGCTCGGCTACCCCGACCACGATCGCCTGTGCCGGCGCACCGGCGCCCTCGACAGCCGCGCGGCGTTCCCCGAGGCCCCTGCGCACACGCGCGTGGTGCTGTACGCCCCGACGTTCCGCAAGCGCGAGGCCACCCGGTTGCTGCCGTTCGCCGACCTCGATGTCCCGGCGATCGAGCACTTCCTCGCCGAGACCTCCGCGATCCTCGTACTGCGCCCGCACCCCAACGATCGCCTCGACGCCGCGCGCCTGTGCGAGCGGTCGCCTCGGTTCGTGCTCGCCGACGATCGCCGCGTCGAGGACGTCGTCCCCCTGGTCCTGCGCGCCGACGTGATCGTCACCGACTACAGCGGCATCTTCCTCGACGGCCTGCTGTCCGACACGCCGTGCGTGTTCGTCCCGTACGATCGGGACGAGTACGAGCGCGGGATCCCCTGGGACTACGAGGCCAACACGCCCGGCCCCAAGGTCGCCGATCAGGCCGGCTTCATCGCCGCGTGCCGACGCGGGCTCGAGACGCCCGAGGCGGACGCCCCGTGGCGCGCCCGCGTCCGCGCGCAGTTCTTCCGCCACACCGACGGCGAGGCCACGGCGCGCGTCCTGGCGTGGATGCGCAACGTGGTCGCGCTGCGCGAGCCCGGGGTGACGCGGGCGCCATAACGTGGTGCCATCGCCCCGCCGAGCCGAAGGTCACGCATGCGCGAGCAAGAGCAGAAGTCCCTGCAGTACTGGGATCGGATCGCCGACCAGGACGATCCCGACGGCCTCCACGGCCTGTTGAGCCCGAGCGCCCAGCTCTCGCGGTACCGCGACGCCGCCGAGAAGCGCGTGCTGGTCGATCGCCTCGGCGACGCGCTCGGCGGCCGCCGACTGCTCGAGATCGGCTGCGGCGGCGGCCGCTGGACCGAGTGGCTGGCCCCGCGCTTCGAGGAGGTCGTCGCCGCCGACATCTCGCCGGGCATGGTCGAGCGGGCGCGCGAGCGGATCACCCGCGCGGGTCTCCACCACGTCACGCTCGTCGCCGCGTCGATGGAACAGCTCGAGGTGCAGGGCGACTTCGACGTGGTCTACCTCGGGTCGTGCCTGCACTACATGGGCGAGGACGCGATCGACGAGGGCCTGGCCACCGTCGCCGCGCACACCAAGCCAGGCGCGGTGCTGCTCTCGCGCGATACCGTCAGCATGATCGGCCGCACCTTCGCCCGCGCCGAGCGCTACGGCGGCGACGACCCTGCGATCTATCGCCCCGCGGCGTGGTACCGCGAGGCGATGGCGCGCCACGGCTTCGAGGTCCTCGACCAGTGGCCGACGTACGTCACACCGCTGGCGTGGCGGCTGCGCAAGGTCATGCCCGGCGCGCTGCTCGAGCGGGCGCTGCGGGCCGAGTCGACCCTCGCCGCCGCCGAGGTCCGCTACCACCGCGTGCTGCACCGCCCCGGCGCGAAGGACCACCGGTTCTTCCGCTACGTGCGGGTCGCGACGCCGGGCTGACGCGCCAACATCCGCGACTTTAGTCGTTGCACGCCGCCCAGCGCTCGACCCAACGGCGGAAGTCGACGTACGCCGGGTCGTTGGCGTCGAGGAACTTCTCGCCGCCGCCGTGCTCGAGCCCGCCGGCCGACGCGGCCAGCGGCTTGCGCAACAGCAGGCTGTCCGTGGGGTTCTGGGCGTCGACCAGCCCGGCTTCGACCACGCCGCGCATCGTCGCCAGCGACGCCGCGTTGCAGTCGCCGTCGATGAGCCAGTGCGGCGCGTCGGTGGGATCGCCATCGTGCGACGAGAAGTGACACGGGTAGCAGCGGCCACGCCACGAGTAGATCAATTCGGCGAACCCGAGCTCGAGCGTGTGGTCGCTGCAATCGCCCGGATCGTCGAACGGCCGCGGGCCGAGATCGTGGCCGCTGGGCGGGATCTCGCACTCGCCTGCGGTCGGGCCCGCCCCGCACGGATCGTCGTAGGTGGGGCACGCGTCGGGGCACGACGCATGGTAGCGGAGCCACTCGCGGACCGCGTCGTGCTCGGCGTCGATGACGTCGTCGGTGATGAGCGCGCTGTCGGGCTCGGCGCGGAGGATCCACGTCAACACGACGCTGTCGTCCGGGCTCGTCAGGTCGACGATGCCGGCGTCGACCATGCACGCCATCGTCTGACACTCGTCGGCCTGCGCGTACAGGCCGAGGTCGATCCCCGCGAGGTGACACTGGTTGCACGTCGAGGGACTGGCGTCCTCGAGCAGCGGCTCGATGCGCCGCTGGTAGAGGGTCAGCGCGTCCTCGGAGGTGCACAGCTGCGGATCGGGCGACCACGGCGCCTCTTCGCGATCGCACGAGCCGAGGCCAAACCCGACGAGGGCGCCCAGGACGAGGCCACGGATGTGCATCGGCATGCTCGAACGGGGTACCAAGCGCCCGAGCTCGGGTCACGTGCAGTCCGTGCGGCGTTTTTTCACGGCGTTGCGCCCGCGCGGGGCGCCGCCTCGATCCGGGCGCCCACGGCACTGCGGCGGATTTTCGCACCCAGCCTGCTGCCTTGACACCCAGGAGCCAACCCGGCACTCCGGCATGGCCTCGACGTGATGCCCGCTGGAATCGAATCGCGCGCGACGCTGCCCTGGCTCGTCCGTCTGCGCTGGCTCGCCATCGCAAGCCAACTCCTGGCGCTGCTTCTCTACTACTACGAGCTCGACTCGGAGATCCCGATCGCGTTGGTCGCGTCCATCGTCGGGATCGCCGCGGCCTCGAACATCGCCCTGGCCACGTGGCTGCATCGGCACGCCGCGCCCGCCCGCGCCGACCTGGTGACAGCGGCCCTGCTGACGCTCGACACGCTGTTGCTGACCGGACTTCTCGCCTCGACCGGCGGGCCCGCGAACCCGTTCACGATCTTCTACATCGTGCACATCGTCCTCGCGGCCCTGGTGCTCGAGACCCGCTCGACGGTGTGGATCACCCTGCTCTCGGCCGTCGGGTTCGCGACGCTGTTCCTGATGCCGAGCGACGAGCACGGCGCGCACGACCACCAGGCGCACATGGCCCAGCTCGACGGCCACCTGCGCGGGATGTGGATCGCGTTCGCGGTTGCTGCGGCCGTGATCGCGTACTTTGTCCGCAAGATCTCGCTGACGATCGCCGCTCAGCGCGAGCAGATCGCCCTCTTGCGCGAGCGCGACGCCTCGCGGGCGCGACTCGCCTCGCTGGCGGCCCTGTCCGCGGGCGCCGCCCACGAGCTCGGGACTCCGCTCGGCACCATCGCCGTGGCCGCGCGCGAGCTGGAGCTGGCGCTGCAGCGGGCCGCGGCACCGGCGTCGACGCTCGCGGACGTCCAACTCATCGCCGAGGAGGTCGAGCGCTGCCGGATGATCCTCGGCGGCATGGCGGCCGAGACCACCGCGGACGATCTCCGGGTCGGCACCGCGGGCGCGGACGATCTGTTCGACGCGATCCGCGGCCGCTTCGACCACGACCGCGCCAGCCGGATCCACTGCGTGGCCCGGCCGAAGGACGCCATCATCCGCTGCCCGATCGAGGGCGTCGCGCGCACGGCCGCGACCCTGGTGAAGAACGCCTTCGACGCGACCGCGACCGCGGGCGGCGGCGCCGTCGAGGTCGAGCTCGTGACGAACAGCGACGCCGTCGTCCTCACCGTGCGCGACGACGGCCCGGGCATGGCACCCGAGATCCTCGCGCGCGCCGGCGAGCCGTTCTTCACCACCAAGGAGCCCGGCTCGGGCATGGGCCTCGGGCTGTTCCTCGCCCGCACCTACGCCGAGAGCCTCGGCGGCCAGCTCGAGCTGCGCACCCGCAGCCCGCGGGGCACCGACGCGGTGCTCACCCTGCCCTTCGCGCTGCGCAGCGAGGGGGCGCCGGCATGACACCGATCCTGTTGGTCGACGACGACGACCGCTTCCGCGATCGCCTCGCGCGGGCGTTCACGGAGCGCGGCATCGAGGTGTGGCCCGCGCCCGATCGCGACGCCGCGATCGCGATCGCCTCCCAACGCAAGATCGAGCGGGCGATCGTCGATCTGCGCATGCCCGGCGCCCACGGCCTGCGGGTGCTCCGCGAGCTGCTCGATCTCCACCCAGATGCGTCGGTGGTCATCCTCACCGGCTTCTTCAGCATCGCCACGACGGTCGATGCGATCCGGCTCGGCGCGCGCGACTACCTGGTCAAGCCGTGTGACGCCGACCGCATCCTGTCGGCCTTCGAGCGCGAGGCCGGCGAGGCTGGCGAGACCGACGAGGACGCGCTCCAGCTCGCGACCCCGTCGCTGGCGCGCATCGAGTGGGAGCACATCGAGCGGGTGCTCCGGGAGTGCGGCGGCAACATCTCGAAGGCCGCGCGCGTGCTCGGGATCCACCGCCGCACGCTGCAGTACAAGCTGTCGAAGTTCCCGCAGGCGCGGTAGCCGAATCCGGGAGCGGCCGCCGCGTTGCACCTGCCATGGGGAGCAGTTATACCCTTTCGGGTGAACTTCAACGTGTACCTCGACGACGAGACGGCCCGCCGACTCGATGCGTTGGCGCGCGAGACCGGCTCACCGCGCAACGCCATCATTCGTCACGCCGTGGCTGCGTGGCTCGATCGGGTCCCGAGCGCGTGGCCAGAGCTCGTCCGCGGGTTCACGGGCGACCCGGCGCTGGCGCCGTTCGAGTCGCTGCGCGACGAGCTTCGTTCCCCGGACGACGATCCATTCGCGGCGTCCCGGGCCAACGACCGTCCGCGTGGGCGTCGTCGATGAAGTACCTCCTCGACACGAACGTGATCAGCGACTTCGCCCGTGGCGACCGGAGTGTCCAACACGAGCTCCGCGCTCACGCGCCCTCGGATCTCGCCGTCTCCACCGTGACCGTCATGGAGGTCGACTACGGGCTGGCGATCGCGCCGGGCCGGCGACGAGCGATCGGGCCCGTCCTGGACGCGATGTTCGACGCGCTGCATGTCCTGCCGTTCACGGCAGAGGATGCTCGCGCGGCCGGACTCGTGCGCGCCGGCCTGAGGAAGGCTGGCCGCCCGATCGGGCCCTACGACGTGATGCTCGCCGGCTGCGCCCTCGCGCGGGGCCTCGTACTCGTGACCGCGAACGTCGCCGAGTTCGAGCGGGTGAGCTCGCTGGTCCTCGAGAACTGGCGAGCAACGCGGTAGCCCGCGGCGCCGGCCGAGCGATCGCGCCGGCGGGCCCCCCCGCCGACGTCCGGCTTGCCGAAAACATACCATGAAGTATGGTACGCCCATGGCCACGCTGCTCGTCCTCTCCGGGCTCCTCGGGCTCCTCGCCGCGGTCGTGCACGGCGGCCTCGGCGATCGCGTGATCCTCCGCCCGACGCTCGCGGCGGCGCTCCCCCGCCTCGTCCAGGCCGCGCAGCACGGGGCGTGGCACGTGATCACCTGGCACTTCGCAGTACTCGGGGTCGCTTCGCTCGTGGCGGCATGGCTGCCGGCGCCCGCGGCGACGGCGATCGCGTGGGTCGTGGGCGCCAGCGCGGTGGGCCACGCGGCGGTCATGTTCGCGACCGGCTGGCGCTACTTCGGCGATCCGTGGCACCTGCCGCAGTGGGCGTTGTTCGTCCCGATGGCGGCGTGCAGCCTCGGGGCGCCCCACGCCGATGCGATCCCGCCCGGCACCGCCCCTGCCGTCGCCGCGGCGATCGCCGCCGCGCTGTTCTCCGCGATCGCCGGGCTGCACGTCGCGTGGGCGGCGGGCTCACCGTTCCCCGCCCGCGATCGCGACGCGCTCGTCGCCTCCGTCGTGGGCGCGCCCATCGGGTCGCCGATGCCCGGTCGCGTCGCCACCCTCGTCGTCGCGATCGGCCTGGTGTCGATGGCGTGGTGGACGGCCGCGCAGGGTGGCCTCGTGCCGAGCCCCGTGCCAGCGCCGTGGTTGCGCGCGGGCAGCCTCGCGATGGTCGTGATCTTCGGCCTCCGCGGCATCGGCGGGTTCTTCGAGCTCGCGCTGCGCCCCGCGATCCGCGGCACGCCGTACGTCCGCTACAGCCGGATCGTCTACTCGCCGCTGGCCCTGCTCCTCGCCGCGCTCGTCGGCTGTGCGATGCTCTGACACCGCATGGCCCGCACGCACCGCGACGACTGGATCGAGGCCGGCTTCGAGCTGTTGCGCACCGCCGGCGAGCAGGCGATGACCATCGAGCGCCTCTGCGCCGCGCTCGATCGCACCAAGGGCTCGTTCTATCACCACTTCGAGGGCGCGCCCGGCTTCGCGCGCGCGGTGCGCGAGGCGTGGGAACAGCGACACACCGAGGCCCCGATCGCCGGGGCCTCGCGCCACGACGCCATCGCGGCACGTCGTCGCACGCTCGACGCCACCGTGAAGGAGCTCGACTGGGCCCTCGATCTCGCGGTGCGCGGCTGGGGCCTGCGCGACCCGATCGCGCGCGAGGCCGTCGCGCGCGTCGACGAACGCCGCATCGCCTACCTCGAGAGCCTGCTGCCGCGACGCGTCCCCGCGGCCCGCCGCCGCGCCATCGCGACCCTCGAGTACGCCGCCTTCCTCGGCGCGATGCAACTCGACCCGACCCGACAGCGCACCCACCGAAACGTCGAGTCGCTGCTGTACGAGGCGCTCGGCGGGCTGCTGCGCGAAGAGCCGCGGTCGCGCGAAGCGGAGCCGCGGTCGCGCAAGGGCTGAGCGATCGGGACGCGCCTCACGGCCTCACGGATCGATACAAAACGAGAACACGATCGCGTCGTCGCCGTCCGTGCCCTCCAGCCCGAGCGTGACCTCCCACAGCCCCGGCATGAACAGGTTCACGGGCTCGAGCACGTAGCGACCCGGCGCGTCACCCGGCGTCACGTCGCAGCGGATCGTGGTGCCGTGGGCGTGATCGGGCATGAACGGATCGACGACGATCGCGAGGCCCTCGACCGGCACACCGGCGAGATCATGCACGTCGACGATCCAGGTGTTGTCGCCGCGGCTGGGCGGCGCCGGCGTGGCCTCGACGAAGGTGACGCTGGCCCACGCGCCCGCCTTCGCGAGGCCGAGGGCGTAGTCGTCGTCGCGCATCTCCGCGGCACAGCCCCCGGGCGCGGGCATGACGTCGTCCTCGTCCTCGGCATGGGGCTCCTGACAGCTCCCGCCGCCCTGGTGGAGGTCGCACATGAGCCCGTCGTCGCAGTCGCTGCCGACCTCGCACGGGGCCCCGAGGACGCCGTCGGCCCCGCAGGCGGCGGGACCGAGAACGGCGACGAGGGCGATCGCGCGGCGCATCTGCCCCTCCCAATAACGCGATCGTCGGCCGAGCGCCCTGCGGTGGTTTCTCGCAGGGGCATGCCCGAGGCCGCGTTGCCGGCCTACTGGGCGAGCAGGTACTCCCGGGTGAGCTCGCGGGCCCGGTGCAGCCGGCTCTTCACCGCGGGGATGCCCAGGCCGAGGGTCTCGGCGATCTCGCGGATCGTCCGCTCCTCGAAGTCCCGCAGCACGATGATCTCGCGGGCGGCCGGCGGCAGCGACTCGAGCGCCGCCGCGACGTCCATCCGCAGGGCTTCGGGCGCGCGGCGGGCGACGAGGGCCTCGACCTCGGCCTCGTGCCATGGATCCCAGCGCAGCGCGGTGCGGCTCATGCGTCGGCACTCACGCCGCACGACGCGGAACAACCACGTCGACAGGGCGCGGGCATGCCGGATCGCCGAGACGAAGCGCGACAGGGCGAGCAGCGCCTCCTGCACCGCATCGTCGACGTCGCTGATCGCACAGCTGCGCTGGGCGTAGCGTCGCAGGTCCCGCCGCGCAACCGCCAACAGCTGCGCCAGCGCGTCGGGGTCGCCTGCGCGCGCCGCATCGATGAGGACGAGATCCATCGCCGGGTTCATGACGAGGGCGTCAGGCGCCGGCCGACCATGGCACACATCGGGCAGAATCCGACCAGGCCGGTGACACCGAAGCCCATCGCGGCGGCCGCGGTCACCCAGCTCCACGGCGCGGCGAGCAGCGCGAGGCCGGCGGCGATGGTCGCGAGCGCCGCGACGATGCGGAGCACGCGTTCCAAGGGGGGCACGTTCTTGACGTAGAAGGACTTCGCGAGCGACATGGTTGAACCTCTGCGGGCCTAGAGGGCGCCTGGGGGCGGTTGGATTCCCCGCTCGCGAAAAAACGACTCGTGCCCGCCGGGCCCGGGTAAAGGCCACGCAAAGCGACGTGCCGACGCAGCGTGCCGCGGGACACTCGTCGTGGTGGACGCCCTACGCAAGGCCCTGTTCTCCGTGGCGCTGTTCCTCGGCGCCTGCTGCCCCGATGAGCCGACGCCCGTCGCGGCGCTCGTCGCCGCCGACGCCGAGTCGTGCTCCCCCCTCGAGCACCGCGCGGCCGCCCGCGCCGGCAAGTTCTCGACGCTCGACACCAACGGCGACGGTGCGATCTCGCAGGCCGAGATCGCCGGCCACGAGCTCGCGCCGCTGTTCGCCGAGCTCGACGGCGATGGTGACGACGCGATCAGCCGCGCCGAGTTCCGGGCGTTCAAGCACGCGCGACGACAGCACCTGAAGCGCGGCCAGGCCCGGGGTTAGTCCAGGCCCACGGCTAGGTGATGATCCTCGATTCCCGACGCCACGGGCCCATGGGTGTCACCGAGAAGACCGACCGCACCAACAGCTCCTCGCCCTTGGTGCGGAGCACCACCTCGGCCGTGACCTCGTGCTTCGCGGGATCAGGGTCGAGGCCCTGCGACGCAAGCTGCCGCGACCATTCGACGTGCCCGAGCGCGAGGCTCAGTTGCGTGGCCTTGGGCCAGGTGACCATGCCGTCCCACGGCTCGTAGAAGCCGGACCACCTCCCGTAGTGGAAGTCTTGCCACGCGTCCACCCGCTCCAGCGGCACTGCGCCCAGCGGTCGTCCCGAGGCGAACAACCGGACCTCGGCGATCTCGACCGGCACGCGGCCGGGACCGAGGTGCCGAAGCGTGAGCTGCACCGTGCACCGTTCGGAGCCCCAACAGTTGTGGTCGAGCTGCATCGACGAGATCCCGGCACGCAGCCGCCCCGACGACCGCGCGCCGTCCTCGGTGCGGAGCGCCGGGTTCGCGAGGCCGCAGCCGGCGAGCAGGAGCGCGGCGATGCGGATCCACGGGGGCACGGGGCGCGGCATGGTCGACGCGTTCAACGTCACCCGGCGCGGGGACTGACAGCGGTCCGCGGCGAAATCCGTCCCGGCGTTGGACACCCGCGCGATGTCGATCGCATGCTGGACGAACCGTGCCGCGCCCCCGACGAACCCGTGCGCGATGGTGGCTTGCCGGAGCGATCGCCTGCGTGCTCGCGGTGCCATGGTGGTCGTCGGCGCCCACGCTCGTGCGCCTCGCGACGTTCAACATCGAGATGTTCCCCCATGGCGGCACCGCGCTCGTCCGCGTGGCCGAGGCCCTCGCCGAGGCCGACGCCGACATCGTCGCGGTGCAGGAGATCCGCAGCGCTGCGGCGCTGTCCGTCACCCTCGCGGTCGCCTCGGCCCACACGGACCGCCGCTGGACCGCCGTGCTCGCCGAGTGTGTCGGCGAGATCGGCCTCGCCACGGGCCTCGTCTACGATGCGGCGCGCTGGCGTCCCGTCGTCGTGCGCGAGTACCCCGAGCTGCTGCCGATCGATCCCCGTCGCCCGCGGTGCCCGACCACCGAGCTGTCGGGCATGCTCGCGGTGTTCGACGACGGTGACGTGCGGCTCGGCGTGCTGTCGGTCCACTTCCGGCCCTTCCCCAGCGGCTTTGCGCAGCGCCAGGTGCAGTGGCGACGGGCGCTGAGCATCGCCCGCGACATCGAGGCCGAGTTCGGCGTGCCGGTTGCCGTCCTCGGCGACACGAACTCGACCGGCTGGTTCGCGACGCAGCCCTCCGCCGAGCGCACGTTCATCCACGCCGTGACCGCCGAGTTCGGCTTCGCGATCGCGACCACCGAGGTGCCGTGCTCGGAGTACTGGCGCCCCGGCGGCGAGGGCGACTATCACCCCTCCATGCTCGACCACGTCGCGACACGCGGCGGTGCGTGGTCGAGCGCCCACGTGATGGGCCACTGCGCACGCATGGCTTGCGGCGTGACGGCACCGCACGCGATGGACGACGCCTATTTTGCCGTGTCCGACCACTGTCCGGTCGTGGTCGAGGGACGACTTTCGAGCATCCGGTGAACCCGAACGCGCGGCGCATGCCGATAGAGTTTCTCGATGATCGCGACGGAACGGAGTTCCGCGGCGCTCCTCACCGCGATGAACTCCGACGCGGCGCGACCGCACGGCCGGACTGAACCCCCGTGCTACGTTCGACGAACACGCACGGAGGATCCGCGTGGCATGATCCAACCCCCCGTGATGGCACCGTCGACGCCGCTGGGTCCCGCCGCTCTCGGCGAGGTCCTCGCCCAGATGCGCGAGGGACTCCAGGTCATCGGGTTCGACTGGCGATACCTGTTCGTGAACGACGAGGTGTGCCGCCAGGGTCGCAAGCCCCGGGAGGCGCTGCTCGGCGTGACGATGCCAGAGGCCTATCCCGGCATCGAGACCACGCGCCTGTTCGAGCGACTGACGCGATGCATGCGGGACCGCGTCGCCGACGACTTCGAGAACGAGTTCAAGCACGACGACGGCAGCGTGGGCTGGTTCGAGCTCCGCGTCGCACCGGTCGACGCCGGGATCTCGATCCTGTCCCTCGACATCACCGAGCGCCGCTCGCTCGAGGTGCAGCTGCGTCAGTCGCAGAAGATGGACGCGATCGGTCGGCTCGCCGGCGGGATCGCCCACGACTTCAACAACATCCTCACCGCGATCATGACCTTCTCGAGCTTCGTCGCCGACAGGCTCCGAGACGACGAGAGCATCGCCGACATGGCCGAGGTCCAACGCGCGACGCAGCGCGCCGCCGAGCTCGTGCGCCAGCTCCTGGCGGTGTCGCGCAAGCAGGCCGTGTCACCGCGCGTCGTCGACCTCGACGCCGTGATCGTCAAGTCGACCACGATGCTCGGTCGCGTGGTCGGTGCGCACATCCACATCGACTGGGTGCCGCGGGGCTCGCTGTGGAACGTGCGGGTCGATCCCGGCGCGTTCGAGCAGGTGCTGCTCAACCTCGTCATCAACGCCCGCGACGCGATGCCCAACGGCGGGCGGCTTCGGATCGAGACCGACAACGCGGCGCTCGATCGCAGCCACCGCATGGCGAAGGGCGGCACGGTCGAGCCCGGCGAGTACGTCGTCGTCGCGATCACCGACCAGGGCTGCGGCATGACGGCCGAGGCGCAGTCGCGCCTGTTCGAGCCGTTCTACACCACCAAGCCCGCCGGCGAGGGCACCGGCCTCGGCCTCTCCACGTGCTACGGCATCGTGCGCCAGGCCGGCGGTCACATCTGGATCTACAGCGAGGTCAGCAAGGGCACGACCTTCAAGATCTACCTGCCGCGCGTCCGCGATGCGGCCGATCGCCTCCCGAGCAAGCTGCCCGGCCCGCTGGCGGCGCGCTCGGGCAGCGAAACGATCCTCGTCGTCGAGGACGATCCCCAGGTCCGCGGCGTCGTGTTCCGCATCCTCTCGGGCCTCGGGTATCGCGTGCACGTCGCCGCAGACGGTGACGAGGCGATCGCGCTGCTCGTGCACGTCGAGCGCGTGGACTTGCTGCTCACCGATGTGGTGATGCCGCGATTGTCAGGGCGCGAGCTGGCCTCGCGGCTGCGCTGGGCGCAGCCGGATCTTCGGGTGCTGTACATGTCGGGGTACTCGCAGGGCGCGGTGGTCCACCACGGGGAGTTGGAGCCGGGGGTCGAGCTGATCCAGAAGCCGTTCACGCTCGAGGGGCTCGCGACGCGCGTCCGCGAGGTGTTGGATCGCCGGTGAGGGTCAGCCGCGCCGCGTCGCGGTCGCCAAGTACCGCATCGCCCGCACCGGATCCGCGCTGATCGCCGCGAGCACCCCACCCATCGCCGCCCCGATCACGCCGACCGTCGCGACCTCGGACCCCGCGAAGAACAGCCCGTCGATCGGCGACCTCGGCCGCAGCGCGGCCTGGGCGAAGCGCTCGGGCGTCGGCGCCAATCCATAGATCGAGCCCCGCATCGGTCGCACGAAGTGGTCCGTCGACACCGGAGTCGACAGCTCGGCGTACGCGATCTTGTCGCGCAGCTTGGGCATGTGCGAGAGCAGCTGCTCGAGCAGCCGCGCGTGCAGGCGGTGCTTGAGCGCCTCGTACTCGTCACCGCGCTTGCGCCACTGCAGATCGCGGAACGGTGCGAAGACCTCCCACGGCACGAACGTGACGACCTCACCGGTGTGCAGCTGCGCCGGCGTCGGGTCGTGCTCGGGATCCTTGAGCGACGGGAACGAGCAGTAGAGCACCGGGGCCGGCGGCAGCGGATCGGGGCCCGAGACCTGCCACGCCTCGTCCTCGGAGCTCCACGTCTCGTAGAACCACTTGTTCGCCGCGCTCGCCCCGGCCTCGCGGATGTCACCGCGGAAGCCCAGGTATAGGCACACGTGCGCCGGGGCCGGCTCGAGCGCCGCGATCTGCCGCGCCCACGTCGCGTCGGCGTAGGCCGCGGGCAGCAGCCGCGTCACCGTCGACGCCACGCCGGCGGCGCTGATGATGCGATCGGCCCGGACCACCCGGCCGTCGACGAGGCGCACACCGACGGCGGCCCCGGCCTCGAGCTCGACCTGCGCGACGTCGGCGTGGATCACCGTGTGCCCGCCGGCGTCCGCGACGGTCCGCAGCAGCTCGCGGGCGATCGCGGCCGAGCCCCCCACCGGGTAGTAGCCGCCGTGCATGAAGTGCTTGGTGACGAGCGCCTGCATCGCGAACGACGCGCGGCTCGGCGGCGCGCCGTAGTAGCCCCACTGCGACGTCAGCACGGTCGCGAGCCTGGGGTCGCGCGTCAGGCCGTCGATCACATCCTTGGTCCGCAGCGACAGCGCGGCGTCGGCCGAGCGCGCCATCACGGCCGAGGCCGCGCGCGCCAGCAACCCCGGCGGCGCCAGTCGACTGAGGTAGTAGCCGCGCATGGTGCCCGCGACCTCGCGGACCTTCGCGAGGTAGCCGTCGATCGCCACCCGCTCCTCCGGGAACGCCTCGATCAAGTTCTCGCGGAACCGCTGCGGCGTGTCGGGGAAGTCGATGCGGAAGCCGCCGGGGTAGACGAACTCGTCGTAGACGGGACCGAGCGAGGCCCACTGCAGTCGATCGTCGGTGAGCGACGCGAGCAGGCGACCGGGCATGCTGTGCTTGGTCACCTCACCGACCGCGTGCACGCCGACGTCCCACGTCCATGCCTTGCGCCGGAACGTGTGCGTGAAGCCGCCCGGCACGTAGTGCTGCTCGAGCACGAGCACGCGACGACCGAGCTTCGCGAGCATCGCCGCGGCGACCATGCCGCCCATGCCCGAGCCGATCACGATCGCGTCCCAGCGCCCCTCGGGGATGTGTCGACTCCACGGCTTGTGCTCGACGTCCATGCTGCGACCTCGCGGCGTCCTAGCACGGCGAGCCCCGCGGCCCCGGCGACCTGCAGAGCGGCCGGCCGGCGTCGCCACGACCGCGTCGGGCGCGGGTCCCGGGACCGGCCCAGGACCGGTCGGGGTTCGGGCGGGACCGGCCGAAATCCCGTGCCAACCCCACTTCCGCCCGCGCGTGCCAGCACACGCCGCCCCCCGCGGACCCGACGGCGCAAAACCCGACCACCGACCCCGTAGACCCCCCTGGCGTGGCGTTTCCGGGGCCTGTGAGTCGGTTCACGGCGCCGTTCGAGCGAAGTCCCCCGCGATCGGGTAGATCCGCCGACGGTACGAAACCCGCGCTTGGACGGTCGCAAGGAGCGAAGCCGGCGCGAGAGAGAGAACGAAATGTCGAACAAACTTTTTGTAGGCGGCCTCAGCTGGAACACCACCGACGAGGGACTGCGTGAAGCATTTTCCCGCTTCGGCGAAATCGTCGAGGCGAAGGTCATCAGCGACCGTGAAACCGGTCGGTCCCGCGGCTTCGGCTTCGTGACGCTCGCAGACTCGACGGCAGCTCAGAATGCCATCCGAGAAATGGATGGCAGCTCGCTGGATGGCCGCAACATCCGCGTGAACGAAGCCCAGGACAACAGCCGCGGCGGCGGCGGTGGTGGCGGCGGTCGCGGTGGCGGCGGCGGTGGTGGTGGCGGCGGCCGCTTCGGCGGCGGCGGCGGTGGTGGTGGCGGCGGCCGCGATCGTGGCGGCGGACGCGATCGCTACTAGCCCCTACGACAGCGCGCTCGTCTGACGGCGCGCTTCACTCTCCAAGGCAGCGGCGCGCTTCGACTCGAAGCGCGCCGCTTTTGCGTCGAGCACCTCGAGGAAGCTACCGAGCGCGGCCTGGGCTGCGCGGCCGGTGTCGCCGAGGCCGGTGCGCTCGAGCAGACCGAGCTGACGCACGACCGGCATCAGCACCTCGTCGCGATGGATCCGCAGGTCGTAGATCCCCGCCATCGCGATCTGCAGCGAGCGCCGCCCGAAGCCCTCGATCGTCGAGCCCGGCATCTTGAAGCCCTCGATCGCGCCCCAGATGGCCTCCATCGTGCGGTCGGGCGCCAGCTCGAGCGCCGCGTCGAGCATGTTCCGATAGAAGACCATGTGCAGGTTCTCGTCGGTGGCGATGCGCGTCAGCAGGCGCTCGCACACCGGGTCACCGCTCTGCTTGCCCGTGTTGCGGTGCGCGATGCGGGTCGCGAGCTCCTGGAACGTGACGTACGCCAGCGTGTCGAACACGTCGGGATCGTTGTCGCGACCGTAGCCCCCGGTCATGTGGACCATGCGCTCGCGCTCGAGCGCCGTCGGATCGACGGCGCGGGTCACCAGCAGGTAGTCGCGGATCGCCGTGCCATGACGGCCCTCCTCGGCGGTCCAGCGCCCGATCCACGTCGCCCACGCGCCGTCGCTGCCCATGCAGCGATGGATCTCGCGGTGGTAGCTGGGGAGGTTGTCCTCGGTGAGCAGGTTCACCACCAACGCCGTGCGAACGACCGCGGACATCGACGACTGCGACACGTCCCACGCCTCGCCGCCCATCGGTCCGTCGAAGTCGCGCGCGAGGCTCCACGGCACGTACTCGTGCGGCATCCACTCGCGGGCGGCGGCGAGGTGGCGATCGAGCTCGCGGGCGACCACGGGCTCGAGCTCGGACAGGACGGGAACCAGCAGGGATGTCATCGGGTCGAGGTCCTCCGCGCGCGAGCATCCCCTGCCGAGCACGTTCGCGCGTCGCAGGGACAGTCACACTCCCGTCGCCGCGGGTCACCGTTGCGTCACCGGTCGAGCGCGTGTGCTACGCTTGCGGAGCGACGCCCCGTGGCGCTGTGCGCGAGGCCACGACGCCGCTGCTCCCGCTACCCCTCCGGGCTCGGCGCCCCTTCGCCGAGATCCCCGCCGATCCGCGGCCGACTGCCCTGATCCGGGGGTCGCACTACTGGACCGGCAACGAGCGCTCGCTGCACCTGTGGCACCAAGCCGTCGCGGGGCGCGGCGGCGCGTACCTCGGCGTCGGCACCGACCAGAATTACGTGCTCGCCGGGTGGGCCCGGTCGCAGTTCGTGGTGATCGTCGACTTCGACCAGTCGGTCGTCGATCTGCACGCGGTCTATCGGGTGTTCTTCGACCACGCCCAGACGCCGGCACGCTTCTGCGAGTGCTGGTCCGACGAGTGGCGCGAGCACGCGACCGCGCTGCTGCAGGAGCGCCTCGCGAACAGCCCCGACGTCGGCCGCATCGTCCGCGCGTTCCGGATGGCGCAGCCGCTGGTGGCCGAGCGGCTGTTCCACCTCCGCGGGCTCGTGCATCGCCAGGCCCTGCCCAGCTTCGTCGAGGACGCGGCGCAATACGATCACGTGCGCCGCCTGTTCGCCGACGATCGCGTCGTCGTGCTGCGCGGCGACTACAACGGCGACGACACCCTGCTCGGCGTTGCTGCAGCACTGCGCGCCGCCGATCTGCGCCTCGGGGTCGTCTACCTCTCGAACGTCGAGCAATACCTCGAGTACACGCCCGCGTTCCGCCGCAACTTCCTCGCCCTCGACCTCGACGCCGACGCCGTCGTCATCCGCACCCTCGGCTGGCGCGTCTTCGGCTACGCCCCCGGCGAGCGCTACCACTACAACGTCCAAGCCGCGACCGGCTTCGCCGACTGGATGCGCCACAGCACCGTGCGGCGGTTGCCCGAGCTGCTGAAGTTCCGGACGAAGACCGCGGAGACGGGGTTGTCGGTGCTGGATTGTGTGCCGACGCGGTCGGAGTTCGGGCCGGTGATTTCACCTTAGGGGGCGGGGTACACTCCGGGCATGCGTTACATGCTTGGCGACTTGAGCCCGTCGGAGGCTGGGGCCGGCCAACGCTGAACTACGGAGCGAGCTTCGCGACCCAGCCGTTGGTATCGGACCCGTTCATGATCGTGGCAGCAACGAGAACATTGTCGTGAGTGTCCACCGCGATGGATCGCCCCACGTCGAAGCTACCAGTGCCAGCGACGGTCTTCGCCCACAGTCCGAGGCCTGTACCCGAGTACTTGCCGATTGCGATCTCGTTAGCGCCGTCACCGCCGAGCCCGGTGATGACCACGTTGCCTTCTCCGTCAGTGGCGACGCTGACGACGTCGGTGAAATCCAAGCCGTCCACGCTGCCTCCGTCCGTCCATTGTTCAGTCCCGGCATCGTCGTACTTCCGAACGATCGTGGGCGGGGAGAACTCGAAACCGAGAAACGCACAGAGCACGACGTTTCCATCGCCGTCGACGGCCACATCGCGTGCGTTCCCGCTCCCGCTGATCTCATCGTCCAGCAATCTTGTCCACTGCGGACTTCCTTCGCTCGAGTACTTCCTTACCCAGATCCGCGTACCGTCCGGCTGAGAGAGTCGACCGATCGCGATCACGCTGCCCTCTCCGTCAACGGCGACCTTCGAAGCGGCATCCGATCCGTTGCCAGACACCGTGTCCTCCCACATCGGGTCGGCGTCTTCATTCAGTCGACGTACCGAGATGTCCGAGTTATCCGTCGCGGTGAGAAGGATGAAGTCATTGGAGTCGATGGCGACCCCTTGTCCGAACTGGTTCGACGCGTCCCCGACCTGGAAGACGTCAGTCCAGACCGCGACCCCGTCGAAGTCATATTTGCGAGTCACGGCGTTCGTCTCGCCCCCTCCGGCCGCGATGTTTCCTGTGACCACCGGCCGATCGGAGGAGTCGATCGCGACGTCCGAGTAGACAAGCGCCCCGCTCGGACCAGCGTGCGTCTGCGTCCACACGACATTCCCGTCCGGATCGAAGGCACGAACCCACCCTCGGTTGACACCGCCGGCGTTCTCGGCCCCAGCAGCGATCACGTTGTCCTCAGCATCCGCGGCTACGCCGTACGCATGGTCTGCGGCGCCGGATGCGCCCGCGAACTCATGCGTCCACAAGTCTTCCCGCTGACGATGCAATCGACGTTGCAGCCATCGCCGCTCTGCGGGTCACCATCGTCGCACTCCTCGGACGCATCGTTCTCGACACCATCGCCGCAGAAGGGCGCCAGGGCTGAGCAGTCGACCGCGCAGCCACCGTAGGTCCCGTCGTTGAAACCATCGTCACACGCCTCGCCGGGATCCACAGTGCCGTCGCCGCATACACCATCGGTCGTGCTGGCGTCGGTGGTGTCTGCGCCACTTTCAGCGTCGCTCGAAGAAGCGGCTCCTGTCGTTGCGCTCCCGTTCTCGTCCGCCCCCGTGGTCTCCGGTCCCGCTGAACTCGGATCGAATTCCGTGTCGCTCGCCGAGTCGGTCGACGTCTCCCCGCCAGCGGACCCGCTGTTCGTCACCTCGTCGTTGGGCGAGTAACAGGCGGTCTCGAACGTGAGCAGGATTGCGGGAACAAGCCTCTTCTGGGTGATGAGCTGCATGCGGGGTGTGTCGGCCACGGTGGCCAAGCATTGCACGAGAATCGACGAGGCGGTCAGGCGGTTGTGCGCCAACGACGCGCGTCCGTGCTCTTTTTCTCAAGAGGGTCGCCGGGTAGGGCGTCTCCGGCCGCAGACCCTCACCGGTGCACGGGACCTCGTTCGAAGGCCGTCTGTCGCCGCAAGAGCACGACGGCAATGAGGAGACCGCGCGACGGCGGTCGCCCTCATTGCCAGTCGATCACGGCGCGTGTCTCAGACGCAGTTCGCCGCGGGCTCTTCCTGAGCGTGCGGGCAGTGCGTCACCGGATCGCCGGCAGCAGCCGTCGCGTGGTACAGGCGGCACTCGGCCGAGTCGCCGCCGGTCGCGCCCGGCTTGCCGACGTCCCAGCCCGCGCACGCGTCGAGGCAGGCCTGCTCGTCGGCGTAGAGGTCGCTGACCTTCGGGTCCGTGCAGTTCGCGATGTAAGTCGCGCAGTACTGGGCGCACACGTCGGCGCCACCGGTGTCGGTGCCCGTCGAGTCGACGCCCGTGGTCGGATCGCCCGACGACGACGCGTCGGTGGGATCGGTGCTGGTGCTCGGGTCCGTGTCGGTCGCGGTCGCGGTCGCGGTGTCCGTGTCGGTCGCCGTCGCGGTCGCCGTCGCGGTGTCCGTCTCGGTCGCGGTCGCCGTCGCGGTCGCCGTCTCGGTCGCCGTCGCCGTCGCCGTGTCGGTCGCCGTGCCGGTCTCGCCGGCGGTGTCGTCGGAGTCGTCTCCGCCGCACGCGAAGAGGGTGGTCATCGAAGCAAGAATGAACAGGGAAGCAATGCGCATTGGTTCGTCTCTTCCCGCCGGAGGTTGGGGATTGGACCGGCGAGTCCGCGGAGTGTGCGGGCCCCGGAGGGCGAAGGCAACCTCTCGTCGCATGCCCAGGGTAACGGCTGGATACGCTCGGCGGCGGGCCTCGAGACCGCGACTTCCGTGTCGTCCCGGTTTGGTAGGTTCATCGGCGCAGCCCCACGTACACGGCGTGCGTGCGATCGCCGTCTGGGCACGGCCGCGCGCGCGAACCGTCCCAACTCCGACGCGCACCGTCGCGCCCGTGGTACGCTCGGCTCGAGTGGAAGAGGTGGTGGGATGGTCGTGACTGCGGGTGGAACCAGCGTAGTGGCAGTGCTCTCGGGGCTCCTCGGGCTCGCGCCCGACGTGCCGATCCAGCGGCCCGTCGCACCCACCGAGGCCGCACCCACCGAGGCCGCACCCACCGAGGCCGCACCCACCGAGGCCGCACCCACCGAGGCCGCACCCACCGAGGCCGCACCCACCGAGATCGAGGCCGAGCCCGCCCCCGCCGCGGCGACCGAGCCGGCGACCCCGCCCGAGCCGACGGCCCCCACCGATCCCGTCGACGTCGCGGCCGCCTACGCCGCGACCACCCACGACCTCGACGATCGCGATCGCCAGCTGCGGCGCGCCTCGAGCCTGATCGCGGGCGGTGCCGTGGCGGCCACCGTCGGGCTCGTGATGCTCATCGGCGCGGGGACCGAGGCCGCGAAGCCCGACTGCAAGTTCGGGCTCGACTCCTGTGCGAACGCTCCCCGACCCGCGATCGCGCGCGGCCTGGGCATCGGTTCAGCGATCGCGCTGGCCGGCGGCGCGGCGATGATCGGCTTCGGGTTGCACCGTCGCCACCGCCTGCAGACGAGCTTCGGCGCCGACGCGAACTCGGTCGCGATGACGGTGGCTGGACGGTTCTGATGCGCAGGGCCTGGCTCGGCCCCGCGGTCGCCCTGGCCTGCCAGAGTGCTGCGAGCGGTGACGCGACGTCCACCACCGCGGCGAGCTCGAGCGCCGGCGACAGCACGACGACGACCACCACGGTCGCGACCACCACGGTCGCGGACGACACGGACAGCACCGGCGGCACCACGGGCACCACGATCGACGGCGCCGAGACCAGCACCGGTGACCCCGCGCCGACGACGTGGACGCCCACGTTCGTGTCGCGGAGCCTGGTGTGCAAGCTCGTCTCGAGCACCGGCATCGACGCGCCGACCGACAACCACACGCACACGCGGTTCAACCTGCGCGGCACCGATCTCGGCATCCCGGCGCTGCTCGCCGATCGACTGCTCCTGTTCTTCGGCGACACCGTCGGCTACCGGGCGATCTGGGACTTCGGCGAGGACCCCGATGCCGTCGGCTGGATCGCCGCCGACGACGTGCAGGCCGATCCGGCCGCGCTGTGCGACGGCCTGTCGTTCTACGTCACGCCGGATGTGCCGAGTGTCGCGGCCGGGATCGATCCCGCGATCGAGCGCGACTTCGCCGGCGCGAGCATGACGGCGCCGCCCGGCGAGACGGTCGGCGACTACATCGCCCAGGGCGCCGGCCCCTTCGACTTCATGCCCGGGACCTTCGAGGTCCCCACCGGTGCGCTCGCCGACGACGACGGCGTGTGGCTGTTCTACGCCGGGCTCGTCGAGACCGCGCCGCGGACCCGCGCGGCGCGGAACTACCTCGCGCGCTGGGACGCCCCCGCGGCCGCGACGCTCCCCGCGTACCAGATCGTGCGACCGATCGATGATCTCGAGGGCGGCGCGTTGGGGGGTCACTTCATCCAAATCGCTCCGGTCGCGCACGGCGATACGGTGTGGTTGTTCGGCACGGGGGACTATCGGCGCAGCGGCGTGTCCGTGGCGCGGCTCGACCGCGACGCGATCGCGACCGGGGTCGGCACCGAGCTGTTCGATCCGGTCGCGCAGGCGTGGCGCGTCGCGGCCGACCTCGATGGGCCGAGCCGCGCTGCGATCGCGCCGAGCTTCGAGACGGACGGCGTGGGCGAGCTGAGCGTGATGTGGCTCGACGATCCGGGCCTGCTCGTGGCGCTGTACCAGCGCGAGCTCCACGGACCCGATGGCGCGATCGTCGACAACCGCGTCGTGCTCCGCACGGCGCCCGGACCCGAGGGCCCGTGGAGCGATGCGGTCACGATCGTCGACATGGCCGATCCCGAGTTCACCGCGGCGCACTGCTGCGGGGCGACGTGCGAGGGGGAGCAGATCCTGCACTGCTTCGTCGCGGGGTTGTATGGGGCGTATCTGCTGCCGACGACCGTGGTCACGGCGGTGGACGGCGGGCTCGAGGTCGAGCTGCCGTTCGTGGTGTCGACGTGGGATCCGTACAACGTGGTGCTGATGCAGGCGCGGGTCCACCTCGCGGCGGGCTGACGTCCACCTCGCCGTCTCAGGCCTTCGGGAACGGGCGATCGGGCCGCGCGAAGAGGTAGCCCTGCAACAGATCGCAGCCGAGTTCGAGCAGCGTCGCGTGCTCGGCCTTGGTCTCGACGCCCTCGGCGACGACCATCACGCCGAGCTCGTGGCACATCTTGGTCATCGAGGCGACGAGCTGGCGGCGCACGCGGTCACCGTCGATGCCTCGCACGAGGTTCATGTCGAACTTCACCACGTCGGGCCGGAGCTGCAGGAAGCTGGACAGGCCCGCATACCCGGCCCCGAGATCGTCGATGGCGATGCGATAGCCGTGGGCGCGGAGCTGCTCGACCCGCATCGCGCTGTCGGAGATGGCGTCCAGGGTGGTCCGCTCGGTGATCTCGACGACGATCTGCTGCGCGACACCGGCGAACGGCGCGACGTCGAGGCCGATCGCCGCGGGGTCGAGGAGGTCGAGGGGGTGGAAGTTCACGAAGATCTTCCACTCGGGGTCGGCCGCGCGCAGGTCGGAGACGATCCGCTGGCGAACCGCCGCGCCCAGCTGCGGCAGACGATCGAGCCGCGTCGCCGCGTCGATGATCGTCGTGGGGTTCGAGCTGGTGTCGGAGGTGCGCAGCAGCGCCTCGTAGCCGTAGAGCGCGCCGTCGCGGGTGAGAATCGGCTGGTAGGCCATCCACAAACCGGCGATCGCACGCTCGAAGCGGACCTCGAGCCCGGCGCGATCGGAGTCCTCACCGGTGACGCCACCGACCAGGCTCATCACCGCTCGCTTGGCCCGCGCGAGGCGGCCGAGGTTGCGGGCGTTGCGGACGTTGTCGAGGAAGGTCGAGATCTCGAACGGCTTGGTGAGGTACTCGAGCGCGCCGAGGCGCACCGCCGAGATCGCCGAATCGAGCTGCGGCGCGCCGGTCATGAGCAGCACGGGGACGTCGAGATCGATGCGACGGATCTCGCGGAGCAGCTCGAGCCCGTCTTGACCCGGCATCGAGATGTCGGAGACGACGACGTCGATCCCGCCGGCACGGATCCGCTCGAGCGCCTCGGCGGCGCTCGTCGCGGCCACCGCATCCACCGACACACGCTGCAGCGCGCGAACCAGGACGGCAGCCAGCCCATGCTCGTCGTCGACCACGAGCACCGCACCCGCGACCGCTGGAAGCTGTGCCGACATCACCAAGATGATACCGACCCAAACCTCGCCATGTTGGGTTCGGATCGGGCCATCGCGGCCGCATTTTCGGCGGCCATCCGATCATCGGCTAACTCAATGCCTCGCACCGCCATGGGCGATGCTCCGACCGATTTCGTCGAAGAACGCCATTAGCCCCGCATCGGCGCCGACTCGGAGGAACTTGTCCGCGCGCGCGATGGGGAACGCGGTGTCGCCGGTGGGGAGCTTCACCCCGGGCTCGCGCTCGGAATCGCCGGCCTCCCACGCTCCTCCGTAGACCGCGACGAGGCACTCGCCGACGAAGCTGCCAACCTGCGCGCACATTCGGTCGGCGTCGGCGTCGCTCCAGTGCATCCGATTCGCGGCGACGTAGGCCTCCAGGGCGGCGACACCGTCGCGATCGTGCGTCAGCGTCACGCCGAAGCCACGGACTTCACGGCATCGGGCATCCATGGCCCGACCAGCGTACCCGATGTCACCGGGACGCGGGTGTGCATGTCGACGCGCTCGAGCCAAGCGACGAGCTTCGGGCGGGCCTCGACCTGCGAGCGCTGCCACGTCGTCATCGGCGAACGCAGCCCCTGGAGCTGACCGAAGAGCGCGACGTCGGCGACGCCGATGCGCTCGCCCGACCAGAATGCCGCCGCGGGGGCCCGGACCTCGAGCGCGTCGAGCAAGGTCTCGAACCGCGACCAGCAATCGTCGGCGCCGCGACGCCACACGTCGCGTGCCTCGAGCGACCGCACCACGCGGCGGCGCAGCAGCCCCGGAATCACTGCCCGCACCACGCGGGGCATCGTCGCGAAGTAGGCGTCCCGCGTCGCCGGCCAGTTGCGCGGGTCGGCCCAGCGCGCCGCGACCAGGAACCCATTGAGGCTGGTGTCCGCGAGCTCCTCCCACAGCAACGCCTCCGCGCGCGCGCGCGGATCGGCGGGCAGCAGCGAGATCCCGCCCAGGGTCTCGAGCCGGGCGAGGATGCGGGTCGAGTCGGCGACGGGCTCCCCGTCGACGAGCAGCACCGGGACCTGGCCGGTGACGTTGTAGTGCGACCACGCGTCTGGTCGATCGGCGCACTGCCGGGTGTAGTGCAGGCCGGCCGCCTTCAGCGCGCGGTGGACCTTGAGGCAGAACGGCGACCAGCTCTCGAGGTGGGGGAGGCCGGTGTCCTGGAGCTCGCAGAGCGTGAGGTGGTGGGTGGTCATGACGAAAGGTCTACGCCCCCGGATTGTCAGGTGTGTGTCATGTTTGACGGCGCCATGCGCCGCACCGAGCGTCTGTTCGCCCTCGCCGAGCTCCTGCGCGCCCGACGGACCGGCGTCACGGCCGAGATCCTCGCCGAGCGGCTCGGGGTCTCGGTGCGGACCGTCTACCGCGACCTCGACGCCCTGCGCGACGCCTCGCTGCCGCTGCACGCCGAGCGCGGCCGCGGCGGTGGCTTCGTCCTCGATCGCAGCTACTCGATGCCGCCGGTCAACTTCACGGCGCGCGAGGCCGCGGTGCTCCTCGCGGCCGGCCGGTGGATGATCGATCAACGCATGATCCCGTTCGTCGATACCCTGCAGGTCGCGCTCGACAAGGTCCGCGGCGCGCTGCCGCTGCCCGCCCAGCGCGAGCTGGCGCTTCTGCAGTCGACGCTGTCGTTCGTCGGCGTGCCGTCGGCCCCGGTGGACGCGGCGATCCGCCGGGTGATCGAGCGTGCGTGGCTCGATCGACGCGGCGTCGCGCTGACCTACGAGGGGTCGGACGGTACGACCGCGCGCCGCGTCACGATCCGCGAGATCGTCGTCGATCGACGGGAGACCCTCGTCAACGCCTTCGACCTCGACAAGGGCGCGGCTCGGCAGTTCCGCCTGCACCGCATCCGCGCGGCCAAGCTCCTGCCGGCGTGATCATCACGTTGCGTGCGCCGCGAGCCAGGCCTCGACGTCGGCCCGACCGAGGTGACCGGGTCGGTCGAACGCGGGCATCGCCGCGGCCGCGCGACGGCCCAACGCCTCGGCGCCCGCGCGATCGCCCTGCAACCACGCCGCCCGGCCGAGATCGAACAGCAGCTCGCCGGGCACCGGTACGCCGTGGCGCTCGTGCAACGCCAGCGCGCGCTCGCCCGCGGCGCGGGCCCGCGTCGCGTCGCCGAGCTCGACGAGCGCGTTGGCCTGTCCCGACAGCGGATGGGCCAGATCGAGGTGCTCCGGTCCACGGGCGCGCTCCCACAGCGCGAGCGCGTCGTCGTAGCGCGCCAGCGCGACCTCGTGCGCGCCCAGCTTGGTGTGCACGGTGCCCTCGTTGTAGAGCCCGATGGCGACCTGGATGTCGTCGGGACCGAAGGCCTCGCGCTTGAGCTCGACCACCCGCTTCGCCAACGCGAGCGCGCCGTCGAGCTCGCCGCCGTCGAGCAGCAACAGCACGAGGTTGCCGCGGGCGCGGATCGAGTGCGGGTGGCCCTCGCCGTAGGCCGCGTCGAGCAGGACCAACCCCTGCTCGAGCACGGCGCGGGCCTCGGGGATCCGCCCGAGCGCATACAGGCTCCCGGCGCGCAGCTCGGCGGTGATCGATCGTGCGGTGTCGCCTCGGCCGAGCTCGCGCGCCTCGACCGCGTCGGCCTCGCTGAAGGTCGCGAGCGCCTCCTCGTGGCGCCCCGCCGCGGCTTGGGCCGCACCGATCGCGTGGAGCACGACCGACTCGAACATGCCGACGTCCCCCGGCGCAGCGCGGGCCGACGCCAGCGCGCGGTGGTAGTGGCCGAGCGCCTCGTCGAACGCCGCGTCGCGCAGGGCGACGTCGCCCCGCGCCAGATCGAGCTCGCGCTCGACGGCCGCACCCCGCGGTCCGAGGCGCGCGAGCCCGGCCTCGGCGGTGCGCAGCCACGGCTCGGCGCAGGCGGTGTCGAACGCGTACGCGCACAGGTGCACGAGCTTGATCGCCGCCGTCGTCACCGCGAGATCGTCGCGGGCCGCGGTCGCCGTCCACAACGCATCGCGCAGGTGCAGCTCGGCCGACTCGCGCTCGCCGCGATCCATCTCGCTGCCGCCGAGCTGCAGCAGCGACCATGCGACGGCGATCGGATCTCCCGAGCCATGCGCTTCATCGAGCATCTCGCGGGCGATCGCCGCCGACTCGTCGAGCTCACCGGCGGCAACCAGCGCCCGCACCCGCTCGTAGCGACGGCGCATGGCGGCGTCGAGCCGCGGGCCGGGGGCATCGGCGCCGTCGCAGCGGTGCGTGACCGCGATCGACTCGATCATCCGCACGCCGCGGGCGGCCCGGGTGGGCTCGGCCGCGGCGAGCACGTCGAGAGCTTCGTCGAGGGCGAACGCGGCGCCCTCGAGGCACGCGACCGTGGCCGCGTCGAAGGGCGGCGCGCAGCTGCGCTCGGCCTGCGCCCGCCAGCCTGCGACCGTGTCGTCGACACGCGCGACGATCCGCGGCCACGACGCGTCCTTCGCCGCGCCGAGGACGACGAACGCCTCGGCGAGCGCGTCGCGACGGGTGTCGTTCCACGCGCGATCGAGGGCCTCGAGGCCCGCGCACGGCTCGGGTGCTTCGTTGGCGCCGCGGGCCGCGAGCATGCCCGCCGACGCGATCGCAGCGGCCCCGAAGACGAGTGGCCAGCGACGCGGAGCTCGCCGTCCGTCCGCGAGGGCGTCGAGCAGCGCATCGACGTCGCGCCAGCGCTTCGCGGGATCCGGCTCGAGCCCGCGCTCGATCACCCGCCACACGCGATCGGGCAGCCCCTCGGGATCGATCGGACGCGCGGGTGGTCCGCTGCGCTTGGCGGCGACCAACGCCTCGAGGTCCCCCGCGAACGGCCGCCGACCGAACACGCCCTCGAAGATCGAGACGCACAGCGCATATTGATCGCTGCGCGCGTCGACCCCCGCGTTGGCGTGCTGCTCGGGCGCCATGTACGGCGGCGTGCCGACCACCGATCCCGTCGCGGTGAGGCTCTGCCCGACGAGGCCCAGGGGCTCGCGCGACGCACCGCGACGGAGGTCCTCGCCGGGGGCCGCCGCCGTGTTGCTCGACTGCGGCGCCCAGGCGAGGCCGAAGTCGAGGACGAGCACGCGGGCGTCACCGGGGTCGCCGTCGAACATCGCGTTTGCCGGCTTGAAGTCGCGGTGGACGAGGCCCGCTGCGTGCGCCGCTGCGAGACCGCGACCCGCCTGCGTGAACGCGTCGATCACCGCCGGCCACGCCGGTCCCTCGGCGAGCCACTGGGCGAGGCTCGGGCCGCAGACCCGCTGCATCGCGACCCACACCACCCCGAGATCGATCCCGACATCGAACACCGGCACGACGTTCGGGTGCGAGAGCCGAGCGAGGGACTGGGCCTCGCGGAGCACCCGGGCGCGGTACGAACCATCGCCGAGCTCGGCGCGGATGATCTTCAGCGCGACTTCGCGCGACAGACGCGGATCGCGGGCGGAGAACACCACGCCCATGCCGCCCTGACCGATGAGCTGGCCGATGCGATAGCGGCCGATGGTGTCGCCCGGCACCAACCACCGCACCGGCACCGCGGCGCGCTCCTGCGCGCTGGGATCGGTCGTCGGGCGTGGCGTGTCCACGATCCCGAGCGTACGCGCTCGGGGTCGCAGGCGTAACCGCCGCGTCGCCGCGCGCGTCCACGGGTGGCGGAACTGCGGTCCCGCGGTAACCTGCCGGCGAGGGGGCGGTGCCCACTCCACGAGAACCGCCGCGCTCCGACGGTCGCGGCTCGACACGACGGTCTCGACATGAACGACGAACGCGAGGTCCCGACCGGCCGGCTGAAGCGACTGGCAAAGCTCGTCGGCGTCGGCGCACGCACCGGCGCGAGCCTGTTGTTGTCGAAGGACGGCAGTGCCGCCGCCGAGCACGCCGCGACGGTGCTCGGCTCGCTGCGCGGGCTCGCGGCGAAGGTCGGGCAGATGGCGAGCTACGTCGACGGCTTCGTGCCCGATGAGCACCGCGCCGCGTACGAGGGCGCGATGTCCAAGCTGCGCGCCGCGGCGCCGCGCTCGTCGACCACGGCGATCCGCGCCGTCGTCGAGGCCGAGCTCGGCGCGCCGATCGACCAGCTCTTCGCGCGCTGGGCCGACGAGCCGTTCGCGAGCGCGTCGATCGGGCAGGTCCACCGCGCCGCGCTCCACGACGGCCGCGAGGTCGCGGTCAAGGTCCAGCATCCGGGCATCGACGCGGCGGTCGAGTCCGACCTGCGCAACGCCGGCGTGATCGAGAGCCTCGTCGGCACGCTCGGTCCCAAGGGCATCGGCGTCCACGAGACGTTCGCGGTCGTCGCCGAGCGCTTCCGCGAGGAGCTCGACTACACCCTCGAGGCCACGCGCCAGGACCAATTCCGCCAGATCCACGCCGGCGACCCGGCGATCGTGATCCCGACCATCATCCGCAATCGCAGCAGTCGCCGCGTGCTGACCAGCAGCTTCGAGAGGGGCCTCCCCCTCGAGGAGGCCGTCACCGCCGACGCGGCCCTGCGCACCACGTGGGCCGAGGTGCTGTGGCGGTTCGTGTTCCGCGGCAACCTGGTCGGGCAGATGTTCAACGCCGATCCGCACCCGGGCAACTACCTGTTCCGGCCCGATGGGACGATCGTGTTCCTCGACTTCGGCTGCGTGCAGCCGCTGGTCGATCCCGAGCTCAGCAACGCCCGCGCGATGCACCGCGCCGCGCTCGCCAAGGACGAGGCCACCTTCGCCCGGGCCACCGCGCGCATGCTCGGCACCCGCGGCGGCAGCTTCCAGGTCGCGGTGCTGGCGTACGTGCGTCGCTGCTTCGCGCCGATCTTCGATCAGCCGTTCCACATCGATCGCGCCTACGCGACCGAGGTCGTCCGCAGCATCCAAGATCTCAAGAAGTTCATCTTCGCCAAGGACAAGAGCTTCGTCGCGCTGCCCCCCGGCCTGGTCTTCATGAACCGGCTGCAGTTCGGCTTCTACTCCGTCCTCGCGCAGCTCGACGTGCCGGTCGACTACGCGGCGGTCGAGCGCGAGATCCTCGGCGCCGCCGGCCTGCTCGAGTAGTCTGGGCCGGCGTGGGCGCCCGAGCGCGTCCCCGCTGCAACAGTCTGTCCCGGCGCCGCGCCGCGTCCGGGGGGTTTTCCTGGGTCCGAATCGCCCCATGCTTGGGCTCGCACCCGGAGACGACACCATGCAGACGATCCGCAGGGCCGACGAGCGCGGCCACGCCGACCACGGCTGGCTCGACAGCCACCACACCTTCTCCTTCGCCGACTACCACGACCCGAAGCACATGGGCTTCCGCGGGCTGCGGGTCATCAACGACGATCGCGTCGCGCCCGGCCAGGGCTTCGGCACCCACGGACACCGCGACATGGAGATCGTCTCCTACGTGCTCGAGGGCGCGCTCGAGCACAAGGACTCGATCGGCACCGGGTCGGTGATCCGGCCCGGCGACGTGCAGCGCATGACCGCCGGCACCGGCGTGCGGCACAGCGAGTACAACGCGTCGAAGACCGAGCCCGTGCACTTCCTGCAGATCTGGATCCTCCCGGGCAAGCCCGGGCTGGCCCCGGGGTACGAGCAGAAGACGTTCACCGCGGCGGACAAGCGCGGGCGCCTGCGCGTGGTCGCCTCGCCCGACGGGCGCGACGGCAGCGTGACCGTGCACGCCGACGTCACGCTGCACGCCGGTCTGCTCGACGCGGGCGAGTCGGCCGAGCTCGCGCTCGCGCCCGGTCGCCACGCGTGGATCCACGTCGCGCGCGGCAGCGTCACCGCGCAGGGTCAGCGCCTCGACGAGGGCGACGGCATGGCGCTGTCGGACGTGTCGGCGATCGCCCTGTCGGGCCTCGACGACGCCGAGGTCCTCGTGTTCGACCTGGCCTGACGCACCACAACCACCACGACCGGAGCACACCGATGACCGCCACCGTCACCCGCATCATCCCCGCGCAGCACGCCGTCGAAGGCGACGGCTTCGTCGTTCGCCGCCCGTTCCCCACCGCGTCGCTGTCGTACCTCGATCCGTTCCTGCTGTTCGATCACTTCGGGCCGATGGAGTTCGCGCCGGGAAAGGGCGTCGGCACGCCATGGCACCCGCACCGCGGCTTCGAGACCGTCACGTACCTGCTGGAGGGCGACATGGAACACCGCGACTCGATGGGCAACCACGGGTTCCTGCGCAGCGGCGACACCCAGTGGATGACCGCGGGCTCGGGCGTGCTGCACAAGGAGGGACCGTCGACCGCGTCTCAGCGCGAGGGCGGCCGCACGCACGGCCTGCAGCTGTGGGTGAACCTGCCGGCTTCGGACAAGATGATGGCGCCCGCGTACCAGGATCTCCGGGCCGACGCCAACGCGCGCCGCGAGGAGCCCGGCGCGACGGTGCGGGTGATCGCCGGCGAGCTGTTCGGGCTGGTCGGGCCGGGCCGGACGCACACGCCGATCTCGTACGGGCACGTCACGCTCGCCGCCGACGCGTCGGTCACCACCGCGCTGCCGTCGGGCCACGTCGTGCTGGTCTATCCATTGATCGGTGGCGTCCGCATCGGCGAGCGCAGCGTCGACGAGGGCACGATGGCGGTCGTCGAGGGCGACACGCTGACCGTCACCGGCACCGCGGCGACCAGCGAGGTGATCGTGCTGACGGGTCGGCCGATCGGCGAGCGCGTCGCCCGATACGGGCCGTTCGTGATGAACACCGAGGCCGAGCTGCGCAAGGCGTTCGAGGACTTCGATCGCGGCGCGTTCGGCCGGCCGCGCGAGTAGGCGCCCGCCCCGGCCGACGGACATAGGGGCGATGCGCCCGCACTGGAGGCGGGCGCATCGCCGGGCCGACTCGATCGCAGATGCCGTGACGTCCTGTCCCCGGACCCCGCGATGCTCGGAAGGGAAGCCATCGCTCGACGTCGCGGGGCTGGGCCACGCGGCGTCGTGGGGGATGTACGGGGCGACGGGGCAGGATTTGACGGGCCGAGGCGACCCGAGATGGGCCACGGCGGAGGGAGGGGAGGGGCCGCGGGGAATCCCCGTGGGTGCCACGGGCGGCGGCGTCGATCAGGGCTCGACGCCCGGCCGCACCTCGCGGGTCATCTCGATCATCGTCCTGCGGAACCCCAGTTTCGCGAACAGTCCCTGCGCCACGGCGTTGCGCTCCGCGGTCCACAGCAACACCCGCGCGACGCCCTGCTCCGCCAGCCACGCCGCGGCGACCTCGATCAAGCGTTCGCCGAGGCCCTGGCGCCGCGCCGACTCGACGATCGCGACGTCGTGGATGAAGCCCGCCGTGTCGCGCAGCTCCTTCCACGACTTGCCCTCGACGCCGGCGTAGACGTAGCCGACGAGCTCGGCGGATCGCTCGGCGACGAAGATCGCGACGGACCCGTGCTCGATCTCCTCGCCGAGGAACTGCGCGTAGTCCTCGGGCGCGTCGGGCCCCGCCGCGAGGAAGCGCAGCGGATCGAACCCCTCGTGCGTCGCCATGAGCAGGGCCCCGAGGCGCCCGAGCGCGGGGAGATCGGATCGCTGGGCGCGGCGCACGGTGATGGCATCGGTCATCGCCCGCATCCTACGGCACGAACGCGGCCTCGCCACCCCTTGCGCGACGATCGATGCGGCCTTCGGACCTCAGCCCACCACGACGCGATCGCGACCTCGCGGTCGTTCGCGGAACGACGTCACAGCCCCATCTGACGCAGCTCGGCCACGATCCCGCGATACACCGCGCGGTGATCGAGGTCGTTGCCGAGCCCCGGCGCGTCGCCGAGCAGCTGACCCACCTCGTCGAGGTGATCGGCGGGGATGCAGCCGAGGAAGGTGCCCCACGTCGCGCTCGCCACCGTGACCAGCCCGTCGTTGGGCGCGGGTGTCAGCAGATCCTCGGACAGGATCGCAGCCGACAGCGCGAGGCCGCCGTCGATGGTGTCGAGGTCGCCGTCGAGCGCCGCGATGTACGGCGGTGCGTCAGCGACGTCGCACGCCGAGCCGCCGCCGTGCAGCGACGAACGGCCGCCGATCGAGCGGTACGCCACGCCGGGCGCGTCCGGGACCATGGCGTTGAACGCCGCGATGCCGGGGGTCGAGAGCTGCTCCAGCGCCACGAACACCGAGCTGTCGGGCCCGAGCTCGGACCACAGCGCGCCGCCGAGCAGATTCGCGAGGTCGTCGGCGAGGCCCTGCGCGGCGGCGTTCGGCACCAGGCCGAGCACGACGTCCGCGATCACGGTGCCATGGTGCGGCGTCGCGACCGTCGTGACCGATGCCACGAGGTCGGGCCGCAGGTGCGCGACCATGCGTGCATCGAGCCCACCCTGCGAGTGACCGATGAGGTTGACCTTGGCGTGCCCGGTCTCTGCGACGATCTCCTCGACCGCCGCGAGCAGCTGCATGCCGCGCACGGTCGAGTCGTTGAACGGATCGACCGCGGGCGTGAACACCATCGTCTCGCCCTCGGCCGCGAGGTCGTCGAGCACGCCGAAGTAGTAGGTGACGAAGTCGACCCCGGCGAAGTCCTCGAAGCCGAAGAAGCCATGGGCGAGCACGACGGGGTACGGGGCGCCGAGCAGCGGCTCGCCGGTGGTCTCGTCGACGGCGTCGCTGCTGCTGCCGTCGGCGCCGCCGGCCGTCGTCCCGCCGTCGTCGAGCGGCGCGGGCGCACTGGTACCGTCGGGCCCAGGCCCGGACGATCCGCCGCTGGAGCCGCGGTCGGTGTCCGCTTCCGACACATCCCCCGCGCAGGCGGACAGCGCGAGGACCAGCGTCGAAGCCACGGCACGGAACATCGGGGCAGTTTCGGCCGGGGCGTCGAGGCCCGTCAAGCCGCGTCCGGATCTCATGGGGGCGGCGCGCGCCGTAACTTGCACAAATGCCGCGGCATCCTAAGACTCTGCGCGGGGAACGATGTCGGCGCCCGTGAATGCTCGCGACCAGTACGAGCACTGGGCCCCGACCTACGACGAGGACACCGCCCGCCTCGGATGGGTGGCTCCGGCCGAGCTCGTCGCGGCCGCGAGGGCCCACCTCGCGCCCGCCCCGTGGCAGAGCGTCGTCGACCTCGGCGTCGGCACCGGCCAGGCGAGCGCGCCGTGGCGGGAGGCCGGTGCGCGCGTCGTCGGCATCGACATCTCCGGCGCGATGCTCGAGCAGGCGGCCCGCGCCGACGATCGCTTCCATGCGCTCGTCGAGCACGACCTCGACGGCGGCCTCCCCGACTCGGTCGTGCGTCACGACGACGCCGATCTGATCCTGTCGTGCGGCGCGCTGCACTTCGTCCGCGATCCGGCCGCGCTGCTGGTGGCCGCGCGCTCGGTGCTCGTGCCCGGCGGCGTGTTCGCGTTCACGTACATCCCCGAGCAGGGCCGCAGCTTCGGCGCGCACACCCGCGTGCACACGTCGGCCCACGTCCATGGCTGGCTCGAGCAGGCCGGCATGGCCATGCTCGAGCACCGCGAGTTCGTCGCGTACCAGGGCGACGCCGGGCCCGTGCGCTACGGCCTGGTCGTCGCCCGCGACCGGCGTGAGCCGCAGCCGTGGCCCGCGGCATTGCGATGGATCGATCGCACGGCGTGCGTCGATCGATCGCGGCTGCGGGCGCTGCTCGAGCGCACCCCGTGGTCACCGACGCCGGAGACCGGCGCCGATCTGCGCGCGAGCGTCGATGCGGGCGTGTCGGATCCCCGCGCGTTACCGTGGCCACCGCGGTCGCCGGCCAGTCCTCGCGAGGATGCCGGCTGTACCGTCCTCGTCGTGATGCCCCACCCCGACGACGAGGCGCTCTACGTCGGTGGGACGATCGCCGCGTGGGCCCGCGCGGGCGCCCGCGTCGAGCTCGTGGTCGCGACCGCCGGCGCGGGCGGGCGCGGTGGGCCCGGGCTCGCACCCCGTCGCGCCGCCGAGCTCCTCCACGCCGCGTCGATCCTGGGGATCCGTGCGCTGTCGTGCCTCGGTTGGTCGGACGGCGGCAAGTACCACGACACGGCGCGCACCCGTCCGCTCACCGCCGACGATGCGATCGCCGCGTGGGGCCTCGGGCGGGCCGTCGAGGCCCTCGTGCGCGAGATCCGGGAGCGTCGACCACTGGCGGTGCTCTCGCTCGATCCCGAGGTCGATCCGAACCTCTCGCTGCACGCCCACCACCTGGCGCTGGGTCGCGTGGTCGCGATCGCGTTCGAGCTCGCCGCCGACGCAGCGTACGCGCCCGAGCTCGGCGCGGCGTGGGCGGCCCACGAACACCGCGTGGTCACGTCGCGCATCGACGCGCCCGCGGCGACGCGGCACACGATCGACCCGGCGACCAAGCGCGCCGCGATCGCAGCCCACGGCACGCAGTCGTTCTCGACCGCGCGGTCGCTCGCCGCAGCCGACGACGCGCTGGACGAGTGGTGCCGGACGTTGCAGCGAAGGGCGCCGCTGCGGCTCCCACGGGTCCGCGTGCGTGCGCGCGGCGGGATGGACTCGCCGCTGCGGTGGGACGAGGCGCGCGAGCGCGTGCTCGGGCATCCGCGCCCGCGGGCAGCGCTGGCCGAGATCCTGCGGCGTCAGGCCCTCGCGCGCGGCCGCGACGACGCGGCACTGTCGGCCATCGACCGGCTCGAGCGACCCGACGTCGTCGCGGTGGTCACCGGCCAGCAGGTGGGTCTGCTCGGCGGCCCGGCGCTGACCCTCGCCAAGGCCCTGTCCGCGGTGGCGTGGGCCCGGCGGCTGGCAGGCCGGGGGATCGACGCGGTGCCGGTGTTCTGGATGGCGACCCACGACCACGACCTCGACGAGGTCCGTGCCGTTCCGCGCCTCGACGCGCCGCCGCTGTTGCTCGAGCTCGCCGCCGACGGAGCCTCGGTTGGCCGACGTCGTCTGGGCCCCGGCATCGACGCGTTGCTGCAGGCGTGGTTCGGCGCGATGCCCCGCGAGCCGAGCGCAGCGCTGCGCGACGCGATCGTGCAGTCGCACACCGAGGACGCGAGCTTCGCCCAGGCCTTCGCGCGCCTGCTCGGCCACGCGACCGCGGGGCTCGGCCTCGTCATCCTCGATCCCGACGATGGCGCCTTCGCAGCGCTCGCCCGCGGCTTGATCGGCCGCGAGCTGTTCGGGCCCGAGCGCGCGGGCGCGGCCCTGGCCCGCGCGCGCGCTCGACTCGCTGCGGCGGGGCAGGTCGAGGTCGTGCCCACGCATCGCGATCGGCTGCAGGTGCACTGGAGCGACGAGCACCGCGTGCGTCGGCGACTGCGGGCCGACGCCGACGGACTCGCCGCGGACGATCGACGGCTCGGTGTCGCCGAGCTGCAGGCGTGCCTCGAACTCACCCCGGAGCGTTTCACGCCCGCGGCGTTGCTGCGCCCCGTGCTCCAAGACGCGATCCTGCCGAGCATCGCGTACGTCGCCGGACCGACCGAGGCCCGCTACCTCGCGCAGACCGACGAGCTGTACGACTGGGCCGGCGTGCCGCGATCGCGGGTCGTGCCCCGCGGATCGCTGCGGTGGATCGACGCCGCCGATCTCGATCGACTCGCGCCCGCGGGGGGACTCGCGGCGCTCGACGCCAGCACGGCGCCTCAGACCGCGCTGGGACGCGGCGCGCTGCCCCCCGAGCTGCGCGCCGTGGACGACGCGCTCGACCTGCTCGATCTGCAGCTCGCCGCGCGACGCAACGGCATCGACGCGCCGGCCGAGGCGACCTGGGGCGCGCTCGCCGAGCACGCGCCCGCGCTCGCGGACACCGACGCTGCGGGTCGGTGGGCCCACGCGGCGCTCTGCATCGAGGCGGCGTTGGCGGACCCTCGCAGCGCCCGATCGCGGCCCCACGCCCACGCCCACCTCGCGATCCGCAAGGTGCGTACGGCGCTAGCGCGCGAGGGTCGGCGTCGCGATCCCGAGACGCTCGCGGCCTGGCGTCGCGTCGCGGAGACCCCGACGCCGAGCGAGCGACGCATGGGCACCGCGGAGGTCCTGCTGCGCGGCGGCGACGACGTGCCCGCGTTGTTGCTCCGCGGCCTGCTCGACGATCCCTCGGCGCAGGTCACCGTGGAGACCGTCGCGCCGACGGCCGGGACCTTCGCTGCCGAACTCGGCGCGCCCACGCGCGGCCGCTGGGGCGTGCTCGCGTTGGCCGGGCTCGGCGGCAGCGGGCGCGTCGCGTGGGACGTCGCGCGCGGGCTGGGCGAGCGCGGACATCACGTGGTGATGATGGCGGGGGGCGATCCGCAGTGGACGGCGGACCGCGAGGCGAGCCTCCACCACGTCCCGGTCCCGGCGCCCCTCGTGCCCACGGCGGCGAGCGATGCGTGGGTGATCCCGCTGGCCGATGCGATCGTCGAGACCGCGATCCAGCACGGCCTGCACGCGCTGTCGGTGCACTACGCGGTCGGCCTCGCCGAGGCCGCCGTGCTCGCCCGCGATCGACTCGCCGCGCGCGGCCACGCCCTGCGCGTCTGTGTGACCCTGCACGGCAGCGATGTCACCGCATTTGCCGAACAGACCGAGCAGCGCGATCGCCTGCGCACGGCGCTGTCGCGCGTCGATCGGATCACCGCGGTGTCGGCGTGGCTCGCCGCGGCCGCGCGCAGCAAGCTCGGGCTCGCGTCGGCACCTCGGTTGATCCCGAACGCGGTCGACACCGCGCTGTTCTTCCCCGACCCGCGGGCTGACCGGGTGCCCGGCCGCCCCGCGGTACTCTGCCACGCGTCGAACTTCCGCGAGATCAAGCGCCCGCTCGACAACGTCGATGTGCTCGCCCGGGTGCTCGCTCGCGGCCACGATGCGCGGCTCACCATGATCGGCGACGGACCACTGCGCACCGAGGCCGAGTCGCGCGCCCACGCCCGCGATGTCGCGGGACGCACCACCTTCGTCGGCCCGGTGGCGCCGGCCGTGCTCGCAGGTCACCTGCGCCGCAGCGACATCGTGCTCGTCACCAGCGCGTCGGAGTCGTTCAGCCTGGTCGCGCTCGAGGCGATGGCGAGCGGCGCCGTGCTCGTGGGCACGCGCTGCGGCGGACTCGAGGAGCTCCTCGGCGGCACGCCCGAGTGGTGCGATCGACTGCTGGCCGAGCCCGGCGACATCGAAGGCCTCGCGACCCGCGTGGGCGCGCTCTTGGCCGACCCTGCGCTGTTCCTCCGCGCGCGCGATGTGGGCCTGAGCATCGCCCGCGGCAGCTTTGCCCAGGACGAACAGCTCGCCGCCTACGCCGACGTGCTGCGTGGCGCACCATGAGCGCGGCCGACGACGCCGCCGGGGCCACCTCGACCCACGGCAACACCTCCGGCTGGGCCGACTTCGGCGTGCTCGCGGCGCTCTGGGCGATGGTGTTCGCCTCGAGCAGCCAGGTGATGATCATGTCGCCGATCCTGCCGCGGATCCACGACGAGCTCGGCGTGTCGTCGGCGGTCTCGGGCAGCCTGGTGAGCGGCTACGCCGTGACGCTCTCGGTGTTCGCACTGGTCACCGGCCCGATCTCCGATCGCGTGGGCCGTCGCGCGGTGTTGCTGTGGGGCAGCGGCGCGATGGCGGTCGCGCTGCTGCTGCACCCGCTCGCGGTCGACTTCCCCACCCTGCTCGCCGTCCGCATCCTCGCCGGGATCGCCGGCGGCGTGCTCACCGGCTCCGCGGTGTCCTTCGTCGGCGACTACTTCCCCTACGCGCGCCGCGGCTGGGCCAACGGCTGGGTGATGAGCGGCTTTGCCCTGGGCCAGGTGGTCGGCGTCCCGCTCGGAACGATCCTCGCGGCGCGCCACGGGTTCGCGGCCGCGTTCCTGCTGTTCGCCGCCGTGATGGCGGTCGCGTTCGTGTTGGTGCTCTTGGTGGTGCCGCAGCCCCGCGCCGCACGATCCGATCGTCCGCTCACCCTGGCCTCGGGCCTCGCCGAGTACGTCGCGCTGCTGTCGATGCGTCCGGCCCGGGGCGCCGCGCTCGTGTACGCGAGCATGTTCTTCGCGGTGTCGAACTTCGTCGTCTACCTGCCGAGCTGGGCCGAGGCCGAGCTCGGCCTCGACGCCTCGGACGTCGCGACCATGTTCGCGGCGGGTGGCGTCGCGAGCGTGCTGTTCGGTCCGACCGCCGGGCGACTCTCGGATCGCATCGGCCGCCGTCCGCTCATCCTCGTGTCGTGCCTCGCGGGCGCGCTGCACTTCGCGGCGACCACGGTGTTCGCCCGCGGCGCCGCGTCGGCGGCGATCATGTTCTTCCTCGCGATGGTGATCCTCGCCCTGCGCCTGTCGCCGCTCCAGGCCCTGCTCACCGCGTTGGTGCCGGACGCCCGCCGCGGCGCCTTCATGAGCCTCGTCGTCGCGATCGGCCAGATCGGCGGCGGCGTCGGTGCCGGGGTCGCGGGGCTGCTGTACACCGAGCTGGGCTACGGCGCGTGCACGATGGCCGCGGCGGCGGCGATCCTCGTCACCGCGTGGTTGGTGTGGCACGAGCTGCCCGAGCCGGCCCGCGAGGGCGGCTGACGCCCACCCGCGGCGCGTCTCCGGTACCCTGATCCGATGCGGCCGTGTCGAGGATGGGGCACCGCGGTCCTCCTGCTCGCGGCCTGCGGGCGCAGCGGGATCCTCGTCGAGGAGACCCCAGACGGGCTGTGCAGCGGCGATGGGGACGGCGTCTTCGCCACCGTCGTGCTCGACTACGACCCGATCCTCGTCGACGGAGATCCGGCCGACGACGAGGCCACCGATCCGGAGACCGCCCTCGGCTCCCCCGACGCGCGGCCGACCCCTCCGCTCGGCGCCGTGTCGCTGGGCGAGGGCGGCTCGCTCACGCTGGGCTTCGCGCCCTGTGTGCTGGGGACCGACGGCACGCCCGCGCCGGATCTCGTGATCCACGAGTACGGCTACCTCGAGCGCACGACCGTCGCGCTGTTGCCCACGGCGCGCACGCGCGGGCTGCTGCCGGGCGTGATCGATCTCGACGGCCACATCGCGATCGAGGCCCCCGCCGACGGCTCCGGCATCGACCTCGACGCGGCCCTGGCCGACATCCCCCTCGACGCGCGCGAGTTCTCGGCGGTGCGGCTCGTCGACGTCGCCGGGCAGGGCGAGATCACGGCGGAGACCCCCGGCGCGGACATCGACGCGGTGCAGGCGATGACGCCGCGGCCAGATCGCTGAAGGTGCGGACGCCGATCAGCGCTTCGCGATCGACTCGATCACGCGACGACCGTCGTCGGTGTCGGTGAACGTGAAGCTCACCCGATCTCCGATCGCGAAGCGGGCGAGTTGATCCGAATCCCGCGGCTCGAACGACATCGTCATCGCGCCCATGTAGCCGGGGATCGCCTCGTGGGCGATGCTCACGGACTTGCGCTCGGGGCCGAAGCGCTCGATGACGCCGCGTGCGTCCCAGTGCTCGGCGGCCTGCGCGGGGGCAGACGCGAAGAGCGGCGCGATCGCAGCGCCCGCGCCGAGGCAGGCGAGCAGGACGACCAGCGAAGCGCGGCGACGGAGCATCGCCCTCGTTCCTGCCATCGACCCGGCGTCCGTGCAACGCGGCAAACCATCGCAGGGGCCCAGGGGCAGGCCTCCGCAGGGTTTGCGTCCGCCGGGCGCAGGCGCGGCGTTACCCTCGGCCCGTGGCGTTCACCCCAGCGAACTCGGCCCACGCGGCCTCGGCCCTCGTCCTCGTCGAAGCCCTGCAGCGCCGCATGGTCGAGGCGATGCAAGGCGTCGCGGCCGCCGCCTGCGACGATCGCACGCCCTTCGTCCCCACCGCGTGGCTGCGCGACGGCGGCCGCCACGGCGGCGGCACCCGCTGGGGCCTCGGCGACACGCCGGTGTTCGATCGCGCGTCGGTGAACGTGTCGCAGGTCCACTACGACGACGAGCCGACCAAGCAGCTCGGCTCGGCGACCGCGCTCTCGACGATCATCCACCCGGCGAACCCGCACGCACCCTCGGTGCACCTGCACCTCAGCTGGACGCAGATGCGCGACGGCAGCGGCTACTGGCGGATGATGTCGGATCTCAACCCGTCGATCCCCGCGAGCACCGACGCCGAGGCCTTCTCGGCGAGCCTGCGGCGCGTGTCCGGTCCGCTGTACGACGGCGCCGCCGCGCAGGGCGGGCGCTACTTCTGGATCCCCGCGCTCGGCCGCCACCGCGGCGTCTCGCACTTCTACCTCGAGGCCCACGACAGCGGCAGCTTCGAGGACGATGCGGCGCTGGCCCGATCGATCGGCGAGACGACGATCGACACGTACGCCGCGCTGGTCGCCGCGTCACTGCGCGCCCACCCGCAACCCACGGCGGCGGATCGCGCGACGCAGCTCGCGTACCACACGGTCTACTTCTTCCAGGTGCTCACGCTCGACCGCGGCACCACCTCGGGGCTCCTGGTCCACGATCAGAACGACGTCGGCATCCTCGGCTCGCTGCCGTCCCACCTCGATCGCATGCTGCTGGCGGCGTGGTGCGCCCGCGTGCCGCCCGAGCAGGCGCCGCTGGTGTCCGCGCTGCTCAAGGCCACGGCCGACGACGGCGAGCGCGATGGCATGGTCGTCGTCGACGAGGCGAAGAAGCTCGCGCTCGCGGCCGCGGTCCGCGGGTTCTACCGCGCGAACCCGAGGGCGCTGGAGTTCCAGGCCGCGGGCAACGTGATCCCGCCGACGGTCGCGAACCACCGCTGACGCAACGACTGTTCGATCGTCCTTTTGATCGTTTGCCGGCGCATCACGTTGCGTCGTCAGAGTCGCTGCGTCCTGCGCGTAGGGATCCGCAACCGGCCCGTCCGGAAAGGAACTGCGACCATGGACATCAAGCGACACGCTCACATCCGACTCTCCGAAGTCCACTCGCGCAAGGTGCTGGAGGTCGGCGTCCCGCCCGGCGCGACGCTGCAGGCCTCGCTGAAGATCGTCGCTCGGCTCGACAACGTGATCGAGAAGCTCACCGGGTGTCCCTGCCTGTCCGGCCTCGACATCCGATTCCGCAACCACGTCGAGGAACTCATCGAGTTCGGGTGACCTCGATGGTCTCGGTTGGCTTGATCTTCAACGGCAGCGTCGAGCCCGAGACATTCTCGGGCTCGGCGCGGCCCGACCATGTGGTCGTCATCCCCGAGCGCTTCTGGGCCGACGCCGGCCGCGGAGGGGGCCCCGACGACGCCCCGCGATACACCCGACCACCCGGCCCCGCGCGACGCCTCGAACGGCTCCACGCGAGTTTCCCGATCGCCGCCCACGGCCTGGGCCTGTCGATCGCCAGCGCGTGCTTCTTCGATCGTGCGCACCTGGAACAGCTCGCTGCGCTCGATCGAGACGTCGGCTTCGCCTGGATCAGCGAGCACCTCGCGGCGTTCCGGGTCGACCATGGGTCGAGCCACGATCACCACGCCGGCGTCCAGATACCGATGCCGTGGGGACGAGAGCTGCTCGACCTGGTCGTCGCGCGCGTCGACGCCGTGCAGCAGCGCCTCGGCCGGCCGCTCCTGCTCGAGAACGGCGTCGAGTTCACGCCGGTTCACGACCCCGAGATGTCGGAGACCGACTTCTGGTGCGCGCTGCATGCCCGGTGCGGGGTGCGAATCCTCCTCGATCTCCACAACCTGTACGCCAACGAGCTCAACCTCGGGATCGATGCGGCGGCTTGGATTCGGGCCATCCCCACCGAGGCCATCGACGAGCTCCACGTTGCCGGCGGCAACTGGATCGGGGACACGTACTTCGACTCGCACAGCGGCCGTTCGCCGGCGCGGGTCACCGCGCTGCTCGAGCAGACGCTCACGTCGTGCGACTCGCTCCGCGCCGTGACCTTCGAGTTCCACGAATCCTATCTCCCGGAGATCGGCGTCGAGGGCGTCGCCGCGGAGATGACCATGCTACGCGCTCTCGTCGAGCGACACCGCGGGGCACGACGTGTCGCTGGCTGATTTCCAGCGGGCATTCGCGATCGTGGTGAACGACCCCGACGGCTGGGCGAGACGCCTCCTGCAGCCGGGAGCGTCCGTCGGGTCGCTCGAGCTGTCGGAGGTCGAACGGACCCGCCTGCGACGCATCCTCGTCCACCCCAAGATGGCGGCGAACCACCTCATGCTCCGCGCGAACCGACTGATGCCGATCCAGGGCGCGCTACCCCTCACCTGCGCGTGGCTCAGCGCGCGCCTCGACGACGTGCTCGACGCGTGGTTGACGGACTCGCACGACGCCTCGGTGCAGTACCAACGCGAGGCCACGCGGTTCGCCCGATGGCTGCCCGGCTTCCTTGGGGAAGCGCCCCACCCCGCCCTCGACGCGCTGCGGTACGAGCTCGCGCTGGCCGAGCTCGCGACGCAGGTCGTCGCTGGAGCGGCGTCACCGTCGGTCGCGCTGCGCTTCGACTGTGATCCCGATCTCGTACTCGCCGGCTGGTCCGCGGACGTTGCACCGACGAACGCACCGACCTTCGCGCGCCTCCGGGTCGAAGGCCGCTCGGTCGTGCTCGAGCGCGGCGACCGACCGTGGTGAGCAGACCTGGATGCCCCGGTCGCGCGTATCCGGGGAACACCCCGTGAACGACGCCCACCCGCTGTCCCGACGCCGCGCCCTGCTCGGCCTGCTCACCCTCGCCGCCGCCGCCTGCAGCCCCTACGACGCGACGCCGCCCACCGGCCCGAAGCCGCCCGGGCCCGGGCCCGCGCCGACCCCCATCGCCGATCCCACCGCGGTCGAGCTCGAGAGCAACGACGTGACCCAGGCCGACACCGACGCGATCGCCCGCCACATCGACGACTTCGCGATCGATCTCCACCGCGCGCTCGCGAGGCCTGACCAGAACCTCGTGGTCTCGCCGGCGAGCATCATGCTCGCGTTCGCGATGGTCCACGCCGGCGCGCGGGGAGACACCGCGGCCGAGCTCGCGAAGGTGTTCCACCTCGAGGGCTCGCCCGAGCGGCTCGCGGCGGGCTTCGCCGGCACGCTCGCCCGCTGGCGCGAGGCGCAGGAGGGGCTCGAGCTCCGCGTCGCCAACCGACTGTTCGGCGATCAGGCGACGAAGTTCGAGCCCGCGTACCTCGAGCTGACCGGCCGCCGCTTCGGCGCCGCGCTCTCGCCGGTCGATCTGCGCAACGCCTCGGAGCAGACGCGCACGATGATCAACGCGTGGGTCCTCGAGCAGACCCGCGACCGCATCCGCGATCTCATCCCGCGCGGGGGCATCGACGCGAGCACGCGCCTCGTGCTCGTCAACGCGATCTACTTCAAGGCGCGATGGGAGGACGAGTTCCCGGAGTACGCCACCAAGTCCGGGCCGTTCTTCGCCCCCTCGGGCGAGAAGCAGGCCTCGCTCATGTCGCGCACCGGGCACATGCGGATGGCGAAGGCCGACGGCGCGACGGTGGTGTCACTCCCGTACGAGGGCGGCCGCTGGGCGATGTCGATCGTGCTGCCCGACGCCCGCGACGGCCTGCCCGCGCTCGAGGCCAAGATGGACCGCGCATGGATCGACGCCGCGCACCAGCGCGCGACCAGCACGCGCGTGCAGCTGACGCTGCCCAAGTTCGAGATCGAGCCGGGCGACCCGGTGGCGCTGCGCCAGATCCTCGAGCCGTTGGGCCTGGCGACGGTGTTCACCGCGGCCGCCGACTTCACCGGCATGGCCCCAGCCGCAGAGCAGCTCGTGCTCGGCGAGGCCTTCCACAAGGCGTTCATCTCGGTCGACGAGAAGGGCACCGAGGCCGCGGCCGCGACCGCGGTCGGCATGCGTGCCGGCGCCGCGCTCCCCTCCGAGGGCCCCGTGGTCGTCACCGTCGACCACCCCTTCGTGTACCTCATCCGCGACACCACCTCGGGCGCGGTGCTCTTCATGGGTCGCGTCGCAGACCCGACCGCCTGACGCCGGGTGGCGCGCTCATCGCCAGATCGACGGGTTGTCTCGTAATCTGCCCCACTTGCGCACCGCGACGATCTCCCTGGAACCGAAGGTCCATCGAGTCTCGGCAATTATGCCAGTCGGGGTCATGTGACGGCTAGGCTACGCTAGCGCTAGCCTGTGACGCTGGAGTTCGATCTAAGAGCGCCAACGCGGCCGCTAGCAGCCTGTGGTGAAAGGGTCGATCGCGGCGCGGCAACCACGCCGGGCGGCAACCACGCGCCGCGGCAACCACGCGCCGCGTGACGGTGCGGACGGACGCCGATGCTACCGGGGGATCGTCA
>JBIJCC010000013.1:0-155444 GCA_044344875.1 Nannocystaceae bacterium
AGCCCACTGCTCGTCGGTGAGGTCCACGGTCAGGGTAGATCAGAAATCCCGCCGACTGTCGATCCCCACAGGTTTTCCGATCGAGTTCCATGCACTTACGCAGGCGCGGTTATGAGATGCTCTCTAGGCGCGGCATCTTCGATTCTGCGCCTGCATCCCACGCCAGACGGAGGGATCGTTGCGGACATCGTGGACGGCACCACAGAGGAGGTCAGTGTCCGCCGCATCGCGGCGGACGGCGAAATCCTCTGGACGCGAACCTCGGACCAGGTGATCGCGCTGTCCGACTTCGCAATGGGCTTCTCTGCCGTCGCAGCCAACGGAAACGTCGCGCACGTCGTGCGCCGCGGCGTCGACTCCTCGCAGGGCGTGCGACTCGTGACGTACAACTCCGAAGGCGCCCTGCTCGTCGACTCAATCATTGGCATGGGGGCGAACCTCACCCCGCTCGACATCACCTACGATGCAGCGGGTGCACTGGTCATCGCTGCCCGTGAGGAGGTCGGTGAGGACCTCTACGACGCATGGGTGGCGCGCGTGTCGGGTGACGGGGATGCGATCTGGATTCGACGCATGGAGATCGATCCGGACGATGAGATCGCCTACGGCGTTCTCGCTCGGTCAGATGGTCGACTCTACGTAACCGGGATCGATGCGGCGGCGCCAGACTTCTTCGTCATCGAAGGCGACGTTTGGATCGCCGAGCTGATGCCGTAGCCACAGTTGTTGCCACCGCGTCGCAACAGCCCACGAACAGCGTCGATAGGAGCACACGATGTCACCGACAACGTCCGTACGCCCTCGGTATGCTTCCCCCATGCGCCACCTGCTCGTCGTGCCCTGTGCCGCCTGGATCGCAGCCTGCTACAGCCCCAACGACGAGGTGACCACCGGCGGCGCCGACGACTCGGAGGCCAGCGGGAGCGGGTCGACGGCCGGCATGACCGCCTCCAGCGCGACCACGACCCCGGCCGACACGTCAGGCGACACGCCGGCCGACACCGGCGACACCACCGACGACCCGACCGGCGACACGGGCGAGGACGCCCCGCCGGTGATCGAGAGCTTCTCGGTGCAGGGCTCGCTGCTGCCCTCGGAGATCCTGATGGCGGACACGGTGGTGCTGGCCGCGGACGTGGTGGACGACGTCGGCGTCGCGCGGGTCGAGTTCTACGACGGCGGCACGCTGGTCGCGACCGTCGATGGCGCGCCGTGGAGGACGGAGTTCCTGGTCACGAGCGCGGACAACGGCGGGCACAGCTACACCGCGGTCGCGTACGACACGGCGGAGCAGACCGCGGAGGCGGGGCCGATCCCACTGAGCGTGAGCATCGACGGGGGGGCGGTGATCGAGCTGCGGGAGGAGGTGTTCCGCTCGCGAACCGGCTTGGGAGTGTTCTCCGCGCCCGCCGTTTCGGTCACCTCAGGCGGTGACGTGATCGTGTTCGGCAGTTCGCGGTTCTCGGGGCAGAACTTCAGCGGTGCTCGCTGGACGACGATCCGCTACTCCGACACCCTCAGCGAGTTGTGGCAACGCGACTTCCCCTCGCAGGTGAGCGCGGGCACCCCCGACCACTGGTCGATCTCGGCTCCGGTCGAGAGCGACGGGGAGGTGCTGATCGTGGAGTACACGTCGGACGACACCAACAGCGTGCACCCGATGAACGCCGAGACCGGCGCACTCGGCACCGCATTGGAGCTGAGTGCTGCTGGTCCCGACTCGGCCCCGCCGTTGCGATCGCTGGCCATCGATGCCGATCTGAATCTCCTGGTGCTCACTGTCGAAGGCGACATTCAGAAGCTCGACCCGGTCGGCAACGTCGTGTGGACCGAGGACGTCATGACCGGCCTGCCCGACAACAGCTACCCGGTCCGGATCACGGCCGATGCCAACGGCAACGCCTTCGTCGACATCCTCTCTGCGCAAGCCGGCTCGAACGAGAGCTCGCTTCGCAAGTTCTCACCGGATGGAGCACTGCAGTGGACGCGCGACAACGCCGGAGTGTCGCAACCACTGCCGGACGGGAGCGTGGTCACGCTCGGCGGATGGTTCGGCGACGCGCTGACCCTACTGCACCGCGACCCTGACGGCACCGAACTGGCGGCTAACGAACTCGACGTGCAACCCTTCACGGGAATGGACGCGGCGCTCACCCCGAGCGGCGACGTCGTCTTTGTCGGCTTCCGCCAGGCTGGCGTTCCGCTCGTCTTCCAGGCTTGGGCGCTTCGAACGACCGCCGACGGCGAGATGCCGTGGGTCACGCAGCTGGAGGTGGGGACGCAGGGCAAGACCCTCGCCTCGGGCGTCGCCGTCACGACAGCTGGTCGACTTTACGTGACTGGGACCGCCGACGACGAGGCCGAGGCCTATCCGGACAACTTCACATCGGCTGCCGACGCGTGGGTCGCCGAACTCGCGCTTTGAGCATCACAAGTGAGCCGCGCCCCACCAGCCGGATGGGGCGCGCTCGACGGCACATCAGTTCCCGTTCCAGGGAACGCGCTCCGCGGTGAAGTCGGCATAGAACCACCAACCGTCGCCGTCGAGGTCGCTGTGGTCCGCACAGTTGCCGGTTCCCCCGGGAAGGAGCTGCGCGATCGTCGTGGCACCTGTCGACTCGACCAGGTCAGGCGGCAGCATCGTGGCCTCTGCGACCGCGATCGGCATGAAGCCTCGGAGGGTTCCTTGCACGAACTCATCCGCCGGGTCCCCCACGTACTGGCCTGCGATTTCGGCATCCTGCAGCTCAAGAGCGAAGCTGGTCTGGATCGTGACGTTTCCTGGGCCCGCGTGGAAGCAAGGGCCGCTCGTGGTGCCCGGCTGTGGGTTGTAGTTCTCCGAGGACAGGTGCGTTGCGTCGGGCTCGAGACACGTGCCTGCCGCGGCACTCGAGAAGCCGGTCGGGTTGAACTCCGTGCCCTCACGAAGATCGCACACCGTCGCCTCCGCGGGGACCAAGCAGGTGCCGTTCGCGAAGTCCATATCCCCTGCGGCGCCATCCGCCTGGTCGAGCGGGCGGAAAAGGAGCATCAGGCTGAGGTCCAGCGCGCCGTCGGGGGCCGCGGGATCGTCCGCCGCAATGGCGGCGTTGAACTGCTCGTTCACCGAAGGATCCCCCGTAGGAACCGAGTCCGTTGCGTCGATGCAGAGGACGCCGAGACCAAGCACGAAGAAGTGCGGATCGCGAACGTAGAGCGAAGTGAATCGGAACGCGTCAACCGTCCCCGGCACGTCCCCCGTGCTCGTGTCCGGATCCACCGTGTCCTCCGTCGGGTCCATCGTCTCGCTCGGATCCATCGTCGTGTCCGGATCCGTCAGCGTCGCGGAGTCGTCCATCGTCACCGACGACGTCACGCCCTGCGTGCCCGCGCTGGTGTCCGGGTCCGTGCCGGTGGCGGTCGGGTCTCCGCTGCCGCCTCCATCATCGCCGCCGCAGGCGGGCAGGGCCGCGAGGCCGCAGGTCAACAGGAGGAGGGACGCAGGAAGCTGTCGCGACATCATGGGGTCACTCTACGTGGAGACCGAGCCGGCCGGAAGACGCGAAGCGACGCGCGAACACAAGCTTCGTTCGCCCAATGTGCACGCACGCGCGCTCGCCCTGGGCAATTCGCCCACCCGAGTCGCGCAGCTTGGGCGACCAGCGCTGGCTTGCGGTGGCCGCGGCCTGTTAGGTTCGCGCCACCCATGGTCGGTCTGCTCCCGCTCGTCGCCGCGTCCCTGTCGCTGGCCGCCCCGCCCGCCTCGCCGACACCGACCTCCGCGCGGCCGGCCGCACCTGCGCGTCGCACCACACCCGAGACGCGCCTGTACGAGGGCACGCTCGAGGCGACGATGCCCGACGCGACGATCGACGTCGCAGCGCCCGCCGACGCCGCGACGACCGACCTCGCGACCGCGCCCGAGATCATCTCCACCCCCGATCCCACGATCATCACGCCCGAGGTCACGCTCCCGCCGGAGCCGACGCCCAAGCCGCGCACCGTCCCGCGGATCCTGACCACGGTGAACGGGTGGTACCCCGGCGAGATCGCGCAACACAGCAACGCCGCGGGCACCGTCACGTTCACGCCCGATCTCCAGGCGCGCGCCGCCGTCGGAGCGGTCAGCGAGTTCTCCCTCGACGACGCGGGCAACACCTACGCCGAGGGCGCGCACATGTTCGGCCGCGTCCGCTGGCACCCGACGCTCACGCTCGGCAAGAAGCAGAACGTCAGCATCGTCGGCATGGTCGACCTCGCCAACGGCCGCTGGGTGCCGACCACGTCCGGCAACCCGGTGCTCCAAGAGCTGCTCGACGACGGCGATCCGCCGCAGCGCTACGGCATGTACATCGCCGACCCGCGCGAGCTCTACGTGCAGTGGACCACGCGCTACGGCCAGCTCCGCGCCGGGCAGATGGCGTTCAACTGGGGCCTGGGCCTCGTCGCCAACGACGGCAACAACATGGATCGCTTCGGCGACATGAAGTTCGGCGACGACGGCATCGGCTCGATCAACGAGCGCGTGCTGTTCGCCACCAAGCCGCTGGCCCGCTCCGGCGGGCCGGGCAAGGATCTGCTGGTCGCCATCGCGGCGGACCTCGTCTACCGCGATCCCCTCGCCGATCTCACCAAGGGCGACACCGCCGGCCAAGCGATCCTCGTCGTGCGCTGGGAGCCCAGCGATCGCCCCGGCAACTCGATCGGCGCCTACGGGGCGTACCGTCGCCAGCGCAGCGGCTCGGACGGCGACACGATCGCCGGCGACAACGAGCTCGAGGTCGGCGTGTTCGACTTCGCCGGCCAGGGTTTCCGCAACTTCCGCGACGACCTCGCCCTGCTCGGCGCCTTCGAGGTCGCCGCGATCGCCGGCCGCTCGACCTTCGCCAAGGGGGAGTTCGCGCGCCACCGCGTGCTGCAGGCCGCCGCCGCGCTGCGGGCCTACGTCGGCAACCCCGACAGCTGGCTCGTCGGCGCCGACGGTGGGTTCGCGACCGGCGACGCCGATCCCGACGACGACGAGCTCAACGACTTCGAGGCCGCGCCGGGCTTCACCGCGGGCCTGCTCATGTTCCAGTACGTCCGCGGCTGGCAGAGCGCGCGCACCGAGATCCGCGCCGAGGATCCCGATCTCACCGGCATCCCGCCCAACGGCACGCAGTACCTGCCGACGCGCGGCACGGTCACCAACACCGTGTACTTCCACCCCAAGGCGCGCTGGGGCTTCCACGAGAACTTCGAGCTATGGGGCGGTCCGCTCGTCGCGGGCTCCGCGGTGCCGATCGTCGACGCATACACGACGCGGCTCAACGGCGGCTCGCCGCACAACTCGACGGGTGGTGTGAGCACGCACCGCTACATGGGCACCGAGCTCGACGTCGGTCTGCGCGGCCGCTACGGATTCAAGAACCTGTGGCTGCAGGTCGGACTGCAGGGCGGGATCCTGTTCCCGGGTCGCGCCTTCCAGGACGCCGCGGGCGATCGCGACAAGCCGACCTACGGCGGTTGGTTCCGGGCCGAGCTCCGGTACTAGTCTGTCAGGGGAAGCGGCCCGCTTCCCCCTCGGGCCGGGCAAAGCCCAGCCCGAGACTCCCCCTTTCCATCGCTTCGCTCCGCTCGCACTCAAGCGAACGCGGGTGGTTCGGCCGTCACGCGCTCTACGTCGTGCGTCCGCGACCGGGAACCTCGAGGGGGGTTCGGACAACATCGTGGACGAGACGGTCGCGTCGGGCTCGGGCCGCCGAGTTCACCCCGCCTGCCGCCCCACCCCTTGGGGGTTCACGGCGCCGGGCCCGACGCGACCGAATTCTCGCTGGAACGAAGACCCGGCCGCTTTGGCGCGACGCGCTCCCCGCGGACGATCCGGACGGTGGCCCGTGCTACCGTTCGCGCAGTCGCCCGGCCGCCGAGCATGCGCACGCCCTTCTTCGAGGACCTCTGTGCCGAGATCCGCGGGATCGATCTCGGTGACGACACGCTGCTGTCCGATCGCTTGGCCGCGCGCGTCCGCGAGAGCCCGGAGAGCGTCGACCACGAGGCGTGGCTCCTGCTCGCGGTGCTCCGCGCGCGTGACGACGACGCCGCGGGCGCACTCGCGGCCCTCGCCCAGGCGCGGGCCGGCGGCGGGCCGGTCGCGACGATCGAGTTCCTGCGCGCGCACCTGCTGGTCGAGCGCGGCGATCCGGCGGCCGCCCGCGCGGCCCTCGACGCCGCGGCCGCCGACGCCGACGACTCCGTCGCGCCCGCCGACATCGAGCACGCCCGCGGCGCGCTCGCGTGGGCATTGGGTGATCTGCCGACCGCGCTGCACCACTTCCGGGCCGCGCTGCAGGACGATCCCCACGACGCGCCGCGGTGGCTGCAGACCGGTCGCGCCCTCGCCGAGGCCCAGCGGTGGGACGAGGCCGAGCGCGCGTTCTCCCACGCGATCGCGGAGGACGAGGAGCAGGACGACGCTCGCTACGAGCGCGCCGCGCTGTGGCTGTCCTGCCGACGACTCGACGACGCAACCGCGGAGCTCGCAGTGCTGGCCGAGCGCGTGCCGGCGATGCGAGAGCGCGCCCGCGTCGATCCGCGCTGGCGGGGCGCCCGGACCGATCCCGCGGTCGCGGCCGTGCTCTCGCCCGCTCCACGGACCCCGACGTGGATCACCGACGCCCCGTCGTGGCTCCCGGCCCTGGCCCGCGATCCCGGAGTCGCGCAGCTCGGCGTCGAGTGGGTCGACGCCGAGCAAGCCGCCTCGATCACCGCGCGCATCGCCGCGGCCCACGAGCGCCGCGCCACCGGCACGATGCACACCCCGGCGACGCTCGCCTTCGCCAACGAATGCCGCGCCGACACCCTGGTCGTCGCCCGCGGCCCCACGATCATCGGCCGCGATCGCCGGACGACCGCGATGGTGTGGCTGCTCGATCGGCGGCGCGATTGCCTGCGCCTGGCGCCATCCGAGAGCTACCCGGCCTTCCTGTGGGTCCCCGCCGGTCGCGACGTCGCGGCGATGACCGCCGCGCTGGCCCCCTTCGTGCCGCAGCCCTCGCCGCCGCGGGTCGAGCTGTCGGCGCGCGTCCGCGGCTTCCTCGGCTATCGCCTCCAGTTCGGCGTGCCGAGCCCGTACACCGGCGAGCTCGAGCCCGCCAACGCGGCCGAGCTCGATCGCCACTTCGCGGTGAATCCCTTCGTCGAGCCCGGCGCGTGGGGCAGCAGTCGCGCCGACGATCCGTGGCCCGAGGAGATGCCCGCGCAGCCCAACCTGCAGCTGCGCATGGCGGCCCGCGAGCAGGTCGTCACGCTCCAGACGCCCGGGCGTGTGTGGTCGATCGCTCGCCGCACCTGTCACTCGCGATCCATCCTCACCATCGAGCTGCACCACCGCGATCTGTTCGTCGCCGACGTCCGCTACCGGCCGAGCCCCCACACCGAGGTCCTCGCCGCGCTGAACGCCCGCTTCGGCAGCGACTACCCGACGGATCTGCCGATCGACGTGGTCGCCGCGCTGTTGGGCTTCCGCTTCGACGGCGCGGCGGATCTCGAGGCTCGGCTCGCGGACGCCGAGGCCAGCGGCGAGCTCGTCGCGGGCCTCCTGCAGGTCACCAGCGCGCTGCGCCACGACGACCTCTCGGTGACGGCGCTCTACCGCCGCTGGGTCGAGCACCCCGATCCCCAGGTCCGCTCGGCGCTGTACAACATCTTCGTCGCGCACAACCACGAGTCGCTCCTCGAAGAGGCCTGCGTCACCGAGCCCGACGCGGAGATCCGCGCGCAGATCGAGGCCATCCTCGACGACGGCATCGCGGTCGTGCAGTGGGATCCATACCGCGACTACTCGACGACGGATGACGACACCGCCGCCGGAGGAGCCCGATGAGCACGCTGGTCCTGGCCGAGGTCACCGCGGCGGCGACGTTGCGCCGATGGCTGGGCGCGCGGGCCCGCGTGGTCGACGAGACCACGCGCAGCCACAGCGAGCTCGGCTGCGTGCGCTTCGCCACCGAGGACGGCACGCAGATCTCGGTGCTCGAGGATCACGTCGGCGAGGTCGCATACGCGACCGTCGAGGGCCCCGCCGCCGCGACCTGGTCCGAGTCGCTCACGCACGTGATCCAGTGCGTCGGGGTGGCGGGTGTGCTCGCGATGCTCGGGGCCAACGCAGACCCGCGGCAGTGGATCCGCGGGCTCTCGCGCCTCGCGTTGCTCCGCGACGATCGTTTGCGCAGTGACGCCTCCGACGCGATGTCCGAGGCGATGCTGCAGGCCTGGACGCGGGCGCTGGCGCACCCGCACGCCGCCGTACGCCGCGCGGCAATCCGCACCTGTCACGGCGCCCGCTCGTCGGCCCTGCGGGCGATCGTCGTCGCCCGCGTGGGCGTCGACCTCGAGCTGCGCGCGCAGCTCGAGCGCCTCGTCGCGCACCTCGACCGCCTCGGCGGCGCGCTGCCGACGTCGGGCTAGGCGTCGGTCGGGGTCTTGAGCCGGCCGTCGGGCGTCAGCGTCATGTAGAAGCGCTGCACCCAGCCGGGCGGCAGCTCCTTCTCCTTGGCCCACGCCTCGAACTTGCTCGGCTCGGTCCCGCAGTGGTGCACGAGCACGAAGTGCAGGACCTCGGATGCGTTCTGCACCGCCTTCAAGAACCGCTCCCAGCTGCCCTCGAAGTGCTTGTCCACCTCGGCTTGCATCGCCTCGTAGGACTCGACCTCGGTGTCCTCGTGCACTGGGGCGTCTGCCGGGGCCTCGGTTTCATCGGTCATGCGCGCGGCTCCAATCCGAACCATCGTAGCAGGAACGCCCGGGGCATGGCTAGCCCTTCACGCAGATCACCTGGGCCAACGTGTGCACGACCTCCACGAGATCCCGCTGCGCGTGCATGACCTCGTCGATCGACTTGTAGGCCGCGGGCGTCTCGTCGATCACGTCTTCGTCCTTGCGGCACTCGATGCCCTCGGTGGCGGCCACGTGATCGGCCAGGGTGAACCGGCGCTTGGCCTCGGTGCGCGACATGGCCCGGCCGGCCCCGTGGCTGCAGCTGTGGAAGCTCTCGGCGTTGCCCTTGCCGCGCACGATGTACGAGCGCGCGCCCATGCTCCCGGGGATGATGCCGAGGTCGTCCGTGCGGGCCCGAACCGCACCCTTGCGCGTGACCAGCACGTCCTCGCCGTAGTGGTGCTCGCGGGCGACGTAGTTGTGGTGGCAGTTCACCGCCATGTCCGTCGCCACGAACGGCGGGAGCAGGCCGCTGCCCCGCAGCGCGTCGAGGATCGCCGCCATCATCACCTCGCGGTTGGTCTGCGCGAACAGCTGCCCCCACGTCACCGCCTCGACGTAGTCGTCGAAGTGCTCGGTGCCCTCGGGGAAGTAGGCGAGGTTGGCGTCCGGCAGGTTGATGAACCACCGCCGCATGTCGTTCTTCGCCAGCTCGATGAACAGCGAGCCGATGCGACCACCGACGCCGCGCGAGCCGCTGTGCAGCATGATCCACACCTTGTCGGCCTCGTCGATGCAGACCTCGATGAAGTGGTTGCCCGAGCCCAGGGTCCCGAGGTGCTCGACCGTCGCGCCCTTGGCGATCTTCGGGTACTTCGCGGCGATCCGCGTGAAGCCGTCGGCGATCCGCGCCCACGCGGCGGCGTGGGGATCCGGCGGCGTGCCCCAGGCCCCCGTGTCCCGACCGCCGCGCGTGCGCGGGCCACCGTGGGGGACCGCCGCCTCGATCACCGTGCGCAGCGGGCCCAGGGTGTCGGGCAGGCGCGATGCGTCGAGATCGGTGCGCACCGCCATCATGCCGCAGCCGATGTCCACGCCCACCGCCGCGGGGATCACCGCGCCGCGCGTGGCGATGACGCTGCCGACGGTGGCCCCGATGCCCCAGTGCACGTCGGGCATCGCCGCGACCCACTTGTGGATGAACGGCAGCGACGCGATGCCCTGGAGCTGGCGGCGCGCGGGATCTTCGAACGGCACGCCGACGGTCCACGCCTTGATCGGCGTCCCGGTCCCCGATTCGATCACCTCATACGTCCGCGGCGGTCTGGCATCCATGCGCGTTGCTCCTCGAGGCGCCAGCATAGCGTCATGCCGCCGGGAATCCACGGCGCGACTTGAGCGAGGCCCTCGCCCGGTGCCATGCTAGCGGGCCGGCCGACGCCGCCCCCACCCCGATGACGCTCACGCTCCAGCTCGGTAACCAGTCCACGGTGCTCGATGCCCGCAACCCGCGGGTCATGATCGGTCGCGACCCGACGTTCTGCACGCTGGTCGGATCGGACCCCAGCATCTCGCGTCGCCACGCCGAGGTCGCGCTCGATGCCACCGGAGCGGCATGGATCCGCGACTGGGGCTCGAGCAACGGCACGTGGGTGAACGGCGCCGCGCTGCAGTCCGGAGTCCCGGTCGCGCTGCAGGCCGGACAACAGATCTTCGTCGGCCACGTGCCCATGGTCGCGAGCTGGGCCCAGGGCGGCGCCACCGTGTTCGGCGAGATGTCGGGCGCGCTGAAGGCGATGATGGAGGCGCACAAGGCCGCGCAGCAGGCCGCGGCCCAGGCCAGTCTCGCCCCGCAGGCATCGCAGGCCAGTCACGCGCCGGGATCGATGGGCGCCGTCGGGGTCACGCTCGGCGTCGGCGGCCGCGCGGCGCCCAAGGCCGCCGAGTACCCCTACCGCCGCCAGGGCAGCAACGAGAACGGCGCGCTGCTCATCGCCCTGCCCCGCGACACCTTCCAGAACGACGACACGCTCGACGGCTTCGTCGAGTTCACCGCGATGGACGACGAGAGCGTCGCGTCGATCGTCGTCGAGCTGGTCGAGTTCCACCGCAAGGGCCCGAGCAAGGGCCACGTCTGGGATCGCATGCTCGTGCGCCAGGGCCCGTGGAAGGCCAAGAAGAACGAGGTGCTGCCCCTGCCCTTCTCGCTGCGTGTGCCGCCGGGCACGTCGATGTCCGGCAAGCACGTCCACTGGGAGGTGCGCGGCTACGTCGACATCGACTGGGCGTTCGACATCGACGCCCAGAGCCCGATCAACATGCGCAACGTCGACATCGAGCGCCTGCGCGACGCCCTGGGCGGCCTCGACTTCCGCGTCAACGACCTCGAGCCCGCGCCCCTGGGCCAGCGCTTCGAGGGCACGTTCCAGCCGCCGGCCCAGCTCCGCGAGACGCTCGGCATCTCCGATGTCAACGTCGTCGTCGAGTACCTCGGCACCAACCTGCAGATGGAGCTCGAGGTCGAGAAGACCGCGCTGTTCAAGTTCGATCGCGACATCAAGATCACCTTCGATCTGCAGCGGCTGCGATCGGCGCCGATGACCGAGATCAGCGAGTACCTGCGCCAGCAGATCGACGCGATGATGCGTCGCTAGGGCCCGCCGACGGATGGGTGTCGACGACGAGCAGCTGTCGCGACGCGAGGCGGACCTCGTCCTGCGACGCGCGGTGGAGCTGCACCAGGCGCAGGCCGCGGGCACCGGCGAGTCGCTCGCGCTCGCCGATCTACAGCGGCTCGCCGGCGAGCTCGGCATCGGCCCCGAGGTGGTCTCGCAGGCCCTCGTGCAGGTGCGCACCGAGGCGCTCGCCAAGCCGAGCGAGGCCCCGACGCTGTGGGACCGGCTGTTCGGGGCCGCGCGCGTGGTCGCGGCGCGCAGCGTGCCCGGGCCGCTGCACGAGGTGACCGCGGCCATCGACGCGATGCTCCGGGCCGAGATGTTCCGCATCGAGCGCAACCTCGGCGACACCGTGCTGTGGGAGAACCCCGACTCGCTGCTGCACCGCGCGCGACGGCTGTTCGACGTCACGGGTCGGCTGCGACTCGGCGTGGCGCGGCGGGTGAGCGTCACGATGCAGCGCACCGACGCGTTGGTGCACGTGCGGCTCGAGGCCGACCTCGAGCCCCGCCGCGCGAGCCGGATCCGCGCCGCGGGCGTGGGCCTGGGCATCTGGGGCGGCATCGGAGCGGTGGCCGCGGCCGCGCTCACGTTCCCCGTCGCGGTGGTGCCCGTCGTCGCCGGCGTCGCGATCGGGGGCACCTTCGCCGCGAGCGCGCGGCGGACCTTCGGCCGCGACCGCATCGGCATCCAGGCCGCGCTCGATCGCTTCCTCGACTACCTCGAGCGCGAGCGTCCCTGAGCCGCGGACGTCAGGCGACCGCCGGATCCTCGGCGTCGCGCGGGCCCGGCTCGAAGACCACGTCGCCGCAGGTGCGCCCGTGTTCGACCCAGTCGATGAGGATCTCGCGCACGCGATCCGAGAGGCGATCGAGCTGGGCGTCGGCGAGGCCCGCGGTCTCGATCTCGGGGCCCATGTAGATCTCGACCTTGCCCGGGCGGATGAGGAAGCGCCCCTTGGGCAGCACCTCGAACATCCCGCGCACGCCGAGCGGCACGACCGGGATGCCCGCGTCGCGGGCGATCTGGAACACGCCGCGCTTGAACGGCTGGACCTTGCCGTCCGAGGTGCGATGCGCCTCGGGGAACGTGAGCACGGAGATGCCTCGGGAGACGCGCTCGCGCATCGCCTTGGCGATCTTCACGAAGCGGCCCTGGCCCTTGCCGACGGGCACCGCGTTGGCGAGCCGCATCATCCAGCCGTAGCCGGGCAACTTGAGGTGCGCCTCGTTCTCGAGGCCCGACAGCGGCACGCGGATGGCATGGCACGCGATGTAGCCGTCGTACACGCTGACGTGGTTCTGCACGAAGACGACGCCCCGTTGCCCGCGGTACCGCGGATCGTGCACGACCCGAACGCGGCTGAACGTCATGTAGAGCATCCAGCCGATCTGCGGCATGGGCCAGCGGGTCTGGAACCGCTCGAACGGCACGAACAGCGTGAGCGGCAGCGACGTCGCGACCAAGAAGATCATCCACGCGATGCCGCCGCTCCACACGACGACGGACCATGGGTAGAAGAACAGGTCGCTCAGCTCGAAACGTTGACGGGTGGGGGCGTCGGCGTTCACGGCACGGGTTCGGGCGCATCATGCCAAAACCCGACGGGTCGCGCGAAGACCCGTGTCACAGTGAGGCAACCCACGGCTCGATCGGCGGGCGTCACCGCCGGCGCCGAGGTCACGGTTCCCTGCGGGCCGGCGCCTCTCGTATGCTCGACGGGCCATGCGACGGGTCGTTTCGATTTGTGCGGTTCTGCTCGTCCCTCTGTCCGCGGCCGCGGCCCCGCGCTACGTGCAGAACCCCTTCGCGACGCCGGCCGCGGGGCCGGTCCGGATCGACGTCGCCGCCGGCACCGTCGGCGGCCGCGTCCGACCGCTGGTCGCCGCCTCGCCCGAGGGCACGATCCCCTTCTCGGATCTCGACGCGCATCGGCGCATCGTGCCGCCGGCGCCCGTGGACGATGTCGCTGCCGCGCTGCCGCCGGGCTTCGCCCAACGCGGCGACACGATCGTCCCCGAGGAGGTCTTGGACGGCGCGCTGATGGTCGGTGATCTCTCGCTGGTCGACGCGCCGCGTCCCGTCGGCGCGCCCGCCGACAGCTGTGCCTTCCCCGACGAGGTGCCGCCGGGGATCTACGAGGGCGATGCGCGGGCCGGCGGCGAGTTCCCGCGGCGCGGCACGATCTACCTCAACTTCGTCGGCGCCACGCTCCAGAGCGGCAGCGAGAACTCGGCCGAGAACCTCTCGACCATCGCGCGCTCCGGTCACCCGTATCCGGTGTTCGGCGGCGGCGAGGCGACGGCGGTCGCGGTCGCGCAGGCGGTCGCGCAGGACTTCGCGCGCTGGGGCATCCGCGTGGTCTTCGACCCACGCCCACGCAAGCTCCTGCCGTACACGATGGCGATGGTCGGCGGCAGCTACATGGACACGACCTCCGGGCCCGCCGGCGGCGTCGCGCCGATCGATTGCGAGGACTTCGGTCAGCGCAACGTCTGCTACTCGTTCACCAACAACGAGGCACCGACCACGCAGGCGAACATCATCAGCCAGGAGGTCGCGCACACCTACGGGCTCGAGCACACGTACGGCTCGGATCGGATCATGAGCTACGAGGGCAACGGCGACAAGATCTTCGGCAGCAACTGCCAACAGACCTTCGCGCTGCAGGGCCAGGGCAACGGCTGCCAGGGCGTGAACAAGTGCCACTGTGGCATCGGCGATCTGCAGGACGACTCCCTGACGATCGGCATCATCTACGCGCCGTTCGACGTCCCCGACGTGACGCCGCCCGAGGTCACGCTCACGGCGCCCGCCGACGGCAGCGTGTTCCAGATCGGCGACGAGATCCTCGTCGACTTCGCGGTCGGCGACGACTTCGGCGGGTACGGCTGGAAGCTCGTGATCGAGGACGAGGAGGGCGAGCTCCTGGTCGATCAGCCCGACTACGAGCGCGCGCTGCAGTTCAGCATCGTCGGCCTCCCGCCAGGCACGTACACGTTCACCGGAGAGATCGAGGATCACGCCGACCACGTGGTCACGCACTCGATCACGGTGATCGTCGAGGGCGATCCGAGCGCGGGCACCGGGGACGACGGCGCCGATACCTCGGGCTCGTCGAGCGGTACGAACGGCGGACCGGCCACCGACGACGGCGCGGCGCCGAGCACCGGGGACGACGGTGGCAGCGACGGCGGCAGCGGTAGCGCGGGCCAGGGCGGCACGGACGAGGGCTGCGCGTGCGCCCTCGACCGCCGCGACGGCGCGGCGGCGTGGTTGCTGGTGGTGCCGTGGCTCCGACGCCGGCGCGCCCGTCACTTCGGCAGGCGGAACAGCTCGCCGCCGCGGGTCCAGTAGACGCCCGCCGCGTCGACGACGAGGTGCTCGAGCCCGACCTGACCGGCGAGCACCGGTGAGATCGTGCCACCGGCCCGCGGCACGTGGGCGATCGTCCCCGCCGCCGCGTCGCCGACGAACACACGCGCAGGCTCCAACGCGAACGCGGTGGTGCCTGCCGGGACGAGCGTCGTGACGTCGCCGCCGGCGCGCGCGACCGTACGCAGCGCCCCGGAGGCCAGCCAGTAGAGCCCCTCGGCGTCGCCGTCGAGGCGCTTGCACTCGGCCTCGGCGCCCGCGACGACGCGCGGCGCCCCGCCTTCGACGGCGACCGCGACGAGGCTCGCAGGCGGCCCGGGCAACGCAAACGCGACCTCGCGCCCGTCGAGCCACACCTCGGTGGGCGCGGGGCTCTGCGCGGCGGTGAGCTTCTTCGGGGCCGAGCCATCCTGCGTCGCGATCCACACCGCGCCGTCGGTGAGATCGACGTAGGCGCACGCGCCTTGGGTGCAGTGCGTCGCGCCGAGCTTGGCCGGGGCCGTCGCGAGCACCGTGGGCTCGTACTCGCCGCGCTTGCGGTCGATCCACAGCGCGTCGTTGCCGTCGGTACCGCGCGCGGTCCAGTAGACGAAGTCGGTGGAGACCGCGACGTCGCGGCCCGCGGGCGCCGTCGCGATCGACTCGAACTGGCCGCCGATCGAGCGCAGGCGCAGCACGGCCTCGCCGCTCGACACGTAGAGGTAGGCCTCGTCGGCCACGAGACTCGGCAAGCTCGGCAGCTTGCGCGCGAGCATCGTCGGCTCGACCGGCGCGCGCTCGGTCACCGCGGCGGCGACGGGCGGCTCGCCGGTGCGGGGATCGAAGCCCAGCGCCGCGATGATCGCCGACTCGTAGGCACGCCCGCGCTTGCTCGGGCCCGCCGTCCCCGCCGCCGCCTCACCGGCGGCCTGGGCGGCCGTGCACGCGGCGTCGTCGATCGACTTGGTGCGCAGGTGCTGCTGGACCTCGCCGGCGCTGCACGGCTCGGAGAGCTCGAGGCACACCTGGCGCGCGAACGTGTCGCACGCGGTCTCGCGCATGAGGAACCACCAGATGAGTCCGCCCGCGACCACGCCCATCGCGACGCCGGCGATCGCGGTCATGCGACGGCCTGGGGCGCCACGCTCGTAGGTCGCCGCGTCGAGCTCGGGCGCGGGACCGAAGTCGTCGACGCTCGCATCGGCCGGCGACTCGGCCACGCGCACCGCCCCCCGGCCACGATCGAGTGGGAGTGACATGGCCTTCGCACCGGGCCGCGGCCCGGCCGGCTCCCGGGGCGGCGGGCCCAGCACCGACTCGAGGGCGCGCATCGGGGCGACCGGGCGGAGCATCGCCATCAACACCCGATCCGCGGCGACGGCCTGGGTCGCCTCGGCGTGGAGCGCCGCGCGGGCCGAGGCCGGAGTGCCCGGCTCGCTCAGCTCGCGTCGCACGATCGCGTCGACGATCGCCGCGATCGCGGCGTCACCATCGAGCTCACCGACCGCGATGCGGGCCGCGAGGGGTTGCAGTTCGGGCCAGGGGCTCGGCGTCGGCACGGGCGCGAGTATGCCACGGGGGCCACGCCGCTACAGGGGCGCGTGCTCGCCCTCGTACCGCGCCCGGAGATCGGGCAGGGCAGCCGAGATCGTGGCCCGCGCGAGCTCGGCGAGTCGTCCCGCGTCGTCCTCGGTCGCGCCGGTGATCGGGATCGGGGGCAGGATCTTCGCGCAGCTGCGGGCCCGCTGGATCTCCCATTTGCCGATGGGGCGCATCAGCCGGGTCCCGGCGATCGCAACGGGGAGGATCGGGACGCCGGCCTTGATCGCCAGCGCGAACGCCCCGAGCTTGAACGGCAGCAGCTCGTCGGTCTTCGAGCGCGTCCCCTCGGGGAAGATCATCACCGGGATCCCGCCGGCGAGCGCCCGCTCGCACTCCGCCATCATCGCCCGGACGCTGTCGCCACGGCCGCGGCGCAGCGGGATGTCGCCCGACAACTTCATCGCCCAACCAACCAACGGCACCCGGAAGAGCTCCTCCTTGGCGATCCACCGCATGTCGCAATCGAGGTACGAGAGCAGTACGGGATCGAGGGCCGACTCGTGGTTGGCGACGACGACGTACGCCCGCTCGCGGATGTCCGCCGGCAGCTCGCCCTCGACGTCGAAGTGCCAGTGCGGCACGACTCGCCCGATCGTCCGCCCGAGCCGCCGCATCCACCGGCCGGGGACCCGCTGGGTGACGTCGCCGCGGTGGGTCACGCGGGCGAGCGCCATCATCGGCAGGAATCCGGCGATCGAGCTGATCACCGCGGTGTACGCCATGGCCGTCGTCGGCGTGTTGATGTGGCGATCGGGGATCGCCCGGTGCATCGTCGCGGCTGCGTCGGACATCTGTGTCTGGGTTAGCGGAAATGCCTCGGCGCAATTGTCACCGTTGCGTCGCCGGCCCCCCAAACGAAGGCTGCCACCCATCCTCGTGGTGGAGGACCCTGGGGTTCTCGGCGCCGCCGCGGCTGCGCCCAACGCCCGCGTCGCCGGTCGCGTCGGGCTCGGGGATGCCCTACCCTGCCCGCCCATGGATTCGGCCTGGTCGGACGAGGATGCCGCCGCTGCCATCGCGCGGTGGTCGACGGCGAAGCACAGCAACGCGGACGTCGCCCTGCGCGTCTACAGCTCCCGCCTCATCGGCGCGGATCCGCGGCTCGTGCTGCACGGCGGCGGCAACACCTCGGTGAAAACCCGGCTGGTCGACGACACCGGCGCGCTCCAGGACGTGCTGTGTGTGAAGGGCAGCGGGTGGGATCTCGGCGACCTCGAGCCGCCGGGGCTGCCCGCCGTGCGCCTCGATACGCTCGCTGCGCTGCGTCGGCTCCCCGAGCTCTCGGACGAGGACATGGTCAACGCCGCGCGCGTGCGCCTGCTCGACGCAGGCGCCCCGAATCCGTCGGTCGAGATGCTGCTGCACGCGTTCTTGCCGGCGAAGTTCATCGACCACTCCCACGCCGATGCGATCCTCGCCTTGGTGGATCAGCCCGACGCCGCAGCGCGCTGCCGCGAGCTCTACGGTGACACCCTCGCCATCGTCCCCTACGTGATGCCGGGCTTCGCCCTCGCGAAGCTCGCCGCGGAGATCGTCGAGGCCGCGGGCCCGGTGCACGGGATGCTCCTGCTGCAGCACGGCCTGTTCACGTGGGGCGATACGGCGAAGGAATCCTACGAGCGGCACATCGCCGCCGTCGATGCGGCCGAGCGCGCGGCGACGGCCCGGCCGCGGCGCGCGGCGCCTTCGCCCGCCCCCGACGTCGACTGGCCCGCGCTCGCGCCGGTGCTCCGTGGTCGGCTCGGCAGCGGCGAGCGGCGGTGGGTGCTCGCGCTGCGGAGCTCGCCGACGATCCGCGCCTTCGTCGACGATCCCGCGCTGCACGATCGCTCGGGCCGCGGACCGGCGACGCCCGATCACGTCATCCGGACCAAGTCGAGACCCTTGGTGCTCGACCCGCGCCGCGCCGCGGCCAACCCCGCGATCGACCTCGCGGCGTACATCGACGCCGAGCTCGCGACCTATCGCGACGCGTACCGGGCCTACTTCGCCCGCCAGGTCGCGGCGAAGTCGGTGGTGCGGACCGCCCTCGATCCGGATCCGCGGATCGTGCTCGTGCCCGGCCTCGGCATCGTCGCGATCGGTGCGGACGCCAAGGCCGCCGCGATCGCGGCGGATGTCTACGAGCACACCATCGACGTGATCGTCGCGGCCGAGCAGCTCGGTCGCTACCAGGCGCTGCCCGAGTCGGATCTGTTCGACATGGAGTACTGGTCCCTCGAGCAGGCGAAGCTCGGCAAGTCCGCGCCCAAGCCGATGGCCGGCGCAGTCGTGGTGGTGACCGGCGCCGCGTCGGGCATCGGCGCCGCCGCGGCCGCGAAGCTGCGCCAGGCCGGCGCGCAGCTGTGGCTCGTCGACCGCGACGCCGAGGCGCTCGCGACCACGGCGCGTCGCCTCGGCGCGCCCTCCGAGGTCGTCGACGTCACCGATCGCGACGCCGCACACCGGACGATCCGCAACGCCGTCGCGCGCTTCGGCGGCGTCGATGGCCTGGTGTCGAACGCCGGCAACGCGCCGCAGGCCCCCATCGACGACTGTCCGCCGGAACTGCTGCGGGGCAGCCTCGAGCTCAATCTCCTGTCGCACCAGTGGTTCGCCGAGGCGACCGTCGCCGTGCTGCGCGCCCAGGGCCGCGGCGGATTCCTGGTGTTCAACGCCTCGAAGTCGGCGTTCAACCCCGGCCCGGGCTTCGGGCCCTACGCGATCGCCAAGGCAGGGCTCGTCGCGCTGATGAAGCAGTACGCCATCGAGGGCGGCCCGTTCGGCATCCGCAGCAACGCGGTGAACGCCGATCGGATCCGGACCGCGCTGCTCGATCCCGTCGCGCTGGCCGAGCGCGCGCGCGCCCGAGGCCTGTCGCCCGACGACTACTACCGCGCGAACCTGCTCGGGCACGAGGTCACCGCCGACGACGTCGCCGACGCGATGCTCGTCCTCGCGCTGGCCCGCAGCACCACGGGCGCGGTGCTACCGGTCGACGGTGGCAACATCGCCGCGTCGCCGCGCTGATCCGGGCCGCGCCGACTCGGGCTGTGGCACCATCGCGCCATGCGCCGCCTGAGCCTGCCCTTCGCCCTGCTCGTCGCCTCCCTCGCCAGCGCGTCGGCGTCCGCCGAGCCGCGCACGCTGTTCGGGCGGCCCGTCGCCGAGCGGCGCGTGCTCTCGGCCGACGAGATCGCAGCCCGGCGCCAGGCCTTCGAGGACAACCTCGCCGCGCGCGGCCTCATGCGCGACGGCGATCGCATCGTCCCCGATCCCGAGGCGGCCCACAGCGCCGCGCCGGACCTGCGCGCGCCGAGGTCGGTGCAGCACGGCGGCACCACGTGGGAGGACCCGCCGCACTACGCCACCATCTACCTCAACTTCTTCGGGGGGACGCTCACCTCGGGGACCAACGCCGCCGAGATGCAGTCGGGCTGCGTCGGCGCCATGGACGTCGACTATCCGGCGTACGCCGGCAGCGAGATGCAGGCGCTGACGATGATCCAGGTGTTCCAGAACGCGATGGCGCCCTACGCCGTCCGCATCGCCTACGAGGAGCCGCCGCCGGCCCATCTGCCCTACTCGATGGTGATGATGGGCGGCGACCCGACCGACATCGGCATGGACCCGGGGACCCTCGGCGTGTCGTGCAGCTCGGATTGCGGCGACTTCTGGTGGCGCGACACGACCTTCGCCTTCACCGAGGCCAGCAGCAGCGCGCTCACGCTCGGCAACACCGCGTTGCAGGAGGCCGCGCACGCGTTCGGCCTCGACCACATCGATGGCAGCGACAACATCATGTACCCGTTCGCGACCTCGGGGGCGAAGGTGTGGACCACCGAGTGCACGCCGTACAACGACGCAACCGGCGGCATCAGCTGCACCTACGTCCACGACGCGTTCTGCGGCGAGGACGCCGGCATGCAGAACGACCACGCCGAGCTACTCGCGTACTTCGGCCCCAACGAGCCAGACGTGATGGCGCCGGTGGTCGAACTGCTGCAGCCCGAAGACGGCCTGCAGATCGACGCCGGCGGGAGCGTCACCGTCGAGGTCAGCGTCACGGACGATCACGAGGGCGCGGGCTGGCGCCTCCGCGTCGTGCCCGAGGGCGGCGACGAGCAGATCGTGAACGCCTACCAGTTCGAGCCGAGCTGGAACCTCGCGGGGCTCCCCGAAGGCACCTACGAGATCATCGTCGAGGCGATCGATCACGACGGCAACGAGGGCAGCGACGCGGTCACCATCGTCGTCGGCGACGGCGGCCCGGTGGCGACCTCGGGGCCGACCGACGACGGGGACGGCACGGGCGCGGTGGCCGACGACACCGCCGGCGATGGGCCCGACGACAGCGAGGGCGGAGGCGACGGCACCACGGGTCCGTCGCTCGAAGAGCCGACGTCGCCGACCGGCTGCGAGTGCGGCACCACGACACCGAGCGCCGGGGCCGTCGGGTGGCTCGCGATCGTGCCCCTGCTGCGTCGACGTCGACGCAGCCGCTGAGCGTCGACGCAGCCGCTGTGCGTCGACCGGCACGCTTCACCGCGAGCGCGGCGTGAGATCGGCCAGACGCGGGAAACCCAGGGCATCGGGCGTGAAGCCCTCGATCTCCCAGCGGTGCACCGCGATGCTCGGGCCGTGGACCAGCGGCACCAACGGCGCTGCATCGGCGATGAGCTCGAGCAACGCCGCCTCGGCGCCGGGCTCCCCCGATCGAAAGCTGCGCAGGACCTCGACGACCTTCGGCTCGCGCCAGCGCGAGAAGTTGCATCCCAGCGAGGCAACCTCCGCCCTCGCAGGCACGAAGTTCGGGGAGAGCAACGCCTCGACGAAGTCGGCCGGATCGTCGGTGTCCGCGTTCCAACCCCCGAGCACCAGGTCGTAGGTGCCGGCACGCAGCTTGGCCTGGTAGTCCGCGGGATTCTGCGCGCTGACCAGGGTCACCGCCAGGCCGACACCCTGCAGCTGCGCGACGACGGCCCGGGCCATGACGTCGGGACGCGGCATGTACGTGCGCGGGCCCCAGATGACGATCATCGTGAGCGGCCGCGGTTTCGCGGGCGCCAGGAGACGGCGCGCGGTCTCCGGGTCGTGGCGCACCGTGTCGCGGCATGTCGCCATGCGCGGCGGAAGGGGGGAGCGGGCCGTGAACGCGGCCGGCGACTCGTACATCGTCTTCGCCAGGGCGTGGCGATCGATCGACGCCTGGATCGCGCGTCGGACCGCGACGTCGAGCCGCTCGGTGTTCATCCACAGCATGGCGGTGCTGCTGCCCGGCGCGAACAGCTTGCGGACCCCGGCGATGGCGTCCACGTCGTGCCGCGCCAGCGCGGTGGTGAAGTCGACATCACCGCGCTCGAGATCGGCGCACAGCGCCGCGATCCCGCCGCGGGTCGAGTAGTCGCGGAACTCCACCGTGGTGAAGGCCGGCGATGGCAGGTGATGGGGATTGGCGGTCAGCCGGATCTCACCGGGCGCGGCGTCGTCGGCGATGACGTAGGGCCCGGAGCCGATCCAGGACGCCGGCTGGCCACCGAACGCCGGCTTGCCACCGCCGGACCCCGCCTTGGCGATGCTCGCCCACGGCTTGGCGAGCTCGGCCTCGACGTCGTTCACCGGCTGCAGTGGCACCACGTGCACCTCGGACCCGTGCGCCGAGAACCGCAGGAGCCGCTGCAGCATCGCCGACGCGCCGAGGATCTCGGCCACCCTGCGCGCGTCGAGGGGCGTCCCGTCCGAGAAGCAGGCGCCGCTGCGCACCTCCCCGATCCACGACGAGCGATCGCGGACCAGGCGCCCCGCGAACAGCTCGGGCCGTGGCGCGACCCCGGGCCCGAGGCTGTAGTACGGCCGCTCGTACAGCTGCCGCGCGATCTGCCACGCCGCGTGGTCGATCGAGTCGAACGGGTCGATGCGCTCGCGCAGCACCGGGTGCAGGAGCCCGACCCGCAGCGTCGACGCGACCGACAGCGTCGTCGACGACAGACGCCTGCGCTTGCCGGGATCGGGCTGCATTTCGGACCGGCAGCCTAGCACGGTGGGGCGGCGGCCGGTGGGCCGGTCACCGCGCCCACCCTCTCGTCCTAGTCCTCGTCGTCGCCGAACAACACCCCGACCTGCAGCTCGATCGCGTCGAACGGCTCGGCCCGGACCCGCTCGCCGCTCTCGGCGGCGAGGACGACCAGGTAGCCGGCTTCGGTGTGCCGGTGCACGGTCAACGTCTGTGCGATCGGGTCGATGATCCAGTAGTGCGGGACACCACCGCGGTGGTATCCGCGCAGCTTCTTCACGGTGTCCTGACTCGCGTTGCTCGGCGAGAGGACCTCGCAGATCCAGTCCGGTCGCACGCGGACGGGCGCCTCGGTCGGCAGTGCCGCGAGGCGGTCGCGACGCCACCCACTCACGTCGGGGCGGTAGACCTGGTCCGAGTCGAACTCGACCTCGGTCTCCGCCGCGAACCACCACCCGCCCGGTCCCCCGCTCCCACCGGGACGGCGGTTGAAGGGCCGCAGGAGCTGCGTCGTCGCGAGCTGGGCGGCGCCGTGACGCGCGCTCGGCTGGGCCTTCGGCGACAGCTCGCCATCGATGATCTCGTGGAAGCGCTCGTCGGCCGGGATCGCGAGCAGGTCGCGGATCGTCTTCGGGGCATCGAGCGTGCGAGCGAGCGCCACGACGACAGCCTAGCGGCCCGCCCGCCGGACCGCCACCGCCGCGCGTCACGGCGCCGAGCGCAGCGGGGCTCGACCCTCGCGGGAGCGCAGCGTGGCGGCGTCGGCGACCGCCGCGGCGACGGGCTGCGTGCTCACCCCGGCGACTCGCTCCCGGAGATACCGCGGCGGACGGGCGGCGAGCACCGCGAGCTCGTCGGCGCGCGGCGTGGCGTTGCGTCGACAGCCCGCGAGCGACTTGGTCTGCTGCAGCATGACCGGCGCCTCGGCGCCGCGGTGGGGACAGCGTCGATGCTCGAAGCCCAGGAGGTGGCCGACCTCATGGTTGATGACGTACGTGCGGTAGGCCGGGAGCTGCTTGCGGTAGGTCGACGCGCCGTGGAGGAATCGGTTGGCGTTGATCACCGCGCGACCGCCCCGACCGCACGAGAAGGCGCCGCCGGTCCGCAGGGGCGCGCACAGGCGATCCGTCGTCCTGGGCGCGGCGAGGACGATCGTCACGTCGGCGTCGGCGTCGACCGGGGCGAACGCGTAGCCAGCCCCGGCCCAGCCCGCGTCGTCGCCGAGGACCTCGTCGACGTGCGCGGCGAAGTCGTCCGCCGACGCGGCGTAGCGGCGCTCGACCAGCACGCGGTAGGTGACCACCGGGCCGTCGGGCGCGATCGCGGGCGCGGGGACGACCAGGAAGTCGGCGTCGCCGAGGCGCTCCCAACGTTGCATCGGCGCGGGCGTGGGCTCGGCCGGTGACACCGCGTCGAGCGACGCACCTGCGCCGGCCAGCAACATCGAGAGCCAAGTGGCGAGTCCGGGCACCATGGGATCGTGATCGTCGACGGAGCATGTGCCAGACACATTCCGGGACGCACGTTTTCGGCGCGTCCGCGGGGGGTACCGTCGATGGCGAGGGCACTCGCGAGGATCGCGTCGACCACCCCCGCGCTGGAGGGAGCTGCCGCGCGACATCGTGTCGTCGACGCCGCACCGCGACGACGACCTGTCGAAGCGACGCGCCCCGTTCGGGTGGTAGCGCCGCGCCGATGCTCGCCCCCTCGCCGGCACGGCGGTTGCTATGGCACCGCGACCATGCAAACCCCCACGCTGTTCGCCGAGCTGCTCCTGCCGATCCTGCTCGGACCCACCCGCGCGCCCACCACCGCCGTCGAGCTCCACGCCGCGCCGGCCACCGTAGAAATCACGATCGTCGAGCACACCCGCGGCGAGAAGCCGACGCGCACGCAGCTCGAGCTCCCCGATCAGGGCAAGCTGCAGCTGTGGGTCGCCAGCGGCGACGCGCGCCGCTTTTGCGAGGTCGAGACCCACCACGACACCGGGCGCGCCGAGCTCTTCGTCGCGCTGCGCTGCCGCAGCGGCACGGGCGGACCCGACGAGCTCTCGGTCGAGGCGCGCCCGCGGGCGAAGACCGGCAAGTCGATGCTGCTCGCCAAGCTCGAGCGGGCCGATGGCCGCACGCTGGAGGTCACCGCCAAGCTCCGCTGATGGACGACGCGGCGCGGGCCGATGGCCCTACGCCGCGAGCGCGAGCTTGTCGTTCATCGAGCTCCGCCAGAATCGTTGCAGGCGTCGCCGCACCTCCTCGAGCCGGCCGCCCTCGACCGGCCCACGCAGGTGGCGGGAGAACGCCAGCGCGACGCGGTTCGCGGTGCGGTAGCGCTCGAGCTGCGCCTCCTCGGCGACGAACTCGAAGCGGTAGTACAGGCGATCGACCAGGCGCTCGAACTGGGCACGCGCGTCCGTCCAGCGGTGCAACAGGACGACCGCGAGCTTGTCGACCTCGGCCTGGGTCTCGAGTTCGAGGCCCGAGATCGGGCGCTCGCGGCGGGCGGCCTCGGCCACGTACACCAGGTGGCTGAGGCCCTCGAGCACCGGCAGCGTATCGCCGAGCCGATCATCCGAGAGCGCATCGTGGACGCTCGAGGCCTCGACGGCGCGCAGCGTCTCGGGATCGAAGGCGAGCCCGACCTCGAGCTCGCCGTCTTCGGTCTCGCGCAGCAACAGCAGCTCGCGGATACCGTCCTGCTCGGCGTAGGGCACGAGCAGGGCCTCGGGGTCGAGCCCCGAGTCGGCGCCGTACAGCGCCTCGATGCCGCGGAACAGCCGCGACAGGTTGCTCGTCGATGGCGCTGGGGTCGTCACTGCACGACGTCCGACTGCTCCCGATCGAGCATCACGCCGGCCCGCACCAGCACCTTGGCGTCCCGCGGATCGCCGTGGAGCCGCCAGCGCTCGTAGACGGCCAGGAGATCGCCGGGCTCGTCGACCGCCCCGAGCTCGACGACGTCGCCGATGACATCCGCGACTTCGCCGAACATGTGCGCCAGGGTGCCGAGGACCGCGAGTGGGCCGTCGCCGGCGACCTCTCGGTACGCCGACTCGCCGATCCCATGGACGTACTTCACGTTGACGGGCGTGCGATGGAGGCTCCGGGGGACGACCCCGCTGATGTAGAGCGCCCGATCCCCGACCCCACGCAGGGCGTGGGCCCGGGCCGAGCCCGACTGGCTGCGGGCCTGCAGGTAGTCGAGGGCCAGGGGTCGGCTCGTGCGGCCGGCCTCCGCGGGCCGCACGGCGTACGCAGCGAGCAGATGCACGACGTACGCCTCGACATCCGTGGGCAGGCTGCGTCCGGTGCGTTCCTGCACCTGCTCGATCTCTTCGAAGAAGAAGGACTCCAGGGTGGCGTGCGAGACGGCGACCGCGTGTGTCATTTCGACGTCCTTGGGTGGGATGGCCTACGTGTCCAGCCTCTGATGTTGAAGCGAGGCTGGGGTCGGCTTCAACTATTGTGAGACATCCCACTGCCTGCGCCAGCGACCTGTCCCCTTTCTGCGGCGGCGAGGGGTTGACCGGAAACTGCCTGCGACTAGACTGCGGCCGCCTGGCACTCGGCGAGTCCGAGTGCTAACTCGCGGGATTTCGTGCCCTTTTCGCACGATTTCTCGGCCGGGTGGTTTTGGCATCCGCCGAGTTCGGCCCCGTGTCGCCTCGGCCTTCACCCCGCCCCCAATCGCGCCCCGCCCGGGGCCCAAGTCGCCCCCAATCGCGGGGCCCACGTCGCGCCCCGCTCGCGGGGCCCAAGGAGTCGAACCATGAAGATCCGTCCCCTGCACGACCGCCTGGTGGTCAAGCGCGTCGCCGAAGACAGCAAGACGTCTGGCGGCCTGTTCATCCCCGACACCGCCAAGGAGAAGCCCGCCCGTGGCGTGGTGATCGCCGTTGGTGAAGGCAAGCGCGACGAGGCGGGCAAGCGCATCGCCCTCGACGTCAAGGCCGGCGACGAGGTCCTGTTCGGCAAGTACGCCGGCACCGAGCTCAAGCTCGATGGCGAGGAGCACATCGTGCTCCGCGAGGACGAGATCCTCGCCGTCATCGTCAAGTGAACCCCCCAGCGACAAAGGAATTCAATCATGGCAGCCAAGGAAGTTCGTTTCGATGAGATCGCTCGCAGCTCGATTCTGCGGGGCGTCAACGTGTTGGCCGATGCGGTCAAGGTCACCCTCGGGCCCCGCGGCCGCAACGTGGTGATCGAGAAGTCGTGGGGCTCGCCCACGGTCACCAAGGACGGCGTCACCGTCGCCAAGGAGATCGAGCTCGAAGACAAGTTCGAGAACATGGGCGCGCAGATGGTCAAGGAGGTCGCCAGCAAGACCTCGGACATCGCCGGCGACGGCACCACCACCGCGACCGTGCTCGCGCAGGCGCTGTTCCGCGAGGGGATCAAGATGATCACCGCGGGCCACGACCCGATGGAGATCAAGCGCGGCATCGATGCCGCCGTGATCACCGCCGTCGAGGCCATCAAGAAGCTGAGCAAGGCCACCAAGGGCGAGGCGGAGATCGCCCAGGTCGGCACCATCTCGGCCAACGGTGACGAAGAGATCGGCAAGCTGATCGCCGAGGCGATGAGCAAGGTCGGCAAGGAAGGCGTCATCACCGTCGAAGAGAACAAGTCGTCCACGACCGAGCTCGAGGTCGTCGAGGGCATGCAGTTCGACCGTGGCTACCTGTCGCCGTACTTCGTGACGGACCAGGAGCGCATGCAGGTCAACCTCAACGACTGCTTCGTCCTGCTCCACGAGAAGAAGATCTCGTCGATGAAGGACCTCCTGCCGATCCTCGAGCAGGTCGCCAAGCAGGGCCGTAGCCTCCTCATCCTCGCCGAGGATGTCGACGGCGAGGCGCTCGCGACCCTCGTGGTGAACAAGCTGCGTGGCACCCTGCACGTGGCCGCCGTCAAGGCCCCGGGCTTCGGCGACCGCCGCAAGGAGATGCTCAAGGACATCGCCGTGCTCACCGGCGGCAAGGCGCTCACCGACGACCTCGGCGAGAAGCTCGAGAACATCGGGATCAAGGATCTCGGTACCGCCAAGCAGATCACGATCGACAAGGACAACTGCACGGTCGTCGACGGCGGCGGCAAGAAGGCCGACATCCAGGCCCGCGTGAAGCAGATCCGCGCCCAGATCGAGGAGACCACCTCCGACTACGACCGCGAGAAGCTCCAGGAGCGCCTCGCCAAGCTCGTCGGTGGCGTCGCCGTGATCAAGGTCGGCGCTGCGTCCGAGGTCGAGATGAAGGAGAAGAAGGCCCGCGTCGAGGACGCCCTTCACGCGACCCGTGCGGCCGTCGAAGAGGGCATCGTCCCCGGCGGCGGTGTGGCCCTCATCCGCGCGCAGAAGGCCCTCGAGAAGTTCGAGGCCGCGTCCACCGAGCAGCAGTTCGGCGTGACGATCGTGCGCCGCGCGCTCGAGGAGCCGCTGCGTCAGATCATCGCCAACGCCGGCGGCGAGCCGAGCGTGGTGGTGAACGAGGTGAAGAACGGCAAGGGCGGCTTCGGCTTCAACGCCCGCACCGGCAAGTACGTCGACCTCGTCGAGGACGGCGTCATCGATCCCACCAAGGTGGTCCGCACCGCGCTCGAGCACGCGTCCAGCGTCGCCGGCATGATGCTCACGACCGAGGCGATGATCGCCGAGAAGCCCAAGAAGGACGCTCCGGCGCCGGGCCCCGGCGGCGGTGGCGGGATGGGCGGGATGGACATGTAGCAGCTGCGCAGCAGCTGCTCCGTGCCCGCGCCCGTGCCCGTGCCCGTGCCCGGCCCGAAGCCCCCGATCGCCCAAGCGATCGGGGGCTTCTCCAATTCCAGCTACCCTCCCTTCGCCATGCGGCGCCTGCCCGTCCTCCTGCTCCTCGCCGCCTGCCACCCCACGCCGCCCCCGATCGCCCCGACACCTCCAGCGCCGGCCGAAGCTCCACCGCCGACGCCCGCACCACCCCGCGCCCCCGCCTACTTCACCGGCGCCGTCGATCTCCCCTCCGGCCCGCTACCCTTCCACGTCGCGGTCACGCCCTCCACGACCGCCTGGTCCGCCACCATGACATCCCGCTCCAGGGCACGCGCGGCCTCCCGCTGCAGTCCGTCACCTACGACGGCGCAACCCTGAGCTTCGCCCTCGACGTGGTCGCCGCGACGTGGCGCATCACCCTCGACGACGCCGGCGCGTCGACCACCTGCGAGGTCACGCAGACCGGCAGCACGTTCGCCTGCACGTTGCGCACGATCGACGCGACCGCCTTCGCCGAGCTCACGTCCCCGCCGCGGCCGCAGACCCCCAAGCCGCCGTTCCCCTACGCGACGCGTGACTTGGAGATCGACGCGGGCGCCGTCACGCTCGCGGGCACCCTGGCGATCCCCGCCGGACCCGGGCCGCACCGCGCCGCGGTGCTCATCACCGGATCCGGCGCGCAGGATCGCGACGAGACGATCTTCGGCCACAAGCCCTTCGCCGTGCTCGCCGACCACCTCGCGCGCCGCGGCATCGCGACCCTGCGCCTCGACGACCGCGGCGTCGGCGGCTCCACCGGCGACCTGACCAAGGCCACCACGGCCGATCTCGCCGCGGACGTCCGTGCCGCCCACGCCTGGCTGCGTACGCAGCCCGAGATCGCCGCCGATCAAGTCGGCGTCATCGGCCACAGCGAGGGCGCGATCGTCGGCCCCGCGGCGGCCGCGAAGGACCCGACGATCGCGTTCGTCGTGCTGCTCGCCGCCCCCGGCGTCCCCGGCGAAGCGATCGTCGTCGAGCAGACCGAGCTCATCACGCGCCGCAGCGGGCTCCCAGAACCGGAGGTCATCAAGGCGGTGTCTCGGCAGCGGCAGATCTTCGACACGCTGCGCACCGTGAAGGACGAGACCACCGCGCGCGCCCGCGTCGCCGAGATCCTCCGCAGCGCGGGTCCCATCGACGACGCGGTGCTCGCCCCGCAGATCGACGTCCTGTTCTCACCGTGGTTCCGCGCGTTCATGGCCCACGACCCGCGCCCCGACCTCACCAAGCTGCGCGTGCCCGTGCTCGCGCTCGCCGGCGAGCTCGACCTGCAGGTGTCTCCCGACCAGAACCTCCCGGAGATCGAGCGGGCCCTGCGACGCGGCAAGAACCGCCGCGTCACGGTCCACCGCCTGCCCGGCCTCAACCACCTGTTCCAGCCCGCGCGCACCGGCCTCGTCGCGGAGTACGGGCTCATCGAGCAGACCCTCGCGCCCCAGGTCCTCGTGCTGGTCGCGGATTGGATCGCGGGGCTCGGGACGCCCGCCGCGCGCCCGTAAATTCCCGGTCAACCCGGGGTCTATGCCCGGCTCCCCCCATGACCCTCGCACGCCCGTTCGCCCCGACCGCGCTCGCCCTGTGCTCCCTCGTGCCCGCCTGCGGTGGCGACGGCGGCGGACGCGACGACACCGACCCCACCGCGAGCAGCATCAGCCTCACCGGCGCCACCGCGGAGGACAGCACGGCCGGCGACACCACGGCCGGCGACACCACGGTCGGCGACACCACGGCCGGCACCACGGACGGCGGCTGCGCGGCCGACTGCGAGGGCGTGTGCATCGGGCAGCTGTGCTGCCCGCTCGAGTCCGCGTGCGGCGAGGTCTGCTGCCCCGAGGGCGACGTGTGCTCGTTCCAACAGTGCGTCTCGCCCGGCATCGACTGCATCGACGCGAGCGAGTGCGAGGACGACGAGTACTGCGAGTACTCGCTCGGCGAGCCCGGCAAGGGCGGCGGCATGGGCATGTGCCAGGGCGGCGAAGAGCTCGCGACCGGCAAGTGCCTGCCCAAGCCACCCGAGTGCCCGGCCGGCGTCGAGCCCGAGGGCGACGACATCGATTGCCTCCCGGTGTGCGAGGTCATCCCGGCCGGTGGCTTCGAGCCGACGGTGAAGTACCACTGGCAGGGCGGCGACTCGATGATGGCGCCGATGGTGATCCAGCTCGACGACGACAACTGCGACCTGATCGTCGACGAGCGCGACATCCCCGACATCGTGTTCGCGACCTTCGACGCCGGGGCGTACACCGTCAACGGCACGCTGCACGCGATCTCGATCGTCGACGGGGCCATCGTCGACAAGTGGGCGGTCAATCCCCAGGCGCCGCAGTTCAACCCCGGCCTGTCGATCGCGACGGGCAACATCGACGGGACGCCGGGCAACGAGATCGTCGTGTGCACCGTCGACGGCCGCGCGATGGCGTTCGATCACGACGGCACCCAGTTGTGGGTGTCGGGCGGGGTCGCGGGCGGCTGCTTCATGCCGTCGATCGCCGACTTCGATCAGGACGGCGTGGCGGAGGTGCTCACGGAGGCCGCGATCTACGACGGCGTCACGGGGGCCCAGGAGGCGACGTTCGCCTGGCAGCAGACCACCTCGGCCGCCGACATGGACGCCGACGGTCGACTCGAGGTCGTCGGGCCGCGCTACATCTTCGAGGCCGACGGGACCCTGCTCGCCGACAGCGGCGTCGCCGGATACCAGCACGCGATCGCGGATCTCGACGGCGACGGCCTGCCCGAGATCGCCGCGATCAACCGCGCCGCGCACACGCTGTACGTGTGGCGGCTCGTCGCCGGCGTCGGCGTCGAGACCATCCGCGCGGGCATCGACATCAACGACGGCCTGCCGCCGTGCGCCGGCGGCGACGGGGGCGGGCCGCCCACGATCGCCGACTTCAACGGCGACGGTACGCCCGACGTGGGCGTCGCCGCGGGCGTCGGCTACACCGTCTTCGACGGCGCGCAGATCATGAACGCGGCGGTCGCCCCCGCCGACACCATCCTGTGGCTGACGCCCGCGGTCGACTGCAGCTCGCGGGCGACCGGCAGCTCGGTGTTCGACTTCGACGGCGACGGCTCGGCCGAGGTCGTCTACGGCGACGAGCAGTACCTGCGGATCTACGACGGCGCCAGCGGCACGGTGCTGTTCGAGACCTGCAACACCACGGGCACGCTGTGGGAGTACCCGATCATCACCGACGTCGACAGCGACGGCCACGCCGACATCATCGCGATCTCGAACAGCTACTCGAGCATCACGTGCCCCGCCGACGGCAGCAAGCAGAGCGGCCTGCGGGTGTTCGGCGATCTCGAGGGCCGCTGGGTCCGCACGCGCCGCGTGTGGAATCAGCACCACTACCACGTGACCAACGTGGACGAGGACGGCACGATCCCGGCGGTCGAGCAGGCCAACTGGACGGTCGACGGCCTCAACAACTTCCGCCAGAACGTGCAGCCCGAGGGGGAATTCTCGGCGCCGGATCTGGTGGTCAGCGTGCTCGCGGAGTGCAGCCCCGATGCGTACGCGCTGGTCGCCCGCGTCCGCAACATCGGCCAGGCCGCCGTGCCCGCGGGCGTGGCGGTCGGCTTCTACGACGGCGATCCCACCGCGGGCGGCGCGTCGCTGGGCAGCGGCGTGACCACCAAGACGCTCTACCCCGCCGAGGCGCAGGACGTCGTGCTGCCGCTCGATCCTCCGCCGGCGTCGCTGGTCGACGGCACCGCCGAGGCCTGGGTGGTCGTCGACGACGGCATGCCCGCGCACGTCTGGGAGGAGTGCCGCACCGCGAACAACTCGGCCCACGGGCCGGTGCCCTGCCAAATCGTGGGGTAGGAGCGCGCCCACCTCGCACCGCGACCCGAACCCGGCCATGCTCGAGTCGTGCGGGCGCTCCTCGGACTCCCCCTCGGCGTCCTCGTCGCCGAGCTCGTCGCCTGCGCGAGCGAGGTCGGCTCGTGCATCGCCGGGACGCCCGGCTGCACCTGCACCGCCGAGGGCACCTGCGAGGCGGGCCTGTACTGCGTTCGCAACCGCTGCGTCGAGCCCGAGGAGGCCGACACCGACGCCGACCCCGGGACCGGGGACGCCCCGGGTGCGTCGAGCTCGGGCGAACCCCCGCCCTGAACGCCGCGCCCGGACCGTCCCGACGTTGCGACTTGCCGGGCGCGGGGGAATGGGACCAAGATCGCGGTCCGATGTCGTCGCCCCGTCGATCCCTCGAGTGCCGCGCGTCGCTGCTCGCCCTCGCGATCGCGTCGGCCGGCGCCTCCATCCACCTCGCGCTCGAGGTCGCCGTCGCGCTGTGGCAGTCGGACGTCCGCGCCGTGCCCACGCGCTGCCCCGGCAGCGACACCGCCCCCGCGCCGACGCAGCCGCCGAGCACGGTGAGCGAGCCCGAGTCGCTCGAGGCGATCGAGCTGCGCTGTCGCGCCGCTGGTGCGGCGCGCTGCGAGATCACCGAGGCGATGCCGTTCGAGCGCGCCCTCGAGGTCACCGCCTCGCTCTTCGGCACCGACGTCCCCGACTACGCGTACCTGCGCTTCTCGCCGTCCCATCACCGCGTGGTGTGGACCCTGCGCGCCAACCAGGCCGGACTGTCGGCCGACGTCGACGCGTTCGATGCGGGCGTGGTCGAGTTCGTCGCGTATGGCGTGACGACCCAAGGTGATCAGCCGGACGACCTGCTCGGCGATCAGGCGGAGCTCGATCGAATGGCGCTGCTCGAGGATCTCGAGCAGAACGATACGTTGAGGGCCCTCGTCGAGGGGGCCAAGCAGCATGCGGCGACCTCGGTGCCCTGAGAGCTCGGCTCACTCGTCGTCGTCGTCGTCGTCGCCCGACTCCCGGTCCTTGCGGGGTCGCGGCAGGCCGAGCTTCCCGAGCTTGCTCGTCAACGTGCGGCGGGCGATGCCGAGGACCTTGGCGGCGCGGGTCTGGTTGCCGCCGCAGGCGGCCAGCGCCGCCATGATGCGCGCGCGCTCCTCCTCGTCGGGATCGACGGGCGCGCCGACGCTGGGGAGCGGCGGCGGGACGACGGGGGCCGCGGCCTCGGCCGGGCGAGCGGCCTCGCCGATGCGGCCCGAGCCGCGACCAGCCCTCGGCGCATAGGCCTCGGAGCGCATGTGCTCGGGCTGGATGACGCCGCCGGTCGCGAGGAGCACCGCACGGTTCACCGCGTTGCGGAGCTCGCGGATGTTGCCCGGCCAGCTGTGCTTCATCATCCACTCGACCGAGTCGCGCGACAGCACCGGCTGGGTGCCGAAGCCGGCCTGCTTGCACGCCTCGGTGATGAAGGAGCGCGCGAGGGCCTGGATCTCGCCGATGCGCTCGCGCAGCGGCGGGATCACCAGCGAGATGCCGTTGAGCCGGTAGAACAGATCCTCGCGGAAGTGCCCGAGCTCGATCTCCTTCTCGAGGTTCTGGTTGGTCGCGGCGACGAAGCGGACGTCGACCTCGCGGGCGCGCAGGCTGCCGACGCGCATGACCTGGCGCTCCTCGATGACGCGCAGCAGCTTGGCCTGCGTCGAGAGCGGCATCTCGCCGAGCTCGTCGAGGAAGACGGTGCCGCCGTCGGCGGTCTCGATGAGCCCCGGCTTGGTCTGCTGGGCGCCCGTGAACGCGCCCTTCTCGTAGCCGAACAGCTCGCTCTCGAAGAGGGTCTCCGACAACGACGCGCAGTTGAGCCCGAGGAACGGCTTGCTCGCCCGCGGCGAGAAGCTGTGGACCGTTCGGGCCATCACCTCCTTGCCCACGCCGGTCTCGCCGAGCAGCAGCACGTTGATGTTGCTGGTCGCGATGCGGCGCGCGAGCTTGTAGATCCGATCCATCGGATCGTCGCTGCCGCTGAAGGTGCGGTCCGGCCCGTCGACGCGATCGACCGGTGGCGCGGAGCCGCGGGCGAACTCGGGCTGCACGATCACGACGGTCGAGCCGACCTCGATGGTGTCGCCGACGGAGATCGGCACGGGCTCGTTCGGCGGGATCCGGCTGCCGCGCACGATCGTGCCATTGCTCGACCCGAGGTCGCTCACCGACAGGCTGGCGCCGAGGTGGAGCACCGCGTGGACCCGCGACATCAGCGGGTCCGGCATCTGGATGTCGGCGCTCTCGGAGCGCCCGAGGCTCACGTCGCCGGTCCGCGGCAGACGGTGCGCCGTGTGCTGGTTCTCGCCGATGACGAGCAGACGGTACCCGCGGGTGACGCCGCCCTCGATGTCCAGGGGCCGCAGCGTCGTGCGGTCGAGTTTGCCCTCGTCTTCGGGCGGATTGCCGGCCTTGCCCACGGGTGCGTGCGGAGTGCTGGTCGGGACCATACCACGGCTTGGCCGCCGGACGGTCACGGGCCCACAACCCACCAGCTCGGGGCCGAGGGTGATGGTCTCGCAGCGCTGCAGGCTGATGGCCAGGGACTTGGCCCGGGAATTCGGGAGATCGGAGGTCCTCGCCATGAAACGCCCTCGGGGAGCCGCGCCAAACAAAACCCCGCGGCCGCACCAGGCGGACCGCGGGGCTCCACCCGCGGCGCACACGCGCCACGGGCACACCCATCGGAGCAACTCAGCCCGCGAACAGGAAGCTCGCGACCAGGCACCACGCGCCCAGGCCGATGCCCACCAGGCCGAGGACGCCCTGCTTCGGCGCGAGCTTCGCGACGAGCAGGTCCATCTTCTCCACCGCCTGCGGCTGCTTGATGAACGTCTTGAGCGTGCCGATGCCGAGCAGGAGGCCCAGCGCGACCAGGATGACGTCAGTGGCGACCCACGTCGCCCACCAGATCGGGAACGTGGTCAACAGACCGAGACTGAGGATCGCGCTGATGAGGCCCCACACGCCCCAGAGCGCGGAGACGGCACCCATCCACCCTTGGTAGGGTGCGATCTTGCCGATGAGTTCCTTCGCGTCGGGCTTCCGTGCGATGATGAGGTTGGACGCGCCGAGAACACCGAGCACGATTAGCCATACGCCGAAAAGCATTGGGACGGACTCCTTCTTCGCTTGGATGAAGCGAGGGCGTCGATGTGACAGCCCCGCCGAGGTTGACGTTGATTCGGTCCGGCAACCGATTGTCGTCTTCGCCGGCCTCGACAGAGTACATGAGCAAGACTGGCGCCCGCGCCAAAATCCAAGGAAATTCCAAGGCGTTGCAGCTCGACGTCGGTCGACGTGCTCAACTGGGGCACCCGCGGCGCCAGTTGGGCAGTGCTCGCATCCTGCGATGCCCAACGGTCGCGATCAGGTCCGATGTAGGTTCACGGTGCCGCAGACCGGCTCGCGGTTCCCTCGCTCGTCGCCTCGTCCAACGCGCGAAGCAGTCGCGGGACCTCATGGACGTCGTTCGACCAGTGCGGCGCGAAGCGGAGCAGACCATCGGGGGTCGCACAGGCGATGCCGCGCTGCTCGAGGGCGTGGTGCAGCGCGATCACGTCCACGCCCCGCGGCGGCTCGAGCGAGAGGATGCCCGAACGCGCGTTCGGATCGCGCGCGCGTCGGCTGGTGAAGCCGCGCTCGACGAGAGCGGGCTCGACGGCGTCGATCCAGCGCTGCACATGATCGAAGATCGCCCCGACGCCGAGCCCGTGCAGGAGTTCGAGGGCGGCCGCGAGGCCGGGCAACAGGGCGAGGGCGAAGCCGCCGTCCTCGACGAAGTCCGCGCGCGGCCGCACCGCTCGGTCGTAGCGCAGGTGCCCGGGGCCCTCGAGGAGGAACGCGGCCCCATCCACGTGGCTCGTCCAGCCGGCGACCGCGGGCCGCAGCACCGCGGCGACGTGCTCCCGGAGCACCCAGAACCCGAGGCCCATCGAACCGCCCAGCCACTTGTGGCCGCCGCAGGCGAGGATGTCGATGCCCTCGGCGACGACGTCGATGGGCACGACGCCGCAGGCCTGGATCGCGTCGACGCACAACCACGCGCCGTGGGCGTGGGCGCGCTCGGCCATCGCGGCCAGGGGCATGCGCAGCCCGGACTGGAACTGCACGGCCGACACCGCGACCGCGCGCACGCGGCCCGCGGCGAGCACCCGCTCGAGCGCGGCGAGGCCGAGCTCGGGATCCTCGGCGTACGCGTCGACCGGCAGCATCACGATCTCGCCGCCGGTCAGGGCCGCGGCGCGCTGCCACGGCGTGACGTTGGCGGGGAACTCACCGCCGAAGCACACGACCCGATCGCCGGGCGACCACGGCAGCCCGAACGCGGCTGCGCGCACGCCCGCGGTGGTGTTCGGCACGAAGCCGACCTCGTGGGCCTCGGCGCCGACGAGTCTCGCCGCCGACGCGCGCACGGTCTCGCGCAGCCCGAGCAGCTCCCAGCCCGCCGCGCCGCCCTGCGCCGCGATCGCGTCGACCGCCCCGCGGATCGCGGTCGCCACGGGCAGCGACAGCGGCGACATGCCGGCGAAGTTGGCGTAGACCGCCGCGCCGAGGGTCGGGAACAGCGAGCGATCGCCGAGTCGGGCCTGCATCGCCCGAAGATACCCGCAGCCCGGCGCGACGCGCCATCAGAGCCCCATCTGTTTGGCGGCGAGTTCCTTCATGATTTCCTCCGCCCCACCGCCGATCGACAGGACCTTGGTCTCGCGATAGATGCGCTCGACCTTCTGCCCGCGGATGTAGCCGGCGCCGCCGAAGATCTGCACCGCCTCCTTGGCGCAGAACTCGAGGCACTGGGTCGCGGCGTTCTTCAGCATGCACACCTCGGCGATCGGCCACTGGCCCTGCCCTACCCGCCACGCGAGCTGCTCGAGCCACGCGCGGCTGGACCCGATGCGCTGGGCCATGTCGACGAGCTTGTGGCGGATCACCTGGCGGTAGACCAGCGGCTTGCCGAAGGTGTTGCGCTCCTTGGCCCACGCGATCGCCTCGTCGAGGCACACCTGCGCGAACGCGATCGCCATCGACGCAATCGCGAGCCGCTCGCCGTTGAAGTTGTGCATGATGCCGAGGAACCCGGCGTTCTCGTCGCCGATGAGGTTCGCGGCCGGGACCCGGCAGCCGTCGAAGTAGAGCGTGGCGGTGTCGGAGCACCACCAGCCCATCTTCGCCAGTGGCGTGCGGGTGAAGCCCGCCGTGTCGCGCTCGACGACCAGCAGCGAGATGCCGCCCATCTCCGGGCCACCGGTGCGCACGGCCACGGTGACGTAGTCGGCGCGCATGCCCGAGGTGATGAACGTCTTGCTGCCGTCGACGATGTAGTGGTCGCCCTCGCGACGCGCCGTCGTGCGGAGGTTCGCGACGTCCGAGCCGCCGTCGGGCTCGGTGATCGCGAGCGCCGCGATCGCCTCGCCGCGCAGCACCGGCGGCACGATGCGCTGCTTGAGCGCGTCGCTGCCCAGGGCCACGATGGGCGGCAGCGCGATGCCGTGGCTCAGCAGCCCCGCGATGATCCCCCCGGAGCCCGGGCGCGCCAGCTCGTCGGTGACGACGATGCGATGGAACGGATCCGCCGGCGTGCCGCCGAGCGCCTCGGGGTAGCCGATGCCGAGCAGGCCCATCTCGCCGGCCTTGGCGTAGAGCGACCGCGGGAACTCGCCGGCCTCCTCCCACGCCTCGACGTCCGGGGCGATCTCGCGTTGCACGAAGCGACGGACCTGCTCGCGGAGCTGCTCGTGCTCCTCGGTGTAGTAGGGCGCGTGGGGGGCCATCGTCGGGGAGTGTACCGCCGCACGCCGCCCCGCGCCGCCCGTGGCCGGCGACGCGTGGATCACTGGTGCTTGCGATCTTCGATCTCGACGCGGACCTCGCGGCGACCGTCGTCGTCGTCGTCGACGTGGACCTGCACGTCGCCCTGCACTCCGTCCGCACGAAGCTGCGTGATCACGCGTTGACGCACCGCCTCGGGATCGTCGCTGGGGTCGACGTCGATCTCGGCGAGTCGCCCCGCAGGTCCCTCACCCTCCAGCGCCTTCACGGCGATCATCGCGTTCTTCAGCGCCGGGAACTGCTGGCGCAGTCCCGCGACGAGGGCGTCGTCGCCGATCGTCGCGCGGCCCCACGCCTCGATCACCACGGTGGCGCCCTCGTCATCGGACTGCTTGATCGACACGCTGAGGTTCTCGGCCGCGGTCGTGGCCTCGAGGTGCTTGGCGATCGCGTCGACGGCCGCGGGCTCGAGGGCGCCGGGCTCGAGGGCGAACTCGACGGCGCGACCGACGAGCGGCCCGCTCGCCTCGCGGGGCGCGACGGCGTCGTCGGTGGTCTCGGTGGCACAGGCGCCCGCGAGGGCGACGAACAGGGGCAGCAGGGCGATGGGGCGGAACATGGGGTCTCCTCGCGGTGCACCACTCTCGGTGCGCCGTCTGCCTCTGCTACGGACGAGGCACCGACCCGGTGACATGCGTCGGGGCAGCGTCAGGCCTTGGGCTCGAGCTTCGCCTCGAGCTTCGCCCAGCTGTCCTTGAGCTCGATCGTCCGGTTGAACACCGGCCGCTCGGGCGTGCTGTCGAGGTCCGCGCAGAAGTAGCCCACCCGCTCGAACTGGAACCGGGCGCCGGGGGGGGCCGCGGCGAGGTCCGGCTCGACGATCGCGCCCTCGACCTGCTCGAGCGACTTGGGGTTGAGGAACTCCTTGAAGTCGCGGCCCTCGACGCCCTGCGGATCCTCGACCGTGAACAGGCGGTCGTACAGCCGCACGCTCGCGGCGACGCCGTGGCGCGCCGAGACCCAGTGCGACGTGCCCTTGACCTTGCGACCGTCGGGCGAGTTGCCGCCGCGGGACTCGGGGTCCCACGTGCAGCGCAGCTCGATCACGTTGCCGGCGTCGTCCTTGACCACGTCACGGCAGGTGACGAGCCCGGCGTAGCGCAGGCGCACCTCCTGGCCCGGCGCGAAGCGGTACCACTTCTTCGGCGCGACCTCGCGGAAGTCGTCCTGCTCGATGTAGACCTCGCGGCAGAACGGCACCTTGCGCGAGCCGGCTGTCGCGTCCTCGGGGTTGTTGGGCGCATCGAACCACTCGACCTCGCCCTCGGGGTAGTTCTCGATGACGAGCTTGAGCGGGCGCAGCACCGCCATGCGCCGCGGCGAGGTCGCGTTCAGGTGCTCGCGCACCTCGTACTCGAGCATCGTGACGTCGGCGATGCCCGGGCGCTTCGACACGCCGGTGCGCTCGCACAGCGCCCGGATCGCCTCGGGCGTGTAGCCGCGGCGGCGCATGCCCGACAGCGTCGGCATGCGCGGGTCGTCCCAACCGTCGACGACCTTCTCCTGCACGAGCTGCAGCAGCTTGCGCTTGGACATCACCAGGTACGACAGGTTGAGCCGGGCGAACTCGATCTGCTGCGGGCGATGCGGCAGCTCGAGCGCCTCGAGGAACCAGTCGTACAGCGGCCGGTGATCCTCGAACTCGAGCGTGCAGATCGAGTGCGTCACGCCCTCGATCGCGTCCGACAGCCCGTGGGCGTAGTCGTACGTCGGGTAGATGCACCACGCATCGCCCGTGCGGTGGTGATGCGCGTGCTTGATGCGGTACATCAGCGGGTCGCGCATGTTGAGGTTGCCGTGGGCCATGTCGATCTTGGCCCGCAGCACGTGGGCGCCGTCGGGGAACTCACCCTTGCGCATGCGCTCGAAGCGATCGAGGTTCTCGGCGACGCTGCGATCGCGGAACGGGCTGTCGACGCCGGGCTTGTAGAAGTTGCCGCGGTTGGCCCGGATGTCCTCGACGCTCTGGCTGTCGACGTACGCCAACCCCTTGCCGATGAGCTGCACCGCCCAGGCGTAGAGCTGCTCGAAGTAGTCGGACGCGAAGTACTTGCGCTCGCCCCAGTCCCAGCCCAGCCAGCGGATGTCGGCCTGGATCGAGTCGACGTACTCGGTGTCCTCGGTGACGGGGTTGGTGTCGTCGAACCGCAGGTTGCACAGCCCGCCGAACTCCGCGGCGAGCCCGAAGTCGACCCACATCGCCTTGGCGTGGCCGATGTGCAAGTAACCGTTGGGCTCGGGCGGAAACCGCGTCATGACCCGGCCGGCGTGCTTGCCGGCGTCGACGTCGGCGGCCATCAGCTCGCGGATGAAGTTGGATGGACCCGTGTCTTCGCTCATGACGTCGGCGGATGGTACCCGATCCGGCCATCGCGGCGGTGCGTCAGGCGGGGGCCCGGGCGGGCGAATACCCCGCCTTGCGCACCAATTCGTGCACGGCCGCCTCGTCGATGTCGCCGCGCACGATGGCCCGGCCGGGCTCGAGCGTCACCTCGCAGCCGACGACCCCGGGCGCGCCGCGCAGGGTGTCCTCGAGGTGGGCCACGCAGCCCTCGCAGTTCATGCCGACGACGCCGACCTCGATCGTCGGGAGCACCGCGACCGCCGGCGCGGCCGCGCGCGACCGGGCCGACCACCGCCGCAGATCGGCGAGGGCGAACCATCCGAGCGCCGCGACGAGGACGACCGCCGCGGTGACCTCCCACCACGCGCCCTCGCCGTGCAGGTGGGCGTGCACGTGGGCCGCCGCGGTGTCGGCGAGCACCGCGTCGAAGATCCACGCCAGCGCCATCGAGCCGATCACGATCGTCGAGAGGTAGATGACCAGGGCGCGGCGGCCGAAGCCCCGGGCGACCGCGCCGATCGTCGCGACGTTGGTCGCGGGCCCGGCCATCAAGAACACCAGGGCGGCGCCGGGCGGGAATCCGCCGGCGACGAGCATCGCGGCGATCGGCACCGAGGCCGTCGCGCAGACGTACAGCGGCACGGCGATGGCGAGGGTCGCGAGCATCACGAGCACCGCGGGCAGCTCGGCGACCGCGGCGAGCGACGCCGGCGGTACCCAGGCGCCGATCACCGCCGAGACCGCGACGCCGAGCGCGATCCAGCGCCAGATCGATCGCACGACCTCGACCGCGTGATCGATCCCCGCCCGGAGCCCGCGCGGCGCCGTCGTCTCGGGCGTCGCGGCCTCGGGCGCCGGCGCGCCGTCCTCGTCCTCGCGCTCGACCAGGAACCCCGCGACGAGCCCCGTGACCAGGGCGCTGCCCACCTTCCACAGCGCGAACGGCCAGCCCAGCAGGCTCGCGCTCACGAGGATCGAGTCGACGCCGGTCTGCGGGGTCGCGACGAGGAAGCCGATCGCGGCGCCGCGGCTGGCACCGTCGCGCCGCAGGCCGATCGCCGCGGGGATGACCCCGCACGAGCACAGCGGCAGGGGGACGCCGAGGGCCACGGCGCGGACGACCCCGCCGTAGCCGCGGAAGCGCCGGCGGACGAACCCGGGCGGTACGAGCACGTGCAGCAAGCCCGCGAGCGCCGCGCCGAGCAACAGCCACGGCGCGAGCGCGAGCAGGACCGACCAGGCCTCGGAGAGCAGACGCATCGCGGGCACCTCGGGGGCTTACCGCGTCGGCGCAACCGATGCACGCGCAACCCCGGCGGCCGGACGCGAGGGCCGGATCACAGGCCGTGGACGGTGATCTTGTTCATGCGGACCGGCGTGCGGGGACGATCGCCGGAGCCCGTCGGCGTGGTCTCGATCGCCTTCACCACGTCCATACCCGAGATGACCTTGCCGAACACCGGGTGCTTCGACTGCCCCGGGGTGAACCAGTCGAGGTAGGCGTTGTGCACGGTGTTGATGAAGAACTGGCAGCTGCCCGAGTTCGCGCCCTTGTTCGCCATCGACAGGGTGCCCGGCTCGTTCGACAGCTTGGCGTCGGCCAGGTGCTCGTCGCGGATGACGCCGTGCGGCGAGTCGCCGGTGCCGGCGCGGCTGCTGTTGGGGTCGCGGCTGTTCGGGCAGCCGAACTGGATCATGAAGTTCGAGATGACGCGGTGGAAGTGCAGCCCGTCGTAGAAGCCGCTGCTGGCGAGCTTGAGGAAGTTGCCGGCGGTGATCGGCATCTTGTCGACGAACAGCTCGATTTCGAAGTTGCCGAGCGAGGTCTCGCAGGTCGCGGTCGGGTTGGCCATGGCGCGTTCTACCCCAGCCGCGGGGCTCATTTCCACCACAGGCTGAACAGGCCCACGCCGGCCCCGAACAGCAGGAACGCGGACAACAGCGGGATCCCCAGCAGCGGCGACACCGGCAGACCGAGGCCGAGCGAGTAGGTCCCACAGGCCAGGAACGCCACGGTCACGGCCAGCCGCACCGTGCGCTTCTGCCGGATCTCGCCCAGGCGGTGCTGCTCGGCCAGGGTGTCCGGCGACAGGCTCATGGCGATCTTCCCCGCCCGCAGGTCGTCGATCATCGCCGGCAGCGTCCTTGGCAGCGAGCGGAACATCCGCGAGATGTTGTTGAAGTCGGCCAGCGCGATCTGCTTGAGCCGATCGGTGCTGTAGCGCTCGGCCACCATCTGCGTGATGAACGGCCGCGCCAGATCGATCGGGTCGATGTCCGGCGCGATCGACTTGGCCATGCCCTCGGTCGTGATGATGGCCTTGAACATCATCGTGAAGTCGGTCGGCATGCGCACGGCGTGGCGTGTGGCGCCGGCGACGATCTCCCCGAACAGCGTGCCGATCTGGATCTCCGATAGCGGGATGCCGACGAGATAGCGCTCGGAGATCTCGACCACATCGGACTCGAACTTCGAGTAGTCCACCGGACCGGTGCGGATCGACAGGTCGTAGAACGTGCGGGCGACGCTCTCGAGATCCTCGTTGAGGATCGCGTACATGATGTCGATGATTCGGTCCTTGGCCGACGGCGACAGGCGCCCGACCATGCCGCAGTCGAGGATGCCGATGCGGTTGTCCGGGAGCACCAGCACGTTGCCCGGGTGCAGGTCGCCGTGGAAGAAGCCGTCGAAGAACAGCATCTTGTAGGAGACGTTGAAGTACGTCGACACCAGGGGCTTGGTGTCCTCGCCGGCCGCGAGCACCTCGGAGAACTTGCGGCCGTCGAGGAACTCCATGCACAGGACCTCGGCGGTCGACAGCTCCTCGAACACCCGCGGGAACGACACCGCCGGGGTCTCGGCGAAGTTGCGGCGGAACCGCTCGAGGTTGCGGGCCTCGATGCGGAAGTCGATCTCGGCCGAGATGGACTTGGTGAAGCCCGTGATGATGCCCTGCAGATCCATCACCCGCGCCTCGTCGATGGCCTCCTCGAGCCAACCGGCGAGGACCATGAGGATGCCCAGATCGCTCTCGATCTTCGCCTGGACCGCGGGCCGCTGGACCTTGAGCGCGACCTTGGTGCCGTCCACCAGCGTGGCGCGGTGGACCTGGGCGATGCTCGCCGACGCCAGCGGCTTCTCGTCGAGCTCGGCGAAGTGCTTGCGGAAGTCGGGGCCGAGGTTGCGGACCAGCTGGGCCTCGACCTGCGCGAACGGGAGGCCTTCGACGTTGTCCTGCAGCGTCTCGAGCTCGTGGATCAGCGCCATCGGCAGCAGATCGGTGCGCGTCGACAGGATCTGCCCGAGCTTGACGAACGTCGGCCCGAGCTTGGTGAGCGCGGCGACGAGCCGCTTGCCGGTGTCGGGATTGGACAGCGCGGCGCGGGTGAGGTCGGCGCCCTCGAACTCGACCTGCAGCTCGCGGCGCAGCTTGAGCTGGGCCACGACCCAGCCGAAGCCGTGGGTGACGAAGACCGAGGAAATCTCGCGGAAGCGGGCAACCTCGCGGGCGCCGGTGATCAGTGCACGGGACGAGTTGACGAGCGTGCGAAGGACCGACACGGGACGGCCGCAGCATAACCCACCGGACGACGCGGGCTGCTATCGTCGGGCGCAGTGCGCAGCGGCTCGCAGGGGGACCGGGGTCGGCTCTGGGCCGCGGCCCTACTGTTCGCGGGGGCCTGCCGCGCGGCGTCCCCTGCCACAGGGCCCCGCCCGCGCACCCACCCGGAGGCACCGAGCATGACCGCGCCCCGCCCCTTCGACGCTGAACCGTTCGCGCGGCTGGCCCTGGGCTGCATCGAGCGCGAGTACCCGAACAAGCTCGCGCACGTGCTGACGAGCGACGCGGACGTCGGCACGCCGCGTCAGCTGACGCCCGCGTTCTTCGGGTGTTTCGACTGGCACTCGGCAGTGCACGGGCACTGGTTGCTGGTGCGACTGCTGCGACGCGAGCCGAGCGCGCCGTGGGCCGAGGCGGCGAGGGCCGCGGTGGCGCGCAACCTGTCGGCGTCGAACCTCGCGGGCGAGCTGGCGTACATGGATCGCCCCGATCGCGCGGGCTTCGAGCGACCGTACGGGCTCGCGTGGCTGCTGCAGCTCGGCGCCGAGCTGCGCGCGTGGGACGATCCGTCCGCGGCGGCGATGGTCACCGCGATGACGCCGCTCGAGCGGCTCGCCGCGCAGCGCCTCGTCGAGTGGGCGGGCAAGCTGACGCACCCGGTGCGGACGGGCGAGCACAGCCAGAGCGCGTTCGCCTTCGGGCTCGCGCTCGACTGGGCGCGGGCGACGGGCGACGACGCGACGGCCGCGGTGATCGAGGCCCGCGCGCGCGCGCTGTACGGGGGCGATCGCGGGTGCAATCTCGCGTTCGAGCCCTCGGGGCAGGACTTCCTGTCGCCGTGTCTGGCGGCGGCGGATCTGCTGCGGCGCGTGATGCCGGCGGCCGAGTTCGCGGCGTGGCTCGGCGCGGCGCTGCCGAGGATCACCGAAGACGATGCGGGCGTGGTGCCGGTGGTGCCGGCGGATCGCAGCGACGGCAAGCTCGCGCACCTCGACGGGTTGAACCTCAGCCGCGCGTGGATGCTCGAGGGCATCGCGACCGGACTGCCCGAGGACGACGCGCGACGCGGCGCGCTGCTGCGGGCCGCGGACGCGCACGCGACGGCCGGGATCGCGGCGACGGACGGGGCGCACTACGAGGGGGCGCACTGGCTGGGGACGTTCGCGGTGTATCTGGTCACGCGACGCGGGATCGGGAATTGAAAAAGCCCCCCACGACGGTGGGGGGCTTTGGTGCGGGCCCGCGGGCCAGGCAAGCCTCAGGCCGGCGGCGTGCAGACGCCCGCGACGAGGCCGGCCTCCAGGTCGACCGCCGGCGGGGTGCAGGTCTCGCCGTCGGCGCAGTCGGTGTCGACGGCGCAGGCACTGCACACGCCGAGCTCGAGCACACCGAGGACGTCGGCGCCGACGCAGTGGCCGTTCTCGCACGCCTCGTTACCCGTCCCTTCGAGGTCACAGCCCGTGCCGTCGGGAACCATGCCCGGCTGCACGCACGTCTTGATCCCGGTCAGGTTCGCGACGTCGTAGCTCGGCGAGCACAGACCGCCGTCGGCACAGTCGGAGTCCATGATGCACTCGCTGCAGGTCGAGGCGACGAGGATGCCCGGGACGTTGAGGATCTCGGCGCACACGCCCTCGGCGCAGACGTCGTCGGACATGCAGCCGGCGCCGGGCTCACCCATGTTGCACGCGGCGCCCTCGGGCGGCTGCGCGAGCGGGTTGGGGATGCTGCAGCCGCCGCCGGTCGTCGCCGCACAGTCCGCGTCGGTGAGGCAGTCGCCACAGATGCCGCCGAGCGGCCCGACGACGAAGCACATCGCCGAGACGCACTCCTCGTTGGTGTCACACATCGAGCCGTTGGGCTGCGGCTCCGGATCACCGGTCGTGGCGGTGTCGGTGACCGAGACGGTGCTCGGGCCCGAGTCGGTGGTCGCGTCGGTCTCGGTCGCGGTCGACGCGGTGTCGGTGTCGGTCGCGCTCGCCGAGTTGCCCGACGCGCTGACCGTCGCGCTCGCGGTGGCGGTCGGATCGTCGGTCGCGGTGCCGGTGCTCTCGGCGCTGTTGGTGTCGCCTTCGCCGTCGTCCTTCGCACAGCCGGTGGCGGCGAAGCCGAGGACGAGGGACAGGGCGGAGATCAAGGGAAGCTTGTGGGTACGCATGGCTCGAACCGCATCTTGACGGCAGTGCGCGCGGCTCGTCCACCGTGAAAACGCTGCGGCCCCCGGCCGCACGCGCGACCTCACGTGCACGCAAGGCCACCGCGACACGCGTGTCATGCGGGCCTCGCCCTCGGTCGCGCCGGAGCTCGGGGCGACCTAGGGCTGCACGAGGCGCGAGAGATCCTTGGCGAGGTTCTTCTGGTGCGCCTCGAGGGTGCCCCCGCCGATCTCGATGAGCTTGGCGTCCCGCCAGAGCCGCTCGACCGGGTACTCCTTGCAGTAGCCCGCCCCGCCCATCACCTGCATCGCATAGTCGGCCACCGTCTTGCCGACCGGGCCGGCGAACAGCTTGGCCGCGTCGGAGCCGACCCGGTTGCGGACGTCGGGCCCGATGTCGCGCGCGACGTTGTAGACCAGGGCCTTGGCCGCCTCCGTCATCGCGTAGCCGTCGGCGAGGTAGCGCTGGATCTGGCCGAAGTCCGCGATCGGACGGCCGAACGCGCGCCGCTCGTTCGCGAACCGGACCATGATCTCGACGCAGCGCTCGGCGATGCCGACGCTGATCGCCGCCAACGTCAGCCGCTCGATCTCGAGGTTGCGCATCATGTGCGTGATGCCGTCGCCCTCGCGCCCGAGCAGATAGCTCGCGGGCACGCGCGCGTCGTCGAACACGAGCTCGGCCATCGTCGAGCCGCGCATGCCGAGCTTGTCGATGTGGGCGGTCGTCGAGAAGCCGGGGCACTCGCGATCGATCACGAAGGCGGTGACGCGACCGTTGACCTTGGCGTAGACGAGGAAGCAGAACGCATCGCACGCATTGGTGATGTACGTCTTGCTGCCGCGCAGGATGTAGTGATCGCCGTCGCGCACCGCGGTGCTCGACATGCCGAGCACGTCGGTGCCCGCGCCCGGCTCGGTCATGCCCATGCCCGCGATCCACTCGCCGCTCATGACCTTGGGCAGGAACCGCCGGCGCTGCTCGGCGTTGGAGCAGTAGTAGAAGTTGTTCACGAACAGCATCGAGTGGGCCAGGTACGCCAGCGTGAAGCCGGGGTCGTACTTGGCCAGCTCGTGGTGGGCGATCACGGCCGCGACCGTGTCCATGCCCGCGCCGCCGTCGGCCTCGGGCACGGTGATGCCGAGGAGCCCGAGCTCGCCGAGCTTGCGGAACAACGGGACGTTGAGCTCGCCCTTGCGATCGTGCTCCGCGGCCTGCGGGTCGACCTCGCGCCGTGCGAACTCGGCCACCATGTCGCGCAACAGGACGTGCTCGGAGGTCGGCAGAAACAGCGCGCGCGAACCGGTCGACATGGGCACGCGGGAATATCCGGCATACTGGCGGCCGTGGCAACGCAGTCGACTGGAGAAAGCGCAACGCCGGTGAAATCTCCCGTCGCACATGCGCGTCTGGGCGCCATGCCAGCGAGCCCGTCCGACACCGAGCGGTACGATCACCGCAAGCCGAGCACGGGAAAGCCGAGCGCGGGCAAACCCAAGCGGGCCCTGGCCGTGCTCCTCGCATGTGCCACCGCCGGCTCGTGTCAGGCGGTCCCGGACGCGCCGTCACCGGCCGCGGTCGCGACGCCGCTGCCCGGGGCGGCCCCGTCGGGCCCCGCCCTCGACTTCCCGCCGGCACAGGCCCGTCGCGAGCGTCGCCCCCTACCCCGCACGTTGCGCACGAACGGTACCGACGCCGAGATCGCCATCGTGAGTCCGGAGCTGGACGACGACGGCGCCTTCGAGTTCGCCGGCCAGACCCTGCGCATCTCGTTCAACGCGCCGCTCACCTTCGACCTCGCCGCCGCGACGGCGCCACTGCGGATCGATCCGCCGGTGCCCGGCAAGCTGCAGGCGAAGGACGGCCACGCGATCGAGTTCGTCGCCGACGCGCCGTTCGATCCCGAGGCGACCTACACCGCGCGCCTCGGCGGCCTGAAGAACGCCGCCGGACTGCCGGTGTTCGAGGGGTGGACCGGCCGCTTCCGCGCCGACCCGCAGGTGTGGATCGGCGGCAAGATGCTGTCGTACCTGCCCAAGCCCGGCGCGCCGCGCATCGTGATGATCGCCCCCGACGGCGGCACCGAGCTCGGGGTCAAGCCGAGCTTCGATCTCCTGTTCGATCAGCCGATCGATCCCGCCGCGGCGATCGCCCTGGTCGAGCTGCAGCGCAAGACCATCGGCGGCAGCAAGCCCGTCGCCCTGAAGGCGCGCCGCGGCAGCAAGGGCGTGTTCAGCGGCGTGAAGGTCGACCGGCGCCACATCGTGACGCTGAGCCCGCGCGCGCCGCTCGATCCGGGGACGGCGCTCACGCTCGTCCGCAAGGACCCCGACGTCGGCGAGTACGACGCGAAGACCGCCTACGAGATCGCCGAGCGCATGGGCATGACCGGCGTCGAGTGCTGGAGCTCGGACTGCTCCTTCGCGAAGGACACCCTGCAGCTCTCCAGTGGCAATTTCTCCATCAACTACACCAACACCATCGCGGTCTCCGGCAAGGACGCCCTGGGCCTGCTGACGATCACGCCCGAGGTCCCGAACCTCTCGGTCTACAACGACAACTGGTCGACCACCGGTCGGCTCAACGTGTCGGGGGGCTTCGCGCCCTCGTCGAGCTACGACGTCACGGTCGCCGGCGTCACCGATCGCTTCGGCCAGAGCACGGGCCCGGTCCACTTCACGATCGAGACCCCCGCGCTGGCGGCGAGCGTGTCGATGGCCGAGGGCAGCCAGGCCCTCGGCGTCGACGCGGCGCGCACGTTCGTCGTCAACACCCGCAACGTCGCCAAGGCCCGGCTCGAGCTGTGGAAGGTCGGCGGCACTGCGGCCGCGTGGGACGCCGCGCAGAGCCAGCTCGGAAGCCGCGAGCTCCCCGCCGGCGCGCCCGATCACGTCGTCGAGATCACGCCGGTCTCGACGCTCGACACCGACGCGGTCACGACCGTCGACCTCACCGACGAGCTCGGCGTCGGGCAGCCCTACCTCGCCGCGCTGAAGCTCGACGCGCCCGCGTTCGGGGCCAAGCCCACGGTGTACCCGGAGTGGAGCTCGGCCGCGCGACCGCCGATGGCGATGCTCACGGTCTACGACGCGACGTCCATGGCGGTCCACACCCAGGCGATGCCCGATGCGGTGCTCGTCCACGTGGCCGCGGTCACCACCGGAGAGCCGGTCGTCGGGGCGAGCTTCGCGATCGACGGCCGCGATCTGTCGGGCATCGTGACCGACGCCGACGGCGTCGCGCTGCTCCCGGTCGCGCGCGCCGACACCGACAAGGCCCTGCTGCACGTCGCGCACGCCGGCGCGCAGACCCAGGTCCGCCTCGGCCAGGGCGGCCGCGAGGCGCACGCCCTCGCGCCGCAGTACGCGGGCGAGCCCGCCGCAACCGGGGACGTCCGCGCCATGATCCTCACCGATCGCGGCGTCTATCGCCCGGGCTCGAAGGTCTTCTTCAAGGGCATCGTCCGCACCCGCGACGGCGAGGCACTGCCACCGTTGGCCCGGTTCCCCGTGCGCATGCGCGTGACCTCGCCGACCGGCGACGAGGCGTTCGCCGTCACCGGTTGGTCGAACGGCGCCGGGTCGTTCGCCGGCGAGTTCGTCAGCGACGCCCACGCCGAGATCGGCCGCTACACCCTGTCGTTCGAGCCGGTCGCCGGCGACGGCGGCCCCTGGGCCCAGACCACCGTGCAGATCGCCGAATTCGAGCCGCCGCGGTTCACCGTCGACGTCGCCGCCGAGGGCGACACGAAGCACATCGCCGCCCAGGTGACCGGCCGCTACCTCTTCGGCGCGACGATGGACGGCGCGGCGGTGACGTGGACCCTCTCGCGCGCGCCCACCGAGCTGCCGCAGGGCGACATGGTCGGCCGCGGCCTGTCGTTCACCGTCGACGACGGCCGCAGCGACTACGGCTGGGATGGCGACGGTCGCACGTCCGAGGACCAGTGGAGCCGCAGCGGCGAGGCCACCCTCGACGCGTCCGGCAAGCTCGCGGTCGATCAGGCGGTCGAGATGCCGAGCCTCGGCGGGCCGCAGCGCTTCGTGTTCGAGGCGACGGTGCAGGACGAGTCGCACCGCACGATCTCCGCCCGCGACGACGTCACCGTGTTCGACGCGCCGCGCTACGCCGGCGTGCGCGTCCCCGACGGCTCACTCGATCTCCGCCCCGGCGAACCGACGACCGTGCCGCTCGAGCTCGGCGTCGCCGACCGCGAGGGCAACGCGGTGTCGGGCGCCGAGATCGAGGCGGTGCTCGAGCGCGTCGACTGGGAGCGCACGCGCAAGCCCACCGTCGGCACCGCGTACGACGAGCAGTGGCACGAGGTCCGCCGCGAGGTCGGCCGGTGCAAGGCGACGTCGACCAAGACGGTCGTCGACTGCCCGCTGTCGATCACCCGCTCGGGCGACTACGTCGTCACCGCGTGGGTCGACGGCAAGAAGGGCGGCTCGGACACGCTGTGGGCCTGGGGCCACGGCGACGGCGCGCGGCCGCAGCGCCCGGGCACCGCGCTCGAGGTCACCGCGGACCGCCGCGAGTACAAGCCGGGCGACACCGCGACGATCGAGATCGTCAGCCCCTTCGCGGAGGCGATCGCGATCGTCACGCTCAAGGGCGCCGGCAAGCGGATCACCCGATCGCAGCGCATCCGCACCGCGACGGCGACCTTCGAGCTGCCGCTCACCGCCGAGCACGCGCCGTGGGCCCACGCGACCGCGACCGTGCTGCCGATCGACGCCGACCCGCAGACCGCCCTGCAGTGGAAGTTCGGCGCGGTGCGCCTGCCGGTCGCCCTCGACGACGCGCGGGTCGATCTTTCGGTCAAGAGCGATCGCCCCGTGTACGCCCCGGGCGACCGGGCCAGCCTCGACGTGGTCGTCACCAAGGGCGGCGCGGCGGTGGCCGGCGCCGAGGTGGCGCTCGCGGTCGTCGACGAGGGCATCCTGCGCCTCACCGACTTCCACGCCCCCGATCCGGTGGCAGCGCTGCGTCCCGGCGGCGGCCTGTCGATGCACGTCACCGACAACCGCGATCTCCTCGCGGCGCTCGGCATCCGCGCCCACGTCGCGGGCGACGGCGGCTCCGAGGGCGACGCATCGCTCGTGTCGACCCGCAAGAACTTCGTGCAGACCGCCCTGTGGAAGCCCGACCTCGTCACGGGCGACGACGGCCACGTGACGGTCGAGCTGCCCCTGCCCGACAACCTCACCAAGTTCCGCATGATGGCCGTGGTCCTCGATCCGAGCGGCCGCGGCGCGGTGCACGAGTCGGCCTTCGAGGTCCGCAAGCCGCTGATGGTGATCCCGGCGGTGCCGCGCTTCGCGATCGTCGGCGACCGCTTCGAGGTCGCCGCGGTGGTCCACAACGGCACCGACGCGCCGATGCACGCCACCGTGCGCCTCGGCGACGAGGCCCGCGAGATCGATCTGGCCGCGGCGGGCCACACCCGCGTGGCCTTCGACCTCGCGACCTCGAGCGTGGGCGTGCAGACGCTCGTGTTCGACGCGACCGCCGACGGCGGCGCGCGAGACCGCGTCGAGGCGGTGGTCCCGGTGCAGGCCCCCGGCATCGACGAGCGCCCGCGCCTGGCGGGCGGCTTCTCCGGCGGCCAAGACATCCGGGTGTCGATCCCCGACGACGTGTTCGTCGACGACGACGCCGACGATCTCGTGGTGACGATGGGCGTCGCGCTGTGGCCCGAGCTCGGCGAGCGCGTCGAGTTCCTCGTGGACTACCCGCACGGCTGCGTCGAGCAGACCACCTCGAGCACGCTCCCGCTCTTGGCCGCGCGCGAGCTGCTGCCACGGCTCGGCTTCCTGCGCTACTCGCAGGCGCAGATCGACGACCGCATCCGCGTCGGCATCGAGCGGCTGGCGTCCATGCGCACCGACAGCGGCGGCCTCGCCTACTGGCCCGGCGACGGCGATCCCAACCCGTACGGCACCGCGTACGCGATGCGGGCGGTGGTCCGCGCCGAGGCGGCAGGCATCACCGTGCCCGCTGGCATGCGCGAGGCGATGGCGACGTACCTCGTCGAACAACTCTCGACCTCGAGCGTGTACCCCGGCGATCTCGAGGTGCGCGCCGCGATCGCCCTCGCGCTGGCCGAGGCCAAGGCCCTGCCGGCGTCGAGCGCCGACGCGCTGTTCGAGACCGCGGACAAGCAGGGTCCCTTCGGCCAGGCCACGCTGGCGCTGGCGCTGTCGAGCCTGCCCGGCGAGGAGAAGCGTGCCCAGGCCCTCGTCGACCTCGTGCTGAAGTCGTTCGACGCCGACGGCAAGCTGACCGCCAAGCCGGTGCAGGGCGAGTTCGCGTACTACGGCTCGCGCGACCGCACCCGGGCCCAGGCGGCGCTGGCCCTGCTGCGGCTGCGGCCCGACGCGCCGATGTTGCCCGCGATGCTCGACGCCCTCGCGGCGCACACCGACAGCTACACGACGCAGTCGACCGCGTTCGGCCTGCTCGCCCTCGCCGAGCACCTCACCAAGGTGACCGCCGAGCCGATCGAGCTCGCGCTGCTCCTCGACGGCGAGGCCGTCGCGCCCGATCCGATCGACTCGCTGCGCCTGGGCACCGGCGCGCTGCGCTACCGCATCCCGCTGTCGCGGCTGCGCGGCGTCGAGGCCCGGCTGCAGCTGCGCGCCGAGGGCGATCGCGCGGTGGGCTTCCTCGTCGAGGCGTCGTGGCGGCGACCGTATGCGGCGACCGGCACCCTCGCGGCCACCTCGGCGAAGCACGGCCCCGATCTGTTCCGGGTCTTCCACGACCCCAAGGGCGGCGAGGTCGACCTCACGAAGGTGCGGCCGGGTCAGCTCGTCCGCGTGACGCTGCTCGCCCGGATGCCGGCGAGCGGCGACGGCGACGACGACTTCGATCGCGATCGTCTCGGCTACGTCGCGCTCACCGACGCGATCGGGGCCGGGTTCGAGCCGGTGCAGCCCGACCTCGCGACCACGACCACCGTGCCCGATCTGCCGTCCGATCATCCGCTGGCGCAGATGCTCGGCTGGGGCAGCGCGGAGGCCAGCCACAGCGAGCTGCACGACGACCGCGTGAACCTCTACTTCGACCGCGTCTGGGGCGACTGGGTCGCGGGCACGTACCTCGTGCGCGCGACGACGCCGGGCACCTTCGTGGTCGCGCCGGCGCGCGTCGAGCTGATGTACGAGCCCGACAGCCTCGGCTACAGCGACATCGCCATGGTCACGGTGGTGCCATGACCCGCCGCCGACGCCTCGGGCTCGCGATCGCGGCGCTCGGCGTCGCTGTCGCCTGGCTCGGGTGGAGCGCGTGGTGGATGCGGCTGCGCGCCGACGCGGGTGCGCCGGCCGAGGCGTTCGCCGACACCTGGCACGACGCTCGTCGCGTGCTCGATCGCCACGGCGCGCTGCTCCGCGAGATCCCGACCGACAGCGAGGACGCGGAGCCCCGCCGCGGCCGCGTCCTCGACCTCGACGCGATCGGGCCGCGCCTCGTCACCGCCACCGTCGTGAGCGAGGACGCCGACTTCTGGGCCCACGACGGCATCGACCGCGCCGCGATCGCCCGCGCCTTCGAGCAGAACCTCCGGCACGCCCGCTTCGTCTCGGGCGCGAGCACGATCACCCAGCAGCTGGTGAAGCTGCTCGACACGGGCGGCGTGCCCGGCGATCGCGACTTGGCGATCAAGCTCCGCGAGGCCGCACGCGCGCAGAACCTGGAGACCGTCCTCGACAAGTCGACGATCCTGGTCGAGTACCTCAATCGCCTGCCCTACGGCCACGGGCTCATCGGGCCCGAGGCCGCCGCCCAGGCGATGTTCGGGGTCGCCAGCCGCGATCTATCGTGGGCCCAGGCCGCGCTGCTCGCCGTGATCCCGCGTGCGCCGTCGCGGCTCGATCCGTACACGCACCTCGAGCGGGTGCGCCTGCGGCAGCGGGCGCTGCTCGAGGCGCTGCACGACCACGGGGATCTCGACGACGACGCGCTCGCCCGCGCGCTGGCCGAGCCGATCGACCTCCGCCCGATCACACACCCCTTCGTCGCGCCTCACTTCGTCCGGATGCTGCAGGCCGAGGATCGCCTCGCACCGCGCGGCGAGACGCGCACGACCCTCGATGGTCGGCTGCAGGATGACGTCGAGGGGCTCGTCGACACGCACCTCACCGCGATCGCCGAGCGCGGGGGCCACAACGCCGCGGTGATCATCGTCGACAACGCCACCGGAGATGTCCTCGCGTGGGTCGGCAGCGCCGATCCCGATGGCCTCGACATCGACGGTCACGTCGACATGATCCGCGCGCGTCGCCAGCCGGGCTCGACGCTGAAGCCCTTCGTCGTCGCCGCCGCGCTCGCCGATGGCCACACGCCGAGCGAGCTGGTCGCGGACGTGCCCACCGAGTTCCTCGAGCACGGCGGCCAGGCCTACTCCCCCGGCAACTTCCACGGCGGCAACGTCGGGCCGATCTCGCTGCGCGAGGCGCTGGCCGCCAGCCTCAACGTGCCGATGGTGCGGCTCGCCGCCGACGTCGGGCCGACCGCGCTGCTGTCGTCGCTGCACGGGCTCGGCTTCGCGAGCCTCGATCGCGGCGCGGATCACTACGGGGTGTCGCTGGCGCTCGGCACCGGCGAGGTCGAGCTGCGCGAGCTCGCAGCGGCCTACGTCGCCCTGGCGCGCGGCGGCGAGGCGGTGGATCTGCGCGTCGTCGAGGGCGACCCGATCACGCCACGACGCGTGCTCGATCCCGGCGTCGCCGCGGCGGTCACCGACGCGCTGTCCGATCCGATGGCGCGGCTCCGCCTGCTCGAGGGCCGCAGCCCCTTCGACATCGGCTTCCCGATGGCGCTGAAGACCGGCACGAGCTCGGGCTACCGCGACGCGTGGACGGTCGGCTACACCCGCGAGCGCACCGTGGCGGTCTGGATCGGCAACGCCGACGGCACCGCCACGCACGGGCTGACTGGGGCCGGCGGTGCGGGGCCGCTGTTCGCCGACGTGATGCGCCGCGCGATGCTCGACGTTCCGTCGCGCATGCCGCTGTTCGCCGCCGACGTGCTCGAGCGCGTCGAGGTCTGTGCGCTGTCCGGCGAGCGCCCGAACGAGGGCTGCCCCGATCGCGTCCGCCGGGGCTTCGTGCCGGGCGCCGCGCCGAGCACCGCGTGCTCGCTGCACGTCCACGCGCGCCCCATCGCGCCGGCGGCCGACGGACGCGCCCGCTGGGCCTGCGATCCCGACGCCGACGACGTCGTCGTCCGCCTGCCGGACACGTTCACCGCCTGGCTCGCGGCGCTTCCGGACGGGGCGCCGGGCAGCGATGCGCACGGCCTGCCGTGGCTCGCCCACGCCGCGGTCACCGGCTGCGATTCCGACGGCGAGCGCCGCGCCACGATCGCAATGACGGCCCCGATCGCCGGCTCGGTCTGGCCGCGCGCGACCGCGGGGATCCGCGACGTCGTCGAGCTCGCCGCGCGCATCGACGGCGACCTGCCGGCGGACACGCTGGCGTTCGTCGTCGACGGTCGCGTCGTCGCGACGGTGAAGGCCCCGTTCGTGGCCCGCATCGCGCTCGCGCCCGGCGATCACGAGGTCTACGCGCGGGCGGCCGACGGCGACGTCGCGGGGACCAGCGACCGCGTGAACTTCAGCGTGCGCTGAGCTCGGCCGCAGGCGCGGGGTAGCGCGCGAAGTACTGCCGCATCAGCCACCGACGGAACCAGTGGTTGATGCGCGGCAGGTCGACGCACAGCGGCCCCCACACGACCAGCGATCGACGACCGAGGCTCACGCCATAGGCGAAGCCGGGCCGCAGCGTGTGCGGCCGCAGCGGGGGCACGCCGTTCGGGTAGTCGGCGGACTGGCCGAGCAGCGTCAGTGCGTTCGCGGCCACCAGCTTCGCCTGCCAGATGCACTCGATCGCCCGCTGCATCGTCGGCCACGGCCCCTCGCCGCCGACGACCCGCACTGCGTCGCCGCACGCGAAGACCTCGGCCCGCCCCGCGCCGCCGGGGAAGCACTGCAGCGTCGGCCCGACCGCGAGCCAACCGTCGTCGGTGCGTGGCAGCCCGAGACCCGCGAGGATCGGCGCGGGCGCGATGCCACCGGCCCACAGCGCCAGGGCGCAGTCGATCCGCGACGACGCACCGCCCCGCTCGACCTCGACCCAGCCGTCGCCGACCTCGACGACGCGCGTCGCCGTGCGCACGTCGACCTGTTGGGCGGCGAGTGCCCGCTCGGCCCGCGCGCCGACGCGGGGCCGCAGGATCGGCACCAGCCGCGACGGGCCGCCGACGAGCGTGACATCGGGCGGCGTGGGCCACGGACGATCGGCGCGCGTGCGCAGGGCCGCGAGCTCGCCGGTGAGCTCGACCCCAGAGATGCCGCCGCCGATGACGACGATCCGCGGGCGCTCGACCGACCCGTCGAGGACGCGACCGAGCGCGGCGTGCAGCGCGTCGAACTGCGCCGGACTCTTGTGCGCGAGCAGGCGCTCGGCACCGCGGATCGACGGCGGCGGCTCGAGCACGCTGCCCAGCGCGATGACGAGGATGCGCGCGCCCAGCCGCGTGCCGTCGGCGAGATCGACCGTGCGCGCCTCGGGATCGATCGCCACGATCTCGCCCTGCACGAACCGCGCGTGGGGCAGTGACTCGACGTAGCGCGCGGTCTGCAGCTTGGTCGACGCGGCCGGGATCGTGCCGAGCAGGCGCTCCTGGACCAGCGGCAGGTAGCCGTGCTCGCGATCACGGTCGACGACGACGATCCGCGGTGGCTTCACGGGGGCCTGGCGATGCAGCTGATACGCCACCTCGACGCCGGCGTAGCTGGCCCCGAGCACGAGCACGTCGGCGTCGCGCCGCGGGGTGTCAGGCGCCGAAGACATGCACCCGCCCCCGCACCGCCGCCGGGAAGCGCGTCTGCACGACCGCCTCGGCCTCGCGCCGCGTGTGGCGAGGACTGCGATGCACGAGGACCAGCGCGTCGCCCTCGAAGCGTTCGGACCAGGCGATCATCTCGTCGACGTGGGTGTGACCGTAGCCCCGGACCTCAGCCACGCTGCGGCGATCGTCCCACGCGGTGACCTCGTGCACCAGCACCTTGCACCGCTCGAGCCGCGCGTCGCTGGCCACCAGGTCGATCTGCGTATCGCCGGTGACCGCGAGCACGTCGGTGTGCACGGTGTCGGTGACGCTGCGTCCCGCGCGGCGGTGCTCGGCGATCTCGGGACCCGAGCACGCAGCGAACTCCGGGCGCAGGCGCTCGGTCGCGCGATTGATGATCCACGTCAGCGCCGGCACGCGGTGGACCGCCCGCACGCAAGACGCCCGCAGGCCCCGGCCGATGGCGACCTCGTCGCCCGGCAGGTGCGGCACGATCGTCGGCGCGAGCGTGAACGCCTCGATCTCGCTCCATGCGGCGAAGATCCGCCGCAGCGGATCCTCGATCTCCGCCGGCACGTGGACCTCGGGCGCCGCGAGGCCCGAGAGGCGCCGCTGCGACACGAGGTACGGCAACCCGCCGAGGTGGTCCTGGTGACCGTGACTGACGAGGATCCGATCGTGGCGCAGCTGGCCGGCGACGGCGCCGCCGACGTCGAACATGAGATCGAGCTCCGGCACCATCAGACACGTCTGGATCCCGCCGCGGGTCACCCCGCGGAGGGTCAAGCCAGCGACGGCGAGTTCGTCGTGTCCCTCGGTCACCGTGGGCGATGCGCTCAGGCGACGAAGTTGCGGTTGGGCGTCCACAGCACCGTCGGCGCCGCGGCCACCGGGCTGCGGCGCTCGCCGACGGTCGCCGGCGGGGCGGCCCGGCGGATCGCGAGGAGTTCCTTGGCCGCGGTGACAATCTTCTCGGGGGACAGCACGACGTGCTCCTCGAGGTGGATGTTCTGCGGGATGCCCGGCACGGCGTCCTGACCGAGCACGCGCGTGACGACCTGCGTGCCGGTCGGATCGAGCGCCTCGATCGTCGCGCCCTGGATCTCGCGCCCGAGGCTCGCGAACACCCGGTCCTCGTGGGCGACCAGCAGACGACCCGTGCGCCGCACGCTCGCGAGGACGGTGTCCATGTCGGGCGGGACGATCGTGCGCAGGTCGATGACCTCGGCCTCGATGCCGAGCGCTGCGAGCTTCTCGACGGCCGCCGCGACGAAGATGGTCGCGCGCCCCCACGTGACGATGGTCAGATCGCGGCCCGCACGGCGCAGCGCAGCCTTGCCCAGCGGCACGCGGAAGTCGGCCGGAATGTCCGGCGCGAAGCCCTCGAACGCGATCGCCCGCTTGAGCGCGGCGACCTCCTTCGGATCGGTCGGCTCGTTGGCGAACGCGTCGCCGAGGTTCATGCGGTACAGGCCCTTGCTCTCGAAGCACAGCACCGGCCCGGTGTACTCGGCCGCGGTGCGCAGCAGGCCGTACACGTCGCGGGCCGTCGTCGGGGCGACGATCGTGAGGCCCGGGATCGACGCGTAGAAGCTCTCCATGCACATCGAGTGGTAGACCGCGCCGCCGTGCAGCGGCTCGACCGGCAGGCGCACGACCACGTTGGCGCGCACCGTGCCACCCGAGGTCCACAGCAGGTTGCCGAGGTAGACCAGCCAGTGCAGCGTGTTGAGGCTGTAGTCCGAGAACTGGATCTCGGGCAGCGCCGTCGCGCCCGTGTGCAGCGCGAAGCCGACCGCGCTCCCGATGATGAACGGCTCGTTGATCGGCGCATCGCGGACCTGGCGGGGGAAGTCGCCCCAGAGGCCGCGCGTGGCCTGCATGACGCCGCCCTTCTTGCCCACGTCCTGGCCGTAGATCCACGTCATCGGGTTCTGGGCCAGGATGCCGCGCATCGCCGCCCGCACCGCGCCGTTGATCGACACCACCGTCTGTCGCCCCGTGGTCGGCGGCTCGTGCACGACGGGGAACGGGTCGCGGATGTGGTCGTAGACCGACTCGATGTCGGGCTCGGGCTCTCCCGCAGCGATCTCCATCGTCTGCACGATGTACGCGTCGGCCTCGCCGCCGACCCGACCGAGATCGTGGCGCGCGTAGTAGTCCTTGGTCGTGCCGTCCTTGCGACGGACGATGTCGTCGGGCGACAGGATGCCGCGCTGGACCAGCGCCTCGCCGAAGTCGAGCAGCGGGTCGAACTGATCGAACTTGAAGGTGACGTCGGCGGCGGAGCTGTGATCGTTGAGCCGCGAGAGGTTGCGGACCCACAGCAGCGCGGGGGCCTGCTCGTTGCGGCAGTAGCTCGCCGCACGGCGCGTCGTATCGTAGACGTCGAGAAAGTCGTTGCCGTCGGCCGTGTAGTAGGCGAAGCCGAACGCCTTCGCGTAGCTCTCGAAGTCCTTGATGCCGCGGCCGTCCTCGGGCGTGACGCTGATCGCGACCTCGTTGTCCGTGATGATGAGCAGCCACGGCAGACGCAGGATCGACGCGCCGGTCATGCCCTCGTGCACGTCACCCTCGGCGCACGTGCCGTCACCGACGACGCAGACCACGAGCGCATCGTCGACGCCCTTGACGCGGTAGCCCTGGGCGTAGCCGACCGACTTCGACACCTGCATGCCCAGCGCCGACTGCACCGGCAACGCGTTGTGCCGCATGTCGTTGAAGTGCGCGGTCATCTGCCGGCCGTGGCTCCACGGGTCGGTCACCTTCGACAGCTGCTGCCGCATGTGATCGAGATGGAAGTCGCCGTAGCCGCGCAGCCGGGCCCACATCGCCAGCATCGACGCCGAGCGGTAGTGGCCGCAGATCGAGAACTTGTCGGGGTCGGCGACGTCGTCGAACGCCAGCGCGCTCGCGGTGCCGTGGACCTCCTCGCCGGGTCCCCAGATCGCGAACTTCACCTGGCCCTTGAGGCACTCCTGGACCACGCGCTCGACGTGGAGCCGGGCCATGCACGCCTCGCGGTAAGCGAGTCGCAGGCGGTCGGGCGTGAGCGCGGCGAACTCGGAGAGGCGCTCGAGATCGTATTGGAGCTCGCTCTTGCCGGGGCCAGGTGCGTCGGGCATGGCTGTCTCTTCTCTGCCGCGCGATCGGTCGTCATTCGCACCGCACGGCGGCCGCAGCCTATGCCAAAGCAGAAGGGGCGACAACGCCGGCGCGCGTGCGCCATCGTCGTCGCCCCTGTCGCGGGTTCGCGCTCGCGAACGCCGCCCGGTGCGCTCGCTACTGGTGCGGATAGCCGCCGGGCGGCGGCGGCGGGTACCCCGGCTGCGGCGGGTACCCCGGCTGCGGCGGGTACTGCTGCTGCTGTTGCTGCGGCGGGTACCCCGGCTGCGGCGGGTACTGCTGCTGCTGTTGCTGCGGCGGGTACCCCGGCTGCTGCGGCTGCGCCGACTGACCGACGTTGCCGAGGCTGTCGGGCACGCCGGGGATCGAGGCCGCGCCGGCCTTGATCTGCTCGAGGCGCTGCTTCGCGGCGGGCCGCGGGTCGACGCCCTCGAGTTGCTGACGGACATCGAAGTAGGCGCGGATCGCCACCGCGGCCACCATCGGCACCACCAGCGACGTCGCCACCGCGCCGAGCAGGCGGTTGACGCTGAACATGATGCCCCACATGAACCCGCCGGCATCGAACATGCCGTAGAGGATGGAGCCGACCACGCCGGCGACGACCGAGATGAGCGAGATGATGATCGCCGCGACGAGCGTCCGCACCAGCACCGGGATCCACAGCTCGAAGTTCCGCTTGATCAGATCGACCCAGAGCTTGTCCTCGAACAGCCAGATCGGGCCAGCCATGAAGCCCAGCGGGATCGCGCCGCACCAGAAGTTCGCGACCTGCAGCCAGCTGCGCCCGATCACCGCCTTGTAGGCGTCCAGCCAGGTGACGCGGTTGCCGAAGTGCGCCTGCGCCATGAAGTAGAACGCGCCCGGCACCGCGATCAGCATCACGAGCTGGCCGACGTTCGCGACGATGTTGCCGATCGAGTACAGCGTGATGAGATAGAAGACGAACGACAGCGCGGCGAATCCGACCGCCGGGATGCCGACGACCATGAACGTCGGGATCAAGTTCCCGAGGACCTGGCCCATCGCGAACTTCACGTCGCCCATGAACCCGCCACCGCTCGACTCGGCGGCGTCGCCCGCCGGGGCGCCGACCGCCTGCGGATAGCCGGGCTGCTGCGGCGCGGGTGGGTAACCCGGGGGCTGCTGCGGCGCGGGTGGGTAGCCCGGGGGCTGCATCTGCATCTGCTGCTGTGCCTGCTGCTGCGCCTGCATCTGCTGCTGCTGCTGCATCTGCTGCTGCTGCTGCATCTGCTGCTGCTGCATCTGCTGCTGCTGCATCTGCTGCTGCTGCATCTGCTGCTGCTGCGCCTGCTGCTGCTGCATCTGCTGCTGCATCTGCTGCTGCTGCATCTGCTGCTGCTGCGCCTGCTGCTGCTGCATCTGCTGCTGCGCTTGCGGCGGGTACCCGGGCTGCGGCGGCATCCCGGGCTGCGGCGGATAGCCGGGCTGCGGCGGGTACCCCGGCTGCTGCTGCTGCGGCGGCATGCCCGGCTGTGGCGGGAATCCGGGCTGCGGCATCCCGGGCTGCGGCGGATACCCCGACTGCTGCGCCTGCTGGGGTTGCTGTGGCGGCATTCCCGGCTGCGGCGGGAATCCCGGCGGAGCCCCCATCGGAGCCCCCATCGGGGGCTGCGACGGCGCAGACACCTGACGCTGCACACCCGGCATCGGCGGCGGCGCGGCGGCCTGCAGCGGAGCGGCCGCCGGCGGTGCACCCGGCGCCGGACGGGCCATGCCCGGGTGGGCGAACATCGTGCGACCGGCCTGGACGGCGCCGGGGAAGTCGATGTGCTGCACCGTGATGATCGACTGCCCGACCCTCACGGCCTGGCCGATGCCGAGCTCGACGGGCTGGTGGATGCGCTCGCCGTTGGGCATGAACGATCCATTCGTCGATCCGAGATCGCGGAACACCAGCTTGCCGGCGGCGAACCGCACCTCGGCGTGGCGACCGGACACCTGCGGGTCGAACAGCGCGATGTCACCGACGTCTCGCCCGATGATGATGACGTCCTTATCGAATGCTTTGGTCTCGGGGGGCCGTCCAGCGTACTGGACGTACAGAGTGTAGAGCGCCATCGCGGCTCCTGTTCGGGGTAGGCTCGGGGGAGTTTCACAATGCAGCGCGACGAAAGCAACACGGGCGTGGGTAGAACCGGAGGGGCCCACCGTTGGGCCCACCGCGAGCGATGCAGCACCGGGCCGCATCGGCCCGCCCGGGGCCGCGCGTGGATCCGGCGAGGATGCGTCGGGTGAGCGCGCCAGCACAGGACGACCCCACACCGCCGCCCTGGGGCCCCCGCGAGCGCCGCACTCTGCTGCAGCGCCTCACGTCGGAGCGACCGATCTGGGATCTCGTCGTCGTGGGCGCCGGGATCACGGGGGCTGGCATCGCCCGGGACGCGGCCCTGCGCGGGCTCTCGGTCCTGGTCATCGAGGCCCAGGACGTCGCCTTCGGCACCAGCTCCCGGTCGACGCGCCTCATCCACGGCGGCGTCCGCTACCTCGAGCAGCGCGAGTTCGGCCTGGTCTATGAGGCGCTGCGCGAGCGGGCCCGACTCTACGAGGCCGCGCCGCACCTGGTCCGCCCCGCGCGATTCCTGTTCCCCGCCTACCGCGGCGATCGCCTCGGGCCGTGGATGCTGCGGCTGGGCCTCACGCTCTACGACACGCTCAACTTCCACCGCGGCCAGGGCCACGACTACCTCGATCCCGAGGCGACGCGGACCGCCGAGCCGATGCTCCGCGCCGAGGGCCTGCGCGGCGCGGTGCAGTACGAGGACGCGGTCACCGACGACGCCCGACTCACGCTGGCGATCCTCTCCGACGCGCGTCGACACGGCGCCGAGGTGCTGACGTACGCGAAGGTCACCGGCATCGCGGGTCCCCGCGGCGAGCACATGGTGACGCTGGAGGACGGCACGACGATCGCCGCCAAGGTGGTCACGCTCGCGGCCGGTCCGTGGACCGGGCCGGCGCTGCTCGGCGCGCGCGGTGAGGGCCTGTTGTCGCTGTCGAAGGGCACGCACATCGTCGTGCGCAGCGTCGACGCGCCCGTGCGACAGCCGCTCGTGATCCAGGCGCCGGAGCAGCGACGCATCCTGTTCGTCGTGCCGTGGGGAACGCGGACCTACCTGGGCACCACCGACACCGCGTACGAGGGCGATCCCGGGGCGAGCGGCGTCACGTCGGAGGACGAGGACGAGATCCTCGACATCACGCGGCGGGTCCTGCCCGGCGCGCGGCTCGATCGCGACGCGATCGTGAGCACGTGGTCCGGCGTGCGTCCGCTCGTGCGGGCCGAGGGCGCCGCGAGCGACGACACCGTCGAGCTGTCCCGCAAGCACCGCATCGTCGAGCGCGACGACGGCGTGCTCGCGATCGTCGGCGGCAAGCTGACGACCTACCGCGCGATGTCCGAGGACATCGTCGACGACGTCGTCGCGCGCCTCCTCGTGACGTGGCCGCAGAGCCGGCCGAAGCCCGCGGCGTGCTCGACCCAGACGCGGCCGCTGGTGCCCGGGACACCGCCCGACGCCCACGAGCTCGAGGAGCCGCTCCTCGCCGACCTCGTGCCGCGGCACGGCGCCGCCGCGCGGAGCCTGGCGCAGAGCGGCCGCGGGGCCGAGCGTCTCGTCGATGATCTGCCGTACCGTTGGTGCGAGGTCGACCACGCGATCGCCCACGAGGGCGTCTGCCACGTCATCGATCTCGTGCGGCGGCGGCTGCCGCTCGTGCTCACCGATCGTGCCCAGGGCGCGCACGTGGTCCGGCGCGTGGCCGAGCGGATGGTCGAGGCCGCGGGCGGATCGCAGGTCGACATCGACGCCGAGCTCGAGCGCTACCGCCACGAGGTCCACGTCGAGACTGGTCGCACCCCGGACGTCGACGCGACGCGCTGAGGCGATCGAACTCGCCCGAGCCGGTCGCGATCAGACGCTCGTCAGAAGATCCCCGCGACCCACATCACCGAGCGGGCGAACCACCCGTCGGGGTTGTGGGCGCCGAGGATGACGCCGCCGCCGAAGATCGCGGCGACGACCGAGACAGGCGCGACGATCCAGCCGAGGATCCACGACAACCGCGAGGTCGGGGGCTCGGCGGTCGTCGCGATCGCAGCGCCCGCGGACGCGGACGCGGCGGGCTTCGCCGCGGCGGGCTTCGCTGCGGCGGTCGGGGTCGGCTTGCGGGGCTCGGACATGGCGATCGGCTCTCTCGCGAACAGAGGCGGGTCTACAGCGTCGGGTTGGTGTCGGGCGCGGCGACGGGGGTCGCCGCAGGGCCGGGCTCGGGGGCGAAGGGCTTGTCCTTGCGCTCGAGCACGCGCCGGCGGTTCTCGGCGTCGATCCACGGCACCTGACCGTCGCGCACCGGCGCGTAGCTCATCCAGCTCGCGGCCTGCCACGCCGGATCGCCGGTGTCGGTGATGTCGAGGGCGCCGAACATGTGGCCGACCTCGTGCAGCAGGGTTCGCAGGTGCGGCTCGCGGGCGCCGGGCACCGCGTAGACGATGCCGTAGGCCCCGTTGAAGGCGCTGGAGGGCGACGGCGTCTCGGCCTCGCCCGAGATCGAGCCGTCGAGCGGGCGTGCGGTCAACCCCACCATCACGTCGGAGCCATCGCGCCCGTGGGTCTTCAGCTCGTTCAGCAGCTGATCCGCGGACAGCCCCGCGGTCACGACCGACCAGCGCGTGACGCCAGCGAGCTCGAGCGTGATGCCGAACTGCTGCTCGTACACCTGCGACGCCGCAGCGACCGTGCGCTGCACATAGTCGATCCAGTCGGGATGTGCAGCGATGAGTTCGTCGTCGACGGTCACCTTGATGCGCACGCGCACCGGCATCGCGAGCCGGGCGGCGAGATCACCCGCGAGGGGATCGGTCGTGGTCACCGCGGGCGGCGTCACCGGCGGGGCGGGCTCAGGGGGCTTGGCCTCCGGCGGCTTGGCCTCCGGCGTCGCGGTCGCCTCGGGCGCCTTCACGACGTTCGACTCGGGTGCCTTCGCCTCGGGTGCCTTCGACTCGGGTGCCTTCGCCTCGGGTGCCTTCGACTCGGGTGCCTTCGGGACCTCGACGTCGAGGCCGAGGACATCGCGCTCGAACCCGGTGATCGCCGCGCGGTGGGTGACCCCACAGTGCACGCCGGCGCCGAACAGGGACAGGACCAGCCCGGTGGGGATGCCGAGCAGGAGCAGCAGCTTGCCGATCGCTAGGAGTCTCGCGCGGTTCATCCCTGGCTCGCAGTATAGGACGCGTCCTGGCCGAAGTCGGGGGAACGCCGTGCTATTCCCACCCCCGTGGTCCTCGAGGCCACGGCCCCGCGGTGCTGCGGGGCCCCCGCCTTGGAGACCCATCGGTTTGACCTACCCGACGAGGTGGGCCAACGCGTGGCCGTCATGCGCCTGGCACCACCCCCAGCGCCGCGAGCGAGACGCTGCGCGTGCGCGTGACCACGAGGTGATCGAGCAGCGGGATCCCGAGCAGGCGCCCGACCTCGGCGAGCCGGCGCGTGAGCTCGACGTCCGCGTGGCTCGGCTCGGGCTCACCGCTGGGGTGGTTGTGCACCGCGATCGCCGAGTGCATGCCGGCGCGGACCAGGGGCCGGAACACCTCACGCGGGTGCACGTCCACGTGGGACACCGAGCCGATCGCGATCGTGCGGACCAGTCGGACCCGCGCCCGCGCGTCGAGTCCGAGGATCACGAACGTCTCCTGCGGCGCATCGCCGAAGGTGACCCGCGCGAACCGGGCGACCTCGTCGGGGCCGCGCAGCGTCGTGCTGTAGGGGAGCTCGAGCCGCGCGAGCCGCTTCGCCAGCTCGACCGCCGCGCTGATCGCCGTCGCGCCGGCGACCCCGACCCCACGGACCTCGCACAGCTCGTGGCTGTCCGCGGCGGACAGGCCGAGCAATCCGCCGCACGCCTCGAGCAGCGCGAGGGCCCGGCGGATCGAGCCCCCGCCGCCGAGCACGAGGGCCACCAGCTCGACATCGCCGAGCGACTCGGGGCCGAATCGCATGAGCCGCTCCCGCGGGCGCTCGTCCGCCGGGATCGACAACACCTCGCACGCGCGTTCCCAGGCCATCGTGCGGTCCCCCTGTTCAAGGCCCGTGCCGCCCGGGGAACGCCACGGGTTGCAGCAGTGCTCGACGGGGTGGCCCGCCCGCGGGACGCAAAATGGCCCGCGGGCGGGACGAGTGTCCTGCCAGCGGGCCACCGAGCCCGGGCCGAGCCCAGGCCAAGCCCAGGCCACTCGGGCCTAGTAGCGGTAGTGCTCCGGCTTGTAGGGCCCGCCCACCGGCACGCCGAGGTACTCGGCCTGGGCCGAGCTCAGCGTGGTCAGCTTGGCGCCGAGCTTGGCGAGGTGCAGCCGCGCGACCTCCTCGTCGAGGTGCTTGGGCAGCACGTAGACCTTGCCGCGCTCGTACTTCGAGGGCTCGGTCCACAGGGCGATCTGGGCGAGCACCTGGTTGGTGAAGCTCGACGACATCACGAAGCTCGGGTGCCCCGTGGCGCAGCCGAGGTTCACCAGGCGGCCGCGGGCCAGCATGATGATCGCGTGGCCGTCCGGGAACACGAAGCGGTCCACCTGCGGCTTGATGTTGATCTCCTTGATCGACTTGTCGGCCTCGAGGGCGCCGATCTCGATCTCCGAGTCGAAGTGGCCGATGTTGCAGACGATCGCCTCGTCCTTCATCCGCTCCATGTGCGCCTTGGTCAGCACGCCCATGCAGCCCGTGGCCGTGACGACGATGTCGGCCAGCGGCGCGGCCTCGTCCATCGTGAGGACCTGGAAGCCCTCCATCGCGGCCTGCAGCGCGCAGATCGGGTCGATCTCGGTGACGATGACGCGGGCGCCGAAGCCCCGCATCGACTGGGCGCTGCCCTTGCCGACGTCGCCGTAGCCGGCGATGACGACGGTCTTGCCGGCGACCATGATGTCGGTCGCGCGCTTGATGCCGTCGGCGAGGCTCTCGCGACAGCCGTACAGGTTGTCGAACTTGCTCTTGGTGACCGAGTCGTTGACGTTGATCGCCGGGATCACCAGCTCGCCGCGCTCGGCCATCTGGTAGAGGCGGTGCACGCCGGTGGTGGTCTCCTCGGAGACACCGCGGCAGTCGGCGAGCGCGGCCTTGTGGTCGCGGTGCATGACGATGGTGAGGTCACCGCCGTCGTCGAGCAGCAGGTTCGGCAGCGAGCCGTCGGGCCAGCGCACGCTCTGCTCGACGCACCACCAGTACTCCTCCTCGGTCTCGCCCTTCCAGGCGAACACCGGGAGCCCGCGCGCCGCGATCGCGGCCGCGGCGTGGTCCTGCGTCGAGAAGATGTTGCACGACGACCAGCGCACGTCCGCGCCGAGCTCGACGAGCGTCTCGATGAGCACCGCCGTCTGGATGGTCATGTGCAGGCAGCCGGCGATGCGGGCGCCCTTCAGCGGCTTGCTGGCGCCGTACTTGGTGCGCAGCGCCATGAGACCGGGCATCTCCTTCTCGGCGAGCGCGATCTCCTTGCGGCCCCAGTCGGCCAGCGCCATGTCGGCGACCTTGTAGTCCTGCTTCGTCTTCGTGCTGGTGTCCATGTTCGTGTTCCGTGTCTTTGCTTCTTTGGGGGCGCACGGGGCCGTCAACCGCGCTGGTCGGCGCGCTCGTCGACGCGGTCGCTGGGCTGCCGATAATGCGGAACCCAACCGCTGCTGTCTTTGAAGAGCCGCACGCACCGGATGTGCTTGCGCTCGGTGAGGAAGAATCGGTGGTGGAGGTTGGCGGGGACGACGAGCAGGTCACCGCGCTCGACGGTCACGCGGATCCAGGCGTCGTCGGTCGAGCGGATGTCGAACACGCCCTCGCCCTCGAGCACGTAGCGGACCTCGTCATCGGTGTGCAGGTGCTCGTCCGCGAACTTGGCGCAGATCGAGTCGAGCCCGGCGGTGTCCGGCCGCAGCTCGACGATGTCCTGTTCGACATAACCCCGCTCGCGCTTGAGGACGTCGAGCTGGGGCTGGTAGTCGTCGGGCGTCGCCGGCAACACCTCGTGCAGCACGCCCACCGAACGGAGATCCTCGACGCCCGCGGGCGCCCTGTCGGAGTCGAGCCAATGCACCTTCATGGGGACCCTCCGGTCGCATCGTACAGGCCGAGCCGGTGCGATTCGACGACCGCGCGGCACAGCCAGTCCAGGCACTCGGCCTGGGTCTTCGCGCGGACCCAGTCGCGGCCCCACACGTAGATGCCGTGACCGGCCACGATGACGGCATCGACGTCGGGGTGGGCCCGCATCGCGGCGGCCATGCTGTCGGTGAGCTCGGCCTCGCGGGCGGTGTTGGCGATGATCGGGATCGCGACCTCGTCGAAGCAACCCTTGCCGCGCAAGCCCTTCAGCATCTCGAAGCCGCGCAGGCGCAGGACACCGGGGCCGCCGTCGGGCGCGGCGAGGCGCGCCGCGAGGACCGGCCACAGCGAGTGGCTGTGCAGCGCCGCGCCGGCATCGCGATCGCGGAACGCGTTGAAGAACAGCGGCTGACACTCGGAGATCCGCAGCGACGCATCGGCGGGCGCCCGCAGCACGCACGCGCGGTCGAGCCGCCCCGCGTCGAGCACGAACACGTCGGCTGGTTCGATGCGCTCCTTCTGCACACCGCTCGGCGCCACGTAGATCCCATCGGCGCCGCGGATCGCGATGCCGCCGCCCGTCCCCGACGCCCAGCCCAGGGCGTAGAAGTTCCGGCACAACTCGCAGACCAGCTGCGCAATGTCGACGGTGGCGGACACTTGAACGGCGGAAGCGGAGGGTCACCCACGTCCGCAGGCCGAGTCTAGCAGGCACCCGCAAAGCCGCCGGTGCGCGCGCGTGAGGCCACGGCGCCGCGCTCGCGGGCCCGCACCGCCTCGGCGCGACCGTGCGTAAGCTCGCAGCTGCCCGGGTGGTGTCCTGGGCCCGATCGCGGCACGAATGCCGAGCCGTGCAACCATCACCGGGCACGCGCACGCGGGATGGTTCCGCCGGCGACGGCACCAGCGCCCGCGTCTCGGTGGGTGTCCTGCTCTCCGCTGCGAGCGCGATCACCTTCTCGGCGAAGGCGATCTTCGTGAAGCTCGCCTACGCGGCGGCGCCGGTCGACGCCCTCACCCTGCTCACGCTGCGGATGCTCTACGCGGCGCCGTTCTACATCGTCCTGTCGTTCTGGGCCGCTCGCCGCGCGACGCGGCCCTGGACGAGCCGCACGCTGCTCGCCGCCCTCGGCCTCGGCTTCGTGGGCTACTACCTCGCCAGCCTGCTCGACTTCCTCGGCCTCGAGCACATCTCGGCCGCGCTCGAGCGCCTCGTGCTCTTCCTCTACCCGACGATCGTCGTGCTGATCTCCGCCGCGCTGCGGCGCCGACCGATCACACGCCGCGAGGGGCTCGCGCTGGTGCTCTCCTACGCGGGGATCCTGGTCGTGATGGCCCAGGACGCGACGCCCCGCGGCGATGGGGCGAGCCTCTGGATCGGCTGCGGCCTCGTCTTCGCCAGCGCCGTCGCCTACGCGATCTACCTCGTCGGCGCCCAGCGGCTGATCGCCGAGGTGGGCTCGATCCGGTTCACCTCGGCGGCGATGCTGGTGTCGAGCACGTGCGCCGTGCTGCACTTCGGCGCCACGCGCAGCCCGGAGGAGCTCGCCCAACCGGCGGCCGTGCACGGCCTCGCCGTGGCGATGGCCGTGATCTCGACCGTGATCCCCACGCTCCTGCTGGGGGCCGCGATAAAGAGGATCGGCTCGGGGCGCACCGCGCTCGTCGGGTCCCTCGGACCCATCGCCACCATCGCCCTCGGCTACGTCGTGCTCGACGAGCCGATCACCGCGTCGCAGCTCGTCGGCGCGGCGCTCGTGCTCGCCGGAGTCGTCGTCGTCAGCGCGGCTCCTCCGAGCGCGGCGCGCCCGGAGCGTGTCGCGGGCACCGCATGACCGGCAGACGCGGGTACTTGGGCCAGCTCGGATCGCGATCGTGCTCGGTGCAGCGCCAGAAGGTCGAGCCGCGCGCCGAGGTGACCGCGTGGGCGTGCACACACGTCGCGCAGAGCCCCGGCTCGGTCACGGCCGCGGGCCTGCGTCGCCCTCGGGCGGGAGCACGAGCTTCTCGGCCTGCGCGACCATGCCGAGCGCGATCGCGACGCGTGCCCCGAGCATCGCTCGCCCGGTCGCGAGCCCGCGCCGCAACTGCCACGCGCCGAGCATGAGTCCCAGGCCCCAGAAGATCGCGCTGACGAACGCGGGCAGGAAGCGACCGGCGGCGAAGCCGAGCAGACCGAAGCCGATCCAGATCTGCAGCGTGAGCTTGCCGGCCTCGTACACCGGCTTGGTGCCCTCCGTGGCCTTCTTGTGGATGCGCATCACGAAGCGACCATCCACGACCTCGACGTCGACGAGGTCGGCGGCGACGCCGAGGTAGCGCAGCACCGGCTGCAGCGTCGAGCGAAGCTCGGCCTTCGCCAGCAGCGTGCGGCCGCGCGCGACCAGGGCGCCGTCGAGCGGATCGTCCATCGTGATGCCGGCGGAGAACCCCTTGGTGTAGAGGTCGAGCGCGACCTCGTCGATGGGCAGGCCGGCCTCGGCCGCGGCCTGCACCTGCAGCTGGTGGTCGTCGCCACGCCACGGTGCGGCCGCGCTCGCGTCGCGCCGCGCGGGCACGGCGTCCGCGTCCTTGCTCACGACTCGCCGCCCACCCGCACGCGCGCCCGCACGGCGGTCGCGACCACCGGCGACACGTAGCGCTCGAAGTCGCCGCCGTGACCGGCGATCTCGCGGACCAACGAGCTCGACACGTACATGTGCGAAGCCGGCGGGATGAGGAACACGGTCTCGATCTCCGGCGCGAGATCGCGGTTGGCGAGGCCCATCTGGAACTCGGGCTCGAAGTCTCCGGTCGCCCGGAGGCCCCGGACCAGCACGCGCGCGCCCTGGGCCCGGCAGAACTCGACCACCAGCCCGGAGAACGTGGTGACCGTCGCGTTGGGGACGTGCGCGAGGCTGCGCTCGGCGAGGAGTCGCCGCTCGTCGGTCTCGAAGAAGCCGCGCTTGCTCGGGTGGCGGCCGATCGCGACGATCACCCGGTCGAACAGCCGCGCCGCCCGCTCGACGATGTCGACGTGGCCCAAGGTGATGGGGTCGAACGAACCGGGGTACACCGCGGTGCGCGATGGGTCTAGCGCGGGGCGATCGGACACGGCGGCCAGCATATCACCGGCGGCTCACCACGCCGCGCGGATGGCCGCCAGGCGCTGCCCTCGCGTCGCCAGCACCTGGGCGTGCAGCGACCACTGGCCCTGGGCGCGGACCAGGTTGTGCTCGCCACGGCCAGGGAACCGCGCAGCGTCCCAGCCGAAGTAGCGCTCGTTCAGGGCATCTGCGGCGAACCGCGCCGCGAGCTCGAGGGTGATCCACTCGAGGCCGTGCACCAACGCCTCGCGCTCGGCGTCCGTCGGCGCCGACCGGGCGCCCGCGTACCCCTGCAGGGATGCCTCGAAGATGCCGAACTCGAACGCCGCGCGGCGCTCGTCCTCGCCGCGGAGGTTGCACCACGATCGCCACATGTCGCCGAGCTCGAGGTGCAGCGCGCCGGGCCCGACGGTGTCGAGATCGACCAGGCACACGGGTCGCTCGCAGGCGCCCGGGTCCTCGCCCTCGAACAGGACGTTGTTGAACTTGGGATCGCCGTGCAGGACGCGATCGGGCAGCCCGTCCAACGTCGGCAATGCCGCCGCACCGGCGGCGATCTCGGCGGCGAGCGTCGCGACCTCGCCGTGGAGTCGATGATCACCAAGGGTGGCGACCGCCTCTGCGAGGGTGCGCAGGTGAGCCGCGGTGTCGTGCACGCCGACGCGCATGCCGACGAAGCGGTGCGGCAGATCGACCAGGGCCCCGTGGAAGCGCGCCAGCAGAGCCGCGGCCGCGCGGGCCTGCGCGGGCGAGCGCGCCGCCGCGAACGCGACCCCGGGCATCCGTGTCATCAGCCGCCACACGCCGTCCGGCTGCTCGGACCAGAGGGCGCCCGTCGGAGTGCGGCGCAGGACCGGCGTCGCGATACCCCGCTCGACCAACCGGGCGGTGACCGCAGCGATGTTGTCGTGCACCTGGGGCGTGAACACCGGGTGCACGCGCTGCAGGACGAAGGGCCCAGCGTCGCTGTCGACCGCAAACGTGTCGTTGATCAGACCGCCGTGCAGCGGCGCCACCGCGACGCCGTGCAAGTCCCACGGTCGCACCGCGAGTTCGGCGTCGGTCGTCGTGACACGCTGGCGCGCCACGTCACTCGCGCTTCTCGCCCGCGGCCGCCGCGTGCGTGCGCTCGTGCACCCACCGCGCGATCGCCCGCAGCGGTTCGGCGCCCGGGCCCATCGCCGCGACCAACTCGATGCAACTCGACACCAGCACGTCGACCCGCGCGACCGCCTGGGCCCGCAGCGCGACCTGATCGTCGTCGAGGATGTCGTCGGCGTGCTGGAAAGCGATGCCGAACTGCATGCCCCAGCGATCGAGCCGCGTGACGACGTCGTCGTTCGCCCCGGCACACAGGGCCCCCATCGCGCCGCTGGCCGCATAGAGGGCGCCGGTCTTCTTCGCGTGCACGGCCTCGAGCGTCTCGAGCTCGCGGGCGTTCTGGCCGACCTCGAGATCCATCGCCTGGCCGCCGACCATGCCATCGATGCCGGCGTAGTGGGCCATGCGGACGACGGCCTCGACGATCCGCCCACCACGACCGTGCCCCTTGGCCAGGGTCTCGAACGCGATCGTGAGCAGCGCGTCCCCGCAGAGAATCGCCTTGTCGTGGCCGAACTCGACGTGGACCGTAGGCTTGCCCCGGCGCACCGAGTCGTTGTCCATCGCCGGAAGGTCGTCGTGGACGAGCGAGTAGGCGTGGATCATCTCGATGGCGCAGGCGGCGGGCAGTGCCTGCTCCCAGGTGCCACCCGCGGCCTCGCACGCGGCGACCGTCAGCAGCGGGCGCATGCGCTTGCCGCCGAGCATCACCGCGTAGTGCATCGACTCGCGCAGCCGCCCGGGGTCTGCGCCCACGCGCGGCGGCAGGGCCTCGTCGAGCGCGGCGTTCACCTTGGCGCGGCGGTCGTTGATCCAGGCATCGAGATCGAAGGTCATGGTCATGGTGCGTCCTCGTCGTCCCCAGCGTTGGGCCCAGCGTTGGGCATCGGTACGGTCTCGTCGCGATCGGCCAGCAGCATCTCGACGCGCTGCTCGACGCGGTCGAGCATCTGATTGCCGCGGCGGGCCAGGTGCACCCCCTGTTCGAAGCGCTCGAGCGCGCGCTCGATCGGCAGCTCGCCGCCCTCGAGGTCGCGCACGACGGACTCGAGGCGGTCGAGGACGGCGTCGATCCCGAGACCATCGTCGGCATCGGCGAGCGAAGCTTCGGGGCCGGTGCCTGCGCCGCCCTGCGGGGTCACGCCGACAGCCGGTGGGGAGGCGCGCTTCTCGGGTGTTCGCGGCATCGCGGGCGCGGAAGGATAGGCAGGCCCCAGCGCGGCGGCAATCCCCGGCCGGCCGGGGCGGCATGCGCAAGCGCGCGGCCCGTGCTAGCGTCGCGCCGTGCAGGAGGGCGAGAGCGAACCGGCCGCGGTCGACGGCTTGATGGGCCAGTTCCACGCCTATCTGGCGAAGAAGGGCCTGAAGTCGACGCGGCAGCGCGACGTCATCGCGCAGAAGTTCTTCGGCGCCGCGACCCACGTCAGCATCGAGGAGCTCCTCGCGCTCGCACGCGCCGAGCACCCGCGCGTCGGGTACGCGACCGTCTACCGCACGCTCAAGCTGCTCACCGAGTGCGGCCTCGCGGCCGAGCGTCGCTTCGGCGACGGCCACACCACCTACGAGACCGCCGGCGACAGCGCCCACCACGACCACCTGATCTGCGTCGAGTGTGGCTTCGTGCTCGAGTTCCACAACGAGGAGATCGAGCGCGAGCAGGAGCGCGTCGCGAGGAGCTTCGGCTTCAACGTGATGCGGCACCGTCACGAGCTCTACGGGCTGTGCCCGCGGGCGCGCGGCATCAAGAACGGCTCGTGTCCGCGGCTCGAGCAGGAGGCCCGCGAGCCGGCGCGCGAGCCCCGGGAGAAGCGGCAGTGATCCCGAGCTGGCTGCAGGACGTCGCTGTCTGGGCGATCCTCGGCGCCGCGGTGTGGAGCCTCGTGCGGCGGTTCGGTCAGCGACGTGTCCGCGCGTGCCCCGGCTGCGCGCCGGCCCGCCGATCGCCGAGCACTGGCATCCGCGCCCGCGGATTGACGATCCTCCCGTGAGCCGCGAGGCGACGGCCGCACGCGCACCGAGGCGATGGCCATGAGTGGGCCCGAGGCGAAGACGCCGCGCCGCCATTCCCTTCGGTTCGAGCTCGCCGCCGCGCTCGCGCTGGTGTTGATGATGGCGGTCGTGTCGTTCGCCCTCGCGGGCGAATGGCTGGCCGGTCGCCGCCACACCGCACTCGAGAACGATCGGCTGCGCCAGCACGCCCGCGGCCTCGCGTTGGTCGTCACGCCCATGGTCGCGCAGGGCGCCCCCGCCGAGCGCGGCGATGTCGAGCAGGCCCTGCGACCGAGCATCGGGAGCTCGGGCATCGCCGCGATCGAGGTCTATCGACTCGAGGCCGGCGCGCCGCCGGTGCAGCTGGCGTCGCTCGGCCTCGCCCCCGATGTGCCGCCGCCCATCGTCCCCGAGGCCGAGGACACGCTCGGCATCTCGGGTCCGTGGACGATCGTCGACCGTTCGTTGCGCACGTTCGGTGCGCGCGACGGTGATGGCCGCCTGCTGCTCCGCGTCATCGCGCGCAGCTCGACGTGGACCAGCGCCGCCGACTGGCAAGAGATCGCGCTGCTCGCCCTCGGCGTCGGGATCATCTCGTTCGTGCTCGGCGTGGGATTGCTCGAGCTGCAGGTGCTCCGTCCCCTGGCGGCGCTTCGCGACGGCGTGCGCGACGTCGCGGCCGGCAACATCGCCACCCGCGTGATCGAAGAGGGACCCAGCGAGCTGCGCGCCTTCGCCGGCGCGTTCAACGACATGACCGAGCGCCTCGCGGCACGGCTGCGGGAGCTCGAGCAGCAACGCACGGAGCTCGCGAAGGCCGAGCAGCTCGCGGGACTCGGGCGCATCGCTGCCGGCACGGCCCACGAGGTCGGGAACCCGCTGGCGACGATCCTCGGCTACGTCGAGCTCCTGCTCGACAGCCGTCACGATCCGCCGCTCGACGCCGCGTCGCGCGAGATGCTGGTCCGGGTCCGCGAGCAGATCGTGCGCATCCAGAGCCTGGTCGGTCAGCTGCTCGACTACAGCCGCGCCGCGCAGACCCGCATGGAGCGGCTACCGCTGCGCAGCACGGCCGAGCGCATGCTCGCGCTGTTGCGGCATGATCCCCGCTGCGCCGACGTCCGGTTCTCGATCGACGGTCCCGAGGTCGAGGTCGATGCCGATGCAGCGAAGCTCGATCAGGTGCTGCAGAACCTCCTGGTGAACGCCGCCCGTGCGGCGCGGTCCATCGGCGACGGGGGGCACGCCGCTGCGGTGGCCGTCCGGATCGCCGCCGGCGACGACCAGGACGACATGGCCACGGTGGAGATCCAGGACAACGGCCCCGGTGTCGCGCCGCAGATCCGCGACCGGTTGTTCCAGCCCTTCGTGACCACGGCCAAGGCCGGCGAGGGGACCGGCCTCGGGCTGGCGATCAGCGCGGGGCTCGTCGAGCGCATGGGCGGCAGCCTGACGTGCCTGCCCCAGGGCGCCCGACCACCGCTGGGGCAGAACGACTCGCCTGGCGCCGTATTTCGTGTGACGCTCCGGCCCGCCTCACGGGGCGAGCCCCCGGCGAATGCAACGCCGGGCGCCGAAGTCTAAGCCCCGCGATTGTCTTGCCGGTCCACTCCGGATCGGCCCTGCACCCATGGAGCGAACGATGCGTCGTCCGATTGCCCTGCTCTCCTCGTGCCTCTCCCTCGCCCTGCTCGCGGCATCCGGCTGCTCGCCGGCGTACGCGTCTCTGTACAAGGAGACCAACCACAAGCTCCACCCCGCCCCCGTCGCGGCCAAGGACGTCAAGGTCGTGAAGTCGCGCGAGGATCTGAAGCGCGCCTGGACCGAGATCGGCGTGTACCGTGGACACGCGCCGACCGTGAACGAGGCGATGGACACCGCGAAGCAGCAATGCGGAGCGAACGGTGCCAACGTCTACGTGCTGAACACCGCGCCGTTCCAGTCGGAGAGTTCCTGGAAGGTCGACGGCGTGTGCGGACGATTCGACAAGTGAACTAGCGCGCGGCTCGGGTGTTCGCCGAGTCGCCGGTTCGTTCGAGGCGGGTCCCACCGGGGCCCGCCTCGCGTTCGTCGGTGCGCCGCGCGTGCTCGAGCAGCAGATACGACAGCGGCGTCGCCTCGCCCTCCGTGACGTCGTGCGCGGCGAACTCGAACTCGCCGTGCGTCCAACCGAGCATCTCGAACACGCGATCGTGCGGGTGACCATGCCGACCGATGTTCTCGAGGCCGCACAGCGATCCTTGACTGACGAGCACCGTGCTCACCTCGCCGGCGTGACGCACGAACAGCGAGCCGGAGCGACGCTCGGACTCGAGGAACGCCAGCACGCTGCCGAGCCGCACGTGCTCGAGATCGCCGCGCAGGCCGTGGCTGCCCTGGCTCGCCGGCAGCTGTCGTCGCCGCGCCACCGCGCCGCGGGCCCGCGCGAGGATCTCGTCCGCCGGCATCTGCTTGGGGAGGTAGTCGTCGACGCCGAGGCGATACCCACGCAGGCGCGTGGCCTCGTCCGAGAGCCGCGTGAGGAACACGACCGCGACCTGGGTGAACCCGGGCCGCTGCCGGATCGCCCGCAGCAACCCCCACCCATCCATCTGTGGCATCTCGACGTCGGTGAGGATCAGATCGGGCATGCGCTTGAGCGCGCTCGACAGGCCGACCAGCCCGTTGTCCGCGACGCGCACGCGCAGCCCCCGGGTGCGCAGCGCCTCACCGAGTTCGAGCCGCATCGACACCGAGTCGTCGACCAACAGCACGCTCAGCATCTCGCCGTCGCCGTCGTCGGCGGTGGCCGGCGCCTCGGGGTCGGCGGGCGCGGTGTCCCCGAGCATCGCGGCCACGCAGGCGTGGAGCCGCGCCTCGTCGGTCTCCGAGAGGGAGGCCAGCCGGATCCACTGGCCCGCGTCGGTGCCGCCCACCCGCGGCGACTTGATTGCAGACCCGGTGAGGTAAAGCACCATCTCGTCTGGAAGATGGACACGAAGCCGCACGAGCGTCCCGACTGCGAACCGCTCCTCGATGGGCAGGACCACCCAACCGTGTCGCAGGCGATCGGTGTACTCGACGACGACATCGTCGCGGGACTCGAAACGCAGGGCAAACGTAGGGATCGACACGCCCATGGGTTGCGGGCCGGCGACGGCCGGGCAGTGTCGTACTCTACGGGGTTTCCGTGGCGGATCCAACCGCGACCGTCGCGGTCTCATCGCCGTGGTCCCGAGGCTGGGCGTCGCGCTTGGGCGACGATGTCGGTACACTTCGGCCCGTGGACTTGGATGAGGACGCACGCCCGCCGCGCGGGCACGTGCGCAGGGGTCGAGGGGCAGAGCGCGTCGGGGCCTCACGCGTGCGAGGTGACCTGACATCGACCGCGCATGCGATCGGATCCGCGCTGCTGTGGGTGCTCGTGGCGATGGGGTCCTTGGCGACCACGCTGGTCGCCTTCTGGATCGTGCTCGCCCTCGCGAAGGCGGCCCTCGCCCGCGACGCCGCGGTCTTGGCCGGTGGGCCGTGGATCTGGCTGCTGGGCATCGTCGCGACGGTCGGTCTGCCGCTCGCGCTCGCGATGTGGAAGTACCACGGCGAGCCGCGTCGGCTGAGCCGCGCGATGGTGTGGCTGCCCTTCGCGGTGAACGGCTGCGGCCTCGCGCTCGCCTCTCAGGTGATCCCCGATGTGCTCGGTTCCGCATTGCGCGGCCACGGCGCCTGGGTCGCCGCCGATCGCCTCGGGGACTCGCACGCCGCGACCCGCGTGATGTCGGCCCTCGGCCACGATGCGGCCGATCGTCTCGACCCCGCCGGTGTCGTGATGCCCGCCGGCTCGACGCTCGAGGAGTGGACCGCCCAGGCCGACGGGCAGGTCGAGCGCGACAAAGCGCTCGCCGTGCCCTTCACCGAGGAGGGCACCGCCATCTTGATGGACGTCGGCTTCGACGGGCCGGGTGGTCGACTCACGCTGCCGTACCTCTTCGACACCGGCGCATCGTTCACGACGATCAGCAGCGCGACCGCGGCCAAGCTCGGCATCCCGGTGCCCGAGGACGCCCCGATGCTGACGTTCAACACCGCCAGTGGCCCCCGCGAGAGCCGCATGGTCTACCTGCCGTCGCTGTGGATCGGCGACGTCCAGATCCGCAGCCTGTTGGTATCGGTGTGCGACGGCTGCGTCAACGAGCGGCACCACGGCCTGCTCGGCCACAACGTGATGCGCGAGTTCTACGCGCAGATCGACTTCAAGAACCAGCGCATGGTCCTGCTGCCCCGCGTCGCGCAGGCCCGCGGCAACCGGGCCTATGACATCGAGCCCGTGGTCGAGCTCAAGGTCGAGGGCACCGCCGAGGTGTGGCTCGGCCGCGTGCGCTGGGTGGTCCGCGTCCACAACCGCGGCAGCGTTCCGATCCGCGACGTCGTGCCGGTGGTGAAGTTCGCCGACGGTCCGGTGCTGCGGGGCAAGCCGATCGACGAGGTCGCGCCGGGCGCGGTCGGTCGTTCGCTGGTCGAAGGCCGCGCCACGCTCGAGGGCAAGGGCGCGTCGAAGGGCCACTACACGCTCGACCTCGCCGAGGCGTTCTGGTGACGGCACCGGACGCGGGGGGTCGCGCAACGACGGGCGACGAGGATCCCTTCGCCGTCTTCGGTGGGCTCGGCCCGCAGCTCGGACTGATGCTCCTGCTCGCCGCGATCGCGGTGATGGTCGTGTGGATCTCGCGACGCGCCGGCAAGGGACCCCGCGGCCGCGGCAAGCGGCGCCCCGGCTGGGCCGATCCCGAGTGGCGCGCCCAGGTCGAGGCACTGCGGGCATCGCCGACGACGATCGCCAACGCGAAGCCGGGCGATGTCTGCGTGATCGCGACGCTGGCCAGCGCACCGCTCTCGCTCGGCGGCCCGCCCGAGCGCGCCTGCGTGTGGCGCAATGGCATGGGCGCCGACGCAGCCACGGCCATCGGCGCGGAGCTCGTGTTCATCGCCGACGACACGGGACGCGCGGCGCTCGAGCACCTCGAGCGTGCCCGCGTGATCGCACCGCCGGAATCTGCACCCGAGCGTCGCGGCTCCGATCGCGGCGCACGCGGTGGAGGCGAGCGCACGCGTCGCGTCGCCGCGCTGTACCTCGGCGACCGCGTCGAGATCTGCGCGCGCTTCGATGTCGACCGCGCCGGCGACGACCCGGATCCCCGCAATCTCGTGTACGGTACGCTCGGAGCCGAGGGGCCGGTCGAGGTCCGCGTGATCGAGCGCCCAGCCCCGGTCTCCGCCCCATCGCCCGAGAACGTCGACGTCCCAGCCGAAGGACCGCCGCCATGAACCGTCGCACCGCTCTGCACCGCCGCACTGCCCTGCTCCTCGCCGCGCTCGCGCTCGCCTCCTGCGAGAAGAAGCCCGAGCCGACGGTCGACCCCGGCACGCCGATCGGTGACACCGACACCCCGCCGCCGGTGAAGATCGACGACAGCGTACCGCAGGAGCCCGATCCCGCCGCGATCGCCCAGGGCCAGCAGAAGTATCTCGTCGGCGAGTACGCCGACGTCATCACGCTGCTGCAGCCGGTCTACGCCGACCTGAAGGAGCGCCAGCAGTACCGCGCCAGCGCCCTCGCGGGGACCTGGCTTGCGCTCGCCCACGCCAAGTCGGTGTTCGAGAACGGCAAGGAGCCCGCCGAGTGGGCGCTGTCGATGTCGCAGAGCACCGGGGATCCGGAGGTCGCCGCGGCCGCGGCCCTGGCGATGGCCGCGTATCAGATCGGCAACGAGGAATTCGACCCCGCGATCGTGAGCCTCGCCCCGGCGCTCGCGGCCAAGGACGCCGGCACGGCGGCGCTCGGCCACGTGCTCAAGGCCGAGGCGCTGATCGGCGCTGCGTTCGGCGGTGGCGAGGTCGAGACGGTGCAGCACCCGGAGAAGTTCGACGAGGCGAAGGCCGAGTACGACGCCGCGGCCGCGAGCGCCAAGGGCCACGCCTCCGAGGACCTCCTGATGGGCCGCATCGAGGAGGGCTACGCGGCGCTCGCCGACTACCGCAAGGACAAGGCAGGCGTGTGCCCGCACGCGGTCGCAGCCCTGGCGGCCTTCTCCCGCGCCGGCGCCAAGCGCCTGCTCGAGGGCCCCGCCGAGCTCGCGCGCGACAACAAGTGCGCGGTCCCAGCGGATCTGGCCGCGTCCGAGGACGCGTGAAGCCCGGCGTCCGAGGACGCGTGAACGCCCGCGTCCTCGCCGTCGGGCTCGCGCTCGGGGGCTGCGGCGACGACGTCAGCCAGGCATCGACCACCGACGCCGCCGACACGTCGAGTTCCGCGGGCACCGGGCCCGTCACGACCACCGATGGCGTCGAGGGCTCGACGGAGACGTCGAGCGACTCCTCGACCGGCGGCACCACGGTGGGCGACACCACCGGCGCCGTGGCAGCGTGTGGCGACGGCATGCGCACTGGTCTCGAGCAGTGCGACGACGGCAACGACGCCCCCGGCGACGGCTGCGAGCCCGGCTGCCGGCTCGGCCCCGGCGAGGAGGTCTGGGCCGTCGAGGTCGATGGCGGCGACGACGACGTCGCCCACGATGTGATCGTCACCGCCGAGGGCGACGTCGTGGTCGTGGGCGCACGGCGCAGCGACAGCGGGCTCGATACGTGGCTCGCGCGCTACGACGCCGCCGGTGCGCTGATCGAGGAGACGGTCGTCGACCAGGGCGAAGGTGACGACGACGAGGCATTGTCGATCACACCACTCGGGCTGGGCTACGTGCTCGCGGGGGTCGCGTCGCCGCCGGGCGTCGACGACGGCGACGATGCGCTGCTCGTCGCCATCGACGGCGCATTCGAGGTGGTGTGGTCGCGCCGCATCGACGCCGGCCTCGACGATCGCGCCAATGCGGTCGCGGCGACGGACTCCGCGATCGCGGTCGCCGGGCACCGCGAGGCCGAGGGGAGCTTCGAGGACGCGTGGTTCGCCGTCTACGACACCTCCGGGACCGAGCAATGGAGCCGCGTCGCAGACGGACCCGGCGGGCGCAACGACGACGGCCGCGGCATCGCGTGGCTCGCCGACGGCGGCGTGGTCGTGGTCGGCAGCCAGGCGGTCGACTCGCAGGACGACCTGTGGATCGCGGTGCGGGAATCGGACGGCTCGGCCCGCTGGGACCGACGCCTCGACTTCGAGTTCGGCGACGACGTCGCCGCCGGGGTCACGATCGACGGCGACGAGTTCCTGGTCGCCGGCAGCATCTCCAGCGCGCTGACCAACAGCGAAGAGGTCTGGGTGGCGCGCTTCGCCGCCGACGGGACCGAGGGCCCAGTGATCGCGTACAACGCCGCGGGGTTCGTGTTCGACGGCGCCGAGGATGCGGTCGTGGATGGCGACGCGGTCTTCGTCGCGGGCATCACCGCGGCGACCGACGAGCAGCGCAACGCGCTGGTCGGCCGCTGGCCCGCCGCCGGTGGCGAGCCGGCGTGGCAGCGCTCGTTCGACGGCGGACCGGGCCTCTCGGACGCGGCCCACGCGATCGCGCTGCTGCCCGACGGCAGCGTGGTGGCGGCCGGCGAGGTGACGGTGCTCGGCCAGGGCTCGAACGCTTGGATCCGCCGCTGGGCCCCCTGAAATCCGGCCCTGGCGCGGCGCGCAGCGTCGAACGGCTTGCCGCACGGCGGCGATGTGGGCGACAACGCAGGGGCCATGAACGCCCCCGACCGCGACCGCGAGGACCATCTCCACTGGGCCGACGTCGCCGCGGCCAAGACGGTGCAGGCGCACCCCGGCGTCGAGCGCATCACGGTCGCCGCCGGCATCACGCCGTCGGGCGTCGTGCACATCGGCAACTTCCGCGAGGTGATCACGGTCGACCTCGTCGCCCGCGCGCTGCGAGATCGCGGCCTCGACGTCCGCTTCGTCTATTCCTGGGACGACTTCGACGTTTTCCGCAAGGTCCCCGCCGATGCGCCGCAGCAGGAGTTGCTGCAGCCGCAGCTCGGACGCAGCATCGCCGACGTCCCTGATCCGTGGGGCGAGCACGACTGCTACGCGTCGCACCACATCGCCACGTTCGAGGCCAGCATCGCGCCGCTGGGGATCCGCCCCGAGTTCATCCGCCAGAGCCGGGCCTACCGCGCCGGCCGCTACGCCGAGGGGCTGCGGCGCGCCCTCGAGTGCGCCGCAGTCATCCGCAAGATCCTCAACGATGCGCGCACCCGCAACGGCGCGCGGTCGCTGCTCCCGGACACTTGGCTACCCCTGGCCGGCTTCTGCTCGGCGTGCGGCTACGACGATCTCGCGTTCGCTTGGGACGGTGACTGGACGGTCAACGTCACCTGCGCCCGCTGCAAGCACGTCGACGACGTCGACCTGCGCAAGGGCGGCAGCCTGAAGTTGCCATGGCGCGTCGACTGGCCGATGCGCTGGTCGGTCGAGCGCGTGAGCTTCGAGCCCGGCGGCAAGGACCACAGCTCGGCCGGCGGCAGCTACGACACCGCGAAGGACATCGTGCGCGAGGTTTACGGCTGGGTCGCGCCGCAGTACGTCGGCTACGACTTCGTGTCGCTCAAGGGCGAGGGTGGCAAGATCTCGAGCAGCAAGGGCGGCGTGGTCACGGTGGCCGACTGCCTCGAGATCTACGAGCCCCAGGTCCTGCGGTGGATGTTCGCCGGCTACCGGCCGAACACCGAGTTCCAGATCTCGTTCGACGTCGACGTGATCAAGATCTACGAGGACTTCGATCGCGCGGTGCGCCAGGCCTACGAGGCCGACGACGGCGGCGCGAAGGACCGCAAGCGCCAGACCGCCCGTCGGACGCTGCAGCTCGCGAGCGTCGACCACACGCCCATCGTCGCGGGGAGCGAGCCGCCGGCGGTGGTGCCGTTCCGCCACCTGGGGGTCGTGCTGCAGATCTTCGACGGCGACATCGAGCGGACGCTGGAGCACCTGGTCGGCACCGGCGAGATCGTCGGCGAGGCCGCGCGGGCCGCCGCGCAGGTGCGGGCGCAATGCGCGTGGAACTGGGTCCGGGACTTCGCGCCCGACGACTTCCGCTACCGCATCCGCGCCGAGCCGGTGCGCCGCGAGCTCGAGCCCGGCGACGCCGCGCACCTCGGCCACATTGCGCAGCTGGTCGCCGAGACCGATGCGCCCGCCCTCGAGTCGGCGTTGACCGAGCAGTTCAAGCGCTGGGCCGGCGAAGGGGTCGATCTGCGGCAGTTCTACCCCATCGTGTACGACCTGCTCCTCGGCCGCGACCGCGGACCGAAGCTGACCTCGCTGCTGGCGACGATGGGCCGCGACCGAGTGCTGCCGTTGCTGTCGGCGTCGCTGCCCGGGTAGAGTCGGTGCCGTGCCGATCGACCGCCCTCGCGCGGAGCGCATGCGCACCGTCACGGTGTGGATCGCAGCGGCATCCGCCGCGATGACGCTCTCGGCCCCGCTCGAGGTCGGCGCCGCCCGACCGCGCGCCGACGATGCGGGCACCCACGCGACGGCGCGACGGCGCATCGCCCTACCCGCGTGGCTCCGTCAGCACGCGCCGCGCCCGGACGCGATCGAGCTCTCACTCATCAGCGGCATGTTCCTGCCGTCGGGGGCCCACGAGCTCTATGACGGCCGCGTCGGCTTCCGCCGGCTCGCGCGCGTGGCCCCCTCGGTGGGCGCGCGCATCGACTACTTCGCGCTGCCGTGGTTCGGATTCGAGTTCGAGGGCGCCGCGATCCCAACGCGAATCCGGGGCGGTGGCCGGGCCCTGCTCGCGGGGTTCCGCGGCGGACTGGTGCTGCGAGTGCCGTGGCGGCTCGCGCCGTTCGTGGTCGGCGGCGTCGGTGCGCTCGCGGTGTCGTCGGGCTCCGACGTGCTCGGAGATGACATCGACGAGTCGTTCCACGTCGGCGGTGGCCTGCAGTTCTTCGTGAATCGGTGGTTCGCGGTGCGGCTCGACGGCCGCGATCACATCTCGCATCGCCGCGACGTGGGCGGGGGTCCGACGCATCACCCCGAGGTGCTCGCCGCGGTGACGCTCCGCCTCGGCGGCACGCCGACGCGCGACACCGGGGCGCCAGCGGCCGCGCCCGCCGACCACGACGGCGATCACATCGCCGACGCCTACGACCACTGCCCGAAGCACGCCGGTCCCCTGCCCCACGGCTGCCCGGGGAGCGATCGCGACGCCGACGGCATCATCGATGACATCGATGCCTGCGCCGACACGATCGGGGTCGCGCCCTCGGGGTGCCCGGCGCCGATCGACGACGACGGCGATGGCCTGCTCGCGCCCGCCGACCGCTGCCCGGCGGTCCGCGGCAGCCCGACGAGCGACGGCTGCCCGATCGAGACTCCGACCACGACCGACCACGCGATCCCACCGGCGCTGGCCGATCTCGAGGGTGTGCTGGTGGACGTGGTGTTCGCGAGCGGCGAGGACAGGCTCGCCCCGCCCGCCCGCACGACGCTCTCCCACCTGGCGGATGTGCTGCAGGCCAGCCCCGGCGTCCGCGTGGAGATCGTCGGTCACACCGACGACCGCGGCGACGCGGCGGCGAACCGCAGCCTCTCGGCCCGTCGCGCCGACGCGGTCGTGCGCGCCCTGGTCGATCGCGGCGTCGCGGCCGAGCGCCTCGTCGCCCGCGGTGCCGGCGGCGACGAGCCGATCGCATCGAACGCAACGGCGCAGGGCCGCGCGACCAACCGACGCGTCGAGCTCGTGATCCTCCGCGAGTGACCGGCGCGCCGCGGTCGCGACGCGCACGGAGCAGGCCTATCGCCGAGAACGGCGGCGCGCCGCCGCGAGTCCGAGGATCCCGAGGACGCCCCAGGCGAGGCCCCCACGTCGCGGGTCGGCCGTGCAGCCGCAGCCGGAACCGTCGCCGTCGTCGATGCCCGCGCTGTCGGTCTCACCGTCGGTGCCGTCCGCCCCGGCGCTGCCACCCGAGCCGATGCCCGGCCAACCGTTGGCCTCGTTCCACGACGCGAGCACGAGGTTGATCTGGTCGGTGTTGTCAGTCAGTCGCATCGGTGCGCCGTTGGCCGGCACCTCCTCGATGATCTGGGAGAACGGCATCGCGCCGGGGACACCGTCGGGCTCGTCGGGGAAGTCGGGCCAGGCACCGCCGGCCGGCAGGTAGATCTCGCGGCCGTCGGGCAGCGTGAAGACCTGATCCCCGTTGCACAGCGTCCGCAGCACGCCGTTCAGGAGGTTGGGCACCTCGGGCAGCGAGGAGTTCTCCTGGAACTGCGGATCCTCCGTCATCTCGGCCGGCGAGATCGTCGTGAACATGCGCGTGAGGTACGGGTGCTCCGCGACGAGGTCTGCCGCGTGCTGCCCCGGCGCGATCACGCGGTCGGTGAGCGCGACCGCGAACGCGGGGCCGTCCCACGTCGAGAGATCGACATCGGGCCAGTTGCCCTGGTTCGCCCAGTAGTCGGCCGCGGAGACGTCGGCGGGCAGCGTGACGAACTCGGCCAGCAAGCCCTCCAGCAGGGGGTGGGTGAACGAGCACCCGTTGCCGAAGTCGAAGTCGCAGAACAGCAGGCCCTGATCCTGCAGCACGGCGCCCACCTCGGTGGCCGCGAGCGCGTCGAAGCTCGCCGCATTCCACGACGGATTGAAGACGCCGAAGGTCTGCACGACGTCGCTCGGACCGGCGTACTCGGTCACGAAGGCGCGGCCGTTCGCGTTCTCCTCGTCGACCGCGAGCGTGACGACCTCGCCGTAGTTGGTCGGGGCGCGCCAGTCGATCTTGAGCGGGTTGACCAGGACGTGCCGGTAGTTGCTCGGAACCATGCGCGCGTCGCCGAGGAAGAACGAGCGCACGCCCATGTCCTCCACCGCGGCGATCCGCGTCAGGCGCAGCGGCACGCAGGGCTCGCTGCCCTGGAAGCGCAGGACGATCGGGTGGATCTCGTCGACGTCCGCGCCGCCCGTGAGCTTGACGGCGCCGAAGAGGTGGCCCTCCGCGATGTACTCGTCGAGGATCGGCAGCGCCTCGTCGTCCTGCTGGTACCCGTTGAGCTCCAGCCAGTCGAAGACCTCCTGCCCGGTGCCGCCCTGCAGCACGGTGATCTCGAACGCGCCGACGGTCTCGGTGAGGAGGATCTGCGGTCCGCCGCCGCCGTCCGTCGGATCACCGGCGCTGGCGCTCCCCGTCCCCTCGTCACCGCCCGCCGCGGTGCCGAAGCCGTCGCTGTTCGCCCCGTCGTCGCCGAGCGAGCAGTCGTCGAACGTCTGCGTGAAGCCGTACGTGGGCACCGATGCGGCGAGCAGCGCCTGGAACAGCGGCTCCGAGCCGACCGAGAACTCCGGCACGCTCTGCAGCGGGATCACCCAGCCGAACTGCTGGGCCTCGCCGGTGTACTGGATCTGGATGTGGGCCTCGATCGTGTCGCCCTCCCACACGAAGAGGATGTTCTCGCCGGTCTGATCCACCGGCATCGGCTGCGGACCGCCGTCGCAGAACATGCCACCGCACGCGGCGGCGTCGCGGGGATGCATCGCCACGGCCGACGCGATCGAGAGCACGGCCAGGGAGCCCAGGGCGAGGGAACGCTTGCTGTTCTTCATCATGTACAACTCCAACCCGATACCAACGTGGCAGTGATAGCACGGGAGTGCACCATTGAAAAGTCTCGCGACCAACTCGGGCCGCCATGAGGCTCTTTCGGGGTCCCGCGGGCCGTGCGAGCGCGCGCGGCGGGGCGGATGCCGGCCGGCCGCCAAGGGGGGTATGGTCGGGCCATGTCGAGCGAGCGCGCGTTCGTGCCGGTGAGCGTGGCGATCCTGACCGTCTCCGACACGCGCACGGCGGCGGACGACCGCTCCGGGGACGCGATCGAGGCCCGCCTGCGCGAGGCCGGGCACCACATCGGCGCCCGCGCCATCGTGACCGACGACCGCGAGCGCATCACCGCCGCCCTGCGCGCCTACGTCGACGACCCGACGATCGATGTGGTGATCGCGACGGGCGGCACCGGCGTCACCGCCCGCGATGTCACGCCCGAGGCGCTCGCGCCCCTGGTCGACAAGCCGATCCCCGGCTTCGGCGAGCTGTTCCGTTGGCTGAGCTTCGAGCAGATCGGAACCTCGACGATCCAGAGCCGAGCCGAAGCTGCGCTCTGCGGCGGCACCTACGTGTTCTTGCTGCCCGGATCACCGCGCGCGGTCGAGCTCGCGATGGATCGGATCCTGATCTCACAGCTCGACAGCCGCCATCGGCCCTGCAACTTCGTGGAGCTGCTGCCGCGCATCCGCGGCCGCTGACGTCGTGCGACGTCAGAGACGGACGCCGCGGACCAGGTCGAACGCATCGCCCGGGAGCGCGACGCGGAAGCCGAGGCCCTCGGCGCGCTCGCGGTGCAGCTCGAGATCGTCTTCGTGGTGCATGAGCACCAGCTTGCGGCGCACCGGCTCGGGCAGCCGCTCCAGCTGCGCGAACGCCCCGTGGACCTGGCCCGGGTAGTCGACGAACGTGCAGTCGTGGAAGAAGATCGAGGTGCGCGGCTCGAGGGCTGTGAGCAGCGCGGCGTCGACCGTGCTGTCGCCGCTCCACCACGCGATGCGATCGCCGGCGCGGTCGAGGGCGATCTCGACGGAGGTCGACGGCTTGCCGGGGACGTGCATCGTCTCGCGCAACACCACGCGAAGCTGCCCACTCACGCACGTCTGCGCGTGATCCCACGGGTTGCCCTGCGGCGCCTCGTGGGCGACGGCGGCCACGGGTTCGAAGTAGCTCTCGAGCGTGCCCATGCCGGTCTCCGGCAGATCGGGCACATACCGGAGGCTCGACGCGAGCGTCTCCCACACCTCGCGGCGCACGGCGTCGTGCGCCACCAGGAGGATGCGCGGCCCGCCGCTGCGGATCGAGGCCACGTCGTCGAGGTCGTAGAAGTAGCGGGAGAACGCGAACTCCTCGAGGCCGTAGATGTGATCCCCGTGGACGTGGGTGATGATCTGGCCGTGGATGTCGTGCCACCGCACGCCCGCGGCGTGGAGCTGCTCGGGCGCCTGCCGGCCGCAGTCGATCAGCCAGCGCTTGCCGTCGGGTAGCCGCAGCTCCGCGCATGTCGTGCCGTAGCGGCGCGAGAATGCACCACCGGCACCGTGCAGGCGCAACGAGAAGGTGGGTTCGGGCGCGGAGTTCAAGCTGCGGCGGCGCGCCCTTGCACGGCGCGATGCCGGAAAACCCTAGCGCATCCGCGACCGCTTCGGCACGTTCCGGCGGTTTTTGTGGAGGGGGCCAGGGCAGCCGCACCGCGGCCACCGATCGGCCGGGGGCCCGCTACCGTGCGAGTCGGCCGCGGAGGTACGCGCCCAAGCTCACCAGGTTGAGGCCCACCAGGCCGGCGAGCACCAACCACGCGGCCCCCGCCACCCAGTGCTTGTCGGGCGTGTCGCCCACCACGACGAGGTACCCGTCGCGATCGAGGGCGATCGGCTGTTCGATCCGCACGACCGAGATCCAATCGCGGGGAATCACGATGCGTCCCCGCACGTCGGCGCGCGGCTCCAGCGAGGTCCCGACGACGTCGTACAGCGCGGGGCCGGTCTCGCCTGTGCGCGGCAGCGAGAGCGCGTCGCCCTCGACTGCGTAGTCACCGAGCGCAGCGGAGAAGGCGACCGTGCCCGGTAGGATCACGGCACCGCGCTTCGGATCGGTGTTGGCCGCCGGCACCTCGACCCCCTCGAGCACGCGCGCGAGGGCAGCGTCGCGCTCGCCCTCGGGGATCCGCACGATGAACGAGTGGAACGCCTTGCCCTTGCCTGCGGAGACCCACGGGTATCCGAGCTCGGCGACCCGGCGCTCGGCGTCCTCGGCCTTGGGGAACGAGCTGAGGCCGAGCTGCACGCGGGCGTCGGGCGGATGCACGACCACGCGCACGCGCTCGCCCACGCCGACGTCGACCTTGCCTTCGGCGGAGGCGAACGGGCGGCGGTCACCCCGGCCACCGATCGCGGCGACCAGTGCGGCGACGTCGGCGTCGATGGTGCGCACGATGTTCTCGTCGCGCAGGTACTGCTCGATCCAGTCGGCACCGGCGTCGCGATCGAGCCGCAGCATCCGTCCCTCGAACGTGCCCTCGAACTCGTCGCGCACCGGCTCGTCCTTGCCGCGGGGGATGGCGGCGAAGAGACTTCCGCCGCCCTCGGTGATCCGCAGGTAGCCGACGTACCCGGCCCGCGTCGTCATGCGCGCGGCGTGGCGGACATCGGGGGTACCCGAGATGCGCACGTAGTGATCGTGCAACCCCGACGGCATCCGCCCGGCCACGGCGATGTCGGCCGCCTGTCCGAGTTCCTCGGGCTCGCGGCTGCGCAGCCAGTAGCGGAAGTCGCTGAACATCGTCGTGAGCAGGTAGAGACCCGCGCCCGCGACGAGCACCGACAGGAACGGGGTCCGGCCCTTGCGCACGCGGCGGGCCGGTGCCTCCGAGGGGGCCTCGTCGCCCTTGCGCAGCGCGGCGACCATCCCGTCGACGCCGAGGGCATCGAGGTCGCCGAGGTCCATGGCGTCTTCGTCGACCGGTGGCTTGCCCGTGGCGGGCGGGCGCCGTTTGACCGGGGCGCTCGGTTCGTCGTGTTCGTCGGCTCCGCTCACGTTGCCTCGCTATACCACGCTGTTCGGAGACTGACCGCAGCCCGGCCCAAAGGTTCCCGCGGGCATGAGCGTGGAGCCATGTCCGTGGCGCCCGTGACGCTCCGGGCCGCCGGCAAGCGGCCGGATTCGAGCCGTCGCTCAAGCCCGCGGACGACCGCGGCGATGCTCCGGCCGAGGTGGAGTCCGCCCACAGCCGTCGTCCGCTCGCCGCGATCGCGGGGCTCGTCGTGGGCCTCGTGGCGATCGCCCCCTGCGACGCCGCGGCGGCCGACTCGCCGGTCTCGAACGGTCGCGTGTCGGCGAGCCCCGAGGGTGCCATCGCCACCGAGTCGAGCCAGGTGCTCCCGAAGTGGACACCGGCCGCGACGCTGAGCCTCTCGCACGAGGCCGGGCTCGATCGTCCGGGCGCCGCCGACCTGCGCGCGCGCACCGGCGCCGATCTGGCGATCGCCTTCGGCATGTTCGACTGGATCGAGATCTCGGGCCAGCTGCCGCTCGTGCTGCGGCAGCGCGTCGTCGCCGACGCGAACCAGATGGCCACCGGCGGCCTCGGTGATGTGCGTGCCGGCCTCAAGGGCACGATCCTCCGGCTGCCGCGGCGTGGGATCGGCCTGGGTCTGATGTTCGACGTCACCGCGCCGACCGGCAGCGCGACGCGGCACCTCGGCCTGGGCGCGCCGAGCTACGCCCCCCAGCTGTTGTTCGAGGTCCGGGGGGCGCGCGCGATTCGAGCGGCGTTCGCCTTGGGCTACCTCGCGCGACGCGACGTCACGTGGCAGGGCCGCACCGCGGGCGACGCGATCACGGCGCGCACGGGCGTGCGCGTGCCGCTGTCGCCGACCCGCGCCATCGCGTTGGTCGGCGAGCTCGACGGCCGCATCGCGCTGGTCCGCGGCGCTCAGCATGCGCTGGTCGGTCGCTTCGGCCTGCGCGGTCAGACCCGCGCTGGCATCGTGATCGGGGCCTACGCGACCGCGGCGACGCCGACGGCCTTCGGCACCGGCGAGGTCGGCGGCCTGTTCTCCTTCGCGTGGAGTCCCCCTGGCCGGGCCGGCACCGAGCGCGCGTTCGATGGCAGCGAGCGGCCGCGGGCGACCGCGCTCGCGTTGCGCTACGACGCCGTGGCGCGCCGCGCCCCCGCACCGGGCGCGCCGCCCGATCCACGCGATCCCGACGGCGATCGTGTCGTCGCCGGCGATGCGTGCCCATCGGCGGCGGAGGACCGCGACGGCTTCGAGGACGGCGACGGTTGCCCGGAGCTCGACGACGACCACGACGCGATCGCCGACGCCTTCGATCTGTGCCCGCGCGCCCCCGAGGTCGTCAACGGTGCGCTCGACGTCGACGGCTGCCCCGATCGCCGCGACGCGAAGGGCACGGTCGAGACGCTCACCGCGGTCGACTGGTCCGCGATCACGCCCCGGCTGGTGTTCACCCCGGGGAGCAACACCCTCGACGCCGCGAGCGTCGCCTCGCTCGACGCGTGGATCGAGCTCGCGCGTTTGAACCCGTGGATCACCCGGCTCGAGATCGGCGTGTACATCCACGTCGGGGCGGCCACCGACGCGGGCGCCGGCGCACGCGACCGCGCCCGCGCCCAGGCCCGTGCCGACGAGATCCTCGGTCGGGTGCGCGCCGCCGGGCTCGAGCCGTGGCGCGTCGAGATCCGCGAGCTCGGTGCGGTGCCGCCCGACGTCGACGAGCGCACGCGCGTCGCGGTGATCGGCGCCAGCTCGAGCAGCGCCGCGCTGTCACCGGATCCGGCGGCGTTGCGCCGGTGGATCGCCAGCGAGCAGGCGACCGCGGCGCCCGACGTCGACTACGCCGCGCAGGGCCCCGACGCCGCTCACTCGCGATAGACCCACAGATCGCGGCGGTGCATGACCTTCGCGCCGTCGCGCGCCAGCACGCTGATGCGATTGCCCCCGGGCTCGAGCGGGACCTCGGCGCGGAACGGCAGGGCGCGGGCCAGGGCGCCGTCGGTCGCGTCGTTGGCGAGGTAGAAGATCTTGCGATCGGTGCGATCGACCCCGGGGGGGCGCACCAGCACGACGACGTCGCGCGCCCGCTCGACGTGGCGAACGGTGCCCTCGATCGCGATGCTGGTGGCCTTGGTCGTGCGCGGCGTGGGCTCGAGCTCGACCGTGGGGGGAAGCACTTGGACGCGCCGCGAGGGGGCGAGCTTGGTGTTGCGCGGACCGGCGGGCACGAGCCCGTCGAGGCCCGCGGGCAGGAACATGCGCCGCCCGAGGCCGCCGCCATCGATGACGTAGAACCCGCCCTGCTCGGCGACGACGTCGAGCTGCACGCCGGCGGTCGCGGTCGCGACCACCGTGCTCGACGCGTGGGCACCGGCGTACAGGCGCGCCGACGTGGCGCCGATCTGCACCCGCCTCTTCGCCGGCTTCGCCTCCGGCGACTCGGCGAGGACGCGGAAGCGCAGGCGGTCCTGCGTGCTGGTGCGCAGGTGGGCGTCACCGAGGACGAGCTCGAGCTCGAGCGGCACGTTCGGATCGGCCTCGGCCCGCATCGTCAGGCCGAAGGCGCCCGCCCGCGAGGCCCCGGCGGCGAGGTTGCCCAGGGCGTAGAAGCCCTCCTCGAGCAGCCCCTGGCGCCCGCTCAGGTTCCGCAAGAGGGCGCGCACGTCGGCGCTGTCGCCCGGTCCGTCGTTGTGGGCGACGAAGGCAAGGAGCACCGTCTCGCCGGGTTGCAACACACCGTCGCCGTTGCCGGTGATCGTGATCGGCGTCGGTGCGGCGCCCCCCTCCGCGAGCGGTCGCGGCGGGGCGACCGTCGCGAGTGCCGGATCATCGATGATCCAATACTCGTAGGAGAGCGCAGGTCGACGGGTCCCCGCGATCTCGAAGCGCGCCTGCGCCGAGGCCTCGGGCGTGCCGTCGGGCGGCCCCGCGTGCACGCCGACCGCGAGCGCGTCGGTGAAGTCGGCGTGCCACGGCATGACGTGCAGCTTCACGGTCTGCGTGACCGTGGCCCCCGCGGGGATCTTGCCGATCATCACCTCGATCCCGTCGAGTTCGTCGTGGACGCAGTCGGTGATCGCGTGCACGCGGTACGCGGGGGCGAGGCCGGTGTTCTCGACCGCGATCTGCAGTCCGAAGGGCGCGCCGGCGGTGACCGGCTGCGCGCCGACGATCGACGCGGTGACCGCCAGCGTCGGCGCGGGCGCGTCGGCGGGCGGCGCCGACCAGTCGACCTTCTGCTCCCCGAGGGCCGCGGCGATGCGCGCGTCCTCCTGCGCCCCGATGCGCGCCGCCACCTCGCCGAGCGTCGCCGCGCGGCGGGCCGGATCGGCCTGGGCCGCCAGACCGCGTCCGACCTCGAAGGCGATGCGCACCTCGGGATCGCTCAGGTCGGGCGGCAGCGGCGGGGTCGTGCCCGCGCTCGTCGACGCCGGGATGTCCGGCGTCGCGAGGTACTGCACGCGGGCGGGCGCCGCCGCGCCGTCCGAGGCCGCCAGCTCGTGCTTGGCCGACGGCAGGTGGGCCACGCGGGCCCGCTCGCGCGCCCGCTCGAACCGCTCCTCGTCGAAGTAGCGGACCACGCCCGGCACCCCGGACATCTCGACGGGCGCGAGCACGACGTCGGGCACGACGCCGAGGCTCTGGATGCGGCGTCCACCGGCGACCATCCACTCGGCGAGCGTCAGCTTGAGCGCGAGCTCCTGGCCGTACGGCGCCGCGGCGCGGACCATCTGCACCGTCCCCTTGCCGAAACTGGTGCGGCCGAGGACCACGGCGCGACCCAGGGCCTGCAGACCGCCTCCGACGATCTCTGCGGCGCTCGCCGACTCCTCGTCGACGAGCACGACCACCGGGACGTCCGGCGCCACGGCGACCTCGGGCTCGGCTTCGGCGGTCTCGCTGCCCGCGGCGCTGCGCACGACCACGAGCTCGCCGCGCGACACGAACGCGTCGATCAGCTCGCCGGCCTGCGTGAGCACGCCGCCGCTGTTGCCCCGCAGATCGAGGATCACGGCCTTGGGCGGCTGCAGGCCCTCGAGCGCCTTGCGGGCCTCCTGGGCGGTCTGCTCCTGGAACGCCGCGATGTCGAGGTAGGCGACGGCGCCGGGCAGCTGCACCGCGCGCACGCTCTCGATGCGGATCGTCTGCCGCTCGAGCTCCGCGCGGACCTTGGTGCCCTTGCGATCGAGCACGAGCACGACCTTCGATCCGACCGGACCGCGCAACTTCTGTTGCGCCTCTTCGGCCGACATGTTCACCGTCGACTCGCCGTCGATCGTCATGACGACGTCGCCCGCGAGGACGCCGGCCTTGTCGGCGGGCATGCCCGGGAGCACGGCGACGATCACGATGCGCCGCGCCTCGGGCCGGATCTGCGCCCCTACCCCGCCGAACTCGCCCTTGGTGCGGACGCCGAGATCGGCGTGCTGCTCGGGCGTCAGCAAGATGGTGTGGGGATCGAGCGGGCCGAACAGCCCGTTGATCGCGGCGTACTCGAGCTCGTGCAGCGGCGCGGGCTCGAGGTCCAACACCGACTGCGTGAAGGTGAGGACCTCTTCGAGCCGGGTCGCGGCGCCGACGAGCGTGGTCACGTCGCCGAGCGCGAAGCTCTCGGAGGTCGAGCGGACGCGGACGCGCAGCGAGTCACCGACGACCTCGGCGAAGAACTCCGGCGTGTGCTCGCCGAGCGCCTCCGCGGCGGCGACCAGTTGGCCCCGCGGATCGATGCGCGACGGATCGAAGTAGTCGGTCTGGACCTCGAACGCCGACCACACCAGCAGCGGGAACGCGTGCTGCGAGAGATCCGGCGGCGTCGGACCCTCGGGCACCGCCTCGTCCGCCGCCGCATCCTCTTGTGGTCGCGACTCGGTGGGGTCCGCGTCCTTGCGACACCCGAGGAACACGACGAGCGCCAGCAGTGCACGACGGAACGGTGCGGTCATTCGGGCCTGGCGGAGCATACCCCGCACGGTGTCGACCCCCGATCGCGCCGAACCCGCTTCTGATCCCGTCGGCGATCTCCGCGGGGCCAAATCTACGATGCGTGGCATAGGTGCTCCGATTCGTCGCACGACCCCGGAGAGATCCCCAGGAAGCCCCCGACATCGTGTCCGGGACCCCCTGGCACGGGATCTGTAGACGGGGGCAGCACCGTGCGAGCAACGCGTTCCCTGTTCTCCATGGCCTTCGTGGCTGCCCTGACGAGTGCGTGTGCCGACGCGCCGATCACCCCGGACCAGCTCGAGGCGGACGGCGTGCTCCGTGGCGCCCGCGCCCAGGCGAGCTTCTCGGTCGGCCGCGGCGCGATGCAGCAGGCCAACGTCGTGCAGCTGTCGAGCGTCCTCGCGACCCAGCAGGAGGGTGCGCTCGAGGACCGCGACGTGTTCCCGGCGAGCGTGGGGACGATCCATCTCCACGTGCGCGCCGACGGCATCGAGACGCCCCGTCCGGTCTCGTTCCGCTGGATCCACGGTGATCAGGCGACCGTCGTCCCCGGCACGCTGTCCCCCGCCGGCGCCCTGCGTCATGGCGCGAGCGTCGACGTGCAGCCGCACCAGGTGGGCCCGTGGCGGGTCGAGGTCGCGACCGAGGGCAGCGCCGGCGAGCCGCCCGAGGTCATCTACACCCGCGAGTTCACCCTCGAGTGACGCGCCCGGCGCGGTGGCTCCGCGCCCCGGCAGGCGCCCCGGACATCCCAGGGCCCGGCGTCGATGCGGGTCGCGTCCGCGCCAAGATCGGGTAGGCTCGGTCGCCATGGCGACTGCCGACACGGGTCTCACCCACGACACCATCGAGGCCTTCGCGCGGGGCCTCTACTACGTCGCCGCGGTCGACGGCCTCGAGCCCCGCGAGACCGACCTGCTCGAGAACCTCCTGCGCGAGACCGAGTCGCCGCTGAAGTTGGCCGACCTCTCGAGCCGCGACTTCGGTCCGCTCGACGTCGCCCAGGCCCTCGAGACCTCCTTCCTGCGCCGCGTGTTCATCCGCGCCGCGGTGGCGATGATCAAGGTCGACGGCCGCTTCACCGATGGCGAGCGCCGCGCGCTCGGCGAGATCGCCGACGCCTTCGGCATGAGCAACGCCGAGTTCGGCGAGCTCGAGCAGGACGCCGCGCGGGTCCAGCTGTAGCTGGACGCGGCGAACCCAAGGGCGGCGGGAATGGGCCCGCGCCGCCTCCAGTCTGTCTCCGCACCCCAGGGGGCCCGGTTTCGCGATCGTCAGTTCGTCAGGAGAGCGCATGGGCATCATCAGCTTCATCAAGAGTCAGCTCATCGACATCATCGAGTGGCTCGACGATACGAACTACACGCTGGTCTGGCGGTTCCCCGACGAGGACCACGAGGTCAAGAACGGCGCGAAGCTCATCTGTCGCCCCGGACAGGCCGCCATCCTCGTGAACGAGGGCAAGGCCGCCGACGTGTTCGGGCCCGGCACTCACACGCTGTCGACGCAGAACGTCCCGATCCTCTCGACGCTGCGCGGATGGAAGTACGGCTTCGAGAGCCCGTACAAGGTCGAGATCTACTTCATCAACCTGCGGCAGTACCTCGATCAGAAGTGGGGCACGGCCAACCCGGTGCTCGTGCGCGATCCGGAGTTCGCGATCGCCGGTCGACCGGGGCGGGTCCGCATCCGCGCCTACGGCTCGTACAACTTCAAGATCACCGAGCCGCGGCTGTTCTTCGACGAGATCGTCGGCACCCAGGGCCTGGTGTCCACGGACGAGATCGAGGCGTACCTCAAGCCGCGCATGGTCTCGGCGTTCTCGCAGGCCGCCGGCAAGAGCGAGCTGTCCGTGGCCGACATGGCGGCCAACTACGACGTGCTCGCGACCGGCGTGCGCGGCACGATCGAAGAGGACTTCAAGAAGCTCGGCATCTCGCTCACGAGCTTCCTCGTCGAGAACATCTCGCTGCCGCCCGAGGTCGAGAAGGCCCTCGACGCCGCGGCCGCGCAATCGGCCCGCGGGGTCGACAACACGATGGCGTGGGAGGGCATGCAGGCGGTTCGGGACGCCGCGCGCACGCCGGGCGCCGCCAGCGGAGTGATGCAGGCGGGCATGGGCATGGGCATGGGCGTCGGGATGGGCCAGATCATGGCCGGCACGATGGGCCAGGCGATGCCGTATCCCCCGGGGTATCCGCCGCCGGGCTACCCGCCGCCGGGCTATCCGCCGCCGGGCTACCCGCCGCCGCCCGGCTATCCGCCGCCGCCCGGCTACCCCCCGCAGCCCGGCGCCCAGCCGGCCGCCGCTGCGCCGGCCGCCGCGGCCCCGACGTCGCTCGAGGACAAGCTCCGCGCGCTCAAGGCCGCGTTCGATGCCGGGCTTCTCACCGAGGACGAGTACAAGAACAAGCGCGCGCAGCTGCTCGGCAGCCTGTGAGCGCGGTGTGATCGGGCGCGCTGCGTGATCGCGGCGCGCCCTTCGTCTGTCCGCGATCGGAGCATCATCGGCGCGTCGCCGTCACGCGGCGCGCCCACGCGACCACGTCGGTGATGAACGTGGTGTCGACACGCCGATCCTCGCGGTAGCGCTCCGGCGTCGAGAGCCCGGACTCCGGCTTGAACAGATGATCGAGACCTTCGTAGCGGCGGACCTCGAGCTTGACCCGGGTCTTCTTCGCGGCGCGCACGAGTGGATCGACATCGGCGATCGGATCGACCTCGAAGTCTTTGCCGCCCTGCGCGAGCAGGACCGGGATCCGCAGCCGCGCCAGCAGCTCGCCGGGGCGCACGGCGAAGATCTCGCGCAGCCACTGGGCCTGCGGCTCGAGCTCCGGCGGCACTCGGCGGCCACGCACGAGGTCGTCGAGCATCTGCTTCTGCTGCGCGCGCGCCTGCTCGCGCACGTCGGGCGGGAGCTCCTCGAGGCGGGCCGCGGCCTGCGCCCGGAGCACCTGCTCGTAGGGGCGTCCCGGCGACGCGAGCAGAGCGACCGCGTGCACGTCCGACGCGCGCTCGCTCGCCAGCACCATCGCCCGCAGACCTCCCTCGCCATGACCGATGACGATGATGCGGTCCGGATCCACCTCGGGCTGTACCGACAGCGTGGCGAGGGCGCGCCGTGCATCCGCGACCTGGGCGAGGAAGCCGATGTCGCCCGGCGCACTCGCACCGCGGCCGCGCTCGTCGTAGCGCAGCACCGCGAAGCCGGCGTCCGCGAGCGCATCGGTCAGCTCATGACTGCCGAGATCCACCGGCGGCGGACCGGCGAACCCGTGGCGATCCTCTTGCCCGGTGGCCGACAGGAACAGCACACCGGGCACCGGGCCCGGCGTCTGCGGCACCAGCAGCTCGCCGGCCAACGTCGGCTCCTCGAGCTTGCCGGGCAGCTCGAGCTCGCGCACGGAGAACCGCGCGTTCGCGGGCAGCGACCACGTCAGTCGCCGCGGCCCCTGGATCTCGAAGGCCGGCCACGCGGGCTCCAGCGACGCCACGATGCTCAGGTCGTTGGCCGCCACCACCAGGTTCTCGATGCGCCCCTGCGCGAGCGTGACGGTCTCGCCGAGGCTGGTGTCGATCTGCAGTCGATCGCCGCCGTCACTCGACTCGACGACGCGGCCAGTCCACTCGATCGGTGCGCCGCCCGAAAGCGACAGCAACCGCCACTGCATCGGCTCGGTGCCGAGCTCGCGGAGCGCGAACATCAGCTCGGCGTGGAGAATCGCGGAGTGGGCCATGAACGCCGTGTCGACGCGATCGGGATCGTATGCCACCTCGTCGACGCGCTCTCCGTCGGTCATCACCACGACGTCGCCGCGTCGCTCGTAGCGGAGCTCGGCCGCATTGCTGCGCTCGAAGCCACGGACGAGCCGACCGCGGCCATCGAGGACGAGCTCGCCGGCGCTGCGGGCGGGCGCGCGCCCGGTGATGCGCAACTCGATGCGGGTCTCGAAGCGGTGGTTGCCGTCGGCGTCGGGGCCCACGTAGCGGCCCCACGACGTTCCGATCGACTGCCCGGCTTGGCGCAGCTCGAACTGCCGCACCTCGCCGACCGCGTAGACCCGCGCGACGTCCGTCGCTGCGCGCAGGCGCTTCGCCGCGGGCTCGCCGTCGTCGGGTCCCTCCGCCTCGGGCATCGCCGGCGGCGGTGAGATGCAGCCCGCGCCGGCGAGGACGAAGAGCAGCCAGGGCACGCCGCGCGCGAACCGAGTCGGTGGGCCGAGGGGAGGACGCGGCATCGGGGCCACGCTAGCGCGAATCCATCGGTGCGCCCGCGCCTCGGGGATCGCTCTCTCGACGACGCCGCGATCACGGCCCAGGGAGATCGCCCTGCCCTGCCTGCGCCGACACCGGCCTGCGCGCCCCCCACGGGCGCGGAGCCCTCGGGCCAGAAGCCCTCGCAGCACCCCATGCGGTCCCCTTGGAGGCATTTTCGCCGGGCGCGTCGATCAGGGCTTCCCATCCGAGAAAAATCGTCTATAAGTAGCGCCCTCGACGGGCTCGTAGCTCAATTGGTAGAGCAGCGGACTCTTAATCCGCGGGTTGTAGGTTCGATTCCTACCGGGCTCACTTCGACGAGGCGATGGCGGCGGTTCTCGACAGACCCCGCCATCTCCTCCGGCGAAGCGTCGTTCAGAAGTCGGCGTCGAGGCGCAGGATGAAGTTCGCAGCCACGAGCATCGCGAGCAGGATCCCCGCGACCCAGTACAGACGCTTGTAGCCCGGCGTGAGCAGCTCGTGCCGCGGAGGCGCCTGTGGGCGGTGCGGACCCATCACCGGCGGCGCGTCGTCGGGCCGGCGGCGCGGGACCATCGCGACGTCGGTCACCCGCTCGCCCCGCGACACGGCACGCAGCTGACGTTCGGCGTCGACCAGACGAGGATCGAGCTCGAGGGCGCGACGGAATGCCGCCGCGGCCTCGTTCGGCTTCGCCAGCCAACCGAGGACACAGCCGCGGTAGTAGTGGCCCGCCGCGACGTCTGGATGCACGGCGAGCGTGCGATCGAACGCCGCGAGCGCGCGACGCAGCTCGGGCTCGGTGCGGCCCTGGGTCTGCAGCTGGCCCCACAACACGGCGCACTCGATCTCGGGGCCAGTGGCGCCGAGCGACACAGCCTCCTCGAGCAACGCGAGACCGCGGGCGTACTTGCCCTCGCTGATCAGGCGCACGCCCGAGATCTCGGTGATCGCCAGGCGACGCCGACGCGCCGCCGTGCGGACGTCGTCCAGCGCCGTCGACACGTCCTGCACGCGCATGCGCAGCTCGTCGTCGACATCCTCGCCGAGCGCGCGTGGATCGAACCGCGTCGCCAGCTGCAGCCATGCGGAGTCGATCGTGGTCGCGGTCGCGTCACCGTCGACGCCGATGATCGCCGCCGGATCCTGCCCCGCCCGCAGTCGCGCCTCCATCGACTCGAGATCGGCGAGGAAGCGCTCGAAGTCGTCCACGACGACGGCCTCGCTCGGCTCGACCATCTGGCAGTGCCACAGCACTGCGACGATCTGGGCCGTGCGCGCCTCGGAGGCGTCCGGCATCGCGGCGAGCTCGGCGATGGTGGCCTCCGCCCCACTGCTGAGGAAGCCGAGGATCGAGCCGTCCTCGGTGCGGAACCGGAACTGATCGACGTAGCGGGCCAACCCAGCGTTCGCTCGGAACCGTGCGCCCCACGCAGCGCCCAGATCGCGCCGCAGCCGTGCGGCGTCGTAGCGAGAGGTGACGCCGCGTTGGATGAGTTCGAGGACATTCACCGGCAGCATGCCGTCGTCGTCCTCGGCCTCGGCGACGAGGGTGACCGTGCCGTGATCGAGCGCGAAGAGATCGAGCAATCGACGGATGCACTGCGCGCGCAACAACGCGGCGAGCTTCTCGGGGCCGAGCGCGCCGTCGTCGACGAGGATCTGTCCAATCGGTCGGCGCCCGTCGAGCTTCGCGACCGCGGCATCGACCGCCGCACGGGCCACCTGCGCCTGGGATACGGCGAGTTCCCCGAGGCGAGAGCCATCCTGCTCCCAGTCCGTCCACGTCGGCATGCCGCCGCGGAAGCGGACGCAGCGTCGCGCGCCGCTGCCGGTCTGATCGAGCTCGAGTCGTCCGTTGAACCGCTGCGTCAGCAGGCCGAAGAACAACGACGGTGGCGGCACGTTGGCCAGCTCGACGGTGGTTTGGAGCTGTTCGACGTCGTTCACCGCGGGGAGCGGCCGGCAGGATACCAGCTCGGCCGCACACGCGAACACGGACCACACCGGCGATCCAATGGCCCACGGTGGGCCGACCGGGGTCGCGCGGGGTCGCGCACGCCGGCCTGCACACGGTGCCGCAGGTCGTCACCGGTGCCGTGAAATGTCACCGCGGTCGGAGACCCCGCGCACGACGTCGCGCACCCAGGGGCAGATCATTGTCGTTTTCTACCGCCGCCGGGCGGCAAGCCCTCTGCACGGCACCGCCCCGCCCCCATGCCTCCCGTGCCCAAACTCCGCCCCTGCGCGCACCGACCTCCCGGCGCGCGCGCTTCGGTCCGCGGCGCGGCCGGTTTCACCCTCATCGAGTTGATGGTGGTGTCGACCATCCTCGGCATCCTCGCCGCGGTCGCGATCCCGGCGGTCTCGGCCTACTTCCGCCGGGCCAAGACCGGCGAAGCACGGATCCAACTGGCGAAGATCTTCGACGCCTCCGCGGCCTTCTTCAACGCCGAGCACGTCGACCGCGGCGACGTGGCCACGCTGTCGTCGGGCGGGGGCATCTCCGACGCCGCGACCCATCGCTGCCCCTACCCCGCGGGGTCGCCCGCGGGCGGCAACGCCGGGTTCACGCCGTCGGTGAACTGCAACGCGGGTCCGGGCGGGCGCTGCGTCCCGGCCGGTGGCGGCGGCGGTGGCGGACCCGGCTACTACAACATCACGGAGTGGACCGACAACGAGGTCTGGAACTCGCTGAACTTCCAGATCGAGCAGGCCCACTTCTTCCACTACGATTTCGCGTCGGCGAACGACCTCGTCGGCTTCGGCAACTGCCGGTTCACGGCGCAGGCGTTCGGCGATCTCGACGGGGACCTCACCTACTCGACGTTCGAGCGCACCGGCGCCGCCGACCGCAACGGCGTGAACGGGGCCGCCGGCCTGTACATCGACCTCGTGGTCGAGTGAGTCGCGCGGCCTCGGGCGAGCGGGTGACACGGGGGCGGCCGCTGTCGTAGGCTCCCGGCCGCCATGGACCTGTCGTTCTCGCCCGACGATCTCCGCTTCCGCGACGAGGTGCGCACCTGGCTCGGGGAGGCGATGCCCGCGGGCATCCGCGCCAAGGCCGAGGTCGACGCGCACTTCGAGATGGAGGAGGTGATGCAGTGGCATCGCATCCTCTACGGCAAGGGCTGGGTCGCGCCGCACTGGCCGACCAAGTTCGGTGGGCCGGGCCTATCGCCCACACAGCGCTTCATCCTCACCGAGGAGCTCGAGCTCGCCGGCGCGCCCTCGCTCAGCCCGTTCGGCCTGTCGATGGTGGGTCCCGCGATCATGCAGTTCGGCACGCCCGAGCAGCAGCAGCGCTTCCTGCCCAAGATCCTGAGCGGCGACGAGGTCTGGTGCCAGGGCTACTCCGAGCCCGGCGCCGGCAGCGACCTCGCGTCGCTGCGCACGATGGCGACCGACGACGGCGACGCCTTCGTGCTCAATGGCCAGAAGACGTGGACCACGTACGCGCAGTACGCCGACTGGATCTTCTGCCTCGTGCGCACCGACGGCTCGGTGAAGAAGCAGGCCGGCATCTCGTTCGTCCTCGTCGACATGCGCACCCCGGGCGTCGAGGCCCGGCCGATGCTCACCATCGGGCACACGCCGGCGTTCTGCGACACGTTCTTCGAGAACGTGCGCGTGCCCAAGAGTCAGGTGGTCGGGCCGCTGCACGGCGGCTGGACGGTGGCGAAGGCGCTCCTGGGCCACGAGCGCACGCTCATCGCCGCGGTCGGGCACTCGCAGCGCGCGATCCGACGGGTCAAGCGCATCGCGGCGGCCCACGGACTGCTCGACGACCTCGCGTGGCGCAGCCGCATCGCCCGGCTCGAGATCCAGCTCGAGGCGCTGCAGATGGCCAACTACCGCACGCTCGCCGGCGCCGCCCTCGGCCACGCGCCGGGGCCCGAGTCCTCGATCCTCAAGCTGCGGGGCTCCGAGATCTTCCAGCGGGCGTTCGAGCTCGCGATGGACGTGATGGGGCCCGAAGCGCTGGCGTGGTTCAACCAGCCCGGCGTCGTCTCCGAGCTCGAGCAATCGGTCGCCTCGACGTACTGCTACAACCGCGCGACCACCATCTACGGCGGTTCGAGCGAGATCCAGAAGAACATCATCGCCAAGCTGATCCTCGGCTTGCCGGGAGCGTAGGACCATGGACTTCCAGCTCAGCGACGAACAGAAGCTCCTGCGCGACTCGGCGCGCACGTTCACGAAGCAGCGCTCGCCCGTGACGCGCTTCCGCAAGGTCCGCGACCACGCGGGCGTGGCCGGCGACGGCTGGGACCGCGCCCTGTGGCGCGAGATGGGCGAGCTCGGCTGGCTCTCGCTGCCGTTCCCCGAGGCCGCCGGAGGTTTCGGCGGCACCCTCGTCGACGTCAGCCTCCTGCTCGAGGCCTTCGGCGCCACCCTCGTGCCCGAGCCGTACCTCGCGAGCGTCATCCATGCCGGGCTCGCGTTGCTGCGGGCAGGGACCGCAGACCAGCACGCACGCTGGCTCGCGCCGATGATCGACGGTCGCACGAGCCTCGCGCTCGCCCACGCCGAGGCCGGCCACCGCTTCGATCCACAGCCACGCTCGACCACGGCGACGCGCGAGGGCGAAGCGTGGCGCGTCCGCGGGGCCAAGCGGTTCGTCGCCAACGGGCAGCACGCCGATGTCCTCGTGGTCTCGGCGACCGCCGACGGGCAGGCCCTGCTGTTCGCGGTGCCGCGGGATCACGCGGCGCTCCGCATCGAGCGCGTGCAGACCATGGACGGCGTCGGGGCAGCGTCGGTGAACATCGATGGCGTGGTCGGCGACGAGCACCGCCTCGCCGGGGGCGACGCTGCATTGGCGCTCGAGCGGGCCCACGACGCCGCGGCCGCGATGGCCGTCGCCGAGGGCCTCGGCATCTGCCAAGCCGTGCTCGAGCTCACCGTCGGCCACCTCCGCACGCGCGAGCAGTTCGGCGTCGCGATCGGGTCGTTCCAGGCCCTGCAGCACCGCGCCGTCGAGATGTTCGTCGAGGTGGAGCTGGTGCGCTCGGTCGCCGTGCTCGCGGCGGTGCGCGCCGACGAGGACGACGACGATCTGCGCCGTCGAGCGGTGAGCGTGGCGAAGGCACAGCTCGCCACCGGTGGCCGCTTCGTCACGCAGCAGGCGATCCAGCTGCACGGCGGCATCGGCATCACCGACGAGCACGACGTCGGCCTCTACTTCAAGCGCATGCACGCGCTCGGCGTGATGTTCGGCGACGAGGAGCACCACGTCCGCCGCTTCGCCGCGAGCGCGAGCTTCGTCCCCGCGCCGTAGCCCGTCGGCGCGAATGCGACCGGCGAGCGGCGAGATCACCTCCGCGGTCGCACGGCGCCGAGCGCCGGCCGTCTGGCCGCATCGCGTGTGGTGTTGCCCACATGCACGTCCTCGATACGTGTACCGCCCACGGCGATCGACGAGCTTATGCGTGCGGTCGGCTACAGAGTCGACGCAAATCTGCACGGCCGTGTCCCACATGATCGCAACCCGCGGCACAGGCTCCGACCGGAACGCGCCCGAACCGCCGTCAAACGCGGTTTGACGGCGAGAATCGTGTAGCGTTGACCCATGGTGTCGCGCATCGCTCGCCCCACCGCGATCACGAACCTCACGCGCATGCTCATGCTCGGCGCGCTCGGTGTCCTCGGTGTGCTCGGCGTCGCCGCGTGCGAGAAGGACGGCGCGACCGTCGACCCGTGCAGCAACGGCGCGTGTGCTCCGGTCGCGGACTGCGAGCTCGGCGACTGCGTCGACGGCCTGCCGACGCTCGCGTCGTCGCACAGCCCGATCGCCGGCACCGAGGTCGAGGAGGGCGCGACGTGTCCGTACCTCGATGGCGCGTTGCCGGCGAAAGACACCCTACTCGACACCAAGGACATCCCCGAGTTCAAGAAGGGTCGTTCGCGACGCACCAACATGGACACCGGCGAGGGCACGCCGTACAACATCGACCTGCACGCGCAGCTCATGCCGGTGCAGGGCCGCATCTTCGAGTGCATCGACATCGCGGCCTGCTACTCGAGCAGCATGGATCCGTTCGTCAGCGGTGACCTCGAGTTCCAGTTCGAGCTCGAGTCCGACGGCCGCATCAGCGCCGTGTCCGTGCTGCCCTCGTCGACGCTGTCGGACCCGCTGGTCAGCGCGTGCGCCCGCCGGTCCCTGTTCGAGTTCAAGCTCCCCGAGTACGATGGAGCCCGCATGACGGTCAGCTATCGCGTCGAGATCGGCGAGGGCTGAGGCCACGACGGAGCCGGTCGCGCGGAGTTCGGCGAAATCGGCGTCAATCCTGCAGCTCGGACTCGAACGGCCAGCCCATCGGGTCGGTGACGAACAATCGCCCGGGCGCCCGCGCGAATTCCCAGGCGCCGTACCCCTGCACGAGGGCGCCGAGCAGCACGAGCAGGTGGAAGCGCCGTCGTGACGCGGCGCCGGCGAATGCCATCGCCAGCAGCACCATCGGCAGCCAGTCGACGGCGAAGCGGTAGCTGAACTGCATCTGGCCGCTGTTCTGGTACGCGAGCGACGGGAGCGCGGAGCCCAGCACCGCGAGCCACAGCGCGCCGCGACCGACGAAGTGACGCCGGTGCAGCGGAGCGAGCAGGAGGTACGGCGAGCCGAGCCACAGCGCGGTCCCGTGGATCGATGCGCGCAGATGCGGGGCGTCGGCGGACCACTGCGGGAGCAGGGTGAGCAAGCACTGGAGGTTCCGCGGCACGTAGCTCGCGCTGAACAGCCCGACCTCCTGGATGCGCGTCTGCCAGCGGGTCTCGAGGAAGCGGTGCCCGAACTCCAGCGGGTCGTCGAAGCGGACCCAGTTGAACCACGCGAGGGACAACCCGATCGCGAGCAGCGGCACGGCGAACCGGAGCAGCGCAGCCCGGTCGCGCCCGGTGTGCCACCAACAGAAGCCGAACACGATCACGGCCGGCAGGTGGTTGATCGGCCGGCAGGCGATCGCGAGACCCAGCCAGATCGCCGCCCACACGGGCTGACGCGCACGCCAGCTCGCGGCGAGGTAGAGCACCAATGCCAGCGCGCCGACGATCTGGCCGGTGAACCATACGCGCCCGTTCGCGGCGAGCAGCGCCGCAGGCGTCGCGAGCGTCCATGCGACGGCGATCCACAGGTGCTCGCGCCCGCGACCGTCGGCCCGGTCGCGCTCGCGGTCGAGCATGCGCACGAGCACCACCGGGATCAACGCGCCGAGCAACAGCGTGAGGAGCACGTCCGGGGTCCGCAGTCCGAACGCCGCCACCGCGGGCAGGAACACGACCGCCGGGCCGGGCGGGAAGCTGACGTACCAGGCCTCCGTGCGGCCGGTGATCTCGCCGGGCGCGAAGTCCGTCCAGCCGGCGCCGAGGATCCACCACCGCTCCACGCGGGTCTTCCGGCGCGCGTCGGCACAGTCGTGCGTACGGCACGGGAACCCGCGCACGCGGCTGCCGTCGGCGCGCTCGAGCGTGGTGACGATGGCCCAATCGTCGAACCGATGGCCGCTGCACGTCTTCGCCGCGCGGGCCTTCGCGTCGCAGTACCCGGGGGGCCGGCCCGGGAGCGCCAGCTCGCCGCGCAGCCAGCCCTGGGCCATGTGCACGAAGTGGTTGTCGCGGCTCGCCCCCTTCCACTGCCCACCCGAGAGCACCGCGAGCACCGCGAACGCGACGAGGTACACGGCGGCGGCCCGAAGCAGCGGCCGCCGTTCGAACAGCGCGACGACCTTCGCGCGCGCACCCGCCCCCCTGCTCGACGCGGTGCTCACCCTCGGCCGCGAGTGTAGCAAGTCGGGCGCCGGGTCCGGATCAGCCGCCGCAGGCGTCGGCGAGATTGTCGGTGACGTCGACCCCACCGCCGACCACGACGCCCGCCAGGACCGCGGTCGCCTGGCACGTGGGCAGCAGCGCGTTGTCATGGATGCCGAAGTCGAGGGACACCGAGCCGAGCGCGCCCAGGCCCGTCAGGGAGGTGAGCGCCGAGTTGTCGCGGATCGTGAAGTTGCCGCCGACCGACAGCAGCGACGGCGCCACCGCGATCGACGTCAGCGACGGGTTCTCCGAGAAGTGGAAGTAGTCCCCGACGGTCAGGAGGTTCGGGAGCCCCGCGACGCTGGCGAGGGCCTGGCACTCGCGGACCTGGAAGCCGCCGCCCACGGTGAAGAGCGACGGCATGTCGACCCCGACGAGGCTGTCGTCGTTCTGGATCACCACGTCGGCCCCGACGGTCTGGACGGCCGCGAGTCCGGCGAGACTGACGAGTCCGAAGTTGTTGCGAACCACGAGCTGCCCGCCGACCGACGTGAGCCCCGCGAGGCCATCGAGATCCTGCAGCAGATCATTGTCCTCGATGCGCAGATCCGCCGGGACCGACCCGAGTCCGGCCAGTCCGTCGATGTTCTGCAGCGAGTCGTTGGCGAGCACGCGGAGCAGGTCTCCGACGACCCCCAGGTTCGCGAGGCCGTCGATGTTCTGCAGCGATGCGTTGCCGGAGATCGACAACACCCCGCCGATCGCCTGCAGACCGCTCAGCCCGTCGAGGGTCGCGAGCGACGCGTTGTCGTGGATCCACAGCGAGTTCCCGATCGACTGCACAGCAGTGAGCCCGTCGATGTCGGTCAGCGACGCGTTGTTCTCGAGCACGAGGAAGTTGCCGATCGCGTCGAGGGACGCCAGCGCGTCGACGTTCTGCAGCGCGCCGTTGTCGAACACGATCACGTTGCCGCCCACCGCGTCGATGCCCTCGAGGCCCAGGAGGGACGTGAGCAAGGGGTTGCTCTGGATCGTGACCGAGCCCGCGACCAGTCCCAGGGCGCTGAGGCCGGTCAGGCTCCCGAGCGCCGAGTTGCCCTCGATGCGGACGTCGCCAGTGGCCTCGGTGAGCCCGCTGAGGCCCGCCAGCGAGGACATCGCGGCGTTGCGGATCACGAACAGCGTGCGGACGTCGCCCTGGAGGCCGATGAGCCCGAGGATGTCGGTGAGCGCCGGGTTGTCGCTGACGAGGATGTCACCGGTGACGCCGTCGAGCCCGGCGAGCCCGTCGATGTTGTCGAGCACCGCGTTGTCGCCGATCTCGATGCCGCCCACGACCCCGCCCACGCTGGCCAGCGGGGCGACGTTGCCGAGGCTGTCGAGGTTCCACAGCCGGATGCGGCCGCCGACCGACGTCACCGACTGCAGGCCATCGAGCGACGAGAGCCCACCGATGTCGGTGACGAACAGGAAGTCGCCGACGCTCGTCAGGGAGCCCAGCGCGCCGAGCGACTCGAGCTGGGGGCTGGTGGTGACGTAGAGGTAGCCGCCGATGCTCTGGAGGTCGTCGAGACCGGCGAGATCACGCAAGCCGGGGTTGTCGCGGATGTCGACCGAACCGGCGACCTGGCGCAGGCAGTGGAGCTCGGTCAGCGACGGCTCCGCGTACGACTGCACGAAGAGGCTGCCCGAGATCGTCTCGAAGCCCTCGAGCGCCGCGGCGTCGTCGGCGTTGCGGATCACCGCGTCGCCGACGAACGTCCCCATGCCGCACAGCGGATTGCCGGTCGAGCTCGACGACTCGGATGACGACGAGCTCGACGACGACTCCGAGGACGACTCGACCGAGGTCGTGTCGCCGCTGGTGTCGGAGAGCGTGACGGTCGGTGTGCCGGTGGTGTCGACGTTCGTCGGGTCGCCCGTGCTCGTCGACGAGTCGTCGAGTGAAGCGCCGGTCGACGAGCTCTCGCCGGTGTCGATGTCCACGAGTCCGAAGTCGCTGCGACCGCAGCCGAGCGTCGTCGCGAGCGACGCGGCGGCGACGGTGCGGATGGCGACAGGACCCCAGACGGACCGCGTGGCGGACGACAGCACGGTGGGCAGTGTGGGACGTCGGCGGGAAAACTGTCAAACCCAACGGTAGGGTCGCACGACGCCGCGGGGCCCGCCGGTGGCGCCGCCGCCGGGCTTTGCGATATCGTGGTGAACCGCCGAGGTCCGCCGATCCGATGGAATTCGCGTTCCGCTCGAAGCTCCCCGAGCCCCGCCAGCGGTTCCTCGCCCAGGTCGTGGAGCACGGCCTCGCGACTGGGCTGCGCACGCCGGCCGACTTCCTCCGGCACTTCTCGCCGCTGACCATCATGCACGCGCTGGCCGACGAGCCGGCGCGGCGCGCTCGGATCCTCGAGGCGACGGTCGGCACACGACCCCGCATCGCCCTCAAGAAGAGCCCCGAGAGCTCCGGAGAAGATCTCGTCATCGCCCTCGAGGAGGGCGAGACGGACGCCGCCACGGTGGTCGCTACGTTCGACCCCGACGATCGGATTCGATTCTTGGATCCGCAGTATGTCTGGGCGTTCGTCGTCGAGCCCCGGTTCTGGTTGCACACGGCGACCTCGACCGAGCGCGTGCTCGCCATCCGGACCCACACCGCCTACGTGGTGGAGTGCGCGATGGAGGAGGGGCTGGTGAACCACCGCGACGTCGTGCGCGCCTTGAGCGTGCCGACGCTCGTCGAGTTCCTCCCGCGCGACGAGATCACCAACATCCTCGAGCGCGCGCTGCTCGACGGTCGCGATCGCATGCCCTTCTCCGAGAAGACCATGCTCGAGGTGCTGGGCCTGCGCGCGCTGTTCGATCACATCCCGCTGTCCACCGTGTGGGAGTGGGTCATCGGGGCGAAGATCGCTGCGCCGCTGGGGCTGATGCCCGATACCGAGCCGCTGTTCGACGAGCGTGAGGCCCACCCCGACGCGCCCCACGACGAGACGGTCGTCGTTGGTGGCATGCCCGAGCCGACGGTCCTCACCGCGAAGCGGGCCTGAGTCACGGCGTCGCGCGGGCCCAGGCCCGCTGCCACCGCGCGAGATCGCCGTCGATCTCGGCGACCTCGTCGGCGCGGTAGGGTCCGAGTTCGACGTAGAGGCGTCGGGCCTGCAGCGCGAGCCCCAGGACCAGCGCGGGCGCAGCGTCGCGTCGCGCGAGCGCACGCGCGAGCGCCAGGCGCGGCTCGGCGCGCAGCTCTCCGGGGGCTCCACCGCGATCGGCCAGGTCCACGGCGTGCCGCAGCACCACCGACGCATCGGCAGCGTGGTCCATCGCCAGCAGCGCGCGCCCGATGCCGGACATCGCGTTGGTCACGTAGGGATGCTCGACCTCCAGCGTCCGCGTAAGCTGGGCGTAGGCACGTCGGTACCCGGACAGGGCCGCGACCGGATCGCCACGCGACAGATCGGCCTGGGCGAGGTTCGCAAGGGCGACCGCGGCCATGGGGTTCTCGCTGTCGAGGCCGCGCCACAGCTCGAGCGCCCGCTGCGAGTACGTCCGGGCTTCGGCGTGCCGTCCGAGCTCGAGGAGGATCACGGCGATGTTGTTGAGCACGACCCGTGCGCTGGGGTCGTCGCGGCCGCGCGCGTTCTCGAGGATCGCGAGGGCGCGACGGTTGTGGTCGAGCGCCACCTCGGCCTGACCGAGGTGCAGCAGCACGTTCCCCCAGTTGACCAGCACGTCGGCGACCGCCGGGTGCTCGGGTCCCGCGAGCGACACGCGCAACAGATAGCCGTGGAGGAACCACACCGCAGCTTCGCCGTACTCACCCCGCGACAGGTGAAGGCTGCCGAGGTTGTTGAACAGCACCGCGATGGTCTCGTCGATGACGCGCTCGCCCTGGTGCCAGGCCGCGAGGGCCTCGCGGTAGGTGGTGAGCGACTCGTCGTAGCGCCCCTCGTCGGCGAAGACCACCGCCTCGTTGAGCAGGAGGATCGTCGCCCGCGACGGGCGCTCGCCGATCCGCTCCAGCCGCGCGCGGGCGAGCTTGGCGAACCAGTGGGCGCGCTTCGGGTCGCCGCCGACGTGCCCTGCGACATAGACGAGATCACTTAGACCGACGATCCGTTCGTCGTCGGCCCCGGCGGCGTCGGCCGTGCGCACGCCGAGCTCGAGCAGCGCCTGCGCCTCCTTTGCACGGGCGAGGCGCCCCGCCGCGTGACCACCGAGGAGATAGGCGCGCGCCTCGATCACGGGCAGCGCGGCGCGCTTGGCCTCCTCGGCGACGCGAGCGGCGACCTCCATCGCGGCCTCGAACCGCGACGCCTCGCCAAGGGCCCACGCCTCGGCGAGTTGACCGCCGAGCTCGTCGGCGAGCTCGGGATCGCCGAGTCCGGGCTCGAGGTGTTCGGTGTCCTCGAGGCAGCGCGCGGGGGCCGGGAGGGCCCGCGCGGCCGAGGCAGCGCTCTCGGCGATGCTGGCGTCGGCGCGCTCGAAGAGTCCGAGCAGCGCCGCGATTTCGTCGCGGCGAACGTCGAGGCACGAGCGTGAGCGCTCGTACGCCGCGACCGGGCGTGCCCCACGTTCGTGGGTCACCCGGCAGTTCTCGTCATCGGTGCGTCGCCACTCGTCCACGCGACGATCGAGTTCGTGCCGCGCGGACGCCCACGCCGTCGCGGCGTAGGGCAGCCCCGTCGCGGCGAACGCGTCCGCGATGGTCTGCGCACGGGTGTCGTTCCAGGTGTCGGCCATCGCGTCCCGGTCGTCGACACACGGCGACACGGAATCCTGCGTGCCCCAGGCGAGGCCCGCGGCCACCACGGCGCTCGCGCCCAGCCCGAGCGCCGCCTTGCGCATCGGCGTCCACGGCGACGCCGCAGCCGTCAGCGCCCGGAGCAGCGCGTCCATGTCGGCCATGCGCGCCGACGGGCGACGCGAGAGGCCGACGCGCAGCACCGCCAGCACGCGCGCCGCGACCGGACGCCCATCGGCGAGCGACGGCGCCTCGTCGAGCACCGCGCGCTCGTACTCGCGGCGCGTCCGCCCAGCGAAGGGACGCGCCCCGGTGAGGGCCTCCCACGCCGTGACACAGAAGCTGAACTGATCGGTGCGCGCGTCCGGCGGGTGACCGAGGAACTGCTCCGGCGCGATGTAGCCCACCGTACCGACAACGCGCGCCGGAGCGCCGTCCGAGCTCGAGGTCGTCGGGTCTGCACCGGGCGTCCCGGTCGCCGCGCGTGCGAGACCGAAGTCGACCACCCGCACCACAGCATCGTCGCCGATGAGGATGTTCGACGGCTTGATGTCGAGGTGCACCATCTGGGCGCGGTGCGCCGCCGCGATGCCCTGCCCTGCGTCGGTGAGGACCTCGAGGATCTCCCGGGGCGTGCGTGAGGTCGCCCGCAGCCACGCATCGAGCGTGCGCCCCTCGACGTACTCGAGCGCGACGTAGACCCGGTCGCGCCATCGACCGACGTCATAGACCTGGATCACGTTCGGGTGCGAGAGCTTCGCGAGCGCGCGCGCCTCGGCAACGAGGGCCTCGGGCTCGTCGGCCCGCGCACGACGCCGAGGCAGCACCAGCTTGAGCGCGACGTTGCGATCGAGCTCGGGATCGAAGGCGAGGTAGACGACGCCCATCCCACCGGACGCCAGCGGCCGCAGCAGCACGTAGCGACCGATCTCCGTGCCCGACGCGAGCTCGCCGTCGCCGAGCTCCGCCGCGACGCTCACGGCGGCGGGCGAGTCCGCATCGGATGGATTCGTCGACGACTCGGAATCCGACACGCCCACCCGAGGATATCAGCCGCGGCGCTCAACCGCGCTCGCGGACACAGATCACGCGCCCGCCGTCCCAGCCCGCCGGAATCGGGCTGATGCGCTCGCGCTTCACCACCAACACGAGCCGGAAGTCACCGAAGGTGTCGCCCTTGGTCGAGCTCCAGTACGAGCCCTTGCGGACCATCTTGGCGCGCGACATCGAGATCAGCTCGCCGATCTCGGGCAGACGCCACTCGTCGATCCCCGCCAACTTCAGCGCGCCGCAGAACGCGGCGGCGCCGGAGAAGTCGGCGGCCTTCTTCGACTCGGGGGCGACGACGAAGACATCGAGCGCTCGGATCTCCCGCTTGCGGAGCGCGTCGACGATCACGTCGGAGTCCTCGATGGCTGGCGCAGCGGCGGCCTCGGCGGCCGGCGCGGCCACGGCGGGGACCAGGACGGGCGCGACCGGACGCGTCGGCATCGGCACCGTGGAGGCGTCGGCCACGGGCCCGCCCGCTTCGGCGGCGCTCGCCGGGACGGCCGAGGCCGGGGCCGGCGGCAGCGCCCACCACAGGAGCACGGCGACCGAGGCGATTGCCGTCGCGAAGAGGGCGACGCGTCGGCGGCGGGGCGCCACACGGGGGCTCGCGTCGACGGCGACCGCCGCGTGCAGGATGCCTGGCGCCGTGGGCGTGCCCGCGCGCCCCTCCGCATCGAACGACGGCGGAACCGCCGCGTAGTCGATGGCCGCGGCAACCCCGACCGCAGCCTCGGGCTTCGGCGCCACGGTGGCCGCCTTCGGCACCGGAGGCGGCGAGGTGCGCCCGATCTCGGTCGTACCCGAGGTGATCCGACGCAGGACGTTGACGACCCGATCGACGAACGGCATCGAGCCCGACCCATCGAGGGCCAGGACGAGGGAGCGCGACATCGGGACCCCGAGGTCCCGGAGGACCTCCCGCAGGGAATCGGCGCGGCTGGCCGCGAACCCACTCCCCCGCGCGATCACGAACAGGCCGCGGCCCCCGAGCTTCGCGCAGGCCTCGAGCAACGGGGCGTCGGAGTCGACGATCGCCACGGGGAGCACCGCCTGCTTGCGCCGGGCGAACTCGTCGACCAATGCCGCCGCCGCCGCAGCATCCGCCAGGCCGTAGGCCAACACCACCGTGAACTCCCGTGAACCCTCGGCCATGATCGTGCGCCGACGTCGGCGCCCTCCGATCCAATTCTGTGCATCGTTATGGGGCGCGACGCAACAACACGTACCGTCCGAAGCTCCCCCGGACGACCCGGACCCTGACGCCCCGGTCGAAGTCGGCCTTGTCGAGCAGCTTCTTGGCCTGTGACGCCGACAGCACCGACGCGTCGCCGATCTCGCTGATCACGTCGCCGGGCTCCACCTCACGGTCGGCCACGGACCGGGGCGCAACATCCGTCACGACTGCACCCTTGCGCACGTCGATGCGCCAGCGTGCCCGGAGCTCGTCGGTGGGATCGGCGAGCTGGAGCCCATGGGCGTTGGCCGGGGCGGGCTTGGGGCGGCTCGCCGCGGGGCGTCGGGCCTTGCCCTCGCCCTGCCCCGGAAGCGCGCCCAGCTGCAGATCGATGGTGCGCGAGGCACCGTCGCGGAACACCTGGACCTCGACCTTGGTGCCCGGCCGACGCTGGGCCACCCGGTTGCGAAGGGCGACCATGTCCCGCAGCGGCTTGCCGTCGAGGTGGGTCACGATGTCGCCGGCGCGCACGCCCGCCGCCGCCGCCGGCCCCTTGGGGTCGACGTCGTCGACCAGCACGCCATCGCCCGCCGCGTAGCCGAAGCTCTGCGCGAGCGCGGGCGTCAACCGGCCCATCACGATCCCGAGCCAACCGCGCTCGACCGAGCCGTGCTCGATGAGCTGCGACATCACGACGCGCGCGATGTCGGAGGGAATCGCGAAGCCGACGCCGTTGCTCCCACCGGTCTGCGACGCGATCGCGGTGTTGATCCCGATCACGCGACCGCGCAAATCGATCAGCGGACCGCCGGAGTTGCCCTGGTTGATCGCAGCGTCGGTCTGGATGAAATCGCCGTAGTCGGCGATGCCCATGCCGCCGCGCCCCAGCGCGGAGACGATGCCGGCGCTGACGCTCTTGGACAGGCCGAACGGGCTGCCCGCCGCCATCACCCACTGTCCGACGCGGACGGACTCGGAACTCGCGGTCAGCGCCGGGACCAGAGCATCGGCGTCGATGCGAACGACGGCGAGATCCGTCTTGGGATCGGTGCCGACCACGTCGGCCTCGAACTCCCGTTCGTCGTGCAGCCGCACCCGGAGCACGCTCGCGCCCTCGACCACGTGATTGTTGGTGAGGATGAAGCCCTTGGCGTCGAGGATCACGCCGCTGCCGAGCCCGCGGACGGTGCCATCGGGCGGGCCGAAGGGCCGCAGGAACGCAGGCACCTCCCCCTGATCCACAACCCGCTCGCTGATGATGGACACCACGGACGGCGCGATTGTCTGCGCGGCCGCTTCGAAGGCGCGCTCGAGCTCGTGCACGCCGACCACATCGGGTGGGGCCTCGCCGCGCGCCGGCGCGACGACGGGGGGAGCGACGACCACCGGCGTCGGCGAAGCGACGGGCGCGGCCTTGGCGTGGCCGCAGCCGAGCGCAACGAACATGGTGGCGAGCATCGCACCATGGCGAGGGAACCAAGGCTTCTCGCGTGTCGATCCGAACTGCATGACGACCGCTCCAGTATAGCCGCTGCGCCCCTGTCGGCCACGCGTGGTGTCCGACACCGCAAACGCCGAGCGGGCCGCGTCGAAACCGACGCGACCCGACTCGGGGAACCGCGGCGATGGCTCAGGCCTCGGGAGCCTTGGTCACCGCCTTCACGGCGATCGTGCGCGGACGATCGCCCGCGCGCTTGGGCAGGCGCACCGAGAGCACGCCCGCGTCGAGCTTGGCCTCGACCTCGGTCACGTCGATGCCGCGGGGCAACTGCAACACGCGCTCGAAGGTGTACTCGGTCCGCTCGCGACGCAGCGTGCCGTTGTCCTTGGCCGCCTTGCGCGTCCCCTTGATCATCAGGCGCTCCGGCGTCGCGACGATCTCGAGGTCCTCGGGCAGCAACCCGGGGATGTCCGCTTCGACCATGAAGTGGTCCTCCTCTTCACGGACATCGATCGGGACGCGCACCGGCGTGGGACGGGCGTCGGGCTGACCGAACAGCCGACGGCTGAGCTGGTTGAGCTCGTTGTACGGATCGTAGTGGAGGAGATGGGCGATCATGACGGTGTTCCTTTCCTTCGCCATCGCGGCCCGTGGACCTCCACGGACGCGCGATGCGTCGACAATCTGGGTTGAGTCCGCCACCCCCTGCTACGGGTCTTGCCGCCGCGTTGCTCGCGGCGTCATCGGGGGCGGCTGGTTGTTCGCCAGATTGGCTACGCGCTGTGGCCCGTCAAGGGGGCTCGCCCATCACCACGCGATCGACGACGTCGGCGGCGACCTCACCACCCCAGACGACGGCGCGCTCGACCCGTGCTCCGCCCCGCACGTGCGTCCCGGGACCGAGCTGCGCGTGGGGTCCCACGCGCGCCCCGGCCTCGACGCGCGCACCCTCACCGATCCACACCGGCGGCGTCACGATCGCCCCGGGCTCCACCACCGCGTCCGCGGCCACACCGAGCACCGGGCCGGGGGCGTAGGGCAGCGGGACGCGGCCATCGAGGGCATTGCACACCCCCTGCAGGTAGCGCTCGGCCGTCGAGTGCTCCCACCAGTACGCGCGCGTGACGAAGCCGTGCAGACCGCGGCCTTCGTCGAACAACGACCGATACGCGGTCCGGATGACGCACTGCTCGCCCTCGGGCGGGATGCGATCGAGGAAGCGCGGCGTGACGAGATGGATACCGGTGAACATCATCGGCTCCGAGACCGGCTCGGGCGCCGCGGCCTCGGGCTCCCGTCCGAGCAATCGCACGATGCGGCCGTCCGCCGCGAGCTGCTGGCTGCCCCACCGCGCCGCGTCGGCGTCCGGCCGCACGACCATCGTCGCCTCGGCACCCGCGGCGCGGTGGCCCGCGAGCACCGCCTGGAGATCGAGGTCGACCAGGAGCTTGGCGTTCATCACGACCAGGGGCACGTCGGCGCCGTCGTCGAACAGGTGCCGCGCATGACGGAGCCCGCCGCCCGTGCCGAGGATGTGCCCGTGCTCCCGCGAGTACGCGATCGCGACGCCGTCGCGCGTGCCGTCACCGAGCTCGTCCTCGATCTGCTCACCGAGATGATGCAGGTTGATCACGATCTCGCGGATGCCGTGGTGTCGCAGGTAACGGACCGCCCAGCGCACCAACGGCACGCCGAGCACGGGTAGCATCGGCTTGGGTCGCGCGCGCCCGAGGTCGCCCAGGCGGGACCCGAAACCAGCGGCGAGGATCATGGCCCGAACGGGGCGTGGCATCGCCCCGAGATGTAGCAGGTCGGGCTCAGAAGACCCAAACGATGCGCTCGAGGATGAACATCGTCAGGGCGATGCCGCCCACCATGATGCCGATCACCGCGAAGCCGCGGAGGATCCCCGCGCGCGTGGCCTGCCGGACCTGCGCCTCGAGCTTGGCCTGCACGCCGGGGTCGTCGTCGACCTCGCGGCGCAGCTCCTCGAGCGTCACCGCGGCGGCCCGGCGATGGCTGCGGATCATGCCGATGGCCATCGCGCCGAGGAACAGCGCACCGCCGCCGAGCAGGAAGATCCGCATGGCAATCCGCGCTCGGCCCTGGGTCTGCGCGAGCTCCTCCTCGAGCCGCGGCCGGGTGACCAACGCCACGGGCGGCCCGTAGACGGTGGCCGGCAAGGTCCCGAGCAGGAGTCGGCGAGCGCCCTCGACCTCGATCGGAGTCAGCGGCGCGCGCTCCAGCCAATCGAGGAACGCCCGCTCGAGCGCGGCGTCGTAGTCCCGCTCGATGCGCGGCGCGTCGACGACCTCGCGGTGAGCGGCCACGAGGGGTCTCAGGCTCGTCGCGGTCGTCGCGTCCATCGCGGTGACCTGCACGCGCGCGAGCGCGGTCGACTCGCCCGGCGCGGTGACGTGGTTGTGGGCCTCGATCTGCAAGATCCCCTCGGCGGCATTCGTCGGCACCGACCACGGACGCGGTGGTTCGCGCCCGACGACGGGCGGAAACATCACGTCGGCGAGCGCACCGTCGGCACCGTGGACATCGACGTGGATCGGCACCTTGTCGGAGAGGCCCCACGCCTTCACCTCGAGCGGCTCGCCGGGCGCGACCGCAGCGGGCGTCGCGACGACGTCGACCGCACCCGCGAAGCTGACCATGCGAAGTCGCCGCGTGCGGGGCTTGCCGTCGGACCCGACGGCGCGCACCTCGAGCCGCACCACGTCGCTCGCCAGCGGTCCGTACAGCCGCACGACCCCGAGGGCGTCGGGCGTCCCCGAGAACAAGACCGGCGGACGATCGCCGTCGCCGACGTGGCCCATGAACTCGCCATCGACGAGCACGACGTCGATCGCCCCACGCACCGGCGTGCCGGACGGATCCGTCACGCGGACGAAGATCTCGTTGTCGAAGCCCGCGAGCAGCCGCCCGGCCGGGCGCACGACGATCCGCAGGCCCTCGGGTTGTGCCTCGCTGTCGTCACCGTATTGCAACGTCGAGCCCGACACGACGCGGTCGCCGACCACGGGGGAGCGCGCCGCGGCGACCTCGATCGCGATCGGCTCGTCGATCGGGTCCACGCCTTCGCCGCGCACCCGCACCAGGAGCGTGGCCGCACCGGGGTCCAAGGGCGGCACCTCGAACCCGACCTCGGCGATCGACCCGTTCGCGGTGACGCCGGCGGCCGGCAGCGGGTGGGGCGCCCGACCCGCCTGCTGGATCTCGGCCTCGACGGTGGCGTCCTGAATCGGGCCCGGTCGCGTCGCGACCAGAGCGACGCGCATGCCGAGGTGCTCTCCCGCGATCCAGGTGCGCTCGACCTGCACGAGGACGCTGTGCCGCACGTGCATCGTCGAGACCCAGAGGCTGGCCACCAGGGCGATGGCGAGGCCGATGGGCCCCGCGAGCACGAACCCTCGACCGAACCGCACGCGCCGCAGGGGTGACGAGAGCAGGTCGAACTCGTCGTCCGCGTCGCGCCCCGCGGCGTCGCCCCTGGAATCGTCCGTGTCACTCATGCCGGCCCCGCTGGCACCCCCAACTCGATTGTCGTATGCTCGCCGCCCTCCATGAAGGTCAGTGTCATTGGCACAGGGTACGTGGGTCTCGTCGCCGCCGCCGGTTTTGCGGAGCACGGCAACGATGTGATCTGCGCCGACATCGACGAAGAGAAGATCGCACGGCTCCGCCGCGGCGAGATTCCGATCTTCGAGCCGGGTCTGGACGTCCTCGTGGAGCGCAACGCGGCGGCCGGCCGCCTGCGGTTCACCACCAGCAACGCCGAGGCCGCGGCCCACGGCGAGGTCATCATCATGGCCGTCGGCACGCCGTCGGCCCCGGATGGCTCGGCCAACCTCGCGTACCTCTTCGAGGCGGCGCGGGACATCGCGCGCCACCTGACCCACAGCGTCGTCGTGGTGAACAAAAGCACCGTGCCGGTCGGGACCGCGGAGCGCGTCGCCCGGATCATGTCCGAGCTCACCACGCACCCGATCGTGGTCGCGTCGAACCCGGAGTTCCTGAAGGAAGGCACCGCGGTCGACGACTTCCTGTACCCGGATCGCGTGGTCATCGGCACCGATGACGAGGCCGCCCGCGACCTGCTCACGCGGCTGTACCGGCCGTTCCTGCGCCAGAGCGAGCGCATCGTGTACATGGACGCGCGCTCGGCCGAGGTCACCAAGTACGCCTGCAATGCGTACCTCGCCACGCGCGTGTCGTTCGTGAACGACATCGCGAACCTCTGCGATCTGGTCGGCGCCGACGTCGAGAAAGTCCGCACGGGCATGGGCACTGACCCCCGCATCGGCAACAAGTTCCTGTACCCGGGCGTGGGCTACGGCGGCTCGTGCTTCCCGAAGGACACGCGCGCGCTCCTCGACACCGCGCGGGCCCACGGCCTCTCCCTCAGCCTGGTGGCCGCCGCCGAGCGCATCAACGAGGCGCAGAAGCTGCTACTCGTCCGCAAGGCCCGGCAAATGTGCGGCGACTTCGCCGGCAAGACGTTCACCCTGTGGGGCTTGGCGTTCAAGCCCAACACCGACGACGTCCGCGAGGCCCCGGCGCTCCGCATCGCGCGGGCGCTCCTCACCGATGGTGCGACGCTCCGCGTCCACGACCCCGAGGGTGGTCCCAACTTCCTGTCGGAGCTCGGCACCACCGACGGCGTCACCCTCGTCGACGACATGTACGAAGCGGCGCGGGGCGCCCACGCGCTCCTGCTCGTCACCGAGTGGCGGCAGTTCCGGTCCCCCGACTTCGATCGGCTCCGCGAGCTGATGGCGGAGCCGGTGCTGCTCGACGGGCGCAATCAGTGGGATCGCGCCCAGGTCGAGGCGGCCGGCTTCCGGTACACCGGCGTCGGACGCTAGGAGCAAGACCCCTGACGGGGTCTTGCTCCTCCGTGCCCGTGCCCGTGCCCGTGCCCGCCGGAGCCCTTCAGCTCTCTTCCCACTCCGACCCGGCGTCGAGCTCCGTCGAGAAATCGACGATGCGCGGCGCCCCGTCGTAGGTGGGGAACGGCGCCTTGTCGACCGCCTGCTTGAGGCAGGTCTTCAGCTCTTCGTCCTTGTCGTGCTTCCCCGAGACCGAGGCGTTGATCCCGAGGGGCTGCGAGTCCTTCGGGTTCAGCTTCACGCTGATCGAGATCTCGCCGTCGAGCTGCTTCTCCGCCGACATCCCCTTGCGCTCCTTGTACGAGGCAACGCAGGCGTCCATGCCCTCGAACGAGTTGTTGAACGCCATGCGGATCGCGTAGTCGTCGGGCATCTCGCCGCCCCCACCACCGTCCCCGAACTCGAAGGCGATGTCGGCGTTCGGGTCGAAGGCTTGGATGCTCGCCTTGACGGTGCGGTTGCTCTTGCGGCCCTTCTCCACGCCCTTGCAGCCGACCGCTGCGGTCGCCACCAGCATGCCGAGGGTCATCGCACCGAGGGTTCGAAGGGTCTTGCGCGGATTCATCGTGGGGGTCGCCTCTCGCCAGTTTCGAATGGTAGCGTACCGCCGGGGCTGCGGTGGTTTCCTCCGACGACGCCCGTCGGGTGATTATTCCGTGGGCCCCGCCATGCGGATATGATCGGGGCCACCTTGTCCGACCTGCACCCCGAGCTCTCGGCCCAGTGCCCGACGTGCCGGCTCCACGAACTCGTCGTGGTCCCGCTGCGCAAGGGCGCCGACGGGAACTGGGTGCAGACCGACCAGAAGCGGTGGTTCCGTCGCCCTGCGCCCGAGGATACGGAGGCGCAGCGGGTCCAGATCGACGCCTGCCCGGTGTGCTTCGGGGCCTGGTTCGACCCGGGCGAGCTCGACACCCTGGCCGGCGCCCTCGAGGGGGTCGAAAAGGTGCTCGAACCCGCCCGGGGGGTGAGCGCCCGGGGCTGCGTCCACGGCCACGGGCCGATGAACGAGCACGAGTTGCCCGGCGTGATCTCGACCCCCGTCGAGCGGTGCGCGACCTGCGGCGGCCTGTGGCTCGACGGCAACGAGCGCCGCAAGCTCGCCGCGGCGTCGACCAGCGAGGGCCAGGGCACGAAGACCGAGCGGTGGTTCAAGCGCGGCGCGATCTGGGCGGCGCAGGTCCTCACGCACCTCCCCGTCGAGGTCGACAACCCCGCGCGCGGCACCCCGTGGATGGTGTTCCTCGCCCTCGCCGTGTTCGTCGGCATCTTCCTCGGTCAGCAGTTCGAGCTCATCGACACCGAGTACTACGGGATCATCCCCGGTCGGCTGAAGATCGAGCACGACTACTGGACGCTGGCGACGTACATGTTCCTGCACGGCAGCTGGGCCCACCTGCTGGGCAACGCGTACTTCCTCTACACGTTCGGCGACAACATCGAGCACCTGTTCGGTCGCGTGCGCTTCGCGATCTTCTTCGTGGTCACCGGCATCATCGCCGGGGCCGTCCACGTGTGGCTCACGAAGAAGACCGCGACCCCGATCGTCGGCGCGTCGGGATCGATCGCCGGCGTCCTCGCGGCGTACCTCTGGGCGTTCCCGCGGCAGCGCCTCTTCCAGGTCATCCTGTGGATCCAGCTCAAGATCCCGGTGTGGGCCTACCTCATCGTCTGGGTCGGCTTCCACATCCTGATGGGGTTCTGGGGCAAGGGAACGGGCGCGGAGGGGGTCGCGTGGTTCGCCCACCTCGGAGGGTTCCTCGTCGGCATCGCCGTTGCGCCGCTGATGCTGAAGCTGCGACGACGTGAGGTCGCCCGCAGCGTCCGCGTGCCCGCGCTGCCCTGACGACGGCAGCGGGCGGCGTCAGCCGTTCTCGTTCGGCTCGGTCGGCTTGGGCTCGGTCGGGCGCCAGGCCGTCGACGCCAGCTCGCCCTCGTCGAATCCGAAGTACACCCGCATCTGCGCGCGGAGGAACTCGCGACCCTTCTCGGTCTGCAGGTCGACGGCGTACGTGTTGATGTACCGCGGCGATTCCTTCAGCCACATCTGCCAGGCCTGGAGGCTCACGTTGTCGTAGAGTTCCTGACCGAACGCGTCGGTGAAGGGACGAAACGGCAGGCCCGGCAGCTCCTGCTGGAGCTTCTTGCAGAACACCGTGCGCGACTGGTTCATGGGTTCACCCGGCCGCGAGGATACGCCGGCCCCCTAGGCCTGGCAACGCTCAGGCGTCGGCGAGCGCCTGACGCACGACGTCGAGCGCGGCGCTGATGGGGATGCGCACCTGGCTGCGGTCGTCGCGGTTGCGCAGCGTGACCGTGCGGTCCTCGAGCGTCTGCGTGTCGACCGTGATCGCGTACGGCGTGCCGATCTCGTCGTGCCGCGCGTAGCGCTTCCCGATCGCGTGCTGCTCGTCGTACTTGGCGTTCACGCCGGCGGCCAGGAACGTCTTCACGATCTCGCGGGCGAGCTCGGGCATCCCGTCCTTCTTCACCAACGGCAGGATCGCGGCCTTGATCGGGGCGAGGCGCGGGTGCAGGCGCAGCACGGTGCGCGCGCCCTTGCCCTCGGCATCCGCGGGCTCCTCGTCGTACGCGTCGCACAACACCGCGAGCAGCCCGCGCGTGGCGCCGGCGGCGGGCTCGATCACGTGCGGCATCATGTGCCAGCCGGTCTTGCCGGTCGCGGGGTCGGTCGCCTCCTGATCGAAAAACGTGAGCTTCTTGCCCGACTCGCGGCTGTGGGCGTTCAGGTCGTAGTCGGTGCGGCTCGCGATGCCCTCGAGCTCGTCCCAACCCCACGGGAACAGGTACTCGACGTCGTAACAGCCGTCGCTGTAGTGGGCGAGCTCGTCGGGCCCGTGCGCGCGCAGCCGCAGGTTCTCGGCGCGCAGGCCGAGCGACGTCCACCAGCGCATGCGCTCGTTCTTCCAGTATTCGAGCCACTTGGGGCCCTCGCCGGGGACGACGAAGTACTCCATCTCCATCTGCTCGAACTCGCAGGAGCGGAAGATGAACTTCTCGACCTTGACCTCGTTGCGGAAGCTCTTGCCCATCTGGGCGATGCCGAACGGCGGCTTCATGCCCATGCTCTGCTGCACGTTCAGGAAGTTCACGAACATCGCCTGCGCGGTCTCGGGGCGCAGGTACACCGCGCTGTCGGCGATCGACGCCTCGACGCGGGCGCGGATCGCCGCGTCGTCGTCGCCCTCGGCGAGGGCCTTGCGGACCACGTCGACGACGTCGCCCACCGGATCGACCGGGCCGAGGTTGGTGCGGAACATCAGGTTGAACTGGCGCTCCTCGCTCATGAACGGCGAGCCGCAGTTGGGGCACACGTAGCCGCGATCGCCCGCGGTCGCGCCGAGCAGCGTCTTGCCGTCGCGGGTGAGCGTGACACCGAGGGATTTCTCGGCGCGCTCGAGGGCGGCCTTGGCCCGCTCCTTGTCGGCCAGCGTGATCGGGGACGGCTCACCGGCGGCGAGGCGCGGGGCCTTGTCGGCGCGGAAGCGATCGCCGCACAGCTTGCAGTCGACGAGCGGGTCCGCGAAGTTGGCGAGGTGGCCGCTGGCCTGCCAGACGCGCGGGTGCATGATGATCGACGCGTCGATGCCGACGATATCCTCGCGCGCGTGCACCATCGTGCGCCACCACTCGGCCATCAGGTTGCGCTTGAGCTCGGCGCCCATCGGACCGTAGTCGTAGGCGCTGCGCAGCCCTCCGTAGATCTCCGAGCTCTGGAACACGAAGCCGCGGCGCTTGCACAGCGATACGACCTTCTGCAGCTTGTCGGGGGATTCGGGGGCCTGCGACATGCCGCGGGGGATAGCACGGATGCGCCCGAGGGGTCGAGCCGTCAGCGCGTCGCGGTCCGCAGGGGCGGCGCGGCGGTGTCGGCCGGCGCGGGCGAGTCCACCAGCGTCGCCGGGTCGGCCGGCGCCGCCGCGTCGCCGAGGACCGCAGCGGTCAGCGTGTGGCCCTGCACCTGCCGCGCGACCAGTCGCGCGTAGGCCCCGCCCGCCGCCATCAGCTCGTCGTGGCTGCCCTGCTCGACCATGCGACCGCCGTCGAGCACGACGATGCGATCGCAATTGCGGATGGTGCTGAGGCGGTGCGCGACGATGAGCGTCGTCCGACCGCGCTGCAGCTTCTCGAGCGCCGCCTGGACCAGGCCCTCGCTCTCGGCATCCAGGGCGCTGGTCGCCTCGTCGAGTACGAGCACCCGCGGGTCGCGGAGCACCGCGCGGGCGATTGCGATGCGCTGGCGCTGGCCACCGCTCAGCTGCACACCGCGCTCGCCCACCGGCGTGTCGTAGCCCTGGGGGAACTCGCGGATGAAGCCGTCGGCGTTGGCCTGCACAGCCGCCTGCTCGACCTCGGCGTCGGTGGCCTCGAGCCGACCGTAGCGGATGTTGTCGCGGATCGACCCGGTGAACAGCACCGGCTCCTGGGCGACGATCGCCATGTGCCCCCGCAGGCTCGCGATCTGGATCTCGCGCACGTCGTGGCCGTCGAGCAGCACGCGGCCGGCGAGCGGGTCGTAGAACCGAGCGACGAGCCGCACGATCGTGGTCTTGCCCGAGCCGCTCGAGCCGACCAAGGCGACCGACTCGCCGGGCGCGATCGCCAGGTCGATGCCGTGGAGCACCCGGCTGTCGCGATCGCCGTAGGAGAACTCTACGCCTTCCAGCCGGACCTCGCCGCGCACCGTCGTGAGCACCTTGGCGTCGGGGGCGTCGGCGATGTCGGGCGGGGTGTCGAGGATCTCGAAGATGCGTGCGGTCGCGCCGAGCGTCGACTGGATCGACGCCCAGAGCTCGGTCATCGCGCTGATCGAGCCGGCGACGAGCATCGTGTAGAGCATGAACTCGGTGAGGTCGCCGGCCGTGATGTCGCCCGAGACGACCATGCGACCGCCGAGCCAGAAGATCGCCGCGATGCCCGAGAACGCGATGAAGCTGGAGACCGACCAGAACCAGCTGCGGGCCAGGGCCTGGCGCACGAAGAGGCCGAACGTCACGCCGATGCCCGCGGCGTAGCTGTCGATCTCGTGGGGCTCGCGGGTGAAGCCCTGCACGGTGTCGATGGCGCCGATGCGCTCCTGGGCCTCGCCGCTGACCTTCGCGAGCTGGTCCTGGGTCTGGCGGGCGAGCGCCCGGATCTTGCGGCCCCAGAACCGCGCGGCGATCGACATCGGCGGCACGACCGCGAGCATCACGAGGGTGAGCCAGGGGTTGGTGAAGGCGAGAATCGCCACGCCGCCGATGAGCGTCAGGCCGTTGCGCAGCGCCATGCTCAGGTCGGTGCCGACGGTGTTCTGCACCCGCGCGACGTCGTCGGACAGCCGGGACAGCAGCTCGCCGGTGCGCTTGCGGTGGAAGAACGCCTGCGGCATCCCGAGCAAGTGGCGATAGACCCGCACGCGCATGTCGGCGACGACGCGCTCGCCGACCCAGCTCATCAGGTAGTGGCGGAAGAACACCGCGACGGCCTGCGCGGCGAACACCGCGACGAGCACGAGGCTCGAGCGATCGAGATCGGCGATGTCGCGATCGGAGAACGCCGCGTCGATGACATCGCCGAAGTACGCCGGATACAGCAGGCCGAGACCGCTGGCGGCGAACAGGAAGACGAGCGCCAAGATGAGTCGGCCGCGATAGGGCTTGGCGTAGCCGAACACCCGGCGGATCCGCGCGCCAGCGTCGATGCGCGCTTCGATCGGGGCTTGTTCGGCGTCGGACATGCTCGATTGCGGACGGTAGCACGGCAGGGCGAGTTACCTGCCTCGAGCCTCGAGCGCCCCACCACGGCGCAGGCGGTCGCTCGCGGCGCGCGAGCACCCCGGCGGCCGAGGTAGCCACGTCCAGCCGCCTTTGCTATGGTCCGCGCCGTGCAGCGGAGCGCCCCTGGGTTCGAAGCGAGCTATCGTCGTCACCTCGCCGCCGAGCAGCGACGCGCCGTGCTCGACGCCCTCGCGCGGAGCTTCGAGCCTGGCGCGACCGTCGGCGAGATCGTCGACGCGGCCGCGGCGCTGGGCTGGACCGACCTCGGGGAGCTCTCGCTCGCCGACCTCGCCGACGCGCTGCTGACCGACGCCAGCGTCGGGGCGTCCGCCGAGACCGCGCGCCCCGCGGAGCCGGCCACGGCCGACGAGGAGGACGAGGTCGAGGACGACGGCGACGACGACGACGGCGACGAGGTCGAGGACGAGGACGAGGACGCCGACGACGACGACGACGACGAGCCCGCCAAGCCCACCGCGCGCGGCCGTCGTGTCGCCGCTACGCCGGCGAAGACCGCGAAGGCCGGCAAGGCCGCGAAGCCGACGAAGGCGGTCGCGGCGAAGCCCGCGGCCAAGGGCAAGCCGACCAAGCCGGCCAAGGTGTCGCTGGACGATCGCATGAGCCTCGACGAAGCCGCCGCCGTGTTGCTACCGCTGGTGCGCGCCCTCGGCGAGGCGACGATGCAGCAGCTCGAGCAGTCGACCGCCGGCGCGGGGCGACGCAAGCTGCGGTTCCACATCGGTCAGCTCGTGAAGAACGGCCGCCTCGAGCGCCACGGCATGGGCCGCGGCACGTTCTACACCTTGACCTGAACGCGCCCGAGGAGCTTGCGGGTCAGCGTCGGCACGCCGCCCGGCGGTCGCTCGGATCGACCCCGCCACACCGTCGCCGCCGCGTCGTCCTGCGGTCGCACGGTGGGCCCGGCCGCGACGACCACGACCTGCAGCTCCCAGCGGCGGTGGGTGAAGACGTGGACCACAGGCTCGCCCACCGCACGCACCGCCCCCGTCCGCCCGCGCACGATCGTTCGTAAGCTCGCGCTCGTCGGCGCCGCGTCGTCCTCGTCGCGGGGCAGCAGCGGCAGGCACCACATCCGCGCGAGCAGTCCGTCGTCGGGACGCCGCTCGAGCAGGATCGCGTCGTCGCGGAGCACCGCCACCGCCCACCACCGCTCCAGCTTGGACGCCGCGCGCTCGCGGACCGCCGGGATCAGGTCGGTCAGCCCGCGCTGGCGTGCGCGACACGACGCCGCGACCGGACACGCCGCGCACCGCGGGGCCCGAGGCGTGCAGACGGTCGCGCCGAGCTCCATCAGCGCCTGACCGAGCACGCGCGGCGTGCCGCTGCGGAGGATCTGCTCGCACGCCGCCCACAGCCACTTCGCCGTGGCGTCCTGCTGCTTGGGATCCTCGATGGCCTCGAGCCGCGAGAGCACGCGCGCGACGTTGCCGTCGACGAGCGGCTCGGGCCGATCATAGGCGATCGCCGCGATGGCGCCCGCGGTATACGGCCCGATGCCGGGGATGCGTCGCAGACCCGCGGCGTCCTCGGGGAGGCGCGCGTCGAGCTCGTCGACGACCACCTTCGCGCCGGCGTGCAGCATCCGCGCGCGCCGGTAGTAGCCGAGGCCGCTCCATGCGGCGAGCACCTCGTCGCCGTCGGCGGCCGCCAGCGTCGCGACGTCGGGGAAGCGCGCGAGGAAGCCCGGCCAGTGGCGCTCGACCGTCTCGACGCGGGTCTGCTGCAGCATGATCTCGGACACCCAGATGGCGTACGGGTCCCGCGTGCGACGCCAGCTCAGGTCGCGGTGGTGGGCAACGAACCACGGTCCCAGTCCCGCGGCGATCTCCCGCGCCCGCGCGGCGTCGAGGCCCGGTGCGTCGGCCCGCGGCGTGCGGGCCCGGCGTTCGCGTGTCGTGGGCTTCGAAGGCACGGTGTGGCTCGAGCGGCGCATGGCGGCGTCGCCCCGCCCGGACCGTAGCCGGCGACCGTCCCCGCGTCGAGCCGCCGCGATCGAGGCGGGCGAGGGCGTGCGCTATGCTGAGGCGCGAGTCCCCGGCCCGATGTTCGACGACGAAGTCCGCCTGTCCGGGGCCGCGATGCTCCACAACGTCCGCGCGTTCGGCGAGCTGGTCGGGACGAACGCCGTGAACCGGGCCATCGCGCGCCTACCGGCGGACCGCCGCGCCGAGTACGAGGCGTTGGTGCCGGTCGCGTGGATCCGGGCCTCGACCGCCGATCTCATCTACGCGACGATCGCCGAAGAGGCGGGCGTCGAGCTGCACGACGTCTACCCGCAGATCGTCCGCATCGGCATGGGCTACTCGCTGGCGAAGGCCTGGCGATGGCTTCTGGTGATGGCGACCGACGCGACGCTGCTGCGCCGCGCCCCGCAGCTCTACGCGAAGGGACACGACCGCGGGTCGCTCACCGCCGAGTTGGTCGCCCCCGGATCGGCGCGCCTGGTGCTCGCGCAGTGGCCCGATGCGAGCGAGCTGCGACTCCTCGGGATCGGCTGCGCGGTCGCGGCCGTGCTCGAAGGCGCCGGTCGGCGCGATGTCGCCGTGTCGCGCACGCGAACGCCAGACGGCGCGACGTTCGTCGTTCGCTGGCGATCGTGATGGAACCAAACCCTCGCCGCCGCGACCAACATCTCCGGGCTGCGTCGGTGCGCGGCTCGCCCGGAGGTGAGTCATGGACGTGCCCTTCACGGCAGACGCGGTGCAGTCGCATCGCTACGCAGAGTTCTATGCGCATGGTCGCGCGCTGCGTCAGCGGTTCCGCTTCGACGTGCGCTACCGCTGCCGTCGCACGCACGAGGTGCTCGCGGCCCAGGACGTGGCGGTGGCCTGCGCGCGGGTCCTCGACGTCGGGTTCGGCGGCGGCGATCTGCTCGCGAGCTTCCCCGCCGGCTGCGCGGTGACGGGCGCCGAGCTCTCGGGCTCGGCGGTCGCGGCCGCCCGCGCCGATCCCCGCTTCGCCGACTTCGCGGCGGCCACGTTCGTGCAGGTCCCCGAGGACGAACCGGAGGCCCTCCCCCACGGCCCCTACGACGTCATCCTGAGCGCGCACATGCTCGAGCACGTGCCCGACGACGGCGCGACGCTCGCCGCGATCCGCCGCCGCCTCGCGCCGGGCGGGCACCTCGTGCTCTGGGTCCCCATCGAGGAGCCCGACTACATCCCGTTCCACGTGCGCGCCTACTCGATGCAATCGATCGCCGAACGTGTGCGCCGCGCCGGGCTGGTGCCGACGTGGATCGAGGGCAGCAACCACGTCAACGGCCACGTGTGGAAGCTGCTGACGATCCCCTCGCGCCGCGCGTGGCCAGTCGTGGGCCCTGCGGTCGACGCGGTGCGGCTCTTGACCCTGTCGATGCTCGGCTACGGCGGACAGCGGCGCGCCGATGGGGTACTGCACTACCTCGGGTTCGGGCCCCGACAGGCCCTCGTGGTGGCGCGAGCGCGATGACGTCGGCGTCGGCGTCGGCGCCGGTGCGGGCACGCCCGAGATCGCCTACGCTGGGGAGCACATGCGTGGCCTCATCCCTGCGCTCGCCTGCGCATGCGGGCTCGGCTGCACCGCACCGAACCCGGAGTTCGGGGACACGGGCCTGGCCGAGACGACGGCGTCGACGGGCGCGGGGAGCACGTCCGCGTCGACGACCGATCCCACGACCGATTCCACGACCGATCCCAGCGCCGGCCCCACATCCGACACGGGCACGGTGACCGGCGCGTCGGAGACGAGCACCGGGAGCGTCGCCGAAGAGAGCTCGCCGACGACCGGCGTGGAGGCGAACCATTGCTGCGGCGAGGACGATTGCGAGGATCCGATCCGCGCGTGCCTCTGCGAGCTGACGCCCAACTGCTGCGAGCCCCCGTGGGGTGAAGAGTGCCGGGGCATCGCGATCGCGTGCGACGGCTCGTGCGACGGCGAGGTCTTCCCGTGCTGCGTGCCGCACCCCGAGCCGGCCTGCTCCGGCGTCGCCTTGCTGCCCGGCTTCTGCCTCGCCCACGCCGAGTGCTGCCTCCTCGAATGGACGCCGACGTGCGTCAGCGACTACGACCTCGCGACGGGCGAGTGCGGCCTCGAGAGCTGCGCGGAGTCGCACCCCAGCCCCGGCTGCGACGACCCGGTTCTCATGGAGTGCGTCTGCACCGAGGAGGGGCAGACGCAGTGCTGCACCGAGGTGTGGGACGCCGCGTGCGCCGAGCTGGCCGCGGCCTGCTAGTCCGCGGGGTGCTCGTTCGCGTTCGAGGTCACGCCCGCGGCCGCACCCGACCGTCCGGCGCCACCTCGCCGGGCAGATCGATGTCCTGGGCCAGCGCCGTCACGGCGTCGCAGAGCTTCGCCCGCTCGACCCGCAGGCGTGCGACCGCGACCCAGCGCGCGCGGCGAGTGAGACGGACCCGGACGCTGCGCGCCAGCTCGCTGGCGACCCGGAAGTAGCGCACCGCGAACGCGCCGCCGATCCCGGCGAGCACGCCGGTCAGCGCCCCCGCGAGCGCCGGGCGATCGGGGATCGAGGGATAGATCGCGTGGAGCTGTTCGTGCAGTGCGGCGGCGAGGAACCCCGCACCGACCCACGTCGCGGGGAACAGCACCAGGCCGGCGAGCAGCTTGATCGTCGCCTCGTCCTTCTCGAGCTTGGCGCCGAGCGCCGCGAACCCCCGCAGCAGCAGCGCGGTCGGCAGGTTCACCACGTAGCCGAAAACGATGAGCGGCGGCAGCAGCAAGAACACCGCGATCGCCTGCGCCACCAACAACACCGCCAGCCACGGCGGCAGCAGCGGCGGCGCGCGGTCGAGATCGTAGTCCTCGAGGGCGAGTGCCCGGAGGTCGCGATCGTAGTCGGCCACGCGCGCGCGCAGCTCGTGGACCTTCTCGGTCTCGCGTTCGAGCAGCTCGTAGTAGCCCTGACGCACCCGCGCAAAGCCCAGGACGCGCTCGCCGATCGTGGTGCGGCCGGGATCCGCGTCGACCCGCGACGCCCGCTCGGCGCGGACCAACCGGCGCGTACGCTGCATGAGATCGTGCAGCGCCCAGTCGTCCGTCGCGTGCACCACCTCGCGCAGCGTCGTCTCGATCACGGCCGTCAGCTTGCGCGCACGGTCGGCGTCGACGGCGTCCGAGTCCTCGTCGCGCGGCGTGACGTCGAGGTCGGTCGGCAGCTCGAGCGGTGGATGGAACGCGACCAACGCGTTGCTGCGGAACATCTGCTTGCGGTCGTAGTGCAGCCCGACTGGGATGATGACCGGCGGCGTCCGATCGCCCCGCAACGCGCGAGCGCGGTAGTACAACCGCGCGGCGCCGGTCTTGAGTTCGGCGAGGTGCGGCGCGTCGTGGCTGACGCCCTCGGGGAAGAGCGCCGCGAACGATCCGTCGGCGATCGCCTGCGCCAGGGCGTCGAGGCTGCGGCGGTTCGCGGCCCGGCGCGCCGAGTCGTCGCCAGCCGCGCCTCCCGGGGCATCGACCGCTCGCCGAGCATCGACCGCACGATAGATCGGCACCGTGCCGAGCCGCCGCAACACGAACCCGAGGCCAGGGACACCGAACAACCCGTGACGCGCGCCGAAGACGACGCGCCTCGGGAACCGGGTGAGGATGAGTCCGGGATCGACCAGGCCGTTGGGATGCCATGACACCAGCAGACCGCATCGATCCACCGGGAGGTTGTCGAGGCCGATCACCTCGACGCGGCGGAAGAACGCCCACGTCGCGCCGCGGAGCACTCCGACGATCGCGCGGTAGAGCGTGCCGCGTGGGTCCTCCGCGAGACGCATGGCCGCCGACGAGGTGTCGGCACTACCGCTTTGCATCGCGCTCGCTCACCCCCGCCGCCATGTTGAGCGCCGCGCTGCGCTCTGGCAAGCTGCCCGGATGCTGCGTCGAGATCGCGTGCCCTGCCGCGAACGCCTCGCGCGGGCCGGGGGCCGACGTCTGTCCGGCGATTTCGCGTTCGCGGCCGCGCTGCTGGTGTTCACTGCCGCGGCCCCGTCGAGCGCCGCGCCCAAGCGCACGGGCCGAGGCGGTGACCTCGGGCTCGGCGGCACCGTGGGCGATCCCACCGGCGTGACCTTCAAGGTGTTCCTGCACCGCCGCCACGCCTTGGAATCGGGCGCGGGTTTCGGGCCGTTCCATCGGGGGAGCGCCCGCATCCACCTCGCGTATCTCTTCCACAGCCGGCCCTGGGCCGGCGACGACGGCTTCGTGGTCCACGGCTACGTCGGGCTTGGCGTGGGCGGGGCTTTTTGGCACAAGCGCTACTTCGGTCCGGGCCTCCCCTCGGACTTCCGCCGCGCCGCCCTCTTCGTCCGCGCCCCGGTCCTGGGCATCGCGTTCCACATGCTGGAGATCCCGCTCGACGTGTTCATCGAGACCGCCTACTCCCCGATCGTGACGCCGCCCGCGAGCTTCTGGAACGTCGACTTCACCCTCGGTGCCCGCTACTGGTTCTGACGCCATGTTCCGCAAGAGCGACACGCACATCCACTTCGTCGGCACGGGCGGCATCGGCATGAGCGGCATCGCCGAGGTCCTGCTCGACCTCGGCTACCGGGTCACCGGCACCGACCTCGCCGAGTCCGACACCACCCGGCGCCTCGCCCAGCGCGGGGCCACGGTGCACATCGGTCACGCGGCGGTGCACCTCGGCGACGCCGACGTGGTCGTCGTCTCGAGCGCCGTTGGCCGCGACAACCCCGAGATCATCGCCGCGCGCCAGCGCAAGATCCCTGTGATCCAGCGCGCCGAGATGCTCGCCGAGCTGATGCGGCTCAAGCAGGGCATCGCGATCGCCGGCAGCCACGGCAAGACCACGACGACGTCGCTCATCGCGTCGATCCTGCGCGCCGCCGACCTCGACCCGACGGTGGTCATCGGCGGCAAGGTCAACGCGCTCGGCTCGAACGCCAAGCTCGGCCAGGGCGACCTGCTCGTCGCCGAGGCCGACGAGAGCGACGGCTCGTTCCTGATGCTGACCCCGACGTTCGCGGTGGTCACCAACATCGACAGCGAGCACCTCGACCACTACGGCACGCTGGACGACGTCGTGCGCGCGTTCGTGGGCTTCGCCAACCGGGTGCCCTTCTACGGCATGGCGGTGGTCTGCATCGACGACCCCAACGTCGCGCGGATCCTGCCCCAGCTGACCAAGCGCATCACCACGTACGGCATCGAGCGCACCGACGCGGACTACGTCGCCGCCGCGATCCGCCACGACGGCCTGCACACCCACTTCCACACGCTCGTGCGCGGCACCGACCACGGCGAGTTCACGCTGCACATGCCGGGCATCCACAACGTGGCCAACGCCCTGGCCGCGATCGCGATCGCCGACGAGCTCGAGGTCCCGATCGAGATCACGCGCGCTGCGCTGGCGGGCTTCGAGGGCGTGCAGCGCCGCTTCACCATCCGCGGCGAGGCCGGGGGCGTGCTGGTGGTCGACGACTACGGCCACCACCCCACCGAGATCCGCGCGACCCTGGCCGGTGCACGGACCAGCTTCCCGTCCCGGCGCATCGTCGCGGCGCTGCAGCCCCACCGCTACAGCCGCCTGCGCGACAACCTCGAGGGCTTCGCCGCCTGCCTCGATCTCGCCGACGTCGTCGTCGTGACCGACGTGTACCCCGCCGGCGAGGCGCCGATCCCCGGCATCGACGCCGCGCGCCTGGTCGAGCTCGTCACCGCGCGGGTCCCCGATCGCCCCGTTCACCACGAAGCCGACATCACCGCCCTGCCCGCCCGCCTCGCCGCGCTCACCGAGCCCGGCGACCTCGTCCTGACCCTGGGCGCGGGCAACATCACCCGCTGCGGCCCTCAGCTCGTCGAGCTGCTCGCCGCCCTGCCCGCCACCGGAACCGAACGATGAGCCACCACGAGACCGACTTCCAGGGCGACATCCACGACGCCATCCGCACCGCGATCGAGGCCGCGATCCCCGACGCCACCGTGATGGTCGGCGGCGGCGGCGGCCACTTCACGATCGACGTCACCGCGGCGGTGTTTGCCGGCAAGTCGATGCTGCAGAGCCAGCGGCTGGTCTACGCCGCGATCGCCCACCTGATGAAGGGCGACCGCGCGCCGGTGCACGCAGTCGACACGCTGCGGACCCACGCGAGCTGATCCCGACCGCCGCGGACCGCCGACGCATCACAGGTGCGCGGCGATCCACTCGCGGATCATCGCGACCACGGGCGCTCGGAGGTCCGGTGGTTCGTTGTGCAGCTCGTGGTAGTAGCCGGCGAACTCGCGCAGCGTCTGATCGCGGGCGGCCGCCTTGGGCAGCGAGCGGAACACCCGCTGCGTGACCTCGTGATCGCAGATGCGATCGCCGGTGCCCACGTACCACAAGGACGGCAGCTCGATGCGCGCGGCCTCGTGCTCGACCCGGGCGATCGCGGCGTTCATCGCCGCGAACCACCCCGCGGTGACGACGTCGACCCGCAGCGGATCGACGACGTAGCGCTTCACCACGTCAGCGTCGCGGGAGACCGCGTCCGCGGGGATCCCCGAGGGCAACGCCAGCCGCGGCGCGAGCCGGGCGGCGAGCTTGCCCACGGCGAGCTTGACCGGGTTGACCTTCATCGTCAGGCCCAACAGCGGGCTCGAGATGATCGCGCCGCGGAGCTTCACGTCGTGCTGGTGCTCGATGAGGTAGACGAGGCTGATGAGGCCACCCATCGAGTGGCCGAACAGAAACCACGGGATCGACTCGGGGCGCTCGCTCGCCGGCCCGCGGGCGGCCTGCTCGAGCATCACCTGGCGGAGGTCGAGGGCGTAGTCCTCGAAGCGCGCGACGTGGCCGCGGGGCCCGCCGGAGCGGCCGAGCCCGCGGTGGTCGGGCCCGAACACCAACCCGCCCTGCTCGACCCACTCGCCCGCGACCTGGGCGTACCGCCCCGCGTGCTCGGCACCACCGTGCGCGACGACGACGACGAACTTCGGCGGCCCCTCGGGGCGCCACACGTCGACGTGGAGCGACGTGCCGTCGGGGGCGGTCGAGGTGTGCTCGGTGTGGGCCATCGGCGGCAAGCCTCGCGCACCGCCGTGCCGGTCGCAAGCCCGGTACAGTTCGGGCAGCGATGCGAGGCGCCCCCTGCGACGTGTGCTCGGCCGGACCGACCGTGCTGCTCGGGTGGGTCGACCACCTGCCGGCCGCGTTGCTGGCCGGCGCGCCCGCGCTGCTCGTGCTCGTCCTCGTCGATCGCCTCGACGCGCGCGGCGACGAGCCGCGGTGGTTGCTGCGGCGCGCCGCGGCCATGGGCGCCCTCGCGGTGCTGCCTGCCCTAGCGCTCGAGCTCTTGCTCGCCCTCGCCGGCCTGCCGGTGCGTGGCGTCGATGCGTGGACGATCGCCGTCGCGAGCCTCGTGGTCGTCGCGCTGCCCGAGGAGGCGTGCAAGGCCGGCATGCTCGCGTGGCTGCTCGCGCGGCGCCTCGCCTTCGAGAACCGCCGCGATGGCGCCCGCTACGGCGCGCGCATCGGGCTGGGCTTCGCGATCGTCGAGAACGTCTACTACGGCCTGCTGCTCGACGGCGCGGCGCCGCTGCTGCTCACGATCGCGGCGCGCACGGTGCTGACGGTGCCGATGCACGCGGTGTGGGCCGCGATCGCGGGGGACGACGCGGCGCGCCGCCACCTCGAGGGTCGACCGGCGTGGCCGTGGCACGGGCTCGCGATCGCAATCCTCGGCCACGGCCTCTTCAACTTCGGCCTGGCGATCGCCCAGCTCGCCTCGGCGCGGGGGGACACCCCGGGGTTCGCGGCCGCGGCTGCGCTGGTGCTGGCGATCGCGATCGCCAGCGTGATGGTGCTGCGCCAGCGCGTGCGCGCGGCGCTGCTTCAGGACGCCGAGGCCGCGGCGCAGGCCGATCTGCAGCGGCACGAGGGTGCGCGCACGTACCCCGACGGCGCGTCCTGAACGTCTCACCTCCGACCATTCCGCGACGTCGGCGGTTGACGCCGCAGGATCCCCATGCGATGGCCGATCGTGGCGCCGTGTCGGCGCGAGAGGGACGGCTCCCATGATTGCTCCCCTTGGTGCGGCGACGTCGACTGGATCCGCGGCTCGGTTCCCACGGCGATGCGTGACGGGCGTCGTCCTCGGCGCGGCCATGGGCTGCTCGCCCGGCGAAGAACCCATCGATCTCGGCCCCCTCGACGAGTTCCCCGGGCTCACCGAGCCCGCCGAGATCGCGATCGATGCCCGCGGCATCCCGCACATCTACGGCGCGACCGATCTCGACGTCATGTTCGCCGGCGGCTACCAGATGGCGACCGACCGCCTCTTCCAGATGGACCTCGTGCGCCGCCGCGCGCTCGGGCGACAGGCGGAGGTGCTCGGCCCCACGCTCGTGGGCCAGGACGAGGTGTCGCGCCTGTTCGACTTCCATCGCTGGGGTGTCGCGAACACAGAGCGTCTGCGCGACGAGGACCCCGATCGCTACCGCATGCTCGTCGCGTGGGTCGCCGGCGTGAACCGGCGCATCGCCGAGGTGCGCGAGGGCGCGGCGCCGTTGCCGTACGGTTTCGGCGCCGGTGAGCTGGACTACCTGCCCGAGCCGTGGACGCTCGGGGAACACGCCGCGATCGCGAAGATGCTGTTCTTCGGCAACAGCAACTCGCTCGAGCGCGAGATCCTGGCGACGATCCTGCAGCGCAACTTCGCGGACACCTGGGACATCATCGAGATCGCGCGACCCGCCTTCCCGACGGCCACGGTGCCCGAAGAGGAGCGTCCTCCGGCGGCCGAGGACCGCGGTCTGCGAGCGCCGAGGGCAGCGCCGGCGCGCATCGTCGCGACGCCCGCTGAGCTCGCGGACGCGCTCGCGACCCTGCGCGCCGCGATGGGCCACCTACCGCGCACCGGCAGCAACAACTGGGCGGTCGACGGTCGCCACACCGACGACGGGCGCCCGTTCATCGCCGGTGACCCGCACCAGGGGCTGCAGAGTCCGTCGCTCATGTACGCGCAGCACCTCAGCAGCGCCCACGCGAGCGGCACGCTCGACGTCGTCGGGTGGTCCTTCGACGGGGCCGCCGGGATCCACCTCGGTCACAGCCGCGATCTGCAGTGGACCGCGACGACGAACTTCGCCGACGTGATGGACATCTGGGAGGTGCCCGTGGCCGGCGGGGTCGTCGAGTTCGGTGGACAGCCCATCGATGTGATCGAGCGCGTCGAGGAGATCGCGGTGGCCGGCGAGGCGGCCCAGCGCTACGTCGTGCGCGAGGTCCCGGGCCACGGCGTCCTCCTGCCGGACGACCTGATCCCGATCCCGATCGCGGGTGCCGGCAACGCCCTGCTCCTCGGGTGGACCGGGTTCGCGGCGACGTCCGAGGAGCGGTGCTTCCTGGCGATGGCGACGGCCACCGACCTCGACGCCTACGACGACGCCGTCGCGCTGATGCAGGTCGGCGGCTTCAACTTCGTGGCGGCCGACGCCGAGGGAATCACGTACCGAGTCGCAATCGACGTGCCCGACCGCGGCCCTCCAGCGGCGCGACCGATGCCGTTCACCGTCGTCGACGGCACGGATCCCGCGACCGCTTGGAACGGCATGCTGCCCCTCGAACGCCTGCCGAACAGTCGAGGCGGCACCCGAGGATTCATCGCGACGGCGAACAACGATCCTTGGGGCTTCACCTTCGACGGCGATGTCGAGAACGACCCTTGGTACTACGGCTATTTCTATGCGTCGGGGGATCGCGCGCATCGCCTCGAGACCGAGCTCGCACGTCTCATCGACGCGGGCGCAGTGACCCGCGAGCAGATGCAGGCGCTGCAGACCGACACGCACAGCTCGATGTCGGACCTCCTGCTGCCCGTGCTCGCGGAGGCGTGGAACGCAGCCCCGGGCGACCCCGCGCTCGCCGAGCTCGCGGCGGACCCGGACCTCGCGACCCTCGTCGAGCTCGTCACGACGACCTGGGACGGACGCATGGAGCGGGACTCTCCCGGCGCCCTCGCGTTCCATGCGTGGATGATGTTCCTGACCGACGAGGCGGTCGGCGACGAGCTGGCGCTGCTGCTGCCCACCATCTTGGAGGAAGAGACGCCGTTCGCGATCAAGTTCCCGGTCCTCGCGGTGACCGGTGGCTACCCGCGCGCCGACGAGATCCTGCAAGGGGGTCGCAACACCGTCGTGCTGCAGGCGCTCGTGCGCACCGCCGAGTGGCTGCGCGAGCGCTACGGCGCCGTCGATCCGGCCGGGTACCGCTGGGGCGACGTGCACGGCACGCGCTTCGACAACGCGTTCGGCGGCCTGCTCGACGGCGGCTGGATCCCGACCGACGGGGGCGAGGACACCGTGAACGTCTCGTCGAGCCTCTTCTTCGACGGCACGCGCGTCGCGGAGCGGTTCGACTCGACACAGGGGGCCATCTTCCGCGTCGTCACCGGGTTCCGAGAGGACGGCACGCCCGAGGCGTGGGCCAACTTCCCGCGGGGGAACTCGGCGGATCCGGCGAGCCCGCACTTCGACGACACGCTCGATGCGTGGGTCGAGGACCAGTACGAGCCGCTCCCGTTCACGCGCGAGGACGTCGAGGCCGCGACGGTCAGCACGCGCACCCTCGACCCCTGACGTTCTTCAGAACATCTCGCGGACCCACGCGCCGAAGCGCCGCGCGATGCCCGGGCCCTCGTCCTTCACGCGGCGCGGCGCCTCGTGGTGGCGCACCGGCTCGTGGCCGGCGCCGTAGAGCACGAGGCCCAGGCCGGTGGCGTACTTCGGGTCGGCGATGACGCCGGCGAAGCCGCCCTCGGCGAGGCGGACGTGGGGCTGGGCGCGGCTGCCCGCCGTCGCCGTCGGCACGCCGCGGCGCACCGGCATCTGGAAGATGTCCTCGGCGATCTCGAGCATGCCGTCCATCATCGCCGCGCCGCCGGTGAGCACGAGGCCGCTGGCGGCGAGGTCCGCCGCGCCGCTGGCGAGCAGCTCCTGCTGCGCCATCAAGAAGATCTCCTCGACGCGGGGCTCGATGACCTCGGCGAGGAAGCGGCGCTTGAACGATCGCGGCGGCCGCGGGCCCACGCCGGGCACCTCGATCTCCTCGTCGTCCTGGACCATGCTGATGAGCGCGCAGCCGTGCTTGCGCTTGATCGCCTCGGCCTCGGGCACGCTGGTGCGCAGCCCGTGGGCGACGTCCTGGGTGATGCGGTGGCCCCCCAGCACGATCACCGAGGTGAAGACGTTGCTGCCCTCGTGGTAGACCGCGATGTCGGTGGTGCCGCCGCCGATGTCGATCATCACGACGCCCAGATCGCGCTCGTCCTCGTGCAGGACGGCCAGCGCGCTGGCGATCGGCTCGATCACCACCTCGACGACCTCCAGCGAGGCGCGGTTGCAGCACTTGATGATGTTCTGGACGCTGGTCACCGCGGCGGTGATGACGTGGGCACGGACCTCCATGCGCACGCCGTTCATGCCGATCGGATCGCGGATCTGTCCCTGGCCGTCGATGATGTACTCGAGCGGCACGGTGTGGATGATCTGCCGGTCGAGCGGGATGTTGACCGCCTTGGCCTGCTCGATCACGCGGGCGACGTCGACGTCCTCGACCTCGCGCGAGCGCATGCTGACCTGGCCGTTGCTGTTGAAGCCGCGGATGTGGCCGCCGGCGATGCCGACGTAGACCGACTGCACGTCGGCCGCCGCCATCTGCTCGGCCTCCTGGATCGCGGCCTGGATGCTCGCGGTCGTCGCCTCGATGTTGACGACCACGCCCTGACGCAGGCCGTCCGACGGGCTGGTGCCCACGCCGAGCACCTCGACGCCGCTGGGCGTGACCTCACCGATGATCGCCGCGACCTTCGTCGTGCCGATGTCGAGGCCGCAAATGACTTCTCCTACCTCAGCCATAGTAGTCGCTCGCTTCTTCAGTGATGTCGGGGGATCCGCGGCGCGCGGTGCTTCGCGGGCGCCTGCGGTGCTTGGGGAGATGCTTCGGCGCTCGCCGCCTCGCGCACGGCGGCACCGTTGGCGGCGCGCTCGTGGGCCTCGACGACCAGCTGGGGGACGTCCTTCGCGGGGAAGAAGCTCGCGACCACGCGATCGGGGCGATCGGGCACGGTCGCGCCGTCGAGGTGGGCGACGGCGAGCTTGTCCGACTCCTCGCCGAGCGCGGCCCGCAGCGCGTCGAAGCGCGCCAGCCCGACCCGGGGATCACCGCGGCCGATGCGGAGCTGCGACCCGACGTTGGCGGTGTACAGCGTGACGCCACCGGCGGTGTCGATGTGGACCTCGGACAGAAGCGGCCGGCGCTTCTCGGCGTAGGCGGCGACGACGTCCAGGGCGCGGGCGATGCGGGCCTTGCTGCCCTCGGGATCGGCGACCAGCGCGGTGCCGTCGACACCGGTGATGACCGGCAGCTGACCGCGCTCGCCGGACTCGAGCCGCTTGAACGGCTCGCCGTGGGCGTCGACGAGCAGCATCACCCCGGCGGCGAGGACGGCCGCGGCCTGGTGCTCCTCGATCTCGACGCGCAGCGCGTCGGGCAGCTCGCGGTTGACGACGGCGCGGGCGACCCACGGCTCGGCGGTCACGCGCTCGGCGAGCTCGTCGAGCTGCAGCGACAGGATGTTGGTGCCCGGCGCGAGCGCCAGCAGCTCGCGCAGGCGAGCCTCGTCGACATGGGCCGTGGCGCGGAACTCGAGCGCGCGGACTTCGAAGCGCGGCGACGTGGTCGCGTAGGCGTAGCCCTCGCGCGCGCCGACGAGGACGCCGTAGGCCAGACCGGCGCACAGACCGACGCGGACGGCGATGCGCAGGCCGGTGCGGGCGACGCGACCGAGCCGCGAGGCGCCCCCGCTGCCGCTGCCCGACGTCGCGGCGACCGGCCGTGCGCCGTCGCTCGACGGGTCGCGACGCGGACGCGGGCCACGACGGGCGTTGCCGGTCTTGGTGCGCTTGGGCGCGGCGGTGACGATGCGGGGCTTCATGGCGAAGGGGCTCCGCGAATGCGCGGCGATCTTCGCAATACCCTGCGTTCATCGAGCGACGCAAAAAACCGGGGATGCGTGGAGATCCCGGCCGCTCCGGTTCCGAGCGCACCGCGACGCGAACGAACCAAAGACGAAGGGCGGCCTTTGCAAGCCGCCCTCCGCCCCCGTTGGTCAACCGTCTCGAAGGAACGTCGAAGAAGAAAAGCCAGATCGAGTTCGAAGGGTCCGCGTCAGCGGACGAAGCCGTTGTTCTCGTCGCGTCGGCGAAGGAACGCGGGGATCTCGGACGGATCCGACGACAGCTCGGCGCGGACGTCGGGTCGGAGCTCAGGACGGATCTCGGGCCGCATCTCCGTGCGCATGTCGGCGCGCGTGACGTCGGGACGCGTGTCCCCGCGACCGCGACCGCTGGTCGCCGTCGATCCGTGGCTGTGGCTCGCCGGCGGACCCGAGGGACCGCGGAGCATCGACGGCGGCAGCGTGGCCTGCTGCGGGCGCGCGGGCGCTTGCAGCTGCGCGCTCGAGAACAGGCCCGGCTGACGACCGGTGGCCAGCGGCCCCTGCGTCACGACGTCCTTGCGGTTGCCCGGACCGACGGTGCCGACCGCGACCATCTGCGACTGGCGACGACGCGCGCCGCTGTGGCTGCGGATCGCCTCCTCGAGGTCCTCGTGCGCGGGCACGTGCTGATCGAAGCCCGTCGCGATGACGGTGATCCGCAGCGCATCGCCCATGTGCTCGTCGATGACCGCGCCGAAGATGATGTTGCAGTCCTCGTGCGCCGCCTCTTGGATGAGCGACGCGGCCTCCTCGACCTCGTGGAGCTTGAGGTCGGGACCGGCGGTGATGTTGATGAGGATGCCCTTGGCGCCCTGGATCGTGACGTCCTCGAGCAGCGGGCTGTTGATCGCCTGCTGGGCGGCCGCGAGCGCGCGGCCCTCTTCGGTGGCGAAGCCCATGCCCATCAGCGCGCGGCCCTGGCCGGACATGATGGTGCGGACGTCGGCGAAGTCGACGTTGATGATGCCGGGGATCGTGATGAGGTCCGAGACGCCCTGCGTGGCGTGCTGCAGGACCTCGTCGCACAGCTTGAAGCTGTCGAGCAGGCTCGTCGACGTGCTGGTGACGTCGAGCAGGCGATCGTTGGGGATCGTGATGAGCGTGTCGACGGCGCGCTCGAGGGCGGCGATGCCCTCCTCGCCGACGCGGAGTCGACGACGGCCCTCGAAGCGGAACGGCTTGGTCACGACGCCGACGCACAGCGCCCCGCACTCGCGGGCGACCTGCGCGACGATCGGCGCCGCGCCGGTGCCGGTGCCACCGCCCATGCCCGCGGTGACGAACACCATGTCGGCCCCACGCAGGACCTCGGTGAGCTCGGCGATGCTCTCGAGCGCAGCCTCGCGGCCGCGCTCGGGGTTCGCACCGGCCCCCAGGCCGCGGGTGATCGCCCCGCCGAGCTGGATGCGGATCGGCGCGCGGCTCTTCTCGAGCGCCTGCACGTCGGTGTTCGCGGCGATGAACTCGACGCCTTCGACCCCATGGCCGATCATCGTGTTGATCGCGTTGCCACCGGCGCCACCGACACCGATGACCTTGATCTTCGCGTGGTCCGGAAACGCTTCCTCGAGTTCGAAGTACGCCATGGCGGGTTCAAGCCTTCTCCCCGATCGGACCGCCCGAGCGCTCCGCCGCGAGGTTCGCTTCGACCCCCCTTACATGGCGGGATCAGGGGCAGCAAGAAAACGGCGACGGGAGGGCTACTGCGGCATTCGCGCAGGTCGAACCGCAGGAATTCCTCAGTCTTGGGCCGCCCGGGCCCAGGCGGCGGTGACCTCGTCCACGGGGTAGTAGGTCTCGATCCGCAGCTCGTGGGCGGTCACGTCGATGGGGGTGCCCAGGGTCGCGATGGTGGTGAAGAACCGCAGCTCGAGGTCGCCGCGGCGCAGGTGCACGGGGATCAGCAGGCGCGGCTCGCCGACGATCACGTCGCGCACCGGGGGCAGCGGGCCGTAGCGCTCGAGCTCCTCGAGCAGCCGCACGGTCGCGCCGCTCGGATCGGAGAGCGCCTCGTGGCGCAGGCGCTCGACGGTCACGCGGACGATCTCGGCGAAGTTGACCAGGTGCGGCCGGATCCCCCGCGGGTGGAAGATGAGGTGCATCGCGTTGCCGCCGAGCTCGACCAGGACCTGGGGATCCGCGACGAAGTGGCCCAACACCCGCTGGGCGCCGGGGTTCGAGGCCATCACGCGCCAGTGGGGATCGACCACGACCGCCGGGAACGGATCGTGGTGCGCGAGGATCAGATCGAGCACGCGACGCAGCTCGCCCATCGCCGGCGCGGCCAGGGGCTCGTCGCGGTAGACCGGCGCGAACCCGGCGGCGAGCAGCCAGCGGTTGCGTTCGCGCAGCGGCACGTCGAGGGCCGACGCGAGCACCAGCACCATGTCGCGGCTCGGCGCCGACTTGCCGGTCTCGACGAAGCTGAGGTGCCGCGTCGACACCTCGGCGCGCTCGGCCAGCGCCAGCTGCGAGAGCCCCCGGCTCACCCGCCAGTGGCGGACCAGCCGGCCCACCGGTTCGACGTCGCGTCCCATGTCCCGAACGCTACGCCATGCCGGTGTCGCCCGACATGACCTCCCACGTCATGGCGAGGCCCCGGGCCTGCGGCCACGCTGGCCCACGAAGTCACCATGAACCACCGCCTCCTCGCCACCGTCGTCCTCGTCCCCTTCCTCGCCTTCTCGCTCTGGGTCGTCGCCACCTGCGGTCCGCTCGGGTTCCTCGACCTCGCGGGTCGCGAGCCGTGGGCGCTGCAGCTGCTGCTCGACCTCGCGATCACCTCGGCGTTCTCGATCCACTGGATGCTCCGCGACGCGCGGGTCGCTGGACGGAACGCCTGGCCGTTCGTGGTGGGGACGATCGCGGTGGGATCGATCGCGGCGCTGGTGTACATCGCGACGGGACGGCGGCGCGGGGCGTAGCGCAAACCACGGGCTCGCGCGGGTTCGACTGGCGAGGCCGCGTGCGCGCGGGCATGCTCGCGTCGTCGCGCAACGATGCACGTCGCCCCCTCGCTCGTGTTGGGTTGGATGCTCCGGGCGGTGGCGCCGGACGGACCGCTCGACACAACCTGGACGCTCGACTGGCTCGCGCCGCCGGGTTGCCCGAGCGCGGCGGAGGTCGAGCAAATCGTGGTGCGGTGGCGACGATCGGCGCCGGCCTCGTTGCCCCCGCTGCACGTCGGGGCGCGCGGGCGGGTCGTCGCGGTGCCCACCGGGGGCTTCGCGCTCGCGCTGGATCTGACGACCGAAGGCACGCTCACGCACCACGACGAGCACGCCGAGGACTGCGAGGTGCTCGCGGAGGCGACGGCGCTGCAGGTCGCGATGGCGCTGGGCTTCCTGCCGGACGGCCCGCCCTCGACGCAGACGTCACGCGTGCCGATCCCTGCGCCGCCCGCCGCGGTGGATCTCACCGATCCGCCGCCGTCGATCGATCCGTCGTCGATCGATTCGCCGTCGATCGATCCGCCGCCGATGACTCCGACGGCGCGCCCCGTCGATCCGAGGCCGACCACGGCGCCAGCGTCCCCGCCGCGACGGCGTCGGCCGCTCGGGCTCCGCGGCGCGGTGCGCCTCCAAGGCAGCGCGGGCACCGGTCGCGTGCCTCGGGTCGACGCGGGGCTCGGGCTCGCGGGCGCGCTGCTGTGGCCGCGCGCGCGGCTCGAACTCGTCGTCGCGCACACGTTCGTGCAGCCGCGGCCGCACCCCGATCGCGCGGGCCTCTCGCTGCGCGTGTGGCAGTGGACGGGCCGCGTGCGGGGCTGTTGGGTGCCGCGGGTCGGCGTGCTCGAGCTGCCGCTGTGCGGCGGTCTCGAGGTCGGCGCGAGTCGAGCGACGTCGCGCGGCGTGGCTCGGACCCGCGTCGCCCAAAGCCCGTTCGTCGCCAGCGCCCTCGCGGGTGCGCTGGTATGGCCGTTCACGCGGAGGCTCGCGCTCTGGGTCGAGCTCGACGGCTGGCTGGCGTGGACCCAGCCCGCGTTCACCGTGCAGGACCTCGCGCCGTGGTTCACGACGCGGCGCGTGGGGGTCGACGGAGTCGTCGGCCTCGAGCTGCGATGGCCGTAGGGCCGCCGTCACGGGCGGTTTGCGGGGTTCGGGCCCGCGGCGATCACGAGTCCGGAGCGAGGTGGCCATAATGAGCGAACGGTGTCCCCCGTGTCCTCGACCGCCCTCGACGTCGCCGCGGTGTATCGCGAGCACTTCGACTACGTGGTCACGAACCTGCGCCGGCTCGGGGTCCCGACCCCCGCGCTCGAGGACGCGTGCCACGACGTCTTCCTGGTCGTGCACCGACGGGCGCGCAACGGCGGCGTCGGGCGGGACGCGATGCGTCCGTGGTTGTACGGGGTGGCGCGCCGCGTGGCGGCGGACGTCCGTCGCAGCGGCGCCCGGCACCGTCGTCGCGTGCTCGCGCTGCAATCGGTCGCGCGACACGAGCCCGGCACCGACGAGATCGTCGGCGACCGTCGACTCGTGCAGACGTTCCTCGATTCGCTCGACGCCGACAAGCGCGACGTGTTCATCCTCGTCGAGCTCGAGGAGATGACGGGCCTCGAGGTCGCGCGGGTCCTGGGCATCAACGCGAACACGGCGGCGGCGCGCCTGCGGGCCGCACGGAAGATCTTCGCCGAGCACCTCGAGGCGACCGCCGGTGCGGAGCACGGGGCGCGGATCCTCGCGGCGGCGCGGCGCCGCGACGAGCTCGATGCACCGACGCGGGCCCGGGTGTGGATCGGGCTGGCGCCGGTGCTCCAGGGCAAGGGTCTCTCGACGCTGCTCTTCGGGGACGCCGCCGGTGCGGTGCTCGTCGCGACGACGGCCCTCGTGGCCGGCCGCGGGCCCCAGGTCACCACGGCGCCGTCGTCGATCGCGTCACGCGGGCAGAGCGATCGCGCGGACGCAGGCGGCCGGCCGCACGACGCCGAGCCGCAGGACGTGGAACCCGCGGTGCTCCCCGCGTCGCTCGGGCCGGCGGTTCTGCCCCGAGCCATCACGCCCGAGATCGCGTCCGCCAAGCCCTCGATCCGCGAGACCTCCGAGGCACCGGCCGCGACGTCGACGAGCGCGCCGAGCACGATCAGCACGGATGCGGCGCCGGGCGATCTGCAGGCGCAGACCGAGCTCGCCGGGCGGGTGCTGCGGGCCAGCGACCCCGCGATCGTCCTCGGCCTCGTCGACGAGTACCGCGCCCGGTTCAGCGACGGGTTCTTCGCCGACCGTGTGAGCGCGCGCCGCATCGAGGCCCTGTGCGACAGCCGGCAGCGCGAGCTCGCCGCGCGCGAACATGCGGCCCTGGCCCGCCGGCAGCCGACCCTCGCCGACCGTGCGTTCGACGGGTGCGACGCGCCGAGCGATCACGAATCCGACGCGGTCCGGCCAAGCGAGGGGTGATGTTCCGAAGGCTCTTCCCGTCGCTCGCGTGGTTCGTGGTTGGTTGCGGACCGGACGTCGAGTCGACGAGCGAGACGCTCGAGACTGGGGCCGGCGGTGGCAGCGGGTCGTCGACCGACGCGACGACCAGCGAACCGGGCAACACCTTGACGACGACATCGTCGACGACGTCTGGCGTGACGTCGGGCGACACGACGACGTCGAGCGCGACTGCGGGGAGCAGCGAGAGCGGCGACGAGCTGCCGCCCCCTGACGACCTCGGCCAGTTCGGCTACACGCCGGTGCCACTCGGATTCCTCGCCAACGAGGTGCTCATCGAGGACTTCGACGGCGACGGGCACCAGGATCTGTTCACACAACTCGACGCGGGCGGAGGCGATCACACGTTGCAGGTCCACCACGGCAACGGAATCGAGCCGCTCGCGTTCGACGGCGCGCCGTCATCGGTGATCCCGTGGGGCTCGTGGTCCGCGGCGGGCGACTTCGACGGCAACGCGAGCCTCGACGTCGTTGCGACCAGGAACGGCATCGAGGGACTACTGGTCGTCGCGCTCGCCGATCCCGAGTCTGTGTTCGGCACCTCGATGACAACCAGCGCTGCCTCGAACTTCCCCCAGTTCGGCGTCGCGGTTCTCGACGTCGACGGCGACGGACTCGACGACGTATTCGTGCCGAACGGTCATTCCGAAGGAGCGTCGATCTACCGGAGCGACGGCATCGGCTCGGTCGCGCATCTCGGCGATGTGCCGGCGCCTGCCTGCTACTTCAGCGACAGCGTGGTCGCGGACTTCGACGACGACGGCCATGAAGACCTGGCCGCGACCGGGAGTTGCAACGCGGTCCCCGAAGCACTCCCGCTCGTGGTGTATCGGGGCGACGGAGCCCAGCTCTCGCCCGCTCAGACGTTCTTCGAGGGTCCGGGCGTACTCGAGGGCGGCGACGTCGTTGCGGTCGATCTCGACGATGACGGCGACCCGGACGTCGTGACAGGCACCGGACTCCCAGGTGGACTGACCGTGCTCGACAACGACGGCGGCACGCTCGGGACCCCGACCGCGCGCATGTTCGACTGGGATGGTTACGCATTCAGGATCGCGCCGGCGCGGATCGGCGCTGCGATGCCGATCGCGTTCGTCGTGCAGTCCGAGAGCGACACGGGCATCGTCATCGAGCAAGGGGATCCGTGGGTCGCGACGCCGATCGTGCTGCCCGGCTGGGTCATGGGCGGGGCAGACTTCGACGAGGACGGGCGCACGGACATCGTGACCGTCGTGGACGGCGCGGTTGTGGTGTGGGTTTCGGACGGGTGAGGCCCTCGCGGCCGCCTCGACCCCGCGTGAGGTCGGCCCGCACCGCCGCGTGACGCCGCCGTCGCATCGGCGCTATCGTTCCCCCCGCCGTGTCCGCGCTGCCCCCCGCCATCGCCGCGATCGAGCGTCCGCACCGCAATCTCTGGACGCTGTACCTCATCCGCGCGCTCTTCACCGGCCCCGCGTTCCCGGTCGTCGCCCTGGTGCTGTACTTCCGCTACCACACGATGCGCTACGAGTTCGACGCGCAGGGCGTGCACATGCGCTGGGGCGTGTTCTTCCGCCGCGAGATCAACCTGACGTATCGGCGGATCCAGGACATCCACCTGCGCTCGGGGCTGTTCCAGCGCTGGCTCGGGCTCGCCGACGTCCTCGTGCAGACCGCGGCGGGCTCCGCCTCGGCGGAGATGACGATCGAGGGCCTGCAGGAGTTCGAGGTGGTGCGCGAGTTCCTCTACGCCAAGATGCGCGGCCACGACGACGGGCAGTCGACCGAGACCTCGCCGGTCGCCGCGGCGCTGCACGAGGTCGCGCGCGAGCTGGTCGCGGTGCGCGAGGCCCTCGATCGCGTGGGGACGCGCTGACGCCATGTGGTCGCGCTTCGTCGCCCTGGTCGCCGAGTTCTGCGCGACGCCGGCACCGCCGGTGGCGCCCCGCGGCGCGCGGGTCTTCCACGCCTCGCCCGCGTTCTTCCACTACCGCATCGCGCAGTGGCTCGCGGTGCGGGCGTCGACGCTGCTGTTCATCGTCGGGCCGATGGTCGCGCTCGAGCTCGCGGTGCGCGAGGCCTCGAACCTCCCGTGGGCCCTGCGCGCGCTACTGTACGTCCTCGAGGGCGGTGCGCTGGTGGGTTGGGTCATCTCGCTGCCGGTCGGGTATGCCCTGGCGCGCCTCGACTTCGAGCAGCGCTGGTACGTCGTCACCGATCGCAGCCTGCGGATCCGCGAGGGCGTCGTCATCGTGAAGGACATGACGCTGACCTTCGCCAACGTGCAGAACGTGACCGTCGAGCAGGGACCGCTGCAGCGGGCCTTCGGCATCGCGGATCTGCGGGTGCAGACCGCCGGGGGCGGCGGCGGCGAGCAGCCCGGCCAGCCGTCGATGCACACCGGATTCCTGCGCGGGCTCGACGACGCGCCGCAGCTGCGCGAGCTGATCATGGCGCGGCTGCGCGTCGGCCAGGACGCGGGACTCGGGGATCCGGACGATCGCGGCGGGGCACCGGAGGCGGCGACGCAGGCCGCGGTGGGCGAGGTGCTCGCGGCCGCGCGGGCCCTCGGCGACGCCGCGCGGCGCCTCGCGGGCAGCTAGCGATCCCGCACCCGGATCGGCACCCCGCCGCCGGGCGCCATCGTCACGTTGCGGCGCACCGGCGTCGCGGGGCCGTCGTCGAGCAGCGTCAGGCGGTGCCGCGAGAGCGCCACGCCGAGCACGATCTTCATCTCGAAGGTCGCGAACGCGGCCCCGATGCAGCGGCGATGACCGCCGCCGAACGGCAGGTACTCGAACGGCGAGAACCGCCGCTCCAAGAAGCGCTCGGGCCGGAAGGTCTCGGCGTCGGGGTAGAGATCCTCGCGGCGGTGGGCGAGCAGCGCGCTCGCGGAGACACCGATCCCCGCGGGCACCTCGACGGCCCCGAGCCGCAGCGGCGCACGGAGCACCCGCAGCACCTCGGTCACGACCGGGTACAGGCGCATCGCCTCCTTGCAGACCGCGTCGAGGTACTCGAGCCGCGCGATCGCCTCGGGATCGGGGTCGGGCCCGAGCGCCTCGAGCTCGGTGTGGACCCGCGCCAGCGCCTCGGGGTGCCGGTGCAGCAGCTCGATCGCCCACGCGATCGTGATCGCGGTGGTCTCGTGGCCGGCGAACAGCATCGTGCGCAGCTCGTCGCGGATCGCCGCGTCGGGCATCGGCTCGCCGTCGTCGTAGGTCGCCTGGGCGAGCAGGCTGCACACGTCGACGCCGGGGCTGCGTCGCGCGCGATCGATCTGCTGCTGCAGCAACGCGTCGAGCGCGACGAACCGGCGACGGAACCGGGCCCACGGCCCGAGGCCCGCGAACTCTCGCTGCAGGAACGGCATGAAGAACATCAGCGGTGACGACGCCTCGACCAGATCGATGACGGCGGCCTGCAACGCGCGGGCGCTCTCGTCGTCGCGCGCGCCGAAGATCGCCCGCGTGATGACCTCGAGGGAGATGGCCTGGGCGAGCTCGAGGGTGAGGACGCGCGAAGACTCGACGCGCTCCGCGAAGCGGCGGCGAGCGACCTGGGCGATGACGTCCGCGTAGGCGCGCATGCGATCGCCGTGCAGCGGCGGGGCGAGGAGCTTGCGCTCGCGGGTGTGTGGCGCCCCCTCGAGCATGAAGATCGAGCGCTGGCCCAGGGTCGGACCGAGCGCGTCGACGGCCCACGGCCCGTAGATCTGGGGGTCGGCAGAGAAGATCACCTTGATGAGCTCGGGATCCCCGGTGATGACGACGGTGCCGTTGACCGTCGGGATCGTGAAGGGATCGCCGTAGCGCGCCGCCCACCGCGGGAAGTCGCGGAACGGCGAGCGCAGGACACGATAGGTGCTGCGGAGCACCCCCGAAGGACCAGCAGGGAGGACGGCGTTCACGTCGGCACCACCTTCACCGGGAGCCGAGGGTGAGTCCACCGGTCGGACGGAGTTTGCCCGCGGGGGCGGTCACGACCGGCGCGAGGCGGTGCGCGACGGACTTGCCGCACGCGTCGCACTCCCCCGGGGCCCACGCGCGGCGTCCGGTCTCGGCGATGAGACACGCGCCGCCGAACAGCAGCGGGACGCTGAGGCCGACGATGAACGGACCGACGAGCGAGGCTCCGAGGACCGAGCCGAAGGCGTACAGCCACGCGAGGACGTGCGCGGCGATCCACAGACGGCTGGGGTGACGAACGGCGAGGGCACGGCAGTGGGGACAGCGGGTCATGGCGTTTCCTATCGTTCGATAGTCTGATGCCCTATCGAGTGATAGTCGTCGAGTCCGTTCCCGAGACGGCGAGAATTTGGGCTGTGATTTCAGATACCTTGGACGGGCTTGCCGCGCCGCACCCCCAAGGCTCCGCCGCCACGCGCTGCCCCCGCAGTGCGTCACCGCGAGGTCCTCGAGGCCGCGCTCCAGCTCATGGCCGAGCAGGGCTACGCCGGCGCGTCGCTCCGCAAGCTCGCGGCGCGCCTCGGCATGCAGCAGCCGAGCCTCTATCACTACTTCCGCAGCAAGGAGGACCTCGTCGAGCAGCTCATCGCGACCTTCGCCGGCGACATGCTCGCGGCGAGCAGCGAGGCCCTGCCCGAGCGGGTCGAGGACGCGCCGGCGTGGATCCGCGACACCGTCATCGCGCTGTACCAGCGTCCGACGCACCCCGCGTTCGTGCGCGTGATGTTCTCGATCTCGCGGCTCGACCCGCGCTACGGCAAGCTGCTGCGCGGCATCTTCGTCGACCAGGTCGAGATCGCGATGCGACTGTTCGCGAAGCCCTTCGTCGACCGCGGCGAGATCGACGAGCAGGTCGCGGTGTACACGGCGAGAATGACGGTGAACGCGATCGGCTTGAAGCTGATGGAGGAGATGGTGCTGTTCGACGAGCGGCCGCTCGGGGCGGATGTGATCGCGTATGCGGACTATGTGGTGACCGCGATGCGGGAGCACTTGATCCGCAACCGGCTGCGGTGAGGCGCGGCCGAAGGATCACGCGCGGGCCGCGGCGCCGAGCAGTCTCCGCTCCCGCATCGAACGCCTCTCACGCGTGCGGAGCCCGCGAATCGAGTATCCTCGAGGGGTGCCGAAGCAGAGGGTGTACTTCGTCGTCTCGTGGGCCTTGACCGCCGCGTCCGCCTGCGAATCGAACCTCGCCGTCAGCAGCGACGACGACTCGACGAGCACGTCGAGCGACGGGACGACCTCTGACGCCTCCTCGGGTCGCGGCACCAGCTCCGACACGCAAGGCCAGACGGCGACCTCGAGCCCGTCGACCACGACGGACCCGACGGGCTCGAGCACATCCACCGCTGACCCGGAGACATCCTCAACCTCGGGGTCGTCGACCGACTCCGTCGAGGACAGTTCCTCCTCGAGCGGCGCGTCGTCGCCGCTCTGCGGCAACGGTGCGATCGAAGAGGGCGAAGCCTGCGACGACGGCAATGACCTCGACAACGACGACTGCACCTCCGCATGCACTCCTGCAGCTTGCGGCGACGGCTTCGTCTGGACCGAGCACGAGGCGTGCGACGACGGCAACGATATCGACGAGGACGACTGCACCTCCGCATGCACGCCCGCCGCTTGCGGCGATGGCTTCGTGTGGGCGGAGCACGAGGCGTGCGACGACGGCAACGACATCGTCCACGACGACTGCACCCTCGACTGCGCGGCCGCGTTCTGCGGCGACGGCTTCATCCATGCCGGGGCCGAGGATTGCGACGACGTCAACGACTTGACCGGCGACGGCTGTGCCCCGGGCTGCGTGGCCGAGAGCGCGGACATCTACATGATGATCAGCGGTCCGTACCAGACCGGGCTGCTGTACCGCTATGCCGTCGACGACGACGTTTGGGAGACGATCGAGACGGGCGTCTGGTTCGACGGAGTCTCTGGGATCGTGTACCGCGAGGGGATCATCTACTGGGTCGCCGGGGACTCGCGACTCTGGTCGTATGATCTCGACGCAAACACGGTCGAACTCACCGACGTGACGTTCCCCGGCACTCCGACCTACGAGCTCGTCGCCGCGGACGGACGCATCTATGCGTACAATACTTGGTGGTCTGACGGCGACGGCACCGACCTGCACGTCATCGAGAACGGCGCCATTACGTCCACGCTGCACTTCGCCAGCGAAGCGGGTTTCGGTGCAACGTGGGATCCTGTAGCTCACGAACTCTACGTGAACCTCGGGTATTCGAACTGGGGGGACATGACCGACCAGAACCTCGGCTTTCTGGTTGTCGACACCACGACCGACACCGTCGTCCGCACGTTCGAGGTGGACCTCGATGGCGACGGCGCCACCGGCGCCTATGTCGGAGGCGCCTTCTACAACCGCCTCCTCGACGGCACGCTGCAACGGTTCGACGCGTTCGATGGGACGCACACCGATACCGGGGTTGCGCCGGCGTCGCAGTGGTTCAGTCGTGCGGTGGCGAACCAGGCCACCGGAAAGATCTACCTCAGCGGCATCCAGACCTTCAGTGGCCACTTCGAGGTCTACGACACAGTCGATGGTAGCCTGACCGTGCTTGCCTCGCCGACGGTGGGAGACGACGACAACTACTATGCGCCGATGGTGCTCGTTTACCCCGAGGGGTAGCCCGGGGGACTGATGACACGTGGTGCTACGCTTGGCCCGCTGCCGTCGCCAGCCGGTACGTTGACGAACGCGAACAGTTGGCTCCGACCTGAGCCTGGGAAACGCGCGCGCACTTATCCGGGAACCTTCTCGTCCCAGGCCCAGTAGCACGCCGCCGGCCCGTCGCAGACGTTCGCCCTACCGATGTCCACACACGCCGCGTGGCGACACTCGTTGGGGCTGGAGCAGGTCTCGGAGTCGAACTTCTTGGGCTCACAACGACTGCCCGAACAGTACGCGCCCTCCTCGCAGAGGCCGCCCTCGGCACCACAAACGTCATAGATCGTCGTGGCGTGGCGGCACGTCTCGTCCTCAAATGGGTTGTCCGGATTGTCTCGGCTGCAATTCAGCGAGTCACACTGCAAGTCATCGGTGCACAGCGCCCCGAGGGGAAGTGCGATGAGGCAACTCAGCGAGTCTTCATCACAGTAGGTCGCCCCTGGCAGGCACAGCGAGTCATCGGGATCGCACGGATCGCCCACCTCGATGGGGGGAACACACTCGCCCGCCGGGTCGCCATCGCAGACTTCCCCAGCCTCGTTGCAGATGTCGCTCGCCTCGCACGCGATGCCCGCCTGAGTCGCGGTCTCCGGTGCTTGGCACGTGGACCCGTCGCAACACTCGGTGTCTGCGCACGCGCCACAGGCCGTGAGACCGCCGCACTCGACGCCGCCGCACGCCGCGTCGAACAGCGCTTGATCACAGACCTCGCCGTTGGCCCCGAAGTAGTCTGCAGTGAACTGACACGCCGCGCCGCTACGCGTGATGACGCCGGCTCCGACGACCCTGACCTCGACATCGGGATCGCCTTCGGTCGCCGACGAACAATAGGCCAGCAGGTAGGAGCGCTGGGGGTACTGGTCGACCCGAACCGCGATCTCGTCGAACGCGGTGGTCCAATCCGAAGGGGTAGGCGCAAGGAACGAACCATCTCGGCCAATCGCCTGCAGGTCTTCGGGCTCGATGTCGTTCGAGACGCCCACGGAGATCACGTTGTTGACGGTATTCGTGATGACAGACTGGTTGAGCTGGCCATTCGAAGTGTCGTTGGCGTCGCTCACGACCACGACAGTGCCGGTGCTGAGCACTCCGCCGAAGGTCACCGCGTCGCGGAGGTCTCGAATCCGTTGTGTCCGATTGATGGCCAGCTCGACGGCGTCGTAGAGGTCTGTCCCGCTGCCGCCACCAGCCAGAGCCTGCGCCGGCGTCGGGTCGGAGGCGATAGCGGCCAACGCGGCGTCCATGGCCGCGAAGTCGCGCGTAAAAGGCACGTACTCCTCGACGTTCCGCCCGAACACATAGAGCGAAACATAGATGGGCGCTTCGCCCGGCAAGGACTCGATGCTGCTCATCAGGCCCCGGAGCTCGTCTACGAGCATGGGGAACTCCGGCCTGTCGACAAGAGAGTCCGAGAGATCGAGCGCCACCGTGACGTACGACTCCACGCCCTTCTCGATGATCGACGAGTAGCTCTCCACGTTCTCTGCGATGTCTACGCCGTTCTCGAGCACGTGGAATTCTAGCCCGAGCTCGGCGAACTTTTCGGGCAGCACTGCCGTGCCGGAGCAGAAGTCCACTGCGAAGAACGTCGCGACCGCGGGCGCGCCGTTGTAGATCTGGCGACAGTGGCTCTCGAGGTGCCGCACTTGGACGCAGGACTCATCGACGACACATTCGCCGCTGGACTCGTCGAGGACATAGCCGTCATCGCAGACGCAGATCGCGCCGTCGGCCTCCATCACGCAGTTCGCATGGCCACTGCAGACCATGTCGGCACAGTTCTCCGGGCCGCCGTCGGAGCCGGCGGTCGCGTCGGCCGTGCCCTCCGTTGACGTCCCGGCGCCGGGACCGTCGGAGAAGCTCGACGCGCTGACCTCCGTGCCACCGTCACCTTCCGCAACGGGGGGCGGGCCGTAGCCCGAGTCGTCGCCGCACGCGGCGAGTCCCACCAACGCAATCCACGTGGCCTTCGCGATCTCGGAGTTGCAACCCACGCAGCCATCGTACCTGGCGCTCGCTGGACAATCCACTCGGAGGCGAACGAGAAGCGACGCCCGGTTCAGACGGACCACGGTCTTGCCTCACCCTGGCTCGGGGGCTCCTCGTCAAGGGCGCGGCGCAGCGGGGTTGCGGCCAAGGTGCGCCACGCGCGCATCGGACAGGTGCGCGCGGTGAGCACCTTTGCTCACGGATTCCAGCCTGGACACGAATCGACCTGGACCAGGCCGTTGATCGCGTTGATCTGCACACCCTTGCACAAGTACCGCGTCTTGGTGCAGAGGTCGTTCGTCCAGTTCGGCAACAAGGCCTCGGCGTAGTCGTTGTACTGCCCGAGGTCGCAGACGACCGAGTCGGCCCACTCGCCGGGCGGGACTCCCCATAGCTCCCATGCGCCGTCCGAGGCGTCGTCCGGATCCTCGCCGGGACACGGCAAGCAGTAACTCGGGATTGTGTGCGGCCACATCGGGTTGGAGGCGCAGTTCGCGTTCATCTGGCGTGGGACGCAGTCGTACCCGGCCAACGGGGTGTACTCACAGCACATGTTGACGCCGGCGAGGAAGCGCGTGAATTCGCCGGCGAGAGTCGGACGAGGCCCTCTGTGCCAACGTAGTGTGAGACAGTCAGTTCTCGATATCTCAGTGCCGAGTGGCGGAGAACGATCGCCTCACCTTGCCCAAGCCATCCTCAACCAAGACTCTACGTCCTGCGCGCGTCGCA
>JBIJCC010000077.1:0-46282 GCA_044344875.1 Nannocystaceae bacterium
TCTTGGTTGAGGATGGCTTGGGCAAGGTGAGGCGATCGTTCTCCGCCACTCGGCACTGAGATATCGAGAACTGACTGTCTCACACTACGTTGGCACAGAGGGCTTCGAGATCGCGGGCCCCCGAACACTCGGCGCGATCCTGCGGTTCGTGGAGTCCGAGGAACCCGGCTGGGAGGAGCTGGAGGTTGGAGTGATGGACCGCGCGAAGGTCGAGCTCGTGCGTGACAGGGAATCGGGCGCCTCGAGATTCTGGCTCAGGGTCACCCCCGACCGCGGATTTCTGAAACTCGACTTTGCCGACGACGAAGCGCGTAAGCTGGTCGCGGCTGTGCGTGATGCTTGCAAAGACCTCGCTTCGGAGGCCGGCTAGAACGGACGCAGTCTGAATGTCGGAACACGAGGACGGCGAAGCCTACGAAGGGATCAGCGCTGGTGCGATGCGCGTCCTCGCGGTGTACTTGCTCGCGTCGGTCGCATGCCGACAGCCGAGCGACGCGGGCGACGCGGGCGACGCCGAAGACGCAGAGGGTTGTTTGACCAACGACGCGCGCGTCTGTGTGCCGGCGAGCGTGCTCGCGGAGTTGGAGGCCGGCAACCTTCAGTGCGGCGGCCTGTGCGGCGCCGACGTCGTGACGCTTGCGTGCCGACCCGACGACGTCAGCGCTTCGTCGAGCGACGGTGCACAGGGGAGCTCGGGTGCCGACGACCCGCAGTGTGGCGACCTCGCTGCGCTCATCTGCACATTCGGGAGCGAGTCTTGCCGCGAAGGCGGATAGAACTCACCGGCGGCGCGAGGGTCTTCGAGATCCTGGCGGGGTTCGATCGGCTCACGGTCGACGAGTCGCTCCCGCCGGGGAAATCGGGGTGCGAGCTCGGAAGGCCGACTGCGAGCGCAAGGCAGAGGCCGTGCTTCCGGGCCGCGTCGTCACGCCGGCGCCGGCCAGCCACACCGCGACAAGCCATCCATGATGAACACGCACTCCATGCCGTCGGGGCACGTCGGATTGTCCGCACAGTTGAGCGCGCACTGCATGTAGAACCCCGAGCACTCGACCACCGCATCGCCGCTCGGAACCTCCGCGCACGGATCCGGATCCTGATCGCACGGCAGCCCGCACCAGTGCTGACCGTCGGGGAGCACCGCACACTGCTCGCCGTCGGGGCAGACCGGATCCCCCAGACTGAAGTCGCACGGCCCGTAGGCCACGGGCTCACCACCCGTCGTGCCACCGCTCGACGATCCGCCGGTGCTGCCGGTGCCGGTGTCGGTGCTGCCCGCGGTCCCGTCTCCCGAGCTGTCGACACCGGTCGTCGCGTCCGTCGTCGTCGCGTCCGTCGTCGTCGCGTCGGTCGCGGTCGCGTCCGTCGTCGCGCTCGCCGTCATCGACGTCATCGTCGTGGTCGGCAGCGTGGCGGAGCCCGCGGTCATCGAGCCGTCGCTCGAGGTCGACCCACTGCTGCTGCTCTCCCCCGTGCCACCGCCCTCGGACGGCGAGCCGCACGCGAGCGCGAGGGATGATGACAACAGGGTGAACGTCGCGATCGAGATCAGTTTATGGCCAAGTGCTCCGACCTGTCAGGCTACGGATCCGCCGCCGCGCCCGCCAGTTCTCCGCGGGCGCGCGCCTCGATTGTGCGGCCATCGGGCCAGTGCGGGGCGAACCCGCGCCGATCGACGCGCGCGCACGATCAAGGGTAGGCTCCGCGCGCCCCGACCCCATGGCGATCGACGATCCACAGCCCCCCGAGGGCGAAGACGAGGGCCTCGGCCGCGAGAGCCACCGCGAGCGGACGATCCGGATGCGGGCGATCGCAGCCCTCGCCAACACGCTGGTCGGGATGAAGCCGCCGCAGCTCGCCGCGGTCGGGCTGCCCGAGGAGATCGCCGAGGCGGTCGTCGCCTGCCGGGGCTTCAAGAAGAACGCCCGCGCGCGCCAGCTGCGACGGATCGGTGGCCTGCTCCGTGCCGCCGACCTGGCGCCGATCGAGGCCGGCGTGCGCGAGGCCCAGACCGGCAAGGGCGAGCGATCGCGCCGCGAGCAGAGCTACGAGATCTGGCGGACACAGCTGCTGACCGGCGGCGGCGCGGCGATGACCGCCTTCGTCACCGCGCACCCGAGCGCCGACGTGCAGGCCCTGCGACAGCGGGTCCGCACGGCCACGCGCGAGCCCGAGAGCCCCCGGGGCAAGGGCGCCGCGCGCGAGCTGCTGCGGATGATCCGAGACCTCGGCGAGGCCGCCCTCGTGGCCAAGCTCGCCGCGGCCGCCGACGCGACGGACGAGCCCGACGCGGACGCACCCGAAACGGACGCGCCCGATGACGCGGTCGACGATGACGACGACGCGGACGACGCGGACGACGACGACGCGGACGACGAGCCGGCCGACGACGCGCCCTCGGCTTCGTAACGGCCGTGTCACCGCGGCGGCCCCGGGGGAACTCCACCGCGGCGGGGCGCGTCTCACCTCCGCATGACGCATCGGGCATGGATGGTCGCGTTGCTCGCCGTGGCGGTGGTTTCCCTGGACCGCGGCTGCGCCCGCCCGTCCGCGCAAGATCTCCAACCCCTCGTGCCTCCCGTCCCGGGCGGCCTGCGGGTGATGACGTTCAACGTCAACTACGCCCTGGCCGATCATCCCGACAACATCGCCGCGATCGAGCAGGGCGACGCCGACGTGGTCCTGCTGCAGGAGACCACCCATGACGGCGAGCTCGCGGTGCGCGAAGCCCTGTCCGATCGCTACCCGCACATGCGCTTCCGCGATTGCTGCAACGCCGGCGGCCTCGGCATCCTGTCGAAGTATCCGATCGCCGACGATCAGTACCTCGCCTCGCCGACGCGGTGGTTCCCGGCGTGGCGGTTCGTGATCGACACCCCCGACGGTCCGGTGCAGCTGCTCGACGTGCACCTGCGCCCACCGATCAGCGACTCGGGCAGCTGGCTCGTCGGCGCCTTCACCACCGACGAGATCCGCCTCGCGGAGATCGAGGCCTTCGGCGCCGCCCTCGACCCCGCGATGCCGACGATCGTCGCGGGTGACTTCAACGAGAGCGAGCAAGGCGACGCGGTGGAGTGGCTCGGCCAGCGCGGGTTCGCCAGCGTGCTGCCGCAGTTCGACCCACTCGCGACGACCTGGCACTGGGAGCTGCCGCTGTCGAGCGTGCAGTTCCGGCTCGACCACATCGTCGTCGGGCCGCAGTGGCGAGCGGTCGGCGCGCGGGTCCTCGACGCCGGCGTCTCGGATCACCGCCCCGTCCTCGCCGTGCTCGTGCGATGATGGGGCCGCGCAGACGCGTCGGCGATCCCGACCGGCTGCGAACGCCGCGACGATGACCGCACTGCCGACTGCCCGGGGAATGGCGCTGCTGGGACCGCTCAAGCAGCTGCGCGCGCAGTTCGGGGCGGAGGCCGTCGCCGCCGCGCTCCCACGCTGGGGCCCCGAGCTCGCGGCCGCATGCGCGAGCCGGGTCAACAAGACCGACTGGTACCCCTACGTCGCGTTCGTGCAGCTGCTCGAGGGGGCCGAGCGCGAGTTCGGCACCGGCGATTTCTCCCTGGTCTCGACGCTGGGCGAGGCCGCGGCGCGCACCGATCTGAGCGGCGGCGCCTTCTCGATCCTCCGCGTGCTCGCGTCGCCGCGTCACCTCATCAGCTCGTGCGAGCGGGTGTGGCCGCGCTACTACGACCGCGCCGGCCGCATGATCGCGATCGCCCGCGAGCCCGAGGAGACGGTGCTGCGGATCCTCGACTTCCCGAGCATGGCCCGGGCCCACTGCCGCATGATGGAGGGCTGGATGATCTCGGCGATGGCCCAGCTCGGGGCCAAGGTGCTGCCCGGCGGACGCGAGACCCAGTGCGTGCGCGACGGCGGCCCGTACCACGAGTTCCGCTGCCAGTGGACGACGTGACGCGCCCGGCGACGTGAAGGGCCCGACGACGCAAAGCAGCCGGCCCGGTTGCACGCGATCGACCCCGTCGAGGGGTGAGGATCCCGCGCGCGCGCCCGTGAATCGCCGGCCGCGCTGACGCGTTAGCCTCGCTCCATGCCCGCCCGCGCGCCTGCACCCCGCTTCCACGTCGAGGTCCGACTCGACGGGCGGATGATCCAGACGCTCGCGTGCGGGCCCGAGCTGGTGATCGGCGAGGACGGCGACGTGGTCGTGCCAGGTCTCGGCGGTGCGGTGGCCCTGCTGCGCGGCGGTCGATGGATGCCGACGGCGGGCCTGACCGGCACGATGACCGGCCCCGACGGCGCGCGCGACATCGCCGGCCTCGACGCGGCCGGGGTCGCGATCGCAGCGGGCATGCGCGTGCTCGTCTCGCCGGTCGCCCACCCGCACATCGAGCTGGCGATCGAGCCGCTCGCGACCGAGCCCGTCGCCCGCGGTGGTGTCGGCACGCTGATCCCGGCGCGCGAGACGGTGATCGCGGCGCTCACCGCCGGTGTGATCGCGCTGTGGGTCGGCCGCGAGGTCGTGCGGCACGAGCTCACCGAGCCCGAGCGCGAAGCGCCGGAGGAGCGCGCCGACGACACGCCGATCGAGCGGGCGATGTACACCGTGCCGACGATCGTCCCGGAGTTCGTCGCCGCGCCGGTGATCCGCTTCGCTGAGCCCGAGCCGCCGCCGCCGCCCGAGCCGATCGCGGCGCAGGAGCGCGTGGCGGTCGCGGCGGCGCCGGAGATCGCGAGCCCGGTCGCGCTGCCCGACGTCGCGGCCAAGCCGGTGCACGCGCGCAAGCGGAGCCCGAGGCGGCGGCGATCCGACGGACCGAGCGAGGTCGGGACGCTGACGATCCTGAGCGCGCTCGAGCGCGGCGATGGATCGATGGCGGCGCTGCTCGACTCCGGCGTTGGCAACGCGGTGTTCGACGAGATCCGGAGCGAGGATGGGCTCATCGGCGCCGTGGCCGGCGAGGGCCTCGGCGAGCGTGTCCTCGGCGACGCCGCCCCGGTGCGCTTCGCGATCCGCGGCGCCGACGGCACGGGGGCCGGCGACGCGCTGGTGGACATCGTGACGGGGCGCGAGCCCGACGACCCCGAGCCGGTGCGGCCCCGCGAGATCCCGATCGAGACGATCGTCGAGGGCGGCGCCTCCGATGGTGTCGAGGGCGGCGTGCCCGGCGGTGTGCCGGGCGGCGTCCCGGGTGGTGTCGTCGGTGGTGTCGAGGGTGGTGTCGAGGGCGGTGTTGTCGGTGGTGTCGAGGGTGGTGTCGAGGGTGGTGTCGTCGGTGGTGTCGTCGGTGGCGTCGTGGCGCCAACGCGTGATCCCGATGCGCCGCCGCCCCCCGATCCGCACGGCGGCCACTTCTCCCTCGCCGAGGCGCTCGCGGGTGACCCGTCGCTCGCGTCCGATCGCCCCGGCAAGCTCGCCGCGGTGATCCAGACCAACCGCGGCGCGATGCGCTGCGAGCTCTTCGATGACCGCGCCCCGCGGACGGTCGCGAACTTCATCGGGCTGGCCCGCGGCGTGCGGGCGTGGCTCGACCCGAGCACGAACACGTGGGAGCGTCGCCCGCTGTACGCCGGCACGCCGTTCCACCGCGCCATCGACGGCTTCATCATCCAGGGCGGCGATCCCGACGGCAGCGGCCGCGGCGGCCCCGGCTACACGTTCACCGACGAGATCGATGCGACCCTGAAGCACGACGGACCCGGCGTGCTCGCGATGGCCAACCGCGGCCCCGACACCAACGGCAGCCAGTTCTTCGTGACCGTCGCACCGACGCCCCACCTCGACGGCAAGTTCACGATCTTCGGCCACTGCGAGCCGACGCTCGCGCAGCGCATCGCGAAGCTCCCCGTCGACGAGCGCGACCGTCCCAAGCGCGAGGTCCGGATCGAGTCGATCACGATCGTCCGCGAGTAGCGATCACGACGGCGGCGATGCCCGCCGAGATCGTGCAGGAGAGGGCTCCCCTCACGCGGTGCCGCGGCGCCGCAGCACGCACGACAGCGCCCGCGGCAGGGGATCGAGCGTGCCGTGGTACACGGTCTCGCGGACCAACGTCAGCTCGAACGCCGTCGCGAACGCAGCCTCGATCTGCGCCGCGGTGAAGCGGTACGGCCCGACGTCTCCGGGCTGCAGGTGGCTGAAGCACTTGAGCAGCAGGTGGCCCCCCGGCGCCAGGCGATCCGCCACCATCGCCACGTACGCGTCGCGGCGCGCCGGCGGTAGCGTGTGGAAGCAGCCACGATCGATGACGGTGTCGAACCGACCGTCGAGCGTCGAGGCGAGCACGTCGTCGACGCGGAAGTCGACCGTGACGCCGCGGGTCGACGCGCGCGCCCGGGCGACCTCGATCGCCGCGGCGGCTAGATCGGTGGCGGTCACCGTGAAGCCGCGGGCCGCCAGCTCGATCGCCTGCGTGCCGGGGCCGGTGCCGAGATCGAGGATCCGACCGCCGTGCAGATCGATCGCCTCGAGGTCGCGCGCGAGATCCGGATCGAGGCCGTCGTAGTACCACGGCATGGTCTCGACCGGTTGGTCGCGGTAGATGTTGTGCCAGTCGGGGAACACGCGCTCGGTCATCTCGTACCTCCTCGGCGGCCGCCGTCACCAGCGTAGCTCGAACCGCACCGTGCGGGAGCCGGGATCGCGTTCGCAATCGACGCGCCCTTGCACGTGCGAGAGATCGAACGTCGACGCCAGGACGCCGCACCAGGAGTCGACGTAGCGCGGGTAGACCGGCGGCGCGGAGCCGGTCTGCGCGTTCAACCCCGACTCGAGCCAGCTGCAGTGCGCCTCCGACCCCGAGTGCGCCGCAGCCGAGACCTGCGTCGACGGCGTCTGCCAGCGCGAGCCGAGCCACTGCGTCCTGTTCTGCGACGACGCCAGCCCGTGCCCGGTCGCGATGCAGTGCCTGCTCGGCGCCTGCACGTATCCGCAGTAGCGGCGCCGCAATCGGGCGACGCGGGCCGGATCCTCGCGCGACGCGCGTCGGCACCGGTTCAATCGCCGGTGCGAAGCCGCGACGCCCGAAGGGCCCGGGGTCGTGATGCGACGACGCCAGCCCGCGCCCGGTCGTGATGCAGTCCCTGCTGGGCGCGTGCACGGACCCGCGGTCGCGCGATATCCTGGGCGCGATGCTCCGTCGATGCGCGACGCTCGTGTGCGCGGCCGCCCTCGGCTCCGGGTGCGGCGACGAGGTCGTCGGGTTCTTCGGCGCGGCGTCGACCGGCGACCTCGGCGTCGACACCACCGCCGCGCCGAGCACCGCCGACTCGAGCGGCGGCGCGACGACGGCCACGGGCTCGAACGACGGCAGCGGCGGCAGCACCAGCGGCGTCCCCGACGACACGGGCTTCATGGCGCCCGGCTGCTACACGGACGACTTCGAGAACGGCGTCATCGATCCGCTGTGGAACACGTGGATGGAGGAGGACTCCGCGCTCGCGGAGGTCGGCGGGATGCTGAAGCTGACGCCGCCGAGCTTCGGGCTGTGGGACACCGGCGTGGTCGGGGCCTACAATTACGTGTTCCCCTTCGTCGACGGCCACGTGCGCCTGCGCGTGCCGCTGCCGCCCGACGCGGCGCGGCCTGTGCTGCTGTTCCTCACCGTCGGCGAGGACAGCGGCACCAACCTGTCGATGCAGCTCACCGGCGGTGTCGTCGTCGCCGACGTCTCGATCAGCCTCGAGCAGCAGTACCGCCAGGAGTTCCCCATGGCGTACCCCGCGTGGATCGGCCTGCGCGCCGAGGGCGACCTCGTCCACTTCGAGGTCTCGGACGACGGCGTCACCTTCACCGAGCTCAGCGTCACGCCGAAGATCGGCACCTTCGAGGTCGCCAACGCGCTGATCATGGCCCAGACCGTCGACACCGACCCCGACCGCAGCGCGATCGGGGTCGACGACTTCGAGGTCTGCGTGCAGTGAGCCCGAGGGCTTGCTGTCCACGAAGCCACACGTCGCGATCGCCTCCTGCCGCAACCCGTCGGATTGCGAGCCCCTCGCCGGACTCGAGTGACGCCGGTCGACCTGCCCTGTCCGCGACACCGGTGTCGCGCGCCGCGGGCCCGCCCCCTGTCATTCCGAGGTCGGTCGATGGGGCACGCGACTTGCTACCGTTCGCGACGATGACCTCTGCGTGGTGCGGAGGCAGTTGGTCTGTTGGGAAGGTGGAGTCCGATGTTCATGCGCAAGGTGTTGCTTCCGGGGTTGTTGTTCGTGGGTGTGGCGGGGGCGGCGAGCTCTGCGAAGGCGCTCTCCGTCGAGTGCGAGTCGCCCGATGGCACCTGCACGGTGTCGAACGAGCCCGATGATTTCTCGTCCTGTGCCTGCGGCGACGAGGGCGGCACTGGGGGGACCGGCGGCAACGAGTGGGCCGATCTGACCGAGAAAGAGCTGCTGGACATCTGCCTCGCCGAACTCGAGTTCTGCGGACCGGGCGAGGGCTCGACGAGCGTCGGCACCAGCGTCGGCACCGTCGATCCGAGCGAGACCGACAGCGCGAGCACCACCGACGCGACGACGGGCCTGGACACCGGCACGAGCGCCTCGGACACCGGCACGGGCAGCACCGATACCGACGCGAGCACGGGCGGCACCGAGGGCGGCACCACCGGCGGCACCGAGGACAGCGGTTCGGGCACCACGGGCAGCGCATCGGACACCGAGGCGACGACTGACGCCTCGGCCACCGACGCGAGCGCCTCGGCGAGCGCCTCGGCCACCGACGTGAGCGCCTCAGGCCCGTCGAGCGACACCGCGGAGGACACCTCGGGCTCGGCCACCGCGGGCGGCGACGACGACGACGGCGGCGGATGCAGCTGCGACGCGAGCGGCGGCGATCGATCGGGGATCCTCGGCCTCGGATTGCTCGCGATCGTCGGCCTGCATCGGCGACGGAGGTAGCGGCGCGACGACCGACACGGCGCGCGCGACGGCGACACGGCGCGCGCCTCCGTGGAAGCGACCCATGCTATGCACTCAGGTTCGACCCTGCGCCCGCGTCGTCGGCGTGGATCGATCCGGGCTTGGCGCTCGTACCCCCACCATGACCTTCGATCTCGCCGCCGCGCTCCCCCGCCTCGCCCCCAAGGCCGTCGCGTGGGCCGAGGCGCGCGCCTCGGAGATCCTCGCCACGGGTGAACCGCTCACTGCACAGGGCCTCGCGATCGCCCGCGAGGTCGGGGTCGCCGATCCGGGAAGGATCCGCATCCTGTTCGTGCCCCGTATCCCGCGGCCGACCGACCCGGACCTCCGACGCGCCGCCGAGCAGACCGGCCTGCTCGGCCCGGGGGTGATCGGGCTGACGCTCGGCCACGGCATCTACATCCGCAAGGGCCACGATTCCCCGCGCCTGTTGGCGCACGAGTGCCGTCACGTCCATCAGTACGAGCAGGCGGGATCGATCGCCGCGTTCCTCCCGCGGTACCTCGAGCAGATCGCTCGGTTCGGCTACGCCAACGCGCCCTACGAGCTCGACGCGCGCGCGCACGAGATCTGAGCGCGAGCCGCTCCCCCGTTCACTTCGCCGCGAGTGCCCGGGCCTTGGGCAAGTACACGCTATTCGGATGCGCCGACTCGAGCGCCGCGATGGCCCGATCCCGCTCCGCATCCCTGCCCAACGCATCGAGCGCGGCCACCCGACCGAAGTGCGCCTCTTCGCCCAGCGGGCCCGCGCCGCCGGCGAGGTAGCGCGTGAACGCAGCGAGCGCGGCGGCATGGCGCCCGCGCGACGCCTGCACGCGACCGAGCGAGACCAGCGCGGCCCGGGCCTCGCCCGAGCTCGGGTGCGCGTCGAGCAATCGTTGATAGGCCGTCGCGGCCGCGGCGAGCTTGCCCCCGGAGGCGAGCTCGCGCGCCGAGGCGAGCATCTCGCCCGCGGGCACCACCACGGCGACGGGCTTGGGCGGTCGCGGCGTCCGAGCCGTCGCGCGCTCGGGCGGCGGCGTGACGGTCGGTTCCTCGGGCGCGTCGCGATCGGTCACCACCTCGGGCGCGACCGCGGGCGGTTGCGCCTGCGCGAGGGCAGCGACCGCGCCGCCGTGCGTCGCGCGGCCGCCGGTCGGCACCTCGACCTCGGCACCGTCGCGCATCAGCGTGATCGCGGGGCCGTCGACCAGGAGCGCCTGGTCGTCCGGATCCATCGCGACGTCGAGGCCCTCGTCGTGGCCGCGCACGACCCCGATCGCGGTCTCGACCTCGATCGCGCCGTCGGCCGACAGCCGTCCGCGCTCGAGCTCGACGCGATCGTCGTCGAGCACGCGCAGCCGGGCCCCCGGCTCGCCGCAGACCCGGCGCGCGCCGACCTTCACGCACGCGCGCCCCGAGCCGGGCTCGATCCACTCGCCCGAGGCGACGCGGTTGCCGGCGTCGACGCGGCCCTGCTGCACCAGGAACTCGCCCTCGACGACCTCGAAGCCGCGGCCGCGCAGCAGCGGCGCGACCATGAAGGTCAGCGCGATCGCAGCGGCCATCGAGCACACCGCAACCCCGACCGCACGCAGGCGTCGACGGCGACGCGCGGCGTGGAAGCCCGCGAACGTCGAGCGAGCGCGCGCGACGTCGTCGGCCCGCAGCGGCTCGACGCGACCGAGATCGGCCAGCGCGAAGGTCACCGCGTCGCGATCGTCAGCCACGTCGACCTCCGGTGGCGGGCCCGGGCGCGCCGACGAAGCGATCGCGACGGATCGCCTTGCGGAGCGCCCGCAGGCCGAACAGCAGCCGCGACTTCGGGGTGTCCACGGGCACCTCGAGCAGCTCGGCCACCTCGGTGACGGAGTAACCCAGGGCGTGGCGCAGCACCAGCGCCTGACGCTGGGTCTCGGGCAATCGCTCGAGGTAGCCCTCGATCGGGCCAGGGAGCTCGTCGAGCAGCGTGTCGTCGTCGGCGTCGGCCGGCGAGGCCGGCAGCTCGATCGGCTCGTCGGTGGGGCGATGCCGACGCAGCGTCTCGTTCAATCGCAGGCACGCGCGCACGCCGATCGTCCGCGCCCAGCCCTCGAGCGGCGCCTCGCCGCGGTACGTCGACGCGCGCTCGAGCACGCGGAGCAACGCGATCTGCACGCCGTCGTCGGCGTCGCCGCCGTTGCCGAGGATCGTCCGCGCCACCGCACGCAACGGAGGCATCAAGCGCCGCACCAGCTCGTTCTCGGCCCGCGAGTCGGCGCGCATGACGGCGCGCAGCAACGCCACGTCGGCATCGTGGCTCATCGCCACCTCCACGGCCCAGCGGGGCTGGGCGGCCTGGCCCCATGGCCAGTCGATCGCGAGCGCGTTGCCCACAGCCTCCAAGACACCCCCGCGGGGAGAACCGGGTGAACGAACCTCGGCAGGCGCCTAGAATTGCACGGAAAGGCCCAGGCGTGCCCGGGGCGCCACCGGCCAGGCGTCCAGCACCACCCGGCGGTCGGCCCCGCTGCAGCGATCGGCGGCGGCGCACGTGATGAAATCCACGGTGACCAGGGGCACCGCGAGCCCGACCCCGAGGTCGAACGTGAGCACGCGGCCCACACCGAGCTGCAACGTCGCGTCGGCCCCGACGCGGGGGATCGGGCGGCGTCGCCCGCCCGCGGCGTCCGAGCGCCACCGCGAGAGCTCGAGCTCGGGTCCCGATCGCAGCTCGATCGCCCAGCGCCCACCGAAGCGCAGCACCGCGGCGATCGTGATCGCCATGGCGTGGCGCCACAGGCGGAAGCCCGCCGGCTCGTCGAGCCGACCCGCGGCGACGAATTCGTACCAGGCGCCCAGGCGCAGCCGCGGTCGCGGTGCCCAGGCGACGGCCCCCCACGCGCCGTGGCCCCACGGCAACGCGCTCGCCAGCCCCGCGCCCGTGTAGGCGATCGACAGGCGCAGGCCGAGGGCGCGCGGGGGCACCGGGGGCGGCGGCACGATGGGCGTCGGCGGTTGCGGAGGCGGCGGCTCGACCACGACCGGCTCCTCGAGCATCGCCTCGTTCGCCTCGCGCATCGCGAGCCCATGCCCCTCGGCGATCGCGACCGCGCTCGAGTGCACGATCAACCACGCCGACTCGATCGCCGCCTGCTCCTCGCCGGCCGGGAACACGATCTCGCGCACGAGCGGTCGACCCGTCGCGCACGGCAGCGCGTACAGCCGCCACTCCTCGGGACGCGTGGCGTCGAGCCAGAACACCCCGAGGGTGGGATCGACACAGCGCGCGCGCGCAGCCGCGAGGCGGGTGAGCTCGGCCGGCGGCGCCTCGACCTGCAGTCGCGGCGTGCCGGCGTCGCCGTGGCGCTCGACCAGCGAACCGAGCTCGTGGGCCGCGGCCCCGTCGTCTTCCGCGACGTGCACCACGATCGTCGCGGTGGGCGGCGCCGCCGCGTGCACCTGCCCCGACCCGAGGCCGAGCGCCGTCCACATCCAGAAGGTTGCCGTCGCGAGCGCGCCCATGCCCGAGGGGTGCCGCGGCGGCTGGCGACGCCGGGCCCGTAGCGCACGATGCCACGCCGGCTGCGGCGGCGAAACCCGCGGACGATCGTCGCGGTCCCGACAAAAGTTCTTCACCCCGAACGCCGATGCCCCGCGTCCTGTCCGCGGACGATCGCATGGCACCACGCGGCACGCCCCTGCTTGTTTTCGCGACCGCCCTCGGCCTCGGGTCCGTCGGCTGTTACACCGGCGCGAACGGGGGCGGAGCCGACGACGACGCGGCCGGCTCCGCCGACGGTACGGGGGCCGGCGCCACCGACGGTGCGACCGATGGAGGATCGGCCGATGGCGGCCCCGGGGCGGCCGAGTGCGGCGGGGTCGGCTCGGGCTACGCCCCGATGCGCCGGCTGACCGCCGTGCAGTACCGCAACACGATCGACGCGCTGTTCGGCGGCGCGGTCGCGCCGGGCGACAGCTTCCCGACCACGTCGATCCACAAGAACTACAGCAACAACCCCGTGCTCAACGTGGTGTCGCTCCCGGCGGCGATGGATCTCCTGCAGGCGGCCGAGGACGTCGCGACCCAGGTCATCGACGACGTCGACACGATCGTGACCTGTCCGGGTGCGCAGGATCAGGGCTGCGCCGGGGCCTTCATCGACGACTTCGGCGCCCGCGCGTTCCGCCGCCCGCTCGAGCCCGACGAGCGCGCCGCGCTCCTCTCGCTGTACGACGCCGGGTCCGCGACCGACGGCTTCGCGGATGGCATCGGCACCGTGGTCGCCGCGGTGCTGCAGTCGCCGCAGTTCCTCTACCTCGTCGAGCAGGGCGGCGAGGCCATCGAGCCCGGCGTCGTCGCGCTCGGCGACTACGAGATCGCCACGCGGCTGTCGTACCTGCTGTGGGACTCGATGCCCGACGCGGCGCTGTTCGAGGCCGCGGCCGCGGGCGAGCTGCAGGACCCCGACGCGATCGAGGCCCAGGTCGTGCGCATGCTCGGCGACGTGGAGCGCAGCGGCCCGGCGCTCGAGCGCTTCGTCCGCGAGTGGAACCACTACGACGGCGTCGCAGCCTACGACAAGGACGCGGCCGCGTATCCGCAGTTCACCACCGAGCTCGCCGCGGCGATGGACGAGGAGCTGTCGCGGTTCATCCAGGGCGTGCTGCGCAGCGACGAGCCCACGCTCGAGCGGCTGCTCACCGCCACCGAGACCGAGATCGATCCGCAGATGGCGACGCTGTTCGGCGTGCCCGCGCCGTCGCCCGATGGTTGGGGCGCAGCGACGCTCGACGCGAACCGCGGCGGCCTGCTCACGCGACCGGCGATCCTCGCCGAGCACTCCCACGCCAACAACACCGGCCCGATCTTCCGCGGCGAGCTGGTCCGCACGCAGCTGCTGTGCGAACCGATGCCGCCGCCGCCCGCCGACGCGATGGCGAACACGCCCGCATACCCCGACGGCGCGACCGAGCGCGAGCGCTCCGAGATCCTGATGAACCACATGGGCTGCGGCGGCTGCCATGCGCTGATGGACCCGATCGGGCTCGGCTTCGAGGACTACGACGCGATCGGGGCCTGGCGCGAGCTCGACGTCGACGGCGGGCCCATCGACAACCAGGGCGAGATCGTCGGCGGACCCGACGCGGTCACCGGCGAGTTCCACGGCGTCGCCGAGCTGCAGGCCAAGCTCGCCGCGAGCGACGAGGTCACCGCGTGCTTCGCCAGCCAGCTCTACCAGTACACGTTCGGGCTCGAGGCCGCGCAGGTGCTCGAGTGCGCGGTCGAGCCGGTCGCCGCCGAGTTCGTCGCCGCCGGCGGTGACGTCCGCGCGCTGGTCGTCGCGCTGGCCCGCAGCAACGCGTTTCGCACGCGCATCGTGGAGGATCAGTGATGCAACGCCGTCGCACGACTCGCTCGAACGGGCCCTCGGGGGGGCGTAGCCACCGCGGCGTCTCCCGCCGCAACCTGCTGCGCGGCGCCGGCGGCATCGCCGTGGCGCTGCCGTTCCTCGAGAGCATGAACCGCGCCCAGGCCGGCGGTAGCCCGCTCGTGCGCTACCTGCAGTTCATGCACGTCGAGGGCACGCTGGTGAACGAGTGGGCGCCGTCGGGTTCACCGAATCAGATGGTGCTGTCGCCGATCCTCTCGCCGCTCGAGTCGCACAAGAGCGACATCGTCGTGGTGTCCGGGCTCGAGAACGCCGCGGCTGGACAGTTCGGCGAGAACGGCCACATCAGCAACGGCCACACGATCTTCACGTCGGCGCGCAACACCGGCAACAACGCGATGCCCGACGGCCCGTCGATCGATCAGGTGATCGCCGAGCGCATGGCCGCACCGACGCCGCACCGCAGCCTGCAGTTCGCGATCGGCGGCGGCAATCTCGGCGAGTACCAGGCGGTCTACGCCGGGGCCGCGGATCCGGTGCCGTCGGACACGGTGCCCACGCAGATCTTCGCCGCGCTGTTCAGCGATCTCGAGGTCGACCCGGATCTCCCGGCGACGACGATCCAGCGGCTGCACGCCCGGCGCCAGAGCGTGCTCGACACGGTGCTCGGCTCGCTCGAGGGCCTCGCGCCCAAGGTGAGCGCCGCCGATCGCATCACGCTCGAGAACCACGCCGACAAGATCCGCGAGCTCGAGCTGCAGCTCGCCAACGAGGGCGAGGCCGGGGCCGGCTGCACCACGCCGGTGCTCGACCTCCCGGCCGACTACGACACGTCGGAGTACGGCAGCGCGTGGGATGCCAACCGCGACGACGTCTCGTCGCGCGTGCTCATCGATCTGATGGTGATGGCGCTGGCCTGCGATCTCACCCGCGTCGGCACGCTGCAGTACACCAACTACGACGGCCCGACGTTCCCGTGGCTCGGTCAGGGGATCCCCGGCGCGTACACCGGCTGGCACGCGATGGTCCACGACATCCCCAACATGGGCGACGTCTCGGTGCCGCGGGCGGTCTTCACCTGGTACATGGGCGAGCTCGCCTACCTCATCGATCAGCTCGCCGCGATGCCCGACCAGGACGGCACGCTGCTCGACAACATGCTGCTGTACTCGACCGCCGAGATGGGCGACCCCGCCGCGCACGGCGGCTGGTCGCTGCCGATCGTGCTCGCGGGTCGGGCCGGCGGCGCGCTCGAGACCGGCCGCCACTCCCCGCAGGACGGCCGCACCACGGGCGATCTGTACGCGACGTTCCTCGCGATGCTGGGCCTCGGCGACACGACGTTCGGCGCGGCGGAGTTCACGAGCGGTCCTTTGACGCTGTAGTCTCCTCGCCGACGCCCGCCGGCATCGCGAAGCTCGCCGGTCGCCCCTCGAGCCGCCCCGAGAGCGCGAGCTCCACCAAGGAGGGTCCGGCCAAGGTCGCGAGCGCGGCGGCGCTGCGCATGATCCAGTCGAGCCGCTCCGGGGAGCGGAGCCACGGGGGCGTGCGTGGCTCCGCCAGGCCGAGCGCGGCGCGAGCCCGGGGCTCGAGCAGTCGCGAGGCCAGCGCCTTGGGTAGCCCGCGCATCGCCCGGTTGGGCAGGTGCTCGTCGATCCGCGCGAAGAGCCGCTCTGCGAGCTCACGACCGTGGTCAGAGGCGGCGAACTCGCGGGCGGCGATCTGCTGCGCGACCAACCTCGCTTCGCCCGCGTTGGTCGGCAGCCGTGCGCGCTCGATGCCCATCAGCGAACCGACGACGCACCACAGGTGGAGGTAGGCGTGCTCCTCTTCCCGCGAGACATCGACGCCCATGCGACGCAGGCAATCGATGATGACGATCGAGAACGACAGCAGCGTGCCGAGCAGATCCTCTTGGTTGATTGCGACCTCGTCCGCGATCCGAGGGGCGAGGTGGTGACGCACCGCCGCGTGGACGAGGCGCACCTTCAACGCCGCGACGACGCCGCGACCGGTGGGCCCGAGCCCTCCGGGCCGCAGCACGTCGAGCAGGAAGACGCCGGTCTCGTGGACGCGACGGTCGAGATCGTCGCGCAGCCGTCCGCTGTGATGGACGACGCGGGCGCCCCGCGCCGCTGCGTACGACGTCGGCAGCGCGCCGCAGAACAGCGCGGTGACGATGAACGGCAGGCGGCCCTTCGCCCAGCGTTGGGCCCGCGCGATCGTGGCGGCGTCGGCCCACGCGGGGAGCCTTCGCGCCTCGGCCGACCACGCGATCAAGGCCGCGGGCGCCGACGGTGCAAGGGCGTCGTCGTTGCCGCGCAGCGCGGACAGATGCGCGTTCGCGACCCAGATGAGGTCCTGCCGACACAGCGACTCCACCAGCGCATCGGCCGAGGGATCGCCGACATCGCGAGCGCCGGTCATCCGACCACCCCCCGACGATCGGCGAGCGCCCGACGACAGGCGCCCAGCGCCCGACGATAGGCGCCCAGCGCCCGGAGCGGATACACCATCGCCGAGATCCCGAACTCGTAGTGCGAGTCGGGGGGCACAAGCGGGTGCAGGAACGCGTCGTTGGGCCACCGGCCCTCGGCGTCGATGGACCTGCAGAGGTAGGCCACGCCGCGCGTCACCGCGGCCGTGTCGGCGCGTCCGCACCGGACCAACGCGTGGACGACCATGCCGGTCGCGCACGCGTTGCTCGGACCGCGGCCCGCGAGCTGCGGCTCGCGGTAGACCGACGTCGGCTCGCCCCACCCGCCGTCGTCGTTCTGCACGCCCTCGAGCCAGGCGATCGCGCGCTGCAGCATCGGCTCGTCGGGCGCCACGCCCACGGCGACGAGCCCCGCCAGCACGCACGACGTGCCGGGCAGGTAGCACGCGATCCACCGGCCCCACCAGGCGCCGGTCGTGCACTGCTGCGCGGCCAAGAACCCGATCGCGCGCTCGACCCTCGGATCGCCGCGCCGCAGGCCGCATGCACCCAGGCCGCTGAGTACGCGGCCGGTGACGTCCTCCCACGACGGATCGCCGAGCTCGGGCGGAGGATCGCGCAGGAGCTTCAACCAGGCCGTCGGCGCCGACATGTCGACGCGCACGTCATCGAGGTAGATCGGACCGGGGGGCTTGCCCGGCAGGCCCCAGACGTACGCCGACCAACCTCCATCGGGGTTCTGCATCGCGTCCAGCCACGCGATCCCATCCCGGATCGCGGCCGTGACCTCGCGGCGATCGCTGCGGGCGGATCCCAACGCCTCGAGCGCGACGCCGGTGTCGTCGCAGTCGGGCAGCAACGCGTTGCTCGCTTCGAACGGCCAGCCGCCGGTCCGCGCCGCGTCGCGCTTGGGCTGCGTGAACCGAGGCTGGGGGGTGCGGGTCTGCACCGCGACGAGGTACTGCACACCGCGATCGATCGCGTCGTCCGGCGTGTTCTCCACGTCGCACAGCGCCGTCATCGCGTGCCCGGTGCACCAGATCTCGGCATGGAACGGCCGCAGGTGGAGCCGGCCGTCCCGGATCGCGGTGTGGCGATCGACGAAGCCGAGGGCGCGCAGGACCCGGCCATCCTTCGCGGTCAAGCCGGCGGCCGCGAACCCGACGAGCAGCGTGAGCGTCTGGATGACGGTGCTGTTCCAGCTGCCGTCGGGGTTCTGCTGCGACTCGAGATAGCCGACGATGCGCGCGCGGGCGACCGCGCGGGCGGCCACGCGGAGGAACCCGCGGGGGCTGGCGTCGCGCGCGTCGGCGACCGCGATGAGGGTCAGCAGCGCGACGATGTTGCCGGCGTGGATCCGGCGGTCGACCAGGGCATCGACGCCGGGCACGAGCGCCGCCTCGATCGGGATCCGCGGCAGCGCCGTCCCTGGGATCGCGTCGGCCAGGATGAGGAACAGCGACAGGAACGAGAACTGCAGCTCGCTGACTCGCTCCAGGGCGTCGCGGTGGGCGGGCGCTTCACGGGCGACGTAGGCCGCGGCGCGCTGGCCGGCGTCGACGTCGTGGCCGAGGGTGCGCAGCGCCGCCGCGCACAGCTTCGTGGTCGCGAGGTCGCCGGAGCTTGCCCGCGGATGTGCGGGGAAGCTGCCGTCGGCGTACTGCTCGGCCGCCAGCGCTCGGCTGGCTGCCTCGGCCTGGTCGGGTCGGAGCACGCCGAGGTGATGCATCGTGATCGCCCAGGCCGCGACGAGACAGGGGCCCATCGCGATCTCGGCATCCCAGCCGCCCCGGGGATCCTGGGCAACGCGCAGGGTCTGTCGTCCGCGGTCGATGACATCGTCGATCGTGTCGGGGGTCATGGCAGACGTCATCCCGCGGCGGCGCTGGATGCTGTGTGGGGATCCGAGGCCACCCGATGCGGCCGCGCGGCCTCGACACCGTCGAACACCGCGTCGAACGCCGCGAACCCGCGCAGGACTGCGGCTTCGGTCACCCGATGCGCGTCGTCCTCGAGGGTCTTCGCCGCGAGGAAGGCCGTCATTCGCCGCTCGAACAGCTCGTGGCCCTTCTCGACCTCGAGGTGGTGGCCCGAGAAGAACTGCAGCCCGCGCGCGGGCCAGTGACGATAGGCCGCCGCGTGGGTGAAGAAGACGGCACCGGTCGCCTCCATCATGAGCACGAGGGCGATGCGCACCCAGTCGTTCTCCGAGCGGATGGCCTCCGCCATCAGGCGGTACGAGGCGCGCCGTGCCGCGACGTGGCCCTCGCCGAACAGCGCGACCGCGTCGGGGAGCGGCTCGCCGAGGCGGACGAGGTCGTCGAGGTACCAGCGATCGTGGCCGGCCTCCTCACCGCGGTGGTGCCGGACGATCCGCCGCAGCTCGGTATCCTGCATCAGGGGCTCACACAGCTCGAGCAGGTCGTGGAACGTCAGCACCCAGAACGCGAGTCGCGGCACGACGACCCGGATCTCCTCGTACGGCGCTTGCCGCTCGAAGGCGGTGAAGAAGGGGTGCGCCGCGAAGGCGCGCCGGCGCTCATGAACCAAGTCGAGGATCCGCTGCATGCGGGGCGCTCGAGCAAGCGGCGTGCCGATGCCACGGCGGGCGAAGCACGCGTGGCGGCGCATGGAGCCCTCGACGGGCAGACGCATGTCGCCGGCACGTGCCGGCACGTGCCGGCACCGTGAGGCACCCGGGAGAAACGACGTTTGGCGCTACGGCGCCCACGATCGGTCTGCGGCCGCTCCAGCCGTGCGGCCATGGTAGGCTGGGACTCCGTTGGTCTCGACCGACTATCTGACCGCGCGCGACGGCCCTTCGGGCGTCATCGGCGACATCCGGGCGTTTCCCGTCCAGATCACCACGTTCTTCGGGCAGACGACCGAGCCGCTCATGCGGCACTACTTCGCGTGGAGCAACCAGGTCACCGAGATGGCCAAGGCCCGCGGTACCCGCTTCGTGCTGATCTCCGACAACAGCATGGCCATTCGGCCGGAGCCGACGGTGCGCCGCGTCGTCGCCGAGCTGATCGACGGCGGACCCCCCGAGGCCGCCACGCTGATCGCCGCGACCTACGTCGTCTACGAGAGCGCCCTGGTCCGCGGGGCGGTCACGGCGATCCAGTGGCTCAGCAATCGCAACTGGAACCTGACGACGGTGCCGTCGGTGCAGCACGGCATCACGGCGGCGTTGGCCAAGCTGACGGCCGAGGGCATCGCGCTGCCCGTGGGCCTGTCGGCCGAGACCTACCGGACGCCGACGATCCCGGACGGGCCGCAGATCGGCCCGCGGTAGCGCGACGTTCACCGCAGCGACGCGCGATCGACCACGACCTCGCGGCCGTCCGCCAGCGACAGCCGCACCGATGTCGCGGCCGTCGCGAACTCGGGCAGCGCCGCCGTGATCACGATGCCCGGCGCGTCGGGCAACACATCCTGCCGTACCGCCGTGGTGTGCTCGAGGCCCTCGATCGTCCAGACCGCGCGCGCCGACGACGACGCACCATCCTCGGCGGGGACCGTGCCGCGCGCGGTCCACCACACCGCCTTGCCGTCGTCGTGCACGATGCCCATCAGCACACGGGCGTCGGGGGGCGCGACGTCGGCATCGCCCCAGCCGGTGAGCGTCTCGATCACGTCGAGCGTCTTCTCCCAGCCGTAGTCCGACACGAACGCGTTGGCGCAGTACGTCATGTAGTCGCGGGCCTTGGTCGGCGGCCGCAGCTCGAAGTCGTGGATGCCGAAGCCCCAGTTGCCGATGCGGCCGTTGTCGTGGGGGAAGTCGAGCTCCGGCCCGCCCTCGCCACCGCTGCAGGTGATGTGGCGCCGGCCCTGCGAGTGCCCGATCTCGTGGGTGAAGGTCTCGGCCGCCGCGGCGCCGCTGCCCTGCCAGCGCCCGGTCGAGACCCGTTGGTTGGCGAGCTCGGGCAGCGCCTCGGGGATCCCGAGCGCCTGACCGAGCACCCCGCCGGGGAACCCGTCGCACGAGTCGAGCAGCCCGTAGTAGTAGACGTTGTCCGGCGGCGCGTCCTGGTCGCGGCGGATGGCGAGGGCCGCGAGGATCGGCGAGAAGCCCATGTCCTGGTTGCCGATCGGATCGGTGTACGGCATCGGCGCGCCGACGGTGACGTTGGCGTGCTGCAGCGCGTTGTTCTGCTCGAGGTCGTGGGCCAGGGCGAGCACGTCGTCCTCGGTGGGCACGGGCGCTTGCTCGCACCCGTCGAGCTGGTGCAGCACGGGGATGAGCACGACCTCCATCTCGAACGCGGAGTCGACGAGCGGCAGCTCGATCGCGCCGCCGTACGGCAGCAGCGGCGGCGGATCGGAGAGCTCGCCGGTCGCGACGCTGGGGTCGGGCTCGAGGGCGAACGTCCGCAGCCGCATGCCCGGGCGCACGTCGTCGGGATCGAGCAACCACTGGAACGAGGGCCCGTTGTCCTCGCTGACGCCCGCGACCATCGTCGGCCGATCGTCGACGCGCACGGTGCCGTCGGCGTACGTGATCTCGAGCCGACCGACGAGCTCCCGCGGCGTGAACTCGGCGTGCAAGCTCCAGAACGCGCGGACCAGCGTGCGTCGCCCCGCGATGAATCGGACCGGGTAGGCGGCCGGATCGACGTCGAGGCCGTCGACGGTGAGATCGATCTGCATGCCTTGGTTGGCGACCAGTCGCGTCAGACGCACGCCGCGGGCGTACTCGAGGGGGACGTCGACCGGCGCGCCGCTGCTCGAGCTCGAGCTCTCGTCGGCGACCGCGGTGCTCGAGGTGTCGGCGGGCAGTGAGCCGCTCGAGGACTCCACCTCGGAGGTGCCCGTCGTGCCCATCGACGTCGTGCCCTCCCCGACGCCGACCGCATCGTCACCGCAGGCGGTGAGCATCGCGGAGGCGAACACGACTACGGCTCGGCGCGCAGGACCCATCGCGGCACTCTATGTCGCCGCACGGGCGGATACCACCGCGGGGGTACGAACGCGGGTCACGGCGCGCGGGGCGTTCGGACCCGCGGCGATCGGCACGGTTCGCCGGCCTGCGACGGCTCCGTGGGCGCCGGCCAATGTGACAGTCGGGCCCGCGGCGCCGCCCGCGTTCCGCGCGATCGCGTAAATCCTCAGGAATCATCGGGGATTTCCCGAAAACGAAACATTCGACAATTCTCGCCAGAACGATTTGACAAACCTTGAACATGCCACAGACTGCCGGTCATCGAGACCCGGCGTGGCGCTCCCCCTCTGGTCGGGGTGTGCCTGCCGGGTCGGGCCCGCGCCCGCTTCCAACCACTGACCCGGAGACGTCATGCGTACCTTCAGCCTACCCTTTGCGCTCGCCGCCCTCTCGCTCGCGACCGCCGCCTGCACAACCGACGACGCCGATGGCACCGGCGGGACCGACACCTCCACCGGCGGCACCACGGAGACGGATCCCTCGGGGAACCCGACCACGGAGCCGACCGACACCGTCGATCCCGACACGACCGAGAGCGCGACCGACACCGAGACCGCGACCGCGTCCGTGACCGACAGCGAGACCGACAGCGAGACCGACACGGACACGACGACGGGCCCCGGTGACGTTGCGCAGATTCGCGTCGTGCATGCGGCCCCCGGCGCGCCGAACGTCGACATCTACGTCGCCGGCAGCACCGAGCCGGTGATCTCCGACCTCGCCTACGGCGAGGCGAGCGACTACCTCGAGGTGCCCGCGGGCACCTACGACTTCGAGGTCCGCGCCGCGGGTGCGCCGGCCGAGGACGCGCCGGCGTACAGCACCGGTGACCTCGAACTCCCGGCCGGCGCCTCGGTCACGGCCGTCGCCGCGGGCCTGCTCGGCTCCGACGAGGCGGACGAGGCGTTCCGCGTGCTGCCGCTGGTCGAGGGCTTCGAGGATGCGGGTGCGGGCAGCGCCGCGGTCCGCATCGTCCACGCCGGCTCGGATGCGCCGGCCGTCGACATCAACGTCGGCAACGACGGCGGCGAGCCGGAGCTCCCGGGCGTCGCTCGCTTCGCCGACAGCGGCGCAGCCGGTGTGCCGCTGCCCGCGGGCGCGGCGCTGCAGGTCGGCATCGAGGCCGGCGGTGATGTCGTCACCGCCTTCACCACCCCGGAGATCCCCGAGGGCGTCAACGTGTTCGTGATCGCGACGGGCCTGCTCGGCGACATGCCGCGCGCTGCCAACGGCTTCGGCCTGCTCGCGGTCGGCCCCGACGGCGTCATCGGCTTCCTCCAGCAGAACCCGTTCGTGCACGCCTTCCACGCCGGCGCCGACGCCCCCGCGGTCGACATCTGCACCGGCGACACGCACCTCGTGCTGAATGCGGAGTTCGGGGATCTGGCGAACATCCAGGTCCCGCCTGGGTCGTATGAGCTGGAGATCCACGCGGCCCCGGCCGACTGCACGGGTGATCCGGTGTTGGTCGCGAACAGTGGGGATCTGGCGGCGGGCCAGCACTACCTGGTGGTCGCGACGGGCGAGCTGACGACGGAGGTTGATCGCGAGAACCAAAGCCTCACGCTCGCCGCGTTTCAGGAGGATTTCGACCTCGAGGCAGCGCCCAACGCCGTCTTCCGAATCGTCCACGCCGCCTCCGCTCCCGCAGTCACGGTGGGCACGCTGAATGCGGACGGCGACGTCGAGGATGCGAACGTCCTCGCTTCTGATCTCGAATGGCCCAACGCCTCCGACGAGATTTCGGTTCCCGCAGGCAACTACGCGGTCGGCATCCTCGGGGCATCGACCGCGCTTCCGGCGCCACCGCTGTTCGACCTCACCGCGCCGCTCGGCGAAGGCCTTCGAGTCTTCGCCCTGGCCATCGGCGACCTCTCGCCCGACATCGGCACCGACGAGGCCTTCGGCGTCACCGCCGTCGTCACCGGCCCCGGCGCCTGGGCAGCGCTTCCGCTGTAGTTCGAACGCAACTTCCCCACGGTCCAGGAGCAGCGCGGCCCGGGCCCGGCGAAGCCAACTCGCCGGGCCCGGGCCCTTTTCGTTGGTTCGAGCATAGTCCTAAAAAGAGTAGGACTCGATGAACTCCGAAACTCCCCAAGGAGTGACCGTCGTATCCACGGAGAAGAACGTCGGCAGCTCATCGTTCTCATCCGGTTCACCGAACGGCGTGTGATTTCCCGCGAAGATGAAGATGTTCCGGCCTGCGGGCGTGAGCGATATGGGAAAGCGGCGATTTGAACCCACCGGCAAGGGAGCCACAGGCGCATGCGCCAGCGTGTAATCTCCGGGGGCTCGCGTGATCGGCTCGCTCGCCTCGGAGAACGCCAAGCTGGGTGTCCACAGGTTCTGCTCCTGGAGCACGTATCCCTCCCCCATCTCGACGTCAGCAATCATCTGTGGTGACGCAAGCAACGCGCCAAAGAACCGCAACACGACGTTGGGTCCCGCGTCCAGGTTGAACTCCTCGCGAACGGTCCCGACCGTAAGCGGCTCCGCAAAAGGCGGCGCTAGCATCACCTCCCCGTGCGCGATCACCAGATACTGCTCGCCGCTCACCAACATCCCCGTCGTGTCCGCCGCCAGCGCGGCGCCTCCGCAGTCGCTCGGCGCGGAGTGCAGTTCGATCGCGTAGTCCGCCGGCGGCAGCCTTTGCGCAGCGATTTCGCCGAACTCGAAGCCCGCGACCACCACCTCGCCGCCGATGCAGACGTCCATCGGACCCGTGTCGATCCCCGCGTGGAAGAAGTGCGCGACGGGGTTCTGATCGACGACTGCAGCGACGCCGTCGGCGTCGACGACGATGATCTTCATCGACGCGGCTTCCCGCGGGAGGCGCGAGATCTCCCCCGCGACCAGGAGGAACGCCCCTTCGCCCTCCGCGAGCTCGGGCAGCGTGAACGCGGTCGGCCACGATCCATCCACCGCGACGCCGAGCTGGACCGCAGCACCGGCCGCGACAGGATCGCCGCCCGCCCCCGTGTCGGCGAAGCGCGGTAACCCGGCGAAATCCGGCGTTGCGTCGTCGCCGATGTCGACGTCCATCGCGGGCGCATCGATCCCGAGATTCACCGCTCGGACCGCCGCCCGTCCCGCGCCCGGGTCCCCGAACGCCTCCGTCAGGGCCAACGCGCGGAGCGAGAGCTCGGGGTCGGCGCTTTCCGACGCACCCGCCGCGACGAACGTGACCGAGTCGCCCTGCGCGAGATCGACGGGCGCCGAGGTGAAGCGTGGTTCGGAATCGGGGGCAGCCCCGGCATCTCGCAGCTCGAGGGTCACGGGGCCCGCCGGGAGATCGACATGATCCGTCGATTCGCCGAATCCGAGGTCGGCCGCGAGGGGCTCGGCCATCCCCATCACGTAGACGTCGAGACGATCGGCGTCGGCCGCGTGCACGACCCGGACCCGCGGAGCCCCGCCGGGGCTCGTCTCGCCCGTGTCACCCGTGCTCGACGATTCCCCCGGCCCGCCCGTCGGCCCACCCGTCGTCGGCTCGGAGGTGCCGCCCGTCGTATCGACCCCAACCCCGGTACTCGAGGGTTGCGAGCCGCCGTCCGTGCCATCCGCCGGACCGACGACGGTGTCGTTCGGGCTGTAGCAGGACGTCAGGCCTGGCAGCATCGCCGCCGCCGTGATCCACGAGGTCAACCTCATTTCGGCAGACTAGCCGATCGCACTTTCGGCCGGTCAATCGAGCACCCGTGCCCTCGCGCGCGGTGGGCCGTGGTGGTCGAGCGCGTCGGGCACGACGCGTCGCGCCGCGCCCGTCACGACAGCGAGGTCGCGGTGCACCGGCTCTTGCACATCGACGACGACAGGAGAATCACCATGTCCTGGATGTTCATCGTTCTCGTGTTGCTCGTCGTCCTCGCAGTGTTTCCGGCGTGGCCCTACAGTCGTGGCTGGGGTTATGGGCCGATGGGGCTCGCGAGCACGGCGTTGCTCGTGCTGCTCGTGCTCGTGTTGATGGGGAAGCTCTAGACCGATCCGCCAGACCGATCGGAGATCCCATGGCCATCGCAACCAAGACACCGTTTCTCACCGACGTGACCGAGCTGCGTCGCCGCGCCCGCGAGCACATGGAGCGCGGCGCCGTCACTGCCGGCTACGCCGGCGACGTCGGCCAAGCCGTCGCGCTGCTCAACACGGCGCTCGCGACCGAGATCGTCTGCGTGCTGCGCTACCAGTACCACGCGATCATGGCCACGGGCATCCACAGCGAGCCGGCCAAGCGCGAGTTCGCCGAGCACGCCGCCGACGAGCAGGAGCACGCGACGCGCCTGGCCGAGCGCATCAGCCAGCTCGGCGGCAAGCCGGACATGAACCCCGACGGTCTGCTCTCCCGCAGCCACTCGGAGTACGCCAGCGGCGACACGCTGCTCGAGATGCTCCGCGAGAACCTCGTCGCCGAGCGCATCGCGATCGACTCGTACCGCGAGATGATCCAGTGGTTTGCGCCCCACGACCCGACCACGCGCAAGCTCCTCGAGGAGATCCTCGAGAAGGAAGAAGAGCACGCGGACGACATGCACGGCCTGCTGCAGGGCCGCGGCTGAGGCGGACGTCCGTCAGCGGTACCGCGGCGTCGTGCGCTTCGTGCAGTTCTCGTCGATGTCGCCGTCGTCGGTGAGCGTGACGCACTCGCCGTCGCGGCACGCGATCGATCCGCTGCGCCAGCCGCAGCCGTCGTCGCACGTGTCCAGGTCGCGGTGATCCGCGAACCACGCCTTGCTCACCGCCCCGAGCGCGCAGGTCTGCGAACAGTCGGCATCCTTGGTGCACGCCCACTGCTGCGGGTCGGCGGCGGTCGGCGCCGGGCCTCGGGCAGGCGTGACCACCTCGCCGGACGCGGGCTCGGCGGAGGCGGCTGGCGCGGGGCCCTCGGCCGCCGTGCACGCCGGGAGAACGAGCGCCAAGGCCCAGGGGCCGACGGACCACGCACGGTGCATCACGGCCAACAGTACGTGCGGGCGCATGACCCGGTCTACCGCACCACACCCGGGAAACGAGCAACGCACGGATCCGCAGTGGCAGGACGCCGCGGCGACCCACCACGCGCACGCCCTCGGTGATGCGCCCGGCGACAGACCCACATCGTCCCCGCGCCCAGGATCACCCGCGATCCACCCGCTGGCCCGGCCGATGCACAGGGACCGCGCCCATGCTGACACATGCACGATCGTTGGGAGTGCTCGCGGTGCTCGCGTTCGCGGCCATGGGTGCCGACGCGGAGGGTTGCTCCGCCGAGCTCGAATCGGACGGCGACGCCGAGTCCTGGGCCTTCGGAGAGATCCCGGAGGCGACCGACCCGCTGCCGATGACCTGCGAGTTCGTCGAGACCGACAACTGCTGGACCGAGTTCGTCGCGCAGTTCGAGACCTGCACGCCCGACGGCGCCGCGACCTTCGACGCCGATCGCACCGCGTGCGAGTACCCCGACGGCTCCCGCATCGAGTGAGATGGCTCGGTCGACGTCCCATCGTCGGGGATCCACGTGCCCATCATCGAGCACCGCTTCCTCGAGCCCGATGGCTCGCCGTGCATGACGGCGAAGTTCCTCGGCATCGCGCACGTGGCGTTCGACGTCGGCGGCGATGTCACGGTGCTGCACGCCGACAGCCTGACGACCTTCGAGCTCATCTGCCCCGACGGCCGCACCTACCGCAACGACGTCGAGGGCACCTGCCCCGATCTCGGCGCCCGGTGGCTCGCCCACGAGCTGCCCGGCTACGACGTGATCTGCGACGCCGACGACTCGGCGTGCGAGTTCCTCGTCAACGGCTCGGGCGATCCCGACGATCCGCGGCAACGCGTGGCCTCGTGCGGGTTCTGACGCACCGCGGGCCCGATCGTCGCGCTCGCGTCGCTCGAGCACGATCGGGCTGATACAGTCATGGACGCCAAATGACCACACGCCGGGCGTTCATCAAGCAGATCGGACTGGCAGTGGGCGCGGTCGCGGGCCCGGGCTGCGGCGATGGAGATCCCGGCGGCGATGGCAGCGACGGCAGCGACGGCAGCGACGGAAGCACGACCTCGACCGGCGCGACGACGACGACCACTGCCGACGCCTCGCAGTCCGCGTCGGATCCGACCTCCAGCAGCGACGGCTCGGCCGACAGCAGCAGCAGCAGCGACGGCGGGATCGATCCCGATCCCGTGTGCGACGTCGACCCGCCCGCGGGCCTCCCGGCGTGGCGCGAGGGCCAAGCCGTCAACGAGTGGCGCGAGATCCCAGGTTCGGCGATGGACCTCGCGCCGCCGACCAACACCGCGACCGCACTCGACGGCACCGGGGCGGTCGTGGGACCGAGCGCGCGGCTGACGGCCTGGTGCGGATTGTCGATCGACACGCGGAACTCCACGGTGTGGTCGGTGGCCAACGGCGGTCACGGCGACTACTACGGCAACGAGATCGTGAAGATCGAGCTGCTCGCCGACAGCCCGGCGTGGGCCGAGTTCTTCCCCGGGAGCAGCGGCGCGGTAGTCGACAACGTCACCGAGGGCACCGACCCGTCCCACGCGCGCTACACCGACGGGCTGCCGTGTTCGACGCACAGCTACTATGGGCAGCAGTTCCTCGAGCGGCACAATCGCGCGCTGCGGCTCGGCGGATCGACCGCGCCGATCGGCTCGGCCTTCGAGAACGTCGAGGGGTTCAACGTCTGCGTCGGCCGTGGCAACGACGGGTGGGACGACGCCGGCACCTATGGCTTCTGCCTCGGCGGCACCAACGGCGGTTGGACCCCGGCGATCGCCTGGTGTGCCTGCAAGTACCCGACGACGGAACACATCTATGTGGTGTTCGCCCCGAACATCTGGGAATTCACGCCGGCGGATCCCGGACCCGGCGGCACGTGGTCGATTCTCGGTACCCTCCCCAACGAGCTCAACAGCGGAGCCCTGGGCGCCACCGCGGTCGACACCCAGCGCAACCGACTGCTGTGGATCAAGGGCTACGGCCCGCCACAGCCCTACACCTGCGATCTGGCGACCGGGATGTGGACCGCCCACGTCTACCCCGAGGGCGAAGCGAGGGCGGCGTTCGACGCCGTGCAACCCTCGGCCGGTATGGTCTACGTCGAGGCACTCGATGCATTCTTGGTGCGCGGTAGCGCAGCCGGAGACCGGGTCTATGTGGTCGACGCCGAGACCTTCGCGGTGTCGATCCTCGCGACCACCGGCGGCGACTCGGTCCCCGCAGGCATCCCGTTGGGCGGCGGCACCGAGGAGAACGTGTACAACAAGTGGCTGCTGGTCCCGCAGCTCGGAGGCGTCGTGTACTTCGCCATCACGTCGACCAACGGGTGGTTCCTGAGGTTGTGGTAAGTGCCGTCGCCGGCCGAGCTCGAGGCGCGCCGCCGTCGACCCGCCGACGTCCCGTGCAATGGATGCACGGCGTGCTGCAGCCACGACCGCGTGGTCCTCGGGCCCGATGACGACCCGCGGGCGTTCCGCTGGCACGTCGAAGACGGCTACGCCGTGGTCGACCGCAGGGCCAACGGCGACTGCATCTACCTCTCTCCCGCGGGCTGCTCGATCCACGGCGCCGCGCCGATGATCTGCCGACGCATGGACTGTCGCGTGCTCTATGCGATCACGCCGCCCGAGGTCCGCCGAATGCGGGAGGCGCAGAACCCCCAGATGGCCGAGGTCTACCGCGCCGGTGCAGCGCGACTCGACACCCTCGAGGAGGAATCGATCACTCCACCTCGACGCTGTGACCCGCCGACGCGTTACTGATCGTCGCGGTCGCGAGGTCGACACGGAACGAGAACTCGTGGCCGTGGCCCCCGGGCGGCAGGACCTGGACCCAGTAGTCGCGCTCGACGGGCTGGATCACGATCGTCGAGCTCTTCGCGAGCGCGACCAGGCCCGCCGTCACGCTGCCGTACACCCCGAAGTCGCCGTGTCGACGCATCGCGGTGTCGATCACGGTGATGTGCTCGGGTGGGATCAGGCCCGTCGGATGGGGCGGCACGTCGTACCACGCCGCGTCGGTCACCCGGCGCTTGCCGAGATCGACGGCGAGGACGAAGATCGTCGGTTCATTGATCGACGCACGCGAGTACACGACCGCGTGCCGGCCCCGCAATCGCGTCTGCCTCGGGCCCTTCTCGAGCAGCGCCGCCATCCCGCGCGACACGTCCACCGGGACCGTGCGCCCCTCGGGTCGGTGGATCCACAGGGTGCGGTGCGCCCGGACGATCGCCTCCACATTCGCGAGCTGCGCGGCGGTCAGCTCGTCACCCGGCGGGATCTGCAGGTTCTCCCCCGAGAGGCTGTCGTCGTCGAGCTGTTTCACCGAGCGGAGGCCCGAGGGGCCGCGCATCGTCAACGTCAGCTGGTGCCCCTTCGCCGTCTTCGCGACGCGGACGTCCATGAACTGCTCGAGGTTCGAGAGATCCCAGCCCGAGCCATACGCGAGCAATCGAGGTCCCAGCGTCTCGCGCTGGGCAGGCGTCAACGAGGACTTCATCCGGGCGGGCTCCTGCGGGGCGGGCTGGGGCGAGGCAGGTGCAACGGGTGGCTGCGAGAAGGGTGCAGCCGGAGCCGCGCACCCCATCGCGACGATGAACATGGCCAACAACGAAGAGCGACGCGACATGTCCACGCGGAACGTAGCACCGTGCAACGCGACGTGCTCGCCCTACTTGACGATCGATGCCGGATACGCGAGCGGCACCTGCACATAGGGCAGCGCGCTCGAGGTGGGCGTCGCGCATCCCGACTCATCGTCGTCACGCCTCGCGCTCAATCGAGGCAGCGCGTCGACATGCGGATCTCCGCCATGACGGAGCCGTCCGCGTTGGCTACCCTCTCCGACGACACGCCGCGAAAGATGGAACCGTCGACGCGCATCGCGTCGAGCGACCCCTCCGCGTCCAGCTCGACCGCGTCGCCGCCGGTCAACGGCACCGCATCGACGCTGGTGCCGCGATCCGCGATCACGTAGGCGTGGTCGCCCAGCGCGAACAGCGGGCCCGGATCGTTCGTGCCCACGTCGACCGGCGTTGGCTGGGCTGGCGGTAGAAGAGCGTCCCAGGCCAGCGACACGTGGCCGTCCGACAGGAGCAAGTGGAGCCGATCTGCGGTGGCCAACATGCGGCAGCGATTGGACGCCAGGCCCAGCGCGACCTTCTGCGCGCCCATGTCGATCGAAGCGCTACCGCCAGCGCCGATGAAGCAAGTTACTGGCTGGCCAAGGTGGAGCACCGCGTCGTCTGCCCAGGAGATGGAGCTCTCGTTCTTCTCCACTTTTTGCCAGCTTCCTGTGGCATCGCGCATCGCGGCGTCATAGCTCGCCGGGGCGCCCTGGCCGTACACGACGAGCGAACCATCGGGAAGCGCCAGCGGTAGGAGGCCGCGTCCCCCGTTGCCGCCGCCACCTGCACTCATCTCCACGCCGCTGTCCTCGGGCGTGCCACCTTCGCAGGCAAACTTCAGCGTCTCGCCCGAGCGGACGTAGACCGCACAACGATCGCCGCCGAAGTCCAACGCCACCGCGGCGAATTCGTACCCGTACGCCTCGGCACTCGACGCCAGCTCGACGTTGCTGCTGTCCGCGCCGGGTCGGACGAAGCTGAGGTGCGCCGCAAGCTCGGTATCGTGGGACAGCACGAGCACCGAGCCGTCCGCGAGCACACTCCGCGCTTCTGGTGCCACGTCGATCTGCTGGCCGAAGTACGTGACCTCGACTCCAGGAAGCTCCATGGTCGCGTCATCGTCTTGGCAGGGGATCCCGTCGTCGCCGCTGCCGCTGCTGTCGCCGCTCTCGACGACGTCGCCGCTGCTGCCCTCGCTTCCTTCAGCGTCGCCGGCATCGGCGTCGCGCGAGCAGGCGGCGGCGACCAAGAGCGAGAGGACTGCAAGCGACGTGAGGTGACTCGACGGGGGAGCGCCGCGGCGTGGCGAGAATCCGAGGTTCACGCGGCAAATGACGCCGCGCGTCGGGATGGGGTTCAATGGTTCGGAGTGATCCAGTTCACTCGGGCCCCCTCGAGCTCGCCGGGCAGCATGACCCGGGTCATGCGATCCTCTGGCCCGTGGAACGCGACGTGCTCGCCCTACTTCACGATGCGAAGATCCGCGCACAGCTCGAACGACGGATTCCAATCGACCGCATCGCTCGGGTAGCTCGCCGTACGGAGCCAACCCGATTCCCACCTGACGCAAAAGCGCAGCTGCGCCGCACCATGCTCCATCGTCGCGATCGACGCTGGATACGCGAACGGCACCTGGATGTCGCGCGTCGCCCCGCGCGGCAGCGCCTCGACGATCCCCACGGCGCGCGGCGGTGCACTGCGGTTGTCGATCGATTCTGCCCGCGTCGCCGGGTTGCCGTAGACGCGCACGAGGCTGCGCCGCAGCTCGTCGATCGGCAGTCGCCGCTCGCGGTCGGATTCGTTGTGCAGCGTGAGGGTGAACATGCCGCGCGATGCATCGAAGGCCGGATCACCGCGGGTCACCACCGCCAGGGGCAGCGACCGCGGGCCCGAGAGCGTCACGCGAATCCCATCGAGCAATCGGTTGGTCGTGGACATCAGGTCCTCGTCAGCGCGTGCCGCGGTTGGTCCCACACCAGCGATCGGGGCATCCTCGCGCACCGCCGGCGTCGGAGCCGATGGGGTGGTCGGGGGCGACACGCGAGCGGGGGACGGGGCGCAGCCGAGCACCGCGACGAGGGGAGCGAACGCCAGCTTGCGATGCACGGTCGCTGCAGTCTCGCACGGAGTCGCCCCGACCGCCGTGTCACCGATCGAGTTTGCTCTCTCGAGGTTCACCGCGTCGGGCGACACTCCAGCTCGAGCGCGTCGAGTCCATCGGCGAGCATGGCCGCGGTCCCGCGATCGACGGACATCGGCAGTGCCCGCCGCGCGACCTCGACGTGCGCGAGCGCCTCGACATCCCGACCCTCCGCATGGGCGAGCGCCGCGTCGGCATAGGCACCGAACGCTGCGTCCGCGACGTGCCCACGGGCGGCCTGCCACCACGCGCGCGCAGCCGCGGCATCGCCCGCATGCTGCGCGAGCCAGACGACGAGGCTGAGCGCCATCGACTGGCGGAACCCCGCGGGCATCGCGAACCACGCCCCGCGCTCGAGCTGCGTCGCGAAGCTGCGATAGGCCACGGCCGCGCGCGGGTACGCCCCGCGATCGAGGGCCACATGGGCCTGCACCAGGGCCGCCGCCGCGAGCAAGACCGCCGTGCGATGCATGCGGTCCGACGGCGGCACCGGGCTCGACAGGAGCGCCACGAGCTCTGCGTCGAGCGCACGCGGCCGCACGCCGGCGTGGCTCTGCGCGACGACGGCGCTGAGCGCCAGCTCGAGCTGGGTGCTCCCGGCGCGACGCCACAACGCGAGCAACTGCCCACCGTCGCCCATCGGGACGCCCGGCAGCGGCAGCAGCGTGACGACGCCGACGCCCGCGGAGACGATCGACGCGAGGGCGAGGACGCCACGCGGTGCGCCGGTCATCGCGGTGGCCGCGAGCGCGAGCGCCATCGCGAACGCGAAGCTCGCCAGGGGACCGCCGAGCAACATCGCCGCGAACGATCCGCGCGACGCGGCCGTCGACGGGGCACACACCGCGAGGCCGCCCCAGGTCGACGCGACCCGGTTGAACCGCGGGCGCCAACCCTGGGTGGTTCGCTCGAGGTGCAACGGTCCCACGAACAGCATCAGGGGCCGCAGGCCAGCGAGGGCACCGCCGAGCAGGTGGCCGAGCTCGTGCGCCAGGATCGTGAGCCATGCCAGCACGGGCAGCGTCAGCGCGGCGCCGACACCGAGGCCGTCCAGCTCGAGCTGCAGCGTGGCGCCCAGCCCGTCGAGCCCGACCACGATCGCCGCGGCGCCGAGCCCCGCGCCGAGCCCGGCGGCCAGCCATGGCATCCCGGAGGCCCGCCGGCGGGCGCCCGCCGGCCCGGGGTCAGCCGACGGTGGCATCGGGAATCGACTCGCGGGAGACTCGGTCGGCACCACGCCCCGTGAATGACCGAGCCCCGCACCCCCGACCATTGCTCGTTTCCCAAGGGGTGCCGCGACGGGAATCCATGACCGCGCCGCCCCAACGCCAGCACTGGTCGGTGGCGCCCGGCGCGATCGAGACCCGGCAGACCGCCTGGCGCTTCACTCGGTTCGCGGTCGTGCACACGGTCACCCGCGGCATGCCCAACCTCGATTTCGGGGGCAGCGCCTCGCAGGTCCGGCGACGCCTCTGGCTGGTGCTCACGGGCGAGGCCCACATCCGCGTCGGCGGGCGCGAGCGGATCGTGCGTGCGGGCGAGGCCCTCACCGCCCACGGGGAGATCGCGCGGCTCCAGGCGACCAGCGTCGACAGCGAACTCGTCCAAGTGATCGGTCCGCCGGGCGAACCGCTGCACGCGGCCGAGGACGGCATCGTCGAGCGCCACGCGCAGCTCGGCCATGCCCTCGTCGCCGAGCTCGAGTCCGCGGTGCGACGGGGCGAATGCCCACTCGATGCCCTCCGGCCGATCGCGAACGAGCTCGCGGGCGACGGCCTCGATGGAGATTGGGTCGTCCGCCACGCTGCGCCGGTCGTCGATCGGGGCGACGCGTCGCTGCTCGAGTTGGTCGCGCGGTACAGCTGCGCGTTGCGTCACAACCCCGGCATGGACGACCTCGCGGCCCAGCTCGCGATGCCCGAGCGGCGCGCCTCGGAGCGCGTCGCTGCCTACTTCGCCCGCTTCCACGCCGACTTCGTCGGTTGGCGCGACTACCTCGGCACGCTGCGGGCCGAGCTCGGCTGGTCACTGCTGTGCACGCGGCAGCTGGCATCGCGGGACGTCGCGCAGTGGCTCGGGTACCGCTCGGCGCCCGCGCTGTACCACGCGCTCTCGCGGCGCGGCCTCGACGTCGCGCAGCTCCCCTCGCCCGTCACCCTGCGCGGTCGCTCGCAGGTCGCGGGCATCAGCGCCACCTCGACCGACGCCGCGGGCCCGGCTGTGGCGCCCCGAGCAGCCGCACGGGATCGTGCAGCGCGTCCTGCACGTAGAATGCCTGCACCATCACGATGAGCACGATCATCAGCGGCGTCGCGAGGAACACCCCGATCGCTCCCGCCGCGAGGCCGAGCAAGAGCTGCGCGCCGAGCTGGGTCGCCGGCGGGACGTCGACCGAGCGCTGATCCACCAGCGGCGTCACCAGATAGTTGTCGACCGCCTGCACGCCGACATAGGCCGCGACGGCCCACGCCGCGGTCGCCGGCGACTGCGAGAGCCCCACGAGCACGCCGGGGATCGCCGCGAGCGGCGGACCGACGTTGGGCACGAACGACAGCACGCCGGCGATGAGGCCCAGCGCCGCGGGCATCGGCACGCCCGCGGCCCACAGCGCGAGGCTGGTGCCCACGCCGACGACGGTCATCGACACGAACCGACCCATGAACCAGGCCCGCAGCGCGTGGCCGACGTGGCCGAGGACCTCGCGCACGCGGGCGCGGCGGCCCATCGGCAGGAGGTGGACGAACGCCCCGAGGTAGACGTCGGGCGCGACCGCGAAGAAGATCCCGAACACCGGGATCAGCACCATCGTCGCGACGCCGCCCATCGCAGCGAACACGACGCCACCGACGCGACCGCTCTGCTCGGTCCACTCGACCTGCTCGAGCGCGGCGAGGATGCGCTGGCCCCACGGGTTCTCGTTCATCCAGCCCTGGACCTGCGGCACCGCCTCGATCACGCGGGCGCGCACGCCCTCCATCTGCGCGACGAATGCGGCGCCCATCCACCACGACAGGCCCACGGTGATCGCCGACGCGACGACGAGCAACACGATCATCGCGGGGATCCGCGGCAGCGGAATCCGCCGGATCGCGCCGTCGAGGAGCACGGCGATGATCGCCCCGGCCAAGACGATCAGCGCGCCGTGGCCCGCGAGACGCATCAACCAGACGAGCAATCCGAACGCGGCCACGATGCTCACCGTGATGAGCACGCGGCGGACGAACGGCGCATCACTCGAGGGTGGTGGCGAATCATGGGGCATGGGGCGGGGCCGACCTCTGCAAGGACGGATCCCGGGCGGCGCCCGCGTATCGCCGAAGGCTTCGCGGTGGCGTGATCGATTCGCAGGCGCCCACCGGGCGCGAAGGCCCGTGCGCCACCGTCGTCCACGCCGTTCATTGCGTGTCGTCGGCGGCACCGACATCGAGGCACGACGATTGCACGGCAGCGCGACACCGGCCACCCGGGGGAGCACCACCGCATGCGACGTTTCATCCTCTCACCTGCCCTCGGCATCCTCGCCCTCGCCACCGTCGTGCCGAGCTGCGACAAGGCCGACGCCAACGCGCCCCCCGCGGCGGACAACACCAAGAAGAACGAACGGGATCGCGACGACGCGACCAAGACCCCGATCGATCAGGCCGAGAACACGACCGACATCGAGATCACGGCGAGCATGCGCAAATCGATCGTCGGAGACGACGCGCTGTCGATGAGCGCGAAGAACGTCAAGATCATCACCGCCGATGGCGTCGTCACGCTGCGTGGTCCGGTCGCGACGGCGGACGAGAAGGTCAAGATCGCCAGGCTCGCGCGCGGCACCGCTGCCGTGAAGCGCGTCGATGACCAGCTCGAGATTGCCCCCGAATAGCCCAGACGCCCGCCACGCGGGCCCACCCACCACCACGAGGAATCAGATCATGTCCAAGAAAGCAGTCATCGGAATCGTCGAGACCTACGAGCAGGCGCAGCATGCGATCCGCGACCTGCGGGCCGCGAATTTCACGGACGACGACATGTCCGTGCTGTTCCCCGACAAGTCGGGCACCCGCGACTTCGCCCACGAGCAGGGCACCAAGGCGCCCGAGGGCGCGCTCGCGGGCGTGGGCGCCGGCGGTGCCGTCGGCGGCACGCTCGGCCTGCTCGCGGGTTTGGGCCTGCTGGCGATCCCTGGCCTCGGGCCCTTCATCGCCGCAGGTCCGATCCTCGCCGCGCTGAGCGGCATCGCGGCCGGTGCCGCGGTCGGCGGCATCACCGGCACCCTCGTCGGTCTCGGCATCCCCGAGGTCCAGGCCAAGCAGTACGAGAACAAGGTGAAGGGCGGCAACATCCTCATGTCCGTGCACGCCGACACCACGGAGCGCAAGGACCGGGCGAAGGCGATCCTCGCCCAGAACCACGCCACCGACATCTGCGTCGCGGCGGAGGCGACGGCGTAGGCGGGAAGGACGACGGGGTCACCCGGGCAGCAAGCCGTCCCAGAAATCGCACTGGGCCGTGCGCACGCCCTCGACGATCGAGGGCGGTACGTCGAGGAGCGCGGCGTCGTCGACGGCGGGATCGTACGCCGGCCACGTCGCGCCCTCGAGCTCTGGCGTGCCCGTGGCCGCGAAGCGGGTCCACGCCCGGCCCATCTGCTCGATCATCACCGCGTCGTCGGCGTTCGTCGGCAGGCCCAGGGCCGCGAAGCTGCGGAAGAGATACGGCAGCTCGACGCCGTGGAACGCGGTGGCGGTGTTGTTGCCGAGGGTCGCGTAGCCGTCGTACGCGAAGTGGTAGCGGTACACCGCGGAGCGCTGACCCGCGGCCGCGCGCGCGGCCGTCCGCGCCGCGCACACGAACTTCGCGTCGCTGGTCACGGCGACGTACGCATCCGTCGGCGTCGGATAGTCGGCGACCGGATACTGCGCGAGCACCAACGCCCCGAGGGTCGCGCCGAAGCTCGCCTCGATCGCGGCGATGTACTGGGCCTCGGTGAGCTCGGGGACATCGCGCGCGGTCTCCTGCGCCGTGGCCCCGAGGACGAGCGGCACATCGACGTGGGTCCCGGCCTCCATCGCGTCGAGGGTCGAGCGCGGCAGCAGCACGCCGTCGACGTACGGGCCCCAGCTCTGCGGCAGCGCCGAGACGCTCGGATAGCCGGTTGGTTCGGTGGTGACGATCGACTCGGCCGGGAGCGCGCGCAGGCAGTCGGCCACGTCGTCCGCATCCGCGCAGCCGCTCGCCGCGAGGAACGGCGTGCCGGTCTGCATCGCGTACTGCGCCCGCTCGCGCTGGCGACACGTGCCGCTGTGCACCGCCGCCGCCGCGAACAACCCCTGGGCCCTCGGCACCCCGAGCAGCGCGCAGACATCGACCGCACCCGCCGACTGACCGAACAACAGCACGCGGTCGGGATCGCCACCCAAGGCCGCCGCGTTCGCCTGCGTCCACTCGAGCGCGGCGAGGAGATCCATGAGGCCCCAGTTGCCCGCGATCCCGTCCACGTCGACGAGGCTCGCATCGGCGAGGAACCCCAGGGCGCCGAGCCGATAGTTCGTCGTGACGACGACCACGTCGAGCTCGCGGGCGAGCACCTCGCCATCGTAGAGCGGATCATCCGTGCCGCCGAGGGAGTTGCCACCGCCGTGCACGAAGAACAGCACCGGGCGCGCGCCGTCGTCCGCCGCGGGCGTCCACACGTCGAGCGTCAGACAGTCCTCGTCGCCGACGACGGGGCCGTTCTCGCCGTCGAGCTGGGGGCATCGCGGGCCGTGGGCGGTCGCATCGCGCACGTCCGACCAGCACGCCACCGGTGCGGGCGCGGCGAATCGCAGCGCGCCCGTGGGCGGTGCCGCGAACGGCACGCCGAGCAGCGCGAGTCCTCCGTCGGGCAGCTCGATCCCCGCGAGCGCGCCGGCGTCGGTGACGACGATGCCCGGGCCCGGTGCGGAGGGCTGGCAATCCCCACCGAGGTCGATCGAACCGCCGCTGGTGTCGGCGCTGGTCTGGGCGCTGGTCTGGGCGCTCGACGACGTCGCCTCGGATGTGTCTGCGGTCGTGACCGCCGCGGGATCGTGGTGCCCATCGGCCGCGCACGCGACCATCGAGAGCAGGCAGAGCGCGGCACAGCGGGCGAGCATCGGATCCACGAGAGCACGGTCGAGACCGAACGATCCACCATGGACGATTGTCCATGGCGCCGGCCGCATCGGGCTGCAGGGGCCGATTTCACGCCATCCGAGGTCGGCGCGTCACAAACCGCCGGGCGGTCGCATCCCCCCGGCGGCAATGCGTCGCCTTCCCCTGTTCGTCACCTCGCTGGTCGCCTGCCTCCTCGCCGGAACCGCGCCGGCCGCCGCGGCAGCCCCGAAGGCGCGGCCCGCTGCGGCGCCGGCCGCCGCGACGCCGCAGCTCGCGTCGCTCAGCAAGGCGCAGCTGAGGGGGAAGCTCGCGAGCGCGAAGATCCAGGCGCCCGCGGACCTGTTCGAGCCGCAGGAGGGCGACGAGATCCCGGAGATGGCCGCCGACCAGACGACCGACGGCTTCAAGCTCGAGTACCGCGGCGTGAAGGCGTCCGCGTTCGACGACGCCGACGGCACCGACGAGGTCGCGGTGTGGATCGCCGTCGTGCGTGCGACGCCCAGCGGCTACACGAAGTCCATCCATCGCGTCACCACGCCCTCGGTGCTGTCCAGCAAGCACCCGGGCACGGTCGACGGCGCGACGACGATCTACGACGGCGATCGCACACCGATGTTGCTCGTGAGCGCGGCGATCGAGGACGACGACGGGGGCGGCGCGCAGTGGATGGCGGAGCTCGACATGCTGCTCGAGCAGGCGATCGCGGCGGCGACCGTGGCGCGCGAGCCCGGTGACGACCCGCTCGACGTCCTGCACGGGATGATCGAGCTCGGTCGCATCATGCTCGGCGCGGATCCGGGGCGACCCGGACTCGACATGCAGAAGATCGGCACCACCGACTGGGACCAGCTCTGGGACCTCGACCCGACGATCGACGGTCCGCTCGATCCCCGCACCGCTGCCGCGAGCAAGCCGACCAAGGCCCCGACGACGCCGCGATTCGTCTACAAGCTGACGAACGACGCGAAGATCGGCGCCGGCCGCTACGCCCTGCGCTTCGACGTGCCCGCGGCGCCGGGACGCAAGCCGCGGCGGGTCGTCGCGGTCGACGTGAACGAGCTGGTGGTCGTGACGCCGCCGAACGATCTCGCCGCGGGCAGCGACAAGAACTACTTCGTCCGCGTGTGCATCGCCCAGGGCGGCATCGCCGGCATGAACATCGACCAACCCGCGACGGCGAGCTGCGTCACGAAGAAGCTCGCGTGGGCGCACTCGGGCGCGAGCTGGGAGGCGCTGAAGTTCTACCGCCGCGTCCGCCAGGGCGAGACGAAGGTGAGCGTGTTCTCGTGGTGGACCAACGCCTCGGGCAGCGAGTTCAAGTTCCTCGACCTCGACGTCGGCGGGCTCGGGTTCACGAAGCTCGAGCTGGACGTGGGCGACGCGCCGGTGGGCCTCACCCGTGCGGTCACCGGTGACGGCGAGGGCGGTGGGTCGTGGAACTCCCAATGCTACTCGTGCGGGTTTCCCAGCGGGGCAGCGATCGGGAAGTCGAAGCTGACGATCCGACACTGATGCGTGCACGCGTCGCGCTGCGGTGAGCCGCGCCGCGCCGCGCCGCGCCGCGCCGCGCCGCGCCGCGCCGCGCCGGTATGGTACGTGACCAAGGTGGATCCCAATCGATGCTCTGTCGGTCATCCGACCGACACGATCTCGCCTTGACGTGCGTGCACGGCGGCCGATAGCCTCCGATCGTGGTGCACGTGTCCTTCGCGTGGGGCGAAGGGGAGCGCATCGTCGGAGGTGCCATGAGACGTCGGTTCCGCGCAGCGCTGTGTCTCTCGCCCCTGCTCGGCTGCTACACCGGCGTGTCGGGCCGCGGCCCCGGGGCGGCGGACGACGCCGGCACCACCGGCGCGGCCGTCGACGACGGCGGCAGCTCCCAGGGCGACAGCGGCGAGCCCGGCGACGACGCGATCGAGGTCGACGCGCCGACGCTGCGCCGCTTGACCCGCGCCGAGTTCACCCACGCGGTCACCGATCTCCTCGGGCCCGTGACGCTGACGACGATCGAGGCCGACTCGATGCAGGAGGGCTTCTTCTCGGTCGGCGCCGCGCGGCTGTCCCTGTCGCCCGCCGGCGTCGCGGCCTACGAGCTGGCGCTCGACGGCGCCACCGCCCAGGCCTTCGCCGATCCGACGCTCGCGGCGATGCGCGTCGCGTGTGTGCCGACGGGCGCGGCCGACACCGCGTGCATGCGCACCTCGATCGCCGCGTTCGGCCGCCGCGCGTGGCGTCGCCCGCTGACCGAGGCCGAGCAGGATCGCTACCTCGCGGTCGCCACCGACGTCGCCACCGAGACCGGCGACGGCCTGGTCGGGCTGCGTCACGCAGTGTGGGGCCTGCTGCAGTCGCCGAACTTCCTCTACCGCGTCGAGCTCGGCACGCCGTCGCCCGAGGACGACGGCCGGGTGAAGTTCTCGTCGTTCGAGATGGCCTCGCGGCTTTCGTTCACGCTGTGGAGCACGGTGCCCGACGAGGCGCTGCTCGACGCCGCCGAGGCGGACGGCCTGGCCACCGCCGAGGGCGTCGCGGCCCAGGTCGATCGCATGATCGCCGATCCGCGCGCGCGCCAGGGCGTCGCCAACTTCGTCGGCGAGCTGTACCGACTGTGGCAGCTCGACGAGAAGACCAAGGACGCGGTGGCCTACCCCGAGTGGACGCCGACGCTGAAGGCCGCGATGCGCGACGAGCTCATCGCCCGCGTGCAGGACGTGGTCTTCGACGCGCCGGGGGACTTCTTCGCGCTGTACGACTCGCACCAGGTGTTCGTGAACAACGAGCTCGCGCGGCTGTACGGCCTCGCGGAGGTCGAGCCCGATGCGATGCGCGCGGCGACGCTGCCCGAGGGCAGCCCGCGGCGCGGGCTCATCGGCAGCGCGCTGGTGCTCGGGCTGAACTCGCTGCCGGCGCGCACGTCGGCGACCGAGCGCGGGCAGTTCATCGCCGAGACCCTGCTGTGCAAGACGGTGCCGCCACCGCCCCCCGACGTCGACGTGAACCTCGACGACGACGACGGCGGCGGCGGTCCGGTGGAGCACCGAACCTTGCGCGAGAAGCTCGAGCCGCACCGCGAGAACCCGGCGTGCGCGGGCTGCCACAACGTGACGGATCCCCTGGGCCTCGCGCTCGAGCACTTCGACACGATGGGCCGTTACCGCGAGACGGATCTCGGGCTGACGATCGACGCCAGCGGCGAGCTCGACGGCGTGCCGTTCGTCGACGCCGCAGAGCTGGCCGTGCTCCTGCGCGAGCACCCCGATGCGCCGCGGTGCCTGGTCGACAAGCTCTACACGTACACCGCGGGGCGCCTGCCCTTCGACAGCGAGGACGAGCTGCTCGTCGCGATCGAGGCCGAGCTCGAGGAGCAGGACAACCGCTTCGACCGCCTGCTGCGCGCGATGGTCACCCACGACGACTTCCGCTTCGCCAACCCCGCCGGCAGCGTGCTCGCGGCCGATCCCTCGGAGGGCCCATGACGTTCAAGCTCCACCGCCGCACGATGCTCCGCGGGTTGATCGGCGGCACCGCGATCGCGCTGCCGCTGCCGCGCCTGCTCGGCATGCTCGACGGCAACGGCACCGCGCTGGCCGACGGCTCACCGCTGCGCCCGCGCTACCTGACGTGGTTCTTCGGCAACGGCGCCGATCCGGCGCACTGGGTCCCTGCGGCGACGGGCATCGGCGACGCGTGGGCCCCGAGCGCCGCGCTGATGCCCTTGGCCGAGTTCAAGCCGTGGCTGACGGTGTGCTCGGGCTTCAACGTGGTGGTCCCCGCCCTGTACGCCCACAAGTCCGCGCCGGCGGCGGTGCTCACCGGGGCGCAGGCGATGCAGGGCGGCGACGTGCAGCTGCCCTCGATCGATCAGCTGCTCGCGCCGATCATGAACGCCGACACCGCGTTCCCCAGCGGCTTGCACGTCGGGATCAGCAACGTCACGGGCGCGGGCGCGCTCGACTTCAACATCTCGTTCAGCGGCCCCAACGCTCCGAACCCGCCGAACTACAGCCCGGCCGCGTTGTTCGCCAGCCTGTTCGCGCTGTCGGGATCGCTCGAGCCCGATCCGTCGCTCTTCCGTCGCAAGAAGCTCCTCGACGCGGTGTCGGCCGACGCCGCGGATCTGCGGGCCAAGCTCGGCGCCGAGGACAAGGAGCGCCTGGATCGCCACCTCGACGGCGTCGATCAGCTGCAGACGCAGATCGACGCGACGATCACCGGTGCCGACTGCGGCATGCCGATCGATCCGGATGTGGCGTACCCCGATCGGGGCGCCGACGGCGAGATCACGCGCGCCCGCTGCCAGGCCTTCGCGGATCTGCTGGTCTTCGCGCTGTCGTGCGAGCTCACCCGCGTCGCGACGCAGGTGTTCTCGTGCGCGGCGTGCCACGCGGGCTACCCGGAGGCGGGCCTGGGCAACGTCACCTTCCACGAGGACTTCGGCCACCGGTTGAGCCCGATGGGCGTGGACTACGGCACGAACGGTTTCCACACCGGCGTCGAGTACACGATGTCGTGCCTGGCGGAGCTGCTGCAGCGCATGCGCGACACGCCGGACGGCGCGGGGAATCTCTTGGACAACTCGCTGGTGTACGTGACGTCCTGCGTCGGGTTGCCGTGGGATCACCGGATGGATGATTTCCCGATGCTGCTCGTGGGCAAGGCCGGCGGGTTGTTCCGCGGGGATATCCACCACCGCGCGGCGGGGGACAACACGAGCCGCGTGCCGTTCACGGTGTGCAAGGCGTTCGGGAGTCCGGCGGCGACGTTCGGGGCGGCGGAGGGGATACGGGGGACGGGATCCCGGAGATCTTGGCGTGAGGCCGAGGTAGCGAAGGCGTTCGACAAGCGCCTCCGCTTGACCGCCGTCGCGCCGCGGCCAAAGCTCCCCCGTGCTCCCCCGACTCGTCCTCCTCGCCGCCGTCTCCCTCTCGTACACCTGCGACACCTCCGACTCGACCACGCCCGAGCGGACGACGCCCGAACCGACGAGGACCGCGACGCCCGCGAGCGAGCCTCGGGCGGCGGGGCCCGACGCGCCGCCGGCCGAACCCGCAGCACCGGCTCCGACGATCGTCGGGACCTGGGTCGGGGACCCGGCGTGCGTCGCCGAGATGGACGGCATGCAGGGGGCCGACGCCGCGACGATGGATGCGGTCGGCCAGCAGATCGCCGCCAACCGCTTCGTGTTCACCGACGACACGATGACGCACTCCGTCGGCGCGACCAACTCCTCGGAGCCGTATCGCGTCGTCGCCCACGAGGGCACGAGCTGGACGATCGAGATGAAAGGGCCACGCGGCGCACCGCAGCGGACGCGACTCGAGATCGCGGGCGCTCGCATGCGCATGACCCGAGACGACGCGCTGGTGATGTGTCTGTCGCGGGCTGAGTGAGACCATGGCGCGGACCTGCTGGCCCATCGCGGTGGCGAAGTGTTGGGTAGGCGTCGACCACTTGCGATGTTCCTCACGTTCACATCGCGAACCCAAAGGCTCGTGGGGACTTCTCCCCTGCAATGTCGATTCGAACCTGCATCGCCGTGATCAGCCTGTCGTGCCTCGCCGCGTGTCTGACCAAGATGGCGCCCGCAACCGTATCCGCCGACCAAAGTGTGGCCGACGTGATGGCTACGGCCCGACGCGCGCTGTCGGAACAGGGCCTCGAAGCGGGCGAGCAAGACGATGCGGCGGGCGTCTTGTACTCCGACTGGTTCGTGTACTCGAGCAACGATGAGAGTTCGTATGTCCTACGCTTGGTCGTGCTCGTCACCGGCCAAGAGACGTCGACTCGCGTCACGGTTCGCGCCCAGGCCCAGCACTGCCCACCGCACACGACGGTCTTCGACCGGTGCACCGCGACGCCGGGAAAGGTCATCCCGGAGTCCGTCCAGGAAAAGATCGACGCGGTCGCCCACCGCATCGCCGAGGGCTAGTCGGCCATTGAGAAGCGACGGCCGCCACGGCAGCGCGGCCGCATCGAACGGCCCGCAGACCGAGGCCGGCGTCTTCGGAGTTCCGCTCCGCTGACGCCGGCCTCTTCAGTGCCCAGGATCGGGCTCAGTTACACGCCGGCACCGCCGCACAATCCTCGCACGCGCAACCCTCGGTGTAGGGATTGCACACGCCGTCGAGCTCGCACGCGTCCGCGCAGAAGGCGTCCATTGCACAGTCGGGGCACAGGCAGTCCTCTTCCAGTCCGCAGCCGTTGCCGGGGTCGCAGCCCTGACAGACGCAGGCCATGGGGTCGGCGTCGGTACACGACGGATCGGCCTCGACGTCGGCGCACACCGCAGGGGCAACGCCCTCGCACATGCTGGAGTCGAAGGTGCAGTCGGCCGCGCACACGAGCACGCCGGATGCGAACCCGAGGGTGACGCAGTCTGCACCCGCGAGGTCGTCGCCGTCGCACGCCTCGACGCCTTCGGCCACACCGTCACCGCACTCCCCGATCACGCACGACGGGTTCGCCGCACAGTCGGCGCACGCGCAGCCCTCGTTGTAGGGATCGCACACGCCATCGGGGTTGCACGCGTCCGCACAGAAGGCGTCCTGCGCACAGTCGGGGCACACGCAGTCCTCGGTGGCCTCGCATCCATTGCCAGGGTCGCAGGCTTGGCAAACACATGCGTCGGGGTCGGCGTCGACACAGCTCGGGTTGGCGACCACGTCGATGCAGGTCGGCGCTGGTTGGCCCTCGCAAGCGCTGGTGTCGAAGGTGCAGTCGTCGGCGCACGCGAGGACACCGCCGTCGAAGCCCAAGCCGATACAGTCCGCGCCGCCGAGGTCGGCTCCGTCGCACTGGTCGGTGCCATCGACGACACCGTCTCCGCAGACCGGATTGTCGAGGCAGGCGTCGAGCGCCACGCAATCGATGCAGGCGCACCCTTCGAGGAAGACCTCGCACAGGCCATCGCCGTTGCAGTCCGGGTTGGCGCAGAAGGCATCGGCGTCGCAGTCGGCGCAGACGCAATCGTCCTCGGTCGTGCACTGCCCGTCATCGACACACCCCACGCAGCTGCAGTCGTCGTCGGGGGCGACGCAAGCGGGCTGCGCCGGATCCTCGAAGCAGGCCGCGCCGCCGCCGGTGTCGGTCGATCCCGCGGTCGGATCGGTGGACGACGACCCCGAGGTCGGATCGGTGGACGACGACCCCGAGGTCGGATCGGTGGACGACGACCCCGAGGTCGGATCGGTCGTCGTAGCGTCCGTCGGGTCGGTCGTCTCGGCGTCCGTCGGATCGGTCGTCTCGGCGTCCGTCGGATCGGTGGTGGTGTCGGGGTCCGTCGGGCTGGTGGAGGTGTCAGCCGGCGCCGTCGTCTCCTGTCCGCCCGATGGGTCGTCTCCGGTCGAACTCGCCGAGTCCGTGGAGACCACCTGCGTGTCGTCTCCCGGACATGCGGACAACAGACCGGCAGCGAACGTTGCGGTGACAGTGTGTCTGAGCCAATGGGGTCGCATCGGCAACGACGATAGAGGCGCGCCTTCTCGCCGGCAAGCGAGAGAATTGGGACACCGTGCACGAAACGACCTCGAAGGCCCTCCCGCGCGGCAACCCTGGGTGCTCAGCGTCGTCGCGGTGGCGAGGTCGGCGCCGGCGTCGTGCAGTTCGTCATCGCCTCCCCGCTCACCCCTCTCCGGGCACCGCGTACACCATGTCGATCACGTGCTGGCTGCTCGTCGACATGTAACCGTTCAGGCCGGGGTTTGAGGCGCGGCGCCGGGCGTGCGAATGCCGAGGCATGAGCACGCCGAAGAGCCCCGAAGAACTCACGAAGCAGATCGAGCAGCTGGTGGCGCAGTACGTGGAGGA
>JBIJCC010000218.1:0-4451 GCA_044344875.1 Nannocystaceae bacterium
GCTGGCTCGACCGATCGTCCGGGCCTCCGGCGCTCACTTCTCCCTTTGATCATGATCATGATCGCGGGTCGATCCCTGGCCCAGTGTGGTTGCGCACGCCCGAGATCAGGCGGCCTGAACGGTTACGGCCCGACTGGCCGATCTCGGCGAACGGGGGAGGTTTCATTCTGGACTCGAGGGAGTACACGAATGGGCGGCGGAGGCGGTGGTGGTTGCAACATGGGCGTCATCTTCATGCGCGAGACCCGACGCATGCAGGAGGCCGCGCATCGACGTCAGGAGCTGCTGCGTGCGCGTCGGCTCGGCGGCCTCCCTGCACGAACCCACTCGCCGATGCTCACCGAGCCCTGCCCGTGGATGTGCGTGACGTGTGGCTACCTCGACATCCCGGAGGTCGCCTTCGATGATCCCATGCGCCGGGACGCCACGGTGGCGCGGCTGCTTCCGAGCTACGCCTGCCCCGGCTGCCGGACGCATGCCTGGGTCGACCTCGCCGACGTCGACGCTGCTCAGGCGATCCGCGATCAGGAGGCCGACGTCGTCGCCGCGCGTCGCCGTAGTCGTCTCCCGGCGATCGGTGGGCTCCTCGCCACCGGACTGGCGGGTGGACTCCTGCTCGCCGGCTGCGAGGCGGTCGAACAGCTGGTGCCGGTCTCGAGCCTCATGATCGGCAGCGCGGTCCACTTCGTGCGCACGCTGGCCGGGCGGATCGGCGGTGATTCGCGCCAACCCCGACGCTGGCATCGTCCGCGGCTCTCCTGGCGCGCGGGTCGGACGATCGCCAGCGGCAGGCTCGGTGGCACGGCCACGCTGTGTGCCCCGCTGTCGGGTCGGCCGGCGATCGCGTGGGTGGTGACGGTGCGCAGCCACGGCGATCACGGCAGGTCTCTCGCGCTCGCCGAGCAGGCGTGCGCGGCGATCGAGGTCGACGGAACCACGGTGGGCCGGGGCCTGACCATCGATGTGCCACCCGAGCCGATCGCGAATCCCACGCCGGAGGCCGTGCGGTGGCTGCTCACGCGCGGGCTCACGACTGCGGAGACCACCGCGATGTACGAGACGGTGTTGTGTGTCGGAGACGAGGTCGAGGTGCGTCACGATCGCAAGGGCGGCCCGCCGATCCTCCTGCGTCGATGATTGCGCCTCGCCTCGTGCGGCCCTCGCACGACGGCTCGCGCTCGCGGGTCGAGGTGTGATGGTCGTCACGCTCTGCCGCGCGACGCGACCGCGAAGCGTCCCCGGGCCGTGCCGAGGCGCTACCGTGATTGTCATGCGCAAGGTAGTCGTCCTCGTGGTGTTCGCGACGTCGCTCCCCGTCGTCGGATGTGGTGACGACGCGGATGGGAGCACGGGCGGTGGCACCGGGACCGGGGACAGCGGCAGCGATGGCGCGACCCTCACGGGCACCGACGACGGCACGGATGGAACCGGCGACACGACCGGCAGCGGTGACGGCTTCGATCCGACGATCCCGATCGAATGCGAGGCCGACGAGCTGCGCGTCGAGGGCGAGCTCACCGGCGACCTGCAGGTCTCCGAGGGCGACGTCGACTACTTCGACGCGATGGCCGGCGGACGGTACGCGTACGCGGTGTGCTTTCGGCTCGGCGCGGAGACCATCGACGAGGACATCGTCGACTACGAGATCCTCGGCCCGCGCTTGTCGGTCACGCCGCTCGCGGGCGCTGCCACGCCGCCGGTCGACTACATCCCGACCGTCCTGGGCGTGGGCACCACACAGCAGCTGTTCTTTCTCCGACTGCGCGCGCTGGGCAAAGAGGCGCGGGTCGAGCTCTCCCTCCAGAGCGCGGACGCGAGCAGCAATGTCTTCAGCTTCGTCGTCGCCATGGCGAACACCGGTCTCGAGTTCCACCCGGACGGCTATCCCGTGTTGGCGAGCTTCGAGGCCGATGAGTTCTACCCGAACCTGATCCGACGAACGCCCGAAGGCTCGACCGACGGGCTGGACGCTGGCGACGCCAGCTCGCCCGGCAGCTTCACGGTCCCGTGAGCGCGGCGGGCCGCCTCGGCGAGGTCGGGCGCTGGCCCGGGGTGGCGTTGGCGGCGGCAGGCGAATGGTGGACACTGCTCGCGATATCCGCGAGGACGCGCCGACTGCTGCTGTGTTGTGCGGCGACGGACTCGACGTTCGAGCGAGCCTGGCTCGGCGAGCGCGAGGTGCTCGCCGGCAAGTGCATCCACTGCAACCGAAAGCTGGCGATCGACCTCGAGGGCCGCCCGCTCGGCCGCGAGACGCTCGAGCACATCGTGCCGCGCAACCATGGTGGCAGCGATGCTCTCTCCAACCTCGCGATCGCGTGCTCGCGCTGCAACCACGGCAAAGGCGCACGTCTCGACCCGCGCCGCTGGAGCGACGAGGGGCTGCAGCGCGTGATCGCCATGCTGCAGGCGCGACGCACGGCGCGTCTGCGAGCTCCGCTCGCGGGCATCGAGCTGCCGCCGCAGTCGGTGGACACGGACGATGCGTGATGCGAGGCCCGCGATCGCCGAGCCCAGCGTCACCACGTCTCGCAGGCGCCTTCGATGACGTCCACCGCCTCCTCGAACGCCTCGACGTAGCTCGGCGCGCACACCGGCGCTACCACGTGATGCGTGAAGGTCTCGGTCATGTCGATCAGGCGGTGGCCGACCCGCGAGTGCGGGCAGTCGGCGTCCGGGGGCTCGGCGATGGTGACGACGACGAGGTTGCGTTCGCGGTGGGCCTTGGCCTCTGCGAGCTTGATGAACGCCGACAAGGCGTCGTCGCGGATGTCGCGGTTGGTCACGAACACGACGACGACCAGCGCATCGACGCGGCCGAAGCCCTCGTTGCAGTTCCCGGTGTTGACGAGCGGGAACGTCACCGCCGCGACGGCGGCATCCACCGCCGTACCAGAGTTGACGAGCTCGGCCCCGACCTGCGCGGCGCAAGGAAAGGACGCCGCGACATCGGCCGGGCCCTCCATGTAGTTGTGAAAAGTACCGTAGGGCCCGCAGGCGCGGTGACTCGAATGTTTGGCACCGGTCTCGACCACCAGGCCGCCGATGTCGCGGCAGTGGCTGTTGTTGTGGAGGTTGGCCCCGGCGGTCGTGACGCCGACGCGGAGGCTGCGGAGCTGCTCGAGCCGGTCCCAGGTCCCGTCGACCAGCGCACCGTGATCGCGGATGAGCTGCATCTGCGCGTCGAGCATGCTCTTCGAGTCGTCGATGACGAAGAGCATGTCGACGTTCTCGCAGCGTCGTCCCCCAGGTCCCACGAGCAGATCGTCGGGCTCGGGCTCGAGCCCCAGGGCGCCCGGGCCGAACTCGGTACGGCCGCACGCGACGGCGCCGGTGATCAACAGCCCGAGCCAGATCTGCCGCAACCCATCGATGGCCCTGCAACGGCGGACCTGCGAGGGACTTACACGCGCCGCCGGGCTGCTCGATCGTCGCCTGCTAGCGTGCCCGGGATGTCGACCAGCGACGAGTTCCGGGCGGTGGGGGACGAGAGAGGGTTCCGTGCGCTGATGGACGACGCCGACGTTCGGCGCAGCGCGGCCGCGGTGGTCGCCGCGGGCGAACAGTCCAAGGTCCGCCGCCAGCTGCTGGCCAACGCCGTGCGCCTGACCGACGTGCTCGCGCCCGCGCTGCATCGCATCGTCGATGCCTGCCGCGAGACGCTCGCCGTCGAGGAGCCGTGCGAGTGCTACGTCTACGCCTCGGCCGAGGCCAACGCGGGCGTCACCGTGCCCGACCGAGGACGCGTACTGCTTCTGTTCAGCTCGGCTCGTGGTGCTATCGATTCCCGCGGCCGTCGAACTCGTACGCGCCCAGGTCCCACGTGCCGTCCGCACCCCGGGTCCGCCCGTCGGCGTCGACGTCGAACGGCGGAGGCAACGGCAAGCCGCCGGGTTGCGGCGCCGCGAGGCGGAAGTCACCGGCGACGTCGATGAACGCGTCGGGATCCGCGACGAGCAGATTCGCCTCGCAGCTGCCGGCGGCGCAGTCGGTTCCGACGCCGTCACCGAGCCCGAACCACACGTTGTTGACGATCTCGTTGCCCTCGTTCTCGCCGGGGCACCGGAGGCTGCAGCGACCGTTCTGCACCCCGACGAACGTGTTGTTGTAGATTCGCACGTCGTTCGCGCTCACGCCGTGTGCGGAGATGCCACCGTCGCCGCCTACCAAGATGCACGCATCGGAATGGGCGGTGTCCTTGGTCGTCCAGATCAGATTTCCGTAGATCTCGCTGCCATCGAACGAGCCGGGCTCGTCGCCGTCCCACATCGCGATCTGACCGGTGCATCCCGGCGCGGTGGAGTCACCCGGGGTGCCCTGGCAACCCAGGGCAATCGCATCAAAACTTAAGCAGTCTTGCGCAGATGGACCTTCGGTTTGATCCGGGGCGTGACTTGTGATCTGTTGCGGCGCATGCCGAAGAGAAGGGCGAGTGCCGTTGCAACGATGGG
>JBIJCC010000078.1:0-46095 GCA_044344875.1 Nannocystaceae bacterium
CTCCTCGACCAGCGCCTTCAGCATCGCGACCGTCGCCTCGAGCTCGGCAACCCGCGCGTCGCGGACCGCCAGTTCCGCGTCCCGCTGGCTCGACCGATCGTCCGGGCCTCCGGCGCTCACTTCTCCCCTTGATCATGATCATGATCGCGGGTCGATCCCTGGCCCAGTGTGGTTGCGCACGCCCGAGATCAGGCGGCCTGAACGGTTACATGGACGTCAACAGCACCGCCGCGGCGTTCACCTCGACGGATCTCGGGGAGTTCACGGTGAGCTGGAGCGACGACGGCACCGTCCTCACCATCGATCCCGTCGAGCCGCTCGCGTACGCCAGCGGCTCCGATCCCGGCGACGTCGTCGCCGCCGAGTACGGCTTCGCGATCGAGGGCACGGCCACCGACGTCGCGGGGAACCCCCTCGGCGCCGCGGTGGTCTCGAGCTTCTCCACGGCGCGCCGGATCACGACCACGCTCGCGGTCGATCCGTCGCTCACCGGGGCGGTGCTGGCCGACGGCAGCCTCCAGACCGGTGCGGGCGGCGATCCGCTGGCCGGGGACGGCAGCGACAACGTCCAGCGCAAGGGCTTCGTCGCGCTGGTGCTCGACGACGTGCCGCCAGGCGCCGTGATCGAATCGGCGACGTTCGACGCGACCCAGTACCTCACCCTGGGTGCGCCGTTCTCCAGTCTCGGAACGCTCGGCGTCCAGCACATCGTCGCCGACGCGCTGGACGCCGACGCGTTCGCGGTGGCGAGCCTCGCGGACCTCGGGGTGCTCTCGGCCAGCGCGACCGACGGACCGCGGACTGTTGATGTTACCGCGGCGCTCGCGGCTGATCTCGCGGCCGGGAGGTCGCGCGCGCAGCTCAGGCTGGAGTTCGACAGTGCGACGGATGGCGACGGGAGCAGCGACCGGACGCGGTTGGACGCGCCCGGCGGTTCGGTGGTGGTTCTGGTCGAGTAGACCGCTGCCGTCGTGGCCGCGAGGCCGAGCCCCCGCGATCAGCCTAGCGCTCAGCTTCGGTCTACGGCGATGCACTGATTCTACTTCAGGATCTTCGCGAGTGCCGCCCGAAGCGCACCGCGTGTCGCGTCGTGCTCTCGGAGCTCGAGGGAGGTTCGAAAGTATGCGACGGCGGCCCGCTCATTTCCGACGTGATCCACGATGAGACCGAGGCTATGTAGAATTGCGGCGCGCGTCGGCGGCGAGGTGGCGAGCGTGAGCGCATACTCGCAGGCGTCGAAAGCTGCTTGGTGGCGGCCGGCTTTGAACTCGCTGAAGCAATGATTCCCCCAACCCTTGCCATCGCCGCGGTCGACGACCCGAGCGACGTCGGTGGGTGGCCTGGGCGGGCCGGCAATCGCTGCCGGCCCGCCCAACGTCAGGGGCCATGGGAGCCACTCGAATACTCGGTCGGTCTCGGGCACTGACGCGGCGAGCGCTGCTTCGAGTGGCCCGGCATCCGCGTAATACTGGACTCCCACGACCGTGCCGTGCGGCGGCTCGCCACCGGGCGAGCCGGGCGATCCGGGCCCCGGGAACGCGACGGCGACCTCGACGGGATTGCCGTCGGCTTCCACCTTCGACTCGGGCGACCAAGCGAGCACGTGCGGAGGCGTACTCCAGACCAGCGCCGCCGATCCATCGCTGGCGACCCAGAAGTCGGTCGCTGCGTCGGCCGTCGCGAGCGGTGGAAACAGCGCAGGGTCGCCGCAGGGGTCGTCGGCCGTGGGGCAGTTCGTCGGAGTTGCCGGCGCGACCTCGTGCCGGGCGCAGCTCACCCATTGGTCGAGCCCGACCGTGGAGCGAACAAGCAGCCCACGATGGAGCGAGTAGATGTTGCCATCCAACGGTTCGCACGGCGCGGCTTCGGGGTCGGTGTCGTTGTCGACTGTGTCACGGTCGCCGGCGCCGGCGGAGAGGCTGCGGAGGGGCACCTGCCACGGGACCTCCGCGCCATCTCCGTCGACACGGAGGGTCTCGACGAACGGCACGAGTTGGGCCCAGTTCGGAAGGTCGATCGGAGAACTCGTGGACATCGGCCACCTTTCGACATCTGCGGTGCTTTGCCGATTTCCGCACTCCACGTTCTCGTACTCCTCGAGCGCCTGGATCGTGCCGCCGAGGATGCTCGCGAGCGTCATGAAAGTACACTCGCCGTTGCTACATCGATCGTAACACTCCTCATCGTCCGCGGTTGCGTTGCCGTTGTCGTCCTCGCCGTCTTCGCCCTCCTCGTCCTCAGCCGGCGGCACCTCGTGGCCATCGCCGAGAAACTCACGCAGGCTGTCGAGCTCCCACGCGTCGTCGAGTCCCTCGGCGACGAAGATCTCGTGATCGAGGTAGGGGAGGTGGACGCACGCACACGGCCGCTCGCGCTCGCCGACCCGGCCGCCGACCCACAGGCGCTGCTGATCCACCGCTGCGATGCCGGGGGCCGCGGCGGTGGCGAACCGTGTCTCGATGGTCACCTCCGTATCCGCCGTGATCGCGCACGAATCCGCGGGGCCCGACAGACCGCGGCATCGAAACGCCCACAGCGCCTCGAGCGCGTTGGACCCTGGCGTCGCGAGCGTGCCCGTATTGACCGCGACCGCCACCCTGTCGCTGCCGGTGGCCGGCGAGTTCACGGGGAACTCGGCGAGTAGTCCCGGTACGACACGGACGCCGATCGGGTCGAGGCGCGGCGTTTTGAGTCCCGCGAAGATAGGGAATACGAGGGACTCCACGACGTCGCTGCGGTCCACGTACGCGACGAAGGCGGAGGGTGCTCCGGGAGCTCGGCCCACCGGGGAGACTGCCGGACTCGGCGACCTCGCGCAGGCTGCAAGGGCGAACCCCGCGAAGAGCAGGGTCGTCTTCTTGCCCTCGAAGGGCTCGGCGTACGTCATCGGGAGCGCCAGTCGGGTATGCCCGGCCGATGTCAGGTTGTCATCGGCTTGCTTGGGTTGCGACTTGAAGGGCTTCACGTGGACGGCTCCTCGAGCGCGATGGTCCCGCCCTGTAGCACGACGCTCCCGCTTGCATCCGCGAGGCGCACGAGCCCCTCGCTGTGCATCACCGCCTCGTCGGTGCCGTCGAGTTCGACCTTCGACGCCATGGCGACGAATCGCGAGCCCGCGTCGATCAGCACCTCACCCGCCATGATCGTCGCGCGGCCGTTCAACGTCAGCTCGCATTCGTCGCCGCACTCGAGCTTCACGCCACCGGGTGAGGCGAGCGTCGCGCTCGACCCGAGGCCGAGCGTCGCACCGGGAGCGGCGATCGATAGCACCGGAGCCGCGAGGCTGAGCGCGCCCGGGGCCAGGGCGACCATCGCACCGCCGCACACGACGTTCACCGCGGCGGGGCCTGTGATCGTGACGCCTGTCGGAGTCATGAGGATCGCCGACGGGCCGCACACCAGCTCGATCCGTTGCGGGGCGGTCAGTCGGTAGCCGCCTTGGATGATCGAGACGGTCATCCCGGGTGCAGTCGCCGCGGCGTCGCCGAGCGGCGGGCCGCCGTCGATCTGCACGGCGACGGAACCCGCCACGTGGAGTTCGTGCCCGCCGTCGACGCGGTGGATCGCATCCTTGCGCACGTGCAGCACGTCGTCCGCGCCCACTTCGGTGTGCCGGTGACCGCCGACATGGCGGGTCTCGGCCGCATCGACTTTCGTGTTGAGGTCGTGCAACACGTGCGCGTCGAGGTCGCGCTGGGCCCGGACGTAGACACGCTCGGAGCCGGCCGCGTCGTCGAACGTGAGCTCGTTGTAGCCGTCGCCGCCGGGGCTGCTCTGCGTGCGAATGGTCGACTTCGTGCGGTCGGCCGGGAGATCGTACGGCGGGCGATGAGCACCGTTGTAGACGCAGCCGATGCAGATCGGGCGGTCGGGGTCACCGTCGAGGAAGGCGACGAGCACCTCCATGCCCACGCGCGGGATGAACATGCTGCCCCAGCCCTGCCCGGCCCACGACTGGGCCACGCGCAACCAACAGCTCGCGCCGGCGTCGGAGTTGGTGGCGCGATCCCAGTGCATGCGCACGCGGATGCGGCCGTGCTCGTCGGTGTGGATCTCTCCGTCGGGCGGGCCCACGACGACCGCGGTGTGTAGGCTGTGGATGCGGGGGCGCGGTACGGTGCGCTGCGGCTGATGCGGTGCGGCGAGGGGCTGGCACTCGAAGGTGTTCGTGTAGTTCGGACCGCTCCGCGTCGCCTCCGCGCCGAGCTCGACCTCAGGGCAGTCACCGTGATGGACCACGGTGGTCAGGAGGACGTCGAGGACCTCTCCCGAGTCGAGAGCGATCGGGGCGTGGAGACCGGGGCCGAAGCCGATGACATTGCCGGTCCCTGTACCGACCACATCCCGCGAGGCGCGGCGCTCGTACTCGCGTCGCGCCGAAGCCAGGCCACTCGACCCGGCGTTGCGCCGCGGGTGCAGGATCTCGTGCCGGGGCTCCGGCGCGAGCTCGGGCCAGCGGTTCTCGTCGATGGCAGTCGGCAGCCCCATCCACGTCCAGTTCCGCTCGACGACCCCGGACGACGCCGGTCGACGCGCGAAGGCCAGGGCCTGGATGCTCATCTCCGGAGCCTCGTCGTACTTCTCCGGGATCAGTCGGATCTCCCCGACCCCGGGAACCGGCGGAGCACCGCGGTTGTCGTCGAACACTCGCACCACCGACGACTCGCCGGTATCGTCCACGAACCAAGCAAGGCCGTCGTCCTCCAACAGCCTCGACGCGAAGGCGAGGTCGCTCTCGTCGTACTGAACGCAGTACTCGCGCACATCGAGCGGCACAACCGGCTCGCCCTCGACAGAGACGCCGGGCTCGTCCGCCGAGCTCGTGCCCGCAGCGAGCACGCAGCGAACGATCTCGAGCGACGTCATCGCTTGGAAGACCCGCGAGCGGTCGGCCCAGCCCAGTCGGGCGATGCGCGGCTCGAAGCGCACGGTCGCGACGGAGCCTTGCTCGTCCGTCGCGACGTCCGCGAGTGTGACCTCGCCGCGAAACGTGCGAACGGCGTCGCCTCTCGTCATCGTGAGCTCACCTCGCGCACCAATCAGCGCCGCCGTCGACTGCGGCGTCACACTGCGCAGGCGCAACTCAGCGCGAAAGGGGCGGTTCAGTCGCTCCTCCAGCACCACGGCACGAACCCGCCATGCGGCCCCGCCACACTCGAACTGGAACTCGACGTGGTCGACTCGCATGGACTTCGCCCTCACTTCTTCTTGCCGCGCACGCTCGGGTCGTTGGTCCCGAGGGTCGCGGCGACCTGAGCGTTCATGACGACAAAGCCGCGACGCCACTGCTCCGAGGGCACTTCGTCGGGGTAGAGCGCCTCGCCCAGCGCCGCGAGCACGTCCTCGCCATGCCCCTGCGTCTCGACGGTCGCGTTCAGGTCCCCACCCAGGCAGTCGATGAGCGCCTGCCGAATGTTCGCTGCGCGCGCGAGCGAGAGCTGCTTGTTGTACCACCGCTGGCCCGGGCGGTCGGCAAACGCTTCGACGTCGACGCGGCTCATCGGATCTCGCAGCAGCGCGAGTTCGTTGGCGGCGAACACACGCAGCATCTGGCGCCCCGACCAGCGCAGCGTGGCGCTGCCGAGCTGGAACTGGATCGCGTTGTCTTGCTTGTAGGCGGTGGTGTACTCGAACATGGGACGACGCGCGAAGGTGGTGTGGGGCACGTCATCCGCGTCGAGGTCGTCGATCGCGCCGAACCCCCAACCCAGGTCCATGTCCGAAGCGTCGGTCTTGACCTCGTCGAAGACCACTTGCATCGTTCCAGTCGATCCCCCTCCATCGAGGAGCCAGATCATCTGTTTCTCGGCTCGTTTGCCGTGGGCGTCGGTGGCCATCACACCGGGGAGGAAAGCGAACCGGCCGGGGAAGTTCGACGGTTTCCAGTCGACGGGGCTCTCCGACCAGCCCTTGACCGTCATCTCTTCCACACCGAGCTGGGTGCCGCCCATACCAAGCGAACCCACGGTGGCGAGCACATCGTAGGCGGCCTCCCAGCTCCCGTCCGGGGCGCGAACGCGAAGCATGCCCCACAGCACCTTGCCCCCAGCGTGCGCTTCGAGGAGGTCCGCAATCGCGCCGCCGACCTTTTCGATGAGTTTGTCCTCGATCTTCTTCCGGTGCTTCTTCAGGGATGTGCCCCAGTCCCACCGGAACTCCTCGATCTTGTCGAGGAGTTTGGCAACACCCTTCTTCGCGAGGTACTTTCCGCGCTTCGCCAGCTTGGCGAGCTTCGACGCGAAGGGAAGCGAAGCGTCGGCGCCCAGGACTTGGAACACACCATCGTACTCGTAGCGGAAGGTCTTGGTTGGCTGGACGCCGAGCCACTGAATGATGTCGGCAACATCTCGCGGATCGCGCGAGATCGTGAACTCGTTGTAACCGATGACGCGTTGCAACCAAGCGTATCTCGAGCGCACCTCGAAGACACCGGACGGGTTCCGAATCGTCAGTGTCGAGCGAAGCAGCTCCGGGAGCACACGCGAGGCAACAATACCCTTATCAGCAGGCTCGAACGCGCCTTTAAGCAGTTCCTTGAGTGACTTTTTAATCGCCAGAATTTCAACATGCACGTCCGCTCGATGTCGCTCGGGCTCCATCGCGAACAACGCACGGAACATCTGAGCGAACGACCTCTCGCCATCGCTTGCGCGATCATGAACAACTGCATCGAGAAGAAGATTGATGCGCTCCTCTGAAACAGGAGTGTGCTCATTGGCCAACCACCCCTCGACAATCGGATGCCCTCCGCCGAATTTTTCGGCCCGCAGCTGCTCGATCACTCGATCCGAGAGCGTCGCTCGGGGCGAGAATCGTCGAAACTCTGAATGACTGCCGTCCGCCCACTGGATCTTGAATGACATGGCATCCTCCACGAGGAGGAGGCCGGCGGGAGTGGTGCGCGCGAGGCCCGGCGTCGCAGGATTGAGAAACGGTGTCGGGTCTCCAGGCTCGCGCAGTTCAAAGGTCGCATGTTCTCCGGGGGCGGCCGGCTGGTAGTCGGCACCGTAGCGAAAAAGTCGACGCCCCCCCGATTTCGACGAGAACCAGATCTCCATGTGATGTCCCGCCTGATTGACACAACACACGCTGTCAGGCGACTCATATCGACCGGTCATGTGTTTGACGAGGTCGTAGTCGTTGTCAGATGGGGTGAGCTGGCACTGCAGCATACCAAGGATGATCGCCGGGGCGTGAGGATCATCTGAGCGCAACTCCCGCTTGCGATATGCGGGCGACCAGCAGACTATCGTACCCTCGTCGTACTGGAGCATCTTCACTTCGTCTTCTCTCGACATAGTGTCTCCTAGTTCCTGTTCGCGATGGGTGCGACTACATAGCTCAGTGGGTCAATCGATCGATCGTCACGTCCGACACCACACTCTCCTGACGTGTTGATCCCGCCGCATCTAACGTGGCCAGATCGTTCGAGTACGCACCAGGACGAGAGTGGGCTTGCTTCAACCCGAGCGGGGTCGTCGAGTCCTACGAGCTGGTGGGGCTGTCTCGGGCCATCATTATTTGGAGCATTCCAGCAGTACACGGAGCGGTCGCGCGCAATGCCGCATACGCTGCCGTCGTCGTCGACATCGATCTGGTCCATGTCCGAGATGCCGTCGTCGAACGCTAGGGTGCGGGCATCGGGAGTGCGGGCCACGCGTCCATCTTGCAAATGTATGAGGATTTCGAGGCCGCCAAAGATGGCGCGAACGCGGGCACCGGTGTCGATCGTGTTCCATGCACCACCGCTGTCGCCGTTGTTGCACCTGAGTGTTCCATCGTCGAGTACGATGCACGCGCCGCGCTCGTGAGTGTTGTAGCCCGAGATGAGCGCGATGTCGACGATACCCGGCATGCGACGCGACTCGAGCGCGTCGTAGTTGGGCACATCAACCCCGCGTGGGACCCTCGGGCAAGCGAGCTCCTCGTTCGAGTAAATGCATCCGGTATCGGCGAACAGATCAATCGCGCCAACGGTGATTCCGGTCGGCATCGCGCGCCACGGATCTTCGGCCGGTCGCCGCCGCTTGTTTCGGGCGTGTTCGGTGATCTCCATGTGGGCGCCCACCCCTTCGATCTTCTCGTCGACCGGTTCCGCGGGCGCCATCAACGGTCGCAGGTCCACGTGAGGCCAAGCGACCACCTCGCCGCCGGCGAGGACTGCAGTCGCGTAGCCGAACCGGTTCTCCGAGGTGCTGAGGCGTACCGCGCCTTCAATGCCGTGGATCTTCCGCGGTCGGTTCGAACGCCCAACCGCTGGTGATCCTCCGTCGATCTCGGCAGCTTCGTACTGGTCTCCCCAGCAATACACACTGCCTCGAGAGTCGCGCGCACAGGCGGCGGCAGCGTAGAGCTGGATCTCGACGATGTCGCTGAGACGGTCGTCGAAGTACCCGGCGAGCGTGCTGCGCTGAGCGTCGGTGGGCAACGGCGTGCGTCCGCAGGCGGTGAGACCCGCGAGGCCCCACGCCATCCGTGCCACGACGATCCTCGTCGAGCTCGGGACCCTCGCGGCCCAGGACCGTCCGCGAGCAACGCCCTCACGCCGGCCTGTGTCCCTTGTGCGGTCCATCGAGTTCATCACGGTTCGTCACCGCCTTCGGGCTCGGTCTCGGGCTGGCTCTCGACCTCGAACGGGTCCGCATCGTCCTGCGGTCCGTGCTGGAGGGACACTTCCCAGAACGGCAGGTCCTCGAACAGGGTGCGCTGCTGTCCATCCGCCGTGATCGCGACACAAGTGAGGAACGACGCCTCCGGCACATCTTCGAACGTGAACGTCAGCAGCTCCGTCAGGCTCTGCGGCGTATCCCAGGGGTCGATCCGGCGCATGTACGCCCCGTCGACGGTTCGCAGCTCGATGATGAGCCCGGCGTGGTGCGCGTACCCGACGTCGAAGTCGGTGACCACCTCGACGCGCCCTCGACCGGCGATGCTCGGCGTGAAGGTCCGCTCTTCGTCCACGGCTTCGTTCCACGCTGCGTACTCGGCATCACCCGCCTGCGAGTTCTTCGATCGTGGCGGCGGCGCGATGCCATCGCGGAAGAAGAAGATCTCGACCCGACGATTCTGCAACTCCTCGACCCCGTCCGCGGTGGGGACGACCGCGAAGTGCTCACCGCAGCCATGGGCGACAGCCGTGACCGCGGCCGGCAACGTAGTGCCGTCCAGTGCCATGTACTGCGTGATCATTGCGCGTCGCGTCTGCGGTCCAGGCTCCCCGTCGACAACCAACCCGGCAGCCTCTTGGAACCGACGTACCGCCGCGGCAAAGCTGTGCTCCGAGTGCGCTTCGGAGTAGTACGGGGTCTGTCCGACCGGAAGCGAGGAGAGCATGAGCAAGTCCTCGGTCACGCCCCACCGGCGCGAGAAGTCTGCGTCTTCACCGTAGAAAGCAAGCCACGCGTCGACGTCGTCGGTCATGTAGGCGATGATCGCCTCCGCCCGTTCCAGCGACAGACTGTCATTCCGAAACGCCTTGCCGGTCCGGTCGGTGTGACCGACCACCAGGACCTCGGCGCCCGGCATCCGCTCGTACATCTTGGCGAGCAGGCGGATGCCCTCGAGCGCAGCGGGCAACAGGAACGCCTTGTTCAACTCGAACAGCATCCCGACCAGGCGAACGCACGCCGCCCGGACATCCGGCTCGGCGACAAGGCGATAGTGCCGATCGAGGGGCGACAGCAGCACAGGCGCGGCGCCGCTGCGCGGAACCGTGATGTCCCCGGCAGCCGGCTGAAACCCGTCCATCGCGAGTCCCGGAGTCGAAGGTTGGGGGCGCTCGAGTCGCGCGGGGAGTTGGACCCGCGTTGGTCCGGGGTAGGCGACGGCTCGTGCCGTGTAGCGTCCGGTCGCATCGAGCACCACCCGGTCGCGCCGACCATCGCAGTGCACGAGTGTGACCTCGGTGTTGGCGAACGGGACGCCTCGGTGGTCGACCAGCTCGACAGACACCCAGCCGAACCTCTCGGTGGTCTCCTCACGGAGCGATGAAAGCGGCACCGCGGTCGCCCAGGGGTCTGACGAGTCATCGCGGTAGAGCACCGGGCGCCCGTGGAACGGCTGCGGGAGCGCGACGGGGACCAGGCGGCCGCTCGCGATCGCCTCGGCGACGGTGTTCGCGATGCCGTCGACATCCCCGGGGTCGCCCGTGAAGCCAAAACTGTCAGCCAGGCGACGCACTGCGTCAGCGCCGATGCCCTCGCGCAGGACCGTCAGCAGCATCTCGCGCGCGGTCGCGTACGACCAGCGCTGCACGTCGTGGGCCAAGATCAGGAAGTACTCGGTGCCGACCCGCGTGGTCACCCGTGGCGGAAACGTGGTCATGGGACCTCCGTGACCACGCGGAGGAACCGCGCGGCGCATTGGCTACGAGGAGACACGCTTCACCACCTTCGTCTTCGTCACGACGTCGTGCAGGGTCGGGCTGCCCACGAGGCCGGGCACGCACCCGATGAGCGCGACCACCCACGAGCCCGCGGCCACGACGGAGAACCACTCGAGCCAGGCTGTGTCGTAGCTTTGGGCGCCAACCGTCATCGCCAGCCACGGCGACTTGATCGCCCACCGGGCGATCAAGTGCCGCCGCGGCGCGGTGCGATCGTCGGCCCCGAGCACGCGCAGGCCCAGCAGTCGCTTCGCCGGAGTTGCGCCCGTCCAAGCCTCAACAACGCTCGCGGCGACAGGAAGCGAGAAGATGCAGAACGTCAGCATCACGACCACCGCGAGGTTGACGGAGCCTGGCACGGGGGCGTGCGGGTTCTCGATCCGCGCCCACGCGGCGTCCGCGGCCGCTCCCATCGCGGCCTGGCCCACGGAGAACAGCACCAGCATCGCGAGGACGAGGATGATCGGGTCGAGGACATACGCCAACACGCGGCGGCCCGCCGCGGGGCCGCCGTGCTCCTGCGGGTCGTGGGGGTTGGTGAGATCTTCGAACGCGGTCATGGCTGCGGCTTCCGGAGGTTTTGGAGTGCAGGAACTGCGAGACGCGGCCCCCGTTCGGTCCGAGTGACGCTCGATCGCGGAGTCAAGCCGATACGATCTCGCGCGACCGGACGGGGCTCGGCCGGGCGATGGTTCGTGGTGTCGTCATGGGATGTCCGCGCCCGCGGCCTCCATCGCTCCGTCCACCGCCGCTCGCGCGTCGCCGTCGATGTCGACAAGCGGGTCGCCCGCGACCCATTGCGCGACATCGCCGACGAGCGCCGCGCCCGAGCCACTCAGACGGAAATCCGTCTCGTCGAAATTCGCGAAGCTCGCGTTCTGCAGTGCGACGGACTCGTTCCCTTCGCCCGGGAGCGCCTGCTCGCTTGCGGTGAATGTCGCGTCGAAGCTGGTGCATCCGATCTCATCGACATCGTCTTCGCCGTAGAACAGCGAGTTGCGCGCGACCGCAGAGCCGGCGACTCCACAACTCAGCGCTCGCGCGTTGAGTCCGAAATCGACGAGCGTAGAGTCGACGATCGTCGCCATGCCACCCGTGACGGACACTGCCGCCGCCGAACCGGCGGTGCCGCCGATGATGCAGTTCCGCAAGTACCCGCTCGCCCCATTCCTCACCAGAATCCCACCCCCCGTGTTCCCCACCACCGACGTCCGGTCGAGGTACACCGTCGCCCCGTCCGCCCTGATCCCCGGGAACGCACCGTCGCCATTGAGGGTCACGCGCAGCGACTGCACGTACACCTCCGCGCCGTCCTCCACCCCCAGCGTCGGCGAACTCCCGCCCGTGTTCACCCACTGCGGCACCATCGCATCATCCTCCGCCAGCAACGCGTACGCCGTGCCGGCCCCCGCGATCGTCACCGCTTCGTCGTACGACGGCCCGTCGTGGATGCGCAGCACCACCTCGCCGCCCTCGCCGAGGTCATCCACCGCGGCCGTGATGCTCGCATACGTCTGCCCCGCGCCCACGTCATAGACCTCCGCATCGTCGAAGCAACCGCCCGTCGCGATCCGGCACGCGCTCGCGGGACACTGTTCGTGGAAGTTGCACCCCTCGCACTCGTTGCTGGCCGCGTTGCACACCGGCGTCGTGTCCGTGCACGCGCTCGCGTTGCTCGGCGTGCACGCCACGCACCGACCCTCGTCGCTGCACGCCGGCGCACCGGGGTCCTTCGCCAGGCACTCGTCGTCACTCGTGCACGGCACGCACGCCATGTCCGAGCAGATCGGGTTCGCCGGGTCCGCGCACTCGACCGAGAGCGTGCATCCAGTGTCCGTCGTGCTGCTCGACGCACTCTCCGTTTCACTCCCGCTGTTCGACATCGATCCGGTCCCCGCTGTCGTCGGCTCGCCCGTGGGCTCGGTGGTCGGCTCCGTCGCGCCCATCGTGACCGACGAACTCGACGCATCGGCCACCCCTTCGCAATCCGGGTCATCGACCGCCGACTTGCCCTCGCCGCACGGCGAGTAGCACGTCGCGTCATCGGGCCGCGCATCCACGCAACCGTCGTGGTCTTCGGCCGGGAATCGGTCCTGGCACGCGGAGTTGCCCCGCGCGCAGTATCGGCGTTCTTCACCGCCGTACTTCTGCCCGCAGTAGTCGTTACCGTCGGCGTACGCGCAGTGGTCCTTCGCGTTGTCGAACTTGCATCCGGCCCCCACCGCCACACCCATGGCAGTCCCGAATGCCGCAGCTCCGATGAGTCGTTGAATCATGTCGGTCATGTTCCTTGCCTTCGCGTGCCTTGACTGCTTCGACTGCGCACACATCAGAATCGTCCGATGAGCGAGGTGCCCGCGAACGTCGGAGTCCAGGAACCGCGGGCGCTCGCACGACTCCGCTTGGCGCGGTTTCGGTCCACCGCCACCAACCCGATCCCTGCGGCGAGCACTGCGACCCCGGCCGCGAGCGCGATGATGCCGGGCGTGGTGAAGTCGGTGCCCACCTCGCGTTCGTCCGAGGTCGCGGCGCTGTAGTCGCGGCCCTTTGCGAGAAAGCCGACGCCCATCGCAGCGACGCCAGCGCCGCCGACGGTGAGGCCAACGCCCGCAGAGCCCAAGCGCCCCAGCGGTGCGCGCTTCGTCCGGTCGACGGGTTTGGTTTCCGGCGCGACGCGGGGAGCCGTCACCGCACTCGATGCGGCGGACTCCAGGGATTGCTCGGCGTTCACGCGGCTCGCAGCGTCGGCGACGAGCTCGGCGATCGCGGTCATCAGTTCGGCGTCGCTGCACCGGCAGTCGCGCCGGCCCACCTCGCCTGACCATTCGCCGGCCTCTTTGAGGCCGACATCGAGGTGGTAGGCACCCACGCTCCCCGAGAGTTCCACCGCCAGACGTCGAGCGCCGAGCTTCTGGGCTTCAAGGGGCTGTTTGGCGATCCCACGGTTGATGCCGATGGCGCACCACGAGCGGGCGTACTCGGGGTCGTCGACCCCGGGGTCCACGCGAACGTCGGCGAAACTCGGGAGTTCCTGCTCGGTGGCCGCCGCCTTCGCAGGTGCCGCGGCCAGCGCGGGCTGCGAGGTGGCCACGGACACGAGCGCGAGGAGGCTGGCAACTAGTCGACGTAGGCTCATCGGTTCTCCGATCGTTCACGGCACAGATCGACCATCGCGACGATCTTCCGCTGCGAGTAGGCTTTGCCCTCTCGCACACAGTCCTCGTGACGCGCGAGCGCAAGCAGGGCCCGCACTCGTACCGCAGCGACGGTCGAGGAGTCGCTCCAGCACTTTCGATTCTTGGAAGCGTTGAGGACGCCGTCCCAATCCCCGCTGCTCGCCGCGCGCGACACGGCAGACCGAGCCGCCTCGCACGCGGGCGTCTCGTGCATCGGCACAGCCGCCACCGGCGGGCTCGGCAGGGGGTCGGACGGATCGGGTTTCGTGGGCTTCGGTCGTGGGGTCACGACTGGCTTCGCCGGGGCGCTTGGCGGCGCGTCGTCTCGGGTGTCGTCTCGGGCGTCCTCTATAGAGGACGGCGCGGGGACGGGGTGCAACGCGTTGGGTGGCGGCGCCGGCACGTCCGGCTTCACGTCCACCGCCTCGAGCCGCGGTCCACCCCCCTCATTCCCTCGCTCCACTAACCCCGGCTCGTCGCTCGCGATCGCGGCCGGCCGGGTCTCGCCGCCGCCGACATCGTCGCGCCCGCCCTCGCCCGTGCGCACGGTACCGTCCACCCACCACAGCCGGAGCGCCGCCGCCACCGACAGCACCCCGAGCAACGCGACCCACCGCCAGCCACGGCGTCCACGATCCCCACGATCCAACGTCGCCGGCGCTGCGATCGTCCCCGCGCCCGTCGTCCCCGCGCGCGAGGCATCGCGCTCCGCATACGTCTCCCGCTCGACCTCGATCGCCGGCCCGAGCGGCTCGCCCAGCTTCGCCGCCGCGCTCGCCCGCGCGATCGCCTGCTCGACCGCCGCGCGATCGATCACCTCCGTCATTCCCGACGGCACCTCGAGCACCGCCTCGGTGTCGCCGGAGCGCGCCCGCGCCTGCCCGGCCACTACGATCGCGCCGGCCCGCGGCGAGAGCTCCGTGACCTCGACATGCCGCTCGGGATGCGCCCGCCGCTGCCTCACAACCGGCTCGGCGCTGACCGACGCCGCGCTCGCCGGTGCCACGCTCGCCGGTGCCACGCTCGCCGACTCCCCGCCTGCTGGCGCCGCGGTGACCACCGCAGCCTCCGCCGCGGGCCGCAGCTCGAGATCCGACGACCTCGTCACCTCGGGCACGACGAGGTCCATCCGCCCTCGACCCAAGCGCATCGTCGCCGCCGCGCTCGCGGTGCCGCTTCGCGCCGCGGGAACTCCCGTGACCGCTGCCCCGCCCGCCGCGGCCGCGGGCATCGGTCGCTTCGGCGTGTGTGCCCGCCCGCGGCTGACCCGCACGGGCGGCAACACCACCGCCCCCGGCCGCGCCCGCACCTCGCTCGCCCCCGCTCGCATGGCGTCGCGAAACCCGCTGGCCGTCGGCCGCAACCCCGGCTCGCGCTGGAGCGCCGCGTCGATCGCCTCGACCACCATCGCCGGCAACCCGAGCGAGAGGTCGCTGATCGCGAAGCACGGCAGCGTCGGATCGCACTTCCGGATCACCACCTCGCGACCCGTCCGCGAGCCCCAGGGCGGCTCCCCCACCAACAGCTCGAACGCCGACACACCCAGCGCATAGATGTCCGCCGCGGTGCCGACATCGCCGCCGACGCACTGCTCGGGCGCCATGTAGTGGTGCGTCCCGGGGCGATCATGATCGCCGGTCAACCGAAGGCCCGACGCGGGTGATGCGGGGGCGCCCGCGGCGTCCGTCGCCCGCGTCGCGAGCCCGAAGTCCGTCAGCTTCAGCACCACCTCACCCTCGCGCTCCGCCACGAGCACGTTCTCCGGCTTGAGATCGCGGTGCACGATCCCGGCGGCGTGCACGTCCGCCACGATCCCCGCGAGCTCCGCCAGCAGCGTCAAGACGTGCGCCACATCCGTGCTCTGCCCGGCGACGTGGCCGGTGAGCGTCGGCCCGTCGACGTACTCGAGCACGAGGTACGGCGCGTCCCCCTCGTCCGCGAGCGCGCCGGTCGACAGCACGCGCACGATCCCAGGCTTGTCCGCCAGGGCCGCGGTGTACTGCTCCTCCGCCAACAGGCGCGGCCGTGCGTCCGCCCGCGTCGCGTACTTGCCACCCAGGATCTTGAGCACGACGTCGCGCCCGGACTCGAGCTCGCGCGCGAGGTACACCGACGACATCGAGCCGCGCGCGAGGTCCTCGACGATCCGCAGCCGTCCGTCGACGATCGCCCCCTCGGCAAGCTCCACGTGCCCATCGTCGAGGATCATCGGATCTCCTGCGGCACGTGCCGTACGCCGTGGGGGTACGAGATCTTGCCGATGACGAACAGGTGCGAGCGCTTGGTCGCGAGCTCGAACTTCCCCGCGTCGATCCACGCCGTGGTGCCGACCTCGCGCCACTTGACGCGGTGACGGCCCGCGGCGATCTCGAACCGGATCGACCCCGTCGTCGTCACCTTCTTCTTGCCGATCATCACCTCGATGCCGGGCTTGATCAGGGAGTTGCGGACCTCGACGGGCACCATCACCACCGGCGCCGGCTTCGGTTTGGGCTTTGGCGTCGCGGTGCTCGCGGCGGGTGGCACGTCGGGCGTCGCGGGCGTGACCCCAGGCGCGACGCGCGGGACAACGGTCGGCTCGGGGGCCTCGGGGGGCAACGCCGAAGGCACAGGCACGACCGAAGGCACAGGCGGAGTCACGATCGGCGTAGCGATAGCATCGCCGCGGCTGCTCTCCACACTTTCCGCGCCGGGCGCTGCCACCACGCTCGCCTCGCTCGCCTCGCTCGCCACGCTCGCCTCGCTCGGCTCGACAGCCACGCGCGGCTCGATGGGTCGCAGCGCTGGCCCTCGGGCCGGCTCATCCACCGCCGCGGGCGCGGGCACTGCGAGACGTTCACCGCTGTCCGATGCACGCGACTCGCCGGCACGCTTCGTCGCGGGGTTACGCGAAGCCTCCAGGCCATCCCCACCTCCGATCCACGACACCAGCAACAGCGCCGTCACCGTACCGAGCACGAGCGTCACGGACACCGCTGCGGCACCGAACAGGATCCTTCGCCGCCACGGCCGCGGCGGGCCCTCGAGCTCCTCGGTGGTGAATCGATCCGTGGGCAGGACCGGCTCCGGCCTGGGCCCGGTGCCGCCGCGTTGATCCGGGATGAGCGGCCACGGCGGATCGTCGTGCGCATCGAAGGCCGGCCCCACGGGCAGCGTGACCTCGGGCGCCCCGACCACCGGCGGCAAAGCGACCGCAGCCGCGGCCACCACGGGCGCCGCGACCACCGCAGCGAGGTCCGCCGCCTCGGGCCTCGGCGTCCCCGGCCGATGGACCTCGATCCCACCGTCGGGCGACGCACCCATGACGAGCGCGTCGACGCCGTCGGGCAGTCGCGTCGTCGGATCGAACTTCGCGAGCCCGTCACCCTCGACGTCGAGCGGCAAGGTCCGCCGCGACGCGACCGGCACCAGCAAGGCCCCCGGCATGTGCACGGGGACCGGCACCAACGGCATCAGCCTCGGCGGGTCGAATCGCGGCGCAGGGGCGACGGGCGCCCTCGGTGCCTCGACGGGCGCGTCATCACCGTCACCGCCTTCATCCTCCGGCGCGCCGAACATCCCGGGCGGCGCCGGTCCGTCCATCGCCTCGGCCGCGCCACCTGTCGGCGAGACATACCCGGGCGCGCTCTTCGGCTTGGGCACGCCGCGGAACACCTCACTCAGCTCGAGGGTGGTCCCGCTGGCGATCAGCACCTCGCTCGCCGCCATGAGCCCGGCGATGTCCGCCGTCACCGCGGGGATGGTCTGCATGATCACCTCGGTGTGGCCCGAGGTTCGCAGGCGCTCGAAGCAGCGGGCGATCAACTCGGCGACCGTCGTGCGCTGCATGCGGTACTCGGGCACCCGCTCGAGCCGGACCATGAACTGATCGATGCTCGGGCGCGTGGCCTCGTTGTGGCCCAGGCAATCGTGGACGATCGCGGCGAGCTGCGGCGAGACATCCGTCCGCCGGATCTCCCGGACCTTGCCCGCGGTGATCTCCGCCCGAAGCTCGGCGGCGTCGGTTCCAAAGCGATAGTGGTCGCGCTCGAGCAGCTCCCACAACACCACGCCGAGCGCGTAGATGTCGGACTTCTGCGACGGCACCCCGAAGTAGTGCTCGGGCGCCATGTACTTGTACGAGCCTCGGTTGGTGAGGTCCGGATCGCCGATGCCGGACGCGAGGCCGAAGTCCCCGATCTTCACCTGCCCGCCCGTGCTCACCAAGATGTTCTTCAGCGCGATGTCGAGGTGGCGCAGGTTCTGGGGCACGCCGGCGACGACGAGGTTGTGGATCGCCTTCAGGCCGGCGCCGATCTCCCCCGCGATCCAGGCCGCGGTCTCTGGCGCGAGCTTCTCGCGGCGGCGTCGCAGCACACGGATCACCTCGCCGAGGTCCGCGCCGTGGACGTACTCCATCACGACGTACAGCAGCACGCCGCGGTGCACGTCGACGTCCTTGATCTGCACGATGTTGGGGCAGCCCTGCAGCAGGTACATCGCCTTCGCCTCGAGGCCGGCGCGGCGCAGCGTGCTGTGGTCGGCGACCGCGTTCGAGAGCGGCAACTTCATCACGGCGAGCTCCGCGGGGCCGGCAGCCGTGGGGCGATCGACCTTCCACACCTGGCCCATGCCACCCTTGCCGAGCAAGCGCCGCAGGGTCCAGCCACCGATGACGACGCCCTCCTTCGGCTCGATCCGCTCGGGTACCTCGACGCCATCGGGCGACGCGGGGGGCCTGGGTGCCTCGACCATCAGAACCTCCCTCGAAGCCCGAGCACGCCGCACGCCGGCCCGAGCGCCGCGGTGGGTCGCAGCGATCGCCGCCACCGACGATCGAGCACGACGTCCGCGACGAGGTAGCCGACGCCGATCGCGGTGACCACGATGCCAACGCTGACCAACGCGATCCCGCCGTCCCGGAGGTCGGGGAAACGGGGCGGATCGTCCTGGGCAACCCCGCGACCCCACATCACCGCGCCACCGCCGACGACGGCCGCACCGACGCCGATCAAGCCGACCCCGGCCTTGCCGAGCGTATCGAGCTGGTAACGCTGCGGCGGCGGCACGGCCTCCCTGGGCGCCGCGACCGGCTCTCGCTGCGCGGCGGCGAGCTTCGCATCGCGCACGCGCACCCACTCGCCCACGCGGGCCTTCACCGCGGCGGTGAAGGTCGTGAAGAACTCCTCGCTCGAGCACGGGCAGCCGGCGCGCACTTCGAACCGCTCGCCGCCACGCGCGTCGTCGAGGCGCACGATGAGGACGCCCGCATACCCGAGCCCGAGCTCCGGGTCGAAGTCGCGGACCTCGACCACGGCCCGGACCGTCACCCCAGCGCCAACGTCCTTGCCGATCGCGATCTTTTGCTCGCCATACCACGCGGTCACCTCGCCACGCAGCGCGGCCTCGACGGCGTCGTCCGCCATGTCGACAACGACGTCGGCACGGGCGCCGCGCGTCGATGCGGGATCCGGAGCGGCAGCAAGGGCGTGCCCCGTCGAGCCCCCGTACCCCATGGCGAACGCAGCAACGACGACGACGGAGGCGCGCAAGGCCATCATGGCCGCTCGATCCTGCACCAGCCGGGCGCGCCGGCACAAGCGGCCAAACGGCCACCGGAGCTCGAATCCTGGCCCCGAGGGACAGGTTTTCGTGCTTGTGGTGCGCGTGTTGGGCGGCAGGCTGTGGCGGTCCATACGTCGCTCGCGTCGTCAGTTGAGGTGGATGAGCTCACCGCGGATCACGACGTCATCGCTCGCATCGATTGCCACCGCGCCGCGCAGCGCCGCGAGCTCGAGGCTATCGGCGCGGATCCTCAGCCGCCCGGCGATCTCGAGGTCGACATCGGCGCGCGCCAGCGACAGCACCGGCCCGTCGGCGCCGTCGCGGATGTGCAGCAGCGGCCGGCCCCAGCTATCGCAGACCTCGACGACCTCGTCGTCGCGCAACTCGAGCCGATGGCCGACGATCGGCGGCCGCGTCTGCTCCTCCGAGAACCCGTCGATGATCCCGACCACGAGCGGCTCGCACCAGTTGGCCGGATCGGCGAGCAGCACGGTATCGCCGAAGCGCGCGGCGATCCCCCGCATCACGGGGAGCCACGCGTCCCGCGGGACGTCGTCGCGATCGTAGCGGACGAGCACTCGTCCGAGCAGCACGGGATGGCGCTCGGCGAGCACGCTTCCGACGAAGCTGCGACCGCCATCCGAACCGCGGTGTGGCTGCGGTTGGGCCGGCCCGCCCGTCGCTTCGCCGGCCGATACGATTTCACCCCCGTCATCCGCAACGGGGGGCGCCGAGGCGGCGGCGTCGAGGAGCATCGTGAGCGTGGTCGGGGTGCGCGGGTCATCCATGGTCGGTCGTCGGGTGGCTGCGCGTCCCAGGGAGCAAGGCGCGCGCCAATGGGGAGACGCATGGGGTGATCGAGACCCGCGTTTGGGATCCGCGATCGACCTGTGCACTGGAGCGCACACGTTCGCCGGGTCCGGGGCGTAGCGTCCGCGGTCTCGCGGTCGCAGCGGGTCTGCGCGGCAGGTTTGGCGCACGTGAGCACTGCAGTGCACACGTGAGCACTGCAGTGCCCAGGTCCGTCGAGCGCCGGCACGGTACGGGGAGCGAGTTCGCAGGCACGTCACAGCTGGCACCGGCCTTGCTCTCGCGCCGGGCCGCATGCGTCTGGTGAACACGACCCTGATTCCCGCGCGGTGCTTCGTGGGCCCGGGGGACGGCGGCTCGAGGATCGGTCTGTTGGTCGCGAAGGCGACGTTCGAGCTGCGGCGCGGGCAGACCCCGCGACTCTCGGTCGACCGCGTGGAGCCCATCCGCGCGGCCGACGAGGAGACCGAGCTCGGCTGCCTACCGGCCGACACGACCCCGCGCCGTGCGGGCACCTTCGAGGTGATCCTGCTCGGCCGTGCGCACGCGCCGAGCGGCCGTGTGGCCACGCGCGTTGCGGTGGCGCTGTCGATCGGCGCGGTGCGGCGCGAGCTCGTCGTTTCGGGCGATCGCGCGTGGTCGCACCAGGGCGCGCGGGCGCGGCCGAGCGAGCCGGCGCTGCTCTCCGCGGTCCCGTTGATCTGGGAGAACGCATTCGGTGGGTCCGCGCAGGTGTGGCTGGATCCCGGGCGCACGCTCGACATCCACCACCCGCTCAATCGTCGCGGCCGCGGCTTCGATCCGATGCCGGCGATGCGACGGATTCCGCAGTCGCTCGGCGTCGCGCCCGGCTACCCCGCGACGCGGTACGTGCGATCGCTGCCATCGATCGAGGATCCCGCCGTCGCGATCTCGAGCTGGGAGGACGCGCCGGCGCCGACGTGCTGGGCGACCGTGCCCCGCGACATCGGCCTGGCCACCCTCGCGGCGCGACACGACGCGAGTGACACGAGAGAGCACGACGCGTTGGATCGGATCTACGACCGCGCGCACCCGGACTGGATCATCGACGTGCCCCGGCGCGCCGCGACGGTGCACCTTCGCGGGGTGGATCCCGAAGGGGACCACGGGTTCGCGCTGCCCGAGGTCCGCGTGCTCGCGGACTACGAGCTCGGGCAGCCTGGCGACGCCCGCGGGACCATCGAACTCGCGCCGCGGATGCTGGTGCTGCAGCCCGAGCGCGCGTCACTCTCGATCGTGTACCGCAAGTGCTTCACGTTCGAGCGCAGGGGGCCTGCGGACGCGCGATGCCTGCGGATGCGCGTCGAGGAGGGTTGGGGTCGGGATGCGAGCGTGGACTGATCCGTCGCCACCACGGGAGGCGGAGTGAGGCGATGGTCTGGACGATCTCGACCGCGACCGACCTCAGCGTGGCGATGGGCCCGACGTCGCACGCTGGGGTGCTGATGCCAGCGCCGCTGGCGACGGTGGAGGCGCCGGTGCCGATGGCGTGGGCGCCCGGGGCGGTGGCCGGGACTCATCGGCTTGCGGCGCGCGTGCTCCACCGCGGCGTCGCGATCGTGCAGCAGGGGCACGACGTCGGACCCGGGGTGGTGCATGCGACGGCACCGCCCGATCCGTTCGCTGACGCCCAGCACACGCTCGGGTCACGGCGCACGGTCGTCGTCGGCTTCGAGCGCGTGCGCGTCGGCGGGCAGGCGATCGGCTTGGTCCACGGGGTCGGAGTCGCCGCGGCGATGTCGTGCTGCGCGGAGCCGGTGGACTTGCCGATCGGCGATGCACCGACGAATCGACTCAACTCGGTCACGGTCGGTGGCGCAGCTCGGGGTCGCGTCACGGCCGCGGAACCGCCGGCCCCGACACCCAGGGCGGCACGTTGGGGGAGTCCACTGTGCTGAGTGTCGACACGAAGCGAGCGCGCCGCTTCGCGGGTGCCGGTGGCAACGCCGTCGAGCGTGGCGTACCCTTGGGAGCGTGACGTCGACCGCCAAGAAGATCCTCGACGAGGCGCTCGCGCTTCCCGACAACGAGCGACGGCTCGTCGCAGAAGCGCTGATGGACAGCGTGGCCCACCTCGACGGGGTCGACGCAGCCTGGCGTGAGGAGGTCCTACGCCGCGTCGAGGAGGTCGAACGCGGCGATGTTGCGCTCGAGAGCTGGGACGATGTCCGCCGACTCGGACGCGAGGCGCTCGCCGGCCGATGAAGCCCTACAGGTTTCACCCCGAGGCGCGGCTGGAGTACATCGAAGCGCTGCTCCATGTGGAGGAGGAGCGCGAGGGCTACGGGGCGAAATTCGAGGCCGAAGTCGATGCCGCACTCCGCCGGGTGGCGGAGTTCCCGAGGAGCGCACCGCGACTCCCGGGTTTCCCCAAGGACGTCGAGGCCCGGGCGTTTCTACTGGGCGTCTTCCGGTACTCGCTCCTGGTCGTCCTCGGTGGCGACGGCCCGGTGATCTACGCCGTCGCCCATCAACATCGAAGGCCTGGGTACTGGAAGAGCCGGCTCAAGTAGTGGCATCGACGACCAAGGGCTCCGCCGGGCCGTGAGCAGGCGCAGCGTCGTGGGCATGCTGTCGCGGGCGGCTCGGCTCAGTCAGCGCCACCGCCGACGGGATCGTCCTCGCGATCCGCCGGTGCGTCCGCCCTTGCGGTCATCCCCACGCGCAACATCATCGCGTAGAGCCCGCGGCGGCTCATGTTCGCCACGCGCGCGGCCTTGCTGACGTTGCCGTCGCAGTGCTCGAGCAGCGCGTGCAGGTAGTCGCGCTCGAAGCGGGTGCGGGCGAGCTCCATCGGGATCGGCATCCCCGGCGTGCTGCCGGTCCGCGCGTCGTCGAGGCGGCCGAGCTCGGCCTGGGCGAGGGCGAGGTCGCTGCACTCGATGAGCGCCGTGGTCGTCATCTGGGCGGCGCGCATGATCACGTTGCGGAGTTCACGGACGTTGCCGGGCCACGGATGCGCGCGGAGGCTCGCGAGGGCGTCCGGCGTGAAGTCGCGGTGGCCCTCGAAGCCGACGGAGTACTCCGCGAGGAAGGCCCGCGCGAGCAGCTCGATGTCGACACCGCGCTCGCGCAGCGGGGGCAGCAGGACGGTGAACTGCGCAAGGCGATAGTAGACGTCCTCGCGGAATTGCCGGTCGAGGACCATCATTCGCAGATCGCGATGGGTCGCCGTGACGACGCGGACGTCGATCGGCCGAGCGGCGGTCTCGCCGATCCGCGTGACGCTGCGCTCCGCGAGCACGCGCAGCAGCTTGGCCTGGAGCTCGGCGGGCAGCTCGCCGACCTCGTCGAGGAAGATCGTCCCGCCGTGCGCGTCCTCGAAGGCGCCGGCGCGCGCCCGGGTCGCGCCGGTGAACGCACCCGCGGCGTGCCCGAGGATCGCCGCCTCGGCGAGGTCGCGCGGCAGGGTCGAGCAGTCCAGCACGATGAACGGGCCGGCGGCCCGCGACGAGTGGCGGTGCAGCGCGCGGGCAACGAGTTCCTTGCCCGTGCCGGTCTCGCCGGTGACGAGGACATCGAGGCCAGCCAGCGCGAGGCGCCGCAGCACGGCGTAGAGCCCCAGCATCGGCGCGCTCTTGCCGAGCAGCGCGTCGAAGCGGTGCGCGGTGCCGATCGCGACGTCGACCTGCTCGGCGCGCTCGACCTCGATGACCACGCTGCCGACGGAGAACCGGGCCCCGTACGCGAGCTCGACCTCGCGGACGCGCACGCCGTAGATCCACGTGCCGTTGGTGCTGCCGAGGTCGCGGAGGATCACGCGCTCCCCGGTGAACTCGAGCTCGAAGTGCGCGCCACTCACGGCCGGATCGTCGATCACGAGGTCGGCGGGGGGATGGCGGCCGCCGAGCAGGCGAGTGGCGCCGCACGGCGGTTCGATTGCGGCGCGCGTGACGAGCTCGCCGCGGGTGTACCGGAGCGAGACGGCGCCGACGCGGCGCCCCGTGGCCTCGCCCTCGGTGGGCTCGCGCAGGGTCGCGGTGAGCACGGTGCCGGGATCGTGACGATCGGGACGCAGGGTCATCGACATCGCGAGCGGCAGGGTAGCAGCGGGAGGATCACCGTCGGTGCAGCTCGGAACGGCCGTTCGGGGCAACGGCGCGAATTGGCCATTCGGCCGTCCGCGCGACAACGGTAGCGTGCCATCGAACGAACGACGTTCCGTCCGGGGTCAGTGGCGCACGCGTGCCGTCGTGCTCCAATCCGCCACATGGCAACTGCCAACAACAACAACAACCTGCTCCAAGACCTCGAACCCACGCGCTACCTCCGGACGCCGATCCTCGACGTGCCCGGCGGCGTCGCCCTCGGCATCGCGTTGATCTCCGCTGCGGGGGCCGCCGGCAAAGACCTCCCGGCCGCGGCGAAGCGCGCGGCGAAGGTGCTGCGCCAGACGGTGGTCGCGTTGCAGAACGACTGGGCGGCGCAGCGCAACGCCGGGCTCACCACGGAAGAGGACAAGCGGCCCGCGGACCAGCGGCTCGATCGGGTGTGGGCCGCCGTCGGCGTGCGACTGCAGACCCTCGCCGAGCTGCCGCAGACGATCGCCGAGGCCAAGCAGGCGACGCAGCTCTACGCGCGGCTGTTCCCCGACGGCCTGTCGTTCCTGCGGCTGCCGTACGAGCGACAGTGGGCGGAGAGCGAGCAGCGGCTCAAGCAGCTCGCGGATGAGGAGCTGGGCGCGGCGGTGGAGGAGCTCGTGGGGGAGTTCGTGGTCGCCGAGCTGAGGGAAGCGCATGCGAACTACGGCCGAGTGCTCGGGATCACCGACGCGAAGCCGGGCGCAGCCGTGGCGCCGAACCTGCTGGATCAGCTGCGGGTGGTGCAGCAGGCGATGACGAGCTACGCGCTGCAGCTGATCGCGGCGGCGCACGCGGATCCGGAACTGGCGAGCGGCGTACGGCGGGCGTTGCGGCCGTTCGATGATCTGCGAGAGGCGCAGGCGCGACGGGGGGCGCGCGGGGGTGCGGGGGAGGACGAGCCGGAGGCGGGCACGGGAGCGGGAGCCGGCGTCACGCCGACGACGGCGGTGCCCGAGATGGACGATGCGTGAGCGGCGCGGGGATGTCCCGGGACGTGCGCGGGCAGGGTGAACCCTGGCGCGGGATGTCCCGGGACGTCCCGCGGGGAGGTTGAAACCTGGTGCGGGATGTCCCGGGACATCGGGAAACAGGTTTCAACCTGGGTGGGGGATGTCCCGGGACATGGGAAATCAGGTTGAAACCTATGGGTGGGATGTCCCGGGACATCGAAGTTCATGGTGAAACCTATGAGTGGCATGTCCCGGGATGTCTCCGACCAGGGTGCAACCTGGTGGGGGATGTCCCGGGATGTCTCGGCGCGTGGTCACCAGGCGACGCAGTCGCCGACGCCCCGATACCCTCTAACGGACCCCGAGCGCCAGCTGGGTGCTCCGCCCCGGACGCGGCTCCGCGAAGGGTCCCGGATGCTCGCGCCCCCCCGCCTCGAGCAGCCTCGTGCGCGTGACGTCGACCGCCTCCGGGGCGAGGTCGCAGCCGAGGAAGTGGCGTCCTTCCTGAAGCGCGGCGAGGCCGACACTGCCCGAGCCCATGAACGGATCGAGCACCAGCTCGCCCGGCTGCGTGCTCTGGGTGATGAGCGTCGACGAGATCGAGACTGGCTTCTCGGTGGGGTAGCCGCGGTGGATCCTCGGCGCCTGAAGGACGTCGGGGATGCCGAGGTTGTTGAGCTTCCGCTTGCCCTTCTCGAAGAAGAGGATCATCTCGTAGCGCGCTCGGTAGTGGTAGCCCATGCCCATGGTGACCTTGTCCCAGATCACCGGCTTCCAGAAGCGGAAGCCCGCGGCCTCGCCGACCGGCTTCATGATGAACGCGGTCTCGGGATCGCAGAACACGTAGAGGTGCCGGTCGCGACGCAGCACGCGGTAGAGTTCGACGAAGAGCTCCTCGAAGCGGGCGTTGGGGAAGATCGAGAACCAGTCGTTGCTCGACGCCTTGCTGTGCTTGAGGCGCGTGGTCGTGCCGACGGCGCGGTGCTTCTCGAGTGACTCGTACGGTGGGTCGGTCACGACCAGGTCGATCGAGTCGTCGGCCAGGCTGCGCAGGGCGTCGACGGCGTCGCCGTGATGGAGCGCGAACGTCGCTGAGGTCTGCGGTTCGGGACTCATCGGGGGCAAGCCTACGCGGTCGCGATCCGAGGACAAGGGCGGATCCAGAACGCCCCTGGAGCGGATCGAGAGCGGCCTTGGGCACCAAGCGATCTCAGGCGTGCGCGGTGGACGGGGCGCCAACGAGGCCGGCGAGATCCGCCCACGCCGGTCTGCCGCTCAACCCTCGGTCGTGCGCTCGATCAAGGTGAGATGCCACGTCCTCAGCGTCTGCGCGCGGCGCTTCGTCGTGCTGGGGCTCAGACCCGTCGCACACGCGGCGAGGAACGCCTCGGCCGACTGCGGATCGATCTGCTCGAAGCTCCGCTTCTTGCTCCACGCGAGCCAGGCGCTCGCCACATCGGTCACCATGAAGTGGGCGAGCGCGGCCCGCCACTTCGCCTTACCGGTCAGTCGGTGGAGGACTCCTCCGAGGGGCGTGAGCGCGCCGTTGCGCCGGTAGCCGAGGATCTCCGTCGCTCGCCGGTAGTAGTTCACCTGCCGCGGGACGACGTCGAGATCGGCGGGCGTTGGGTACTTCCCCTTCGCGATGAACTCGACGAAGCGGAACACCGTTTCGAGATCGTCGGCCTGCGGAACATCCTCGGATGGGATCATCCCTGACGCCTCCTGCTGTAACTGCGCGAGCTCTTCGGGCTCCGGTGGGCGGATCTCGATGGTCTGGAGGCCCTTCGTTCCCGGCCCGGTCGTCGTGACCTCGAGGATGGCGTCGGCCTCCGTGAGCGCGACCAGCAGGGACAACATGCTGCTTCGACGCTGGGCGGCAGCCTTCGAGCGATCATCGGCAGCTGCGCCTGGGCCATCGGTCTCGGCTAGCTCTCGCAAGGCCTGGATGACGTCCCCGAAGTCACTCGTGTCGCGGCGCAGTTCGAGTTGGACGAAGAACGAGCCGATGCTCGCGTCGATCGGGACGAACTGGACCGCACCGTTCTTGGAGAAGGCCGCGAGCGTGCGGTTCCATTCCTGGTGGATCTTGCCGACGCCTTCGAGATCCAGTCGCGACGACGTGCGTCGCGCGGATCGGATGCCCAGCCGCTGGACGAGGGCTCCGCTGGCGAGCGCGCCGACCCTAGGCTGCGAGATCTTGTCGAGGATTTCGAAGAGCTCCGCCTTGATCTCGGCCGGGGGGTTGCCGCGGAGGCCTTCCATCGCGAGGTGCCGCGCGGCGAGGGTGTCCCCCAACTCGTGAGCGAGCGTCGCCGCGCTACGGAACAGGACGGACCGGGTCGGTTCGAGGTTCTTGGGAGTCCGCTCCGCCGCGACGGCTTCGAGGTCCGCAGCACGGCGCAGTGCGACAGCGGCTGCGCGCTCCTCACCCCGGCGTCGCAGAGCGTCATACTCCTCGGCGGCCGCCATCGCTTGCCCGTGGGGCTTCGCGTAGTCGCTCATTTCTCTCCGACGCTTGCCCGGGGGGCACCGAACTCGACGACGACAGCATAGCCCGGCAGGCCGCCTCCGTCGCTGCGGGTCATCTGGGCCAGCTTGGTGACGAGCCGCGCTGCGACGCTCCGGTCGTCGCCACGCAGGATCCCGGACACCTCGAGCCTGGCATCGAATGTCGCAGGCGTACGGCCGAGCCAGTAGTCGAAGCCGGTGCCCTTCCAGGAGCGCTGGACCACCTGGTACTCGGTCTCGGAGGTCAGCCACGCGACGGCGACGGCAATGGCGCCGGCCTCGACGGCGTCCTGCAGGTCGTGGTTCGCGCGCTTGGCGGTGGGTGTTGGCTTGGTGAAGACCAGAGGATGAGCGACCGGATTCGCGGCTGCGAGACGAACGTGAAGACTCACGCCGCTGCGGTGACCGTGGTGATCGAGGCAAACCTCGGCGGCCTCGACGAGGGCGGTAGCGCCCGCGGCGGTCAGACCGGCGTGTCCGCTCTCGATCGACGCAAGCCTCAGCGTGGCGGGTGCGGTGCGCGGCACGTCCTCGATGCCTCCACGCGTAGGCTACTGCGAGGCCCTGCACGAAGACAAGGCCGCACGTGGCCACGATCGCCGGACGAGGCTCGCAAGCCGCGGCCTCGGCAGGTGTCCGTTCGGCCGAGTTGACCGACGCGGTGGCCGCATCGGACCCTATGCGCCCCGATGGCCCAACCGACGAAGCGTAGCGTCCTCGACTCGTTGACCAAGGCGCAGTTGGTCGTGATCGCCCGAGCGTTCGAGGTGCAGGTCGCGAGGAGCCAGCCCAAGGAGGAGTTCGTCGACGCGATCGCGGGCTCGCATCGCGCGTCGTTCGAGAAGGTCTTGGAGACGCTTGGCCAAGACGAGCTCGCGAAGGTGTGCCGCGAGCATGGGCTCGACGACGGCGGCCGCGAGGCCCGGGTCCTGGTGGATCGCCTGATGGGCCGCGAGTCGAGCGCGGCCGAGGAGGCCGGGCCAGGGTATGAGCCGGTCCTCACGCCGGTGCCGCAGCCGGTCGCGAAGCCGCGGACCGTGGGGAAGAAGCCCGCCGGCGGCAAGAAGGCGAAGCCGACGCCGCTGCACGCGGACGCCGGAGATGGCGACCACGCGCGCTGGGCCTCGAGCACGAAGATGCGGCTCAGCCGGTTCGCGCTGGACGCCGCGGCGGGCTACCGCGGTGCGGATGGCGACATCACCTGCGTCCGCGATCTGATCCGGTGCTTCGGGTGGGGGCCGGACGAGGACCTGCCGGCCGAGATCCCGGCGATGCGGACGATCGTGGCACAGGGTACTCGCGCCGAGCGGCGCATCGCGGCGGTGCTGCGGGAGCGACGGGCGGTCGTCGAGGTCATCGATCGGGAGCGATCGATCCAGGACGGCTGGACCGCGCTGCTCCCGGTCATCCTGCAGCTCGAGCCGGTGCCGCAGTACGTCGTGGTCACGAACCAGCGGGACGTCGCGCTGTATGACCTGCGAAAGAGCCGTACGGAGCCGAGGCTGTCGCGCGCGGTGGACGAGCTGCCCAAGTACAGCGAGGCGTTCCCGTTCCTGGCGCGCGACTGGTCGCCGGGGGCGACACCGCAGATCATCAACGTCGACAAGGTGTCGAAGGAGGTGGCGGAGCTGGTTGCCCGCGTGTACCGGAGCTTCAAGGCGGAGCATCCGACGCGGGGCGATGATGTCATCCGCTTCACGCTGCAGTGCATCCTCGCGATGTTTGCCGAGGACATCGGGTTGCTGCCGCAGTCGCACTTCACGAGCCTGCTGTACCAGGCGGCGGAGCGGGGGGATGCGGAGCAGCGGTTGGCCGAGCTGTTTCGGTTGATGAGCACGCCGGGGGACGGGGACCGGGCGATCCGGTACTTCAACGGCGGGTTGTTCTCCACGCCGGTGACGTTGCCGGTGAACCGGGAGCAGTTGACGGCGCTGACGAAGGCGGCGGAGGCGAACTGGACGCACGTGGATCCGCACATCTTCGGGAGCGTGTTCCAGGGGATCATGGACGACGCGGAGCGGCACGCGAGCGGGGCGCACTACACCGCGAAGGAAGATATCATGCGGGTGGTGGGGCCGACGATCGTCGAGCCTTGGCGGAAGCGGATCGGGGCGGCGGGGAGTCTGGCGGAGCTGCGGGCGCTGCGAGGGGAGTTGGTGAAGTTCCGGGTTCTGGATCCGGCATGCGGGAGCGGGAATTTCCTGTACGTGGCGTTCCGCGAGATGTACCGGCTGGAGAACGAGATTCTGGCGCGGATGCACGAGTTCGCGGCGATCGCGAACGACCCGAAGCTGCGCGGAGCGTGGGGGTCCGGGATCCCGACGACGAACTTCTTCGGGATCGACATCAACGCGTTTGCGGTGGAGTTGGCTCGAGCTACGCTGAACATCGCGAAGAAGATTGCGTTCGAGGAGCGACGGCAGTTCGTGGCGGAGCGGTTCGGGCAGGTGGAGTTGGAGCTGGATCCTTCGCTGCCGCTGGACAACCTGGAGAAGAACATCGTATGCGCTGATGCGCTGTTCACCGAGTGGCCTCGGGTGAACGCAATCGTGGGGAACCCGCCCATCCTTGGAGATCGAAAGATCCGCGCCGAGCTTGGCGCAGACTACATTGAGAAACTGAAGAACACCTCCGGCGTGGATGGCGTCGTCGACCTCTCCTGCTACTGGTTCCGCCGCTCGCAAGACGAGTTGCAGCACGGCGGAAGAGCAGGTCTCGTCGGCACGACCGGGCTCCGCGTAGGCAAGGCTCGCCAAGCCGCGCTCGATTACTTGGTTGAGACTGGCGGCACGATAACGAACGCAGTCTCGTCGATGCTCTGGCCCGGCGACGCCGCGCTCGACGTGTGCATGGTCAACTGGACAAAGGGAGAGGCAGACACGCCACGGCAGCTCATTGTGAACGGCCGAAGCTACCCCCTCACAGTCATTCCTACGCACCTGCAACTTCAGATGGATGTCTCTGCTGCCGTGGCGCTCCAAGCAAACAAGAACGGTACAGCGATCGGCGTTATCTTTGGCAGTAATGCATTTACTCCGGACCTCGACACCATTCCGGCCACCTCCCGACTGACCGCAGGTCTCCGACCACTCGCAACCGGAACCTCGATGCTAACAGGAACGCTCTCGCACAAGCCGACACTTGGCATCTACCTTGTTGGTTTTCCGACAGAACGCCAAGCTGAGGCTGCCGCTGGTCCATGCTTTGCGCACCTAAAGAAGCACCTATATCCAACCATCAAGGAGCGAGCGGAGAGCGGAGATGAGACAACACACTTCGCCCGATGGCTAAGAACATGGTGGCATCCCAAGGAGCCGCAGCATCGTTTTTTTCGGCAGCTTGAGCAGCGCCATCGCTTTATCGCCTGCTCCAATCCCCAGGCACGTCCGATCTTCGTGTTTCTTTCGAGTGAGTTTGTACCAACCAACACGCTTCAGGTTTTCGACTTCAACGACGACTACACCTTCGGAGTGCTGCAGTCCCGGCTACACTGGGAGTGGATCAAGGTCAAGGGTGGGAAGGTGCGCGCAGACATCCGCTATACTGGCGACGTGTGGCGAACGTTCTCCTGGCCGCAGCAACCTTCCGAGGCAGCCGTAGTCGGCGTTGCCGCCGCAGCACGAGCGCTTCGGGAGACACGTCGAGACCTGATGGAGTCCAACAACTGGTCTCTCCGCGCCCTCCACCAAGCCGCCGAAGTCCCAGGCCCCCACCCCCTCAAAGACGCCCAAGCCCGCCTCGACGCCGCGGTCGCTGCCGCCTACGACCTCCCCGCCGGTCAAGAACCCCTCGAGTTCCTCCTCGAGCTCAACCTCGCCCTCGCCGAAGATGAAGCCGCAGGCCGCCCGATCCAAGGCCCTGGCCTCCCCGCCGGCCTCGACCCCAACGACCCGCGGTGGATGAGCACCGACTGCATCGAGCCCCCACCACTCGACGGCGAAACGAGCAACCACCATGGCTGAGATGATCGCCGACGCGCCCGCCCTCCTAGCCCTCTGGGACCGCGCCAAGAACACCGAGGATCCTGCAGCCGTCCCCGCGCAGAACTACCGCACCTTCTGGTGGAAGTGCGCCAACGGCCACTCGTTCCAACGCGCCCCTCGGCTCCTCCTCAAGCAACCCGCCTGCCCCACGTGCGGCATGGCGTCCACCTCCCTCGCCGCAGCGCACCCTCACCTCGTCGCCCTCTGGCACCCCACCAAGAACGGCGACCTGCGGCCCGACGCCGTCTCCGCCCAACACGCCTCCGAAGTCTGGTGGTCCTGCGAGCACGGCCACGCCTTCCGCCGCGCTCCGCTGCAGATGCTCCACGACGCCGCGTGCCCGACGTGCGCGCTCGCCGAGCGATCCCTCGCCCGCGTCGCGCCGAACATCGCCGCCGAGTGGCACCCGATGCGCAACGGCGACATCAGCCCCGAGCAGGTCGACGCGGACCACCAGATGGTCGCATGGTGGCTGTGCTCCAAGGGTCACGAATTCCAAGCCAGCGTCCGCTCGCGCGCCCGAACCGGCCGGCGCTGCCCCACCTGCTACGGCACCTGGTCCATCGAGCATGTCCGCGGCTTCGTGAAGTCCCTGCTCTCCCACGTCGACGCCCTCAACCCCAGCGAGATGTACGCGCTCGCGATGCAGGCAGGCGCGCTGCGGAACAGGAGCGCCCAAGCGTTCGTCCGCGCCCTGACCACCGGCCGCTTCCCCGTCGCCGAGCTGGAGAAGTTCGCCGAGGGCCAGCCGTCGCTGGTCGACGACTTCGCCACCGACGCGACGCTCACGCTAGAGATCGTCGACGCTCGGCAGAGCCCGAACATCCCGCCCAGCGCCGACCCGTACGCACTCCCGGCCGCACCCGTGACCCAGGCGCGTGACGAGGCCGACCTCGACATGGACGTCGCCGCCGAGGTCGACCTCACCCAACGGGCGAACGACGCCGAGGGCGACCTCCCCGTGGTGCAGACCCGCGATGCCCTCGCAGCCCTGGACAGCGAGCTCATCGCCTCCGCGGACGCCGAGACCGTGAAGTTCCTCCTCGACAGCGCGAAGGCCAAGCTCTGGCGACATGCCTTCAACGACCCCGAGGAGGCGCAGCGACAGGCCGCCGGGTTCCAGGGCGACATGTACTCGTCCGTCGTACGCGACAACTTCCTGGGCGAGCTCGCGGCCGCGAACAACCTGAGGATCCCGGACGGCTACGCCTTCCGCCCGACCCCGAACTCCGACATCACGCTCCCGCACCTGATGCAGAAGCACGTGGCCGTCTCCGTGCTCACCGCGCGTCGGTTCGGCAACTGGTCCGGCATGGGTGCCGGCAAGACCCTCAGCGCCGTCCTCGCCACTCGAGTCGTCGACGCCGGGCTCACGATCATCTGTTGCCCGAACGCCGTGGTCGGGAACTGGGAGGCCGAGGTCCGCAACGCCTTCCCGAAGTGTGAGGTCGCCTCCAAGACCTGGTCACCCGAGTGGCACGACCCGCTCGCCAGCACGCCGCGCTACCTGGTGATGAACTTCGAGCAGTTCCAGCAGCCGGACTCCGAGGCGCAGCTCGTCGCGTTCCTCGAACGCTCGGTCGTCGACTTCGTCGTCATCGACGAGATCCACTTCGCGAAGCAGCGCGACGTCGCGAACATGAGCAAGCGCAAGCGCCTGGTCCAGGCGCTCGTGCTCGAGGCGGCCAAGAAGAGCCCCGAGCTCTGCGTCCTCGGCATGTCCGGCACCCCGGTGATCAACACCCTGCAGGAGGGCAAGAGCCTCATCGAGATGATCAAGGGCCACCGGTACGACGAGATCGACACCCGGCCCACCGTGCAGAACTGCATGCACCTCTACCAGCGCCTCGTCACCCTCGGCACCCGCTGGAAGCCCAACTACACCATGCAGCTCGACGAGAGCGGGCGCCCGGAGATCGACTGCGGCCCCTACCTCGACGAGATCCGCCAGGTCGGCGGCAAGACCACGCTCGCGCTCGAGCAGGTTCTCACCGGCATCCGTCTGCCGGCGATCGTCGCGAACCTCGTCCGCGGTGAGAAGGCGCTCGTCTACACGTACTACGTCGACGGCATCGTCGATCAGCTGCGCGCCGGCATCGAGGAGGCGGGGTTCCGCGTCGGCCTCTGCGTCGGCGACGGCAACGACGAGGACCTCGCGGCCTTCAAGGACCCGAACGGCGCCGTCGACGTGCTCATCGCGTCCAGCCGGATCGCCACCGGCGTCGACGGTCTGCAGCACGTGTGCAACCGGCTCATCATCAACGTGCTGCCGTGGACGAACGCCGAGTACGAGCAGCTCCGCGGGCGCCTATGGCGACAGGGCAGTCGCTTCGACAAGGTCACGGTCGTCATCCCGGTCACCTACGCGATCGTCAATGGCGAGCGGTGGTCCTACTGCGAGTCCAAGCTCCAGCGCCTCGAGTACAAGAAGTCGATCGCGGACGCCGCCGTCGACGGCGTCGTCCCCGAGGGCAACCTCCGCACCCCCGCCCAGGCGCAGCAAGACATCATGGGCTGGCTGGCTCGGCTCGAGTCCGGCGTGATGCAGTCCATCGTCCGGACCGTGATCGAGGTCCCGCTCTCGGGCGAGCCCGCCGAGGTCCAGCGCCGCCTCGCGACCTACGGCGACTTCTCGAAGGTCAACAACCGCTGGTACGCCGCGTCGGGCAGCACCACCCACGCGCGGCTCGCCGCCAACCCCGAGGAGTGGGCGCACTACCACACCCTGTACCGCCAGCTCCGCGAGTCGTGGCAGGTCATCCCCTTCGAGGAGGAGATCCGGTGGCTCTCGCAGCGCGAGGGCCTGGTCGTCGGGGACTTCGGCTGCGGCGAGGCCCTACTCGCCAAGGCGGTCGCCGAGCGCCACAAGGTCCACAGCTTCGATCACGTCGCGCTCAACGACACGGTCACCGCGTGCGACCTGGGCGGGCGCGTGCCCCTGGAAGACGGCGAGCTCGACGTCGCGATCTTCTGCCTCGCGCTGATGGGCTCGAACTTCACCGACTACCTCAGCGAGGCGCATCGCTGCCTGCACCTGGATGGCAAGCTGCACCTGTGGGAGCCGGCGAACTACTTCCCGGACCTCGACGCCTTCTGTGCAGGGCTCGGGCGACTGGGGTTCGAGGTGGTGTCGCGGCGGATGGAGGGGCCGTTCGTACGGATCCGGGCGGAGAAGAACACGGCAACCGCAGCGCCGGCGTTGACGCTCCCGTTCCGCGGGTATGGCAGCTGAAGACCTGCCGCCGAGACCGGCGGACGCTGTGCGCCGTGCAACCGGCATCCTCCCAACGCCTACGGCTTGAACGGGTCCGCCGCGACTTCTGGCGAGCTCGGAATCGGTCTGTTGCCCGGCGTGACTTCCAACGTTCGGTCGCCACCCGTCTCGCCCGAGCTGCCGGGCAGCGCGACCACGACCCCATCGACGTCGTCGACAGTCATCGCGCGACCCTCGGCTCGGCGGTGCCAACGGCAACGAGCTGCACGCGCGCAGTGTATGTCTGCCCGCCCCGCTCGACCAGTCGTCGGCTCGGGCTCGCGTGATCGACTCGACGCCGCCGTCGCGACGTCGCGCCGTCCCCGGCTCCCCTCAACGACACCAGTCGAACCCGTCGCGCACGTCGTAGACCGGAAAGAGCGGGCGGTCCGACCCCGGCTCGCGCAGCCTCCACGCGCAATCGCCCCCACCCGCCGTCGCATGCTCGACCTCGAAGCGAAGCACCCCGCCGGTCGCCGCTTCGAGCGCGGCGGGCGTGATCTCGACCCACGCCCCCAGGGGGTTCCGATGCAACCGCCCGCTGCGACGCAGCTTCGCCCAGAGCGCCTCGTCCGCGCCCTCGGGATCCGGCATCACGCACAGTCGCCGGGGCCGTCGCGCGCGCCGTTGGCATGGATGCACGTCGTCGTCCCACTGGCGAACCACCCGCTCGACTCGGCCATCATCGAACACCCCGACCGATCGCCGTTGCAACCGTTGCGACCGCGTCGGTCCGCTCGCCGGGGTGGCAGATGAGCGAACCTCGACCACACCGGACGTCTCGGTCTGGGCGACCGAGGACCTCTGCGACGTGCATGCCGCGAGCGTCAGCGCAACCGCGATGGTCCGTGTGCGCACGAGCGACCCAGTCCTCCCCGACGCCCCGCGTCCCACGTCTGTTCCCGACCGCGCCCACGGAGCCGTTCGCGAGCGAGCCTCGCGTCCCACGCTCGCGGGGTGCGGTCGACTCGACGGGGCCGCACGCCACGAGGTCCTGCACGCCGGTTGGCGCGACGTCGTCGGGCCCCTCGGCCGCGCTGCTCGTCCATGGGACCCACGTCTCGTCGGCCGGGCGATGGAGAACGGCGGCCGATCGGTCGGGTGAGGTGGCGACTGGCCGCTGGTGATCCCCGCGACTTCGCGATCAACGTCTCGGAACTCAGCGGCGTGCCGGCGAGCCGTCGACCGGCTCGGCGCCCTGGGGGAATCCGAGTCGCGACGACCGCCCCGGGCCAGCAAGCGCCCCTTCGCTCACGCCCGCCCTACGGATCGGATCGCCCGGCAGCGCCACTTCCCTCCGGACCCCCCATGCCGATCGACGATTCCACGTTCTCCTCCCCGGACAAGCTCGTCCGCGTCCGCGAGATGTTCGCCCTCCCCGAGGCCCACGTGACGGCGTGGCGATCTGGGCCGGTGGGCCCGCGGCCGCGCTGATCCTCGCCACCCCGAAGACGCTCGCCAGGGGCGGACTCGTCCCGGCGCTCCTGCTGATCGTCCTGGCCATCCCGATGCTGATGGCGGCCGTGGGTCTGCTCCACCGACGCCGCTCCGCGCGGACGCTGATGGCCTACGCGACGATGTCGATGGGCATCATCCTCGCCGCCAACACCGAGGACCTGCCGATCGTGCTGGTCTGCGCCCACCAGCTGGCGCTCGTCGGATTGCTGTGGCTGCCGCGGATCGACGCGGTGCTCGGCGAGCGCTACCGCGAGCAGGTGATCGCGATGGTGCCGCTGGTCGGCCGGCGCCGACGGGCGCTCCTCGCCGTCGGGTTCCTGCTCGCGATGCTCGTGACCGGCCTCGGCCTCGCGTTCCTCCCGGACGCTTGAGTCGCCGCGCGCGATCCCCCGCGCAGCTTTTCTTTCATCGATTCGCGGCGCCCGACCCCCACCTGCGCTTCGACATGCGCCACGTTGCGATCCCTGTGCTCCACCGCCACGCCCTCGCCGTGACCCTTCTCTGCAGCGGGCCTGCGCGTCGACGCGTACTACTGGGTGAAGCCGCCGGGCGACTCCGACGGCACCTCCGACCTGAACGCGCCGCGCTTCGATCCGTCGTGCGTGTCGAGCAACTCGGCGAGCGACGCCCCGCAGGCGGACCAGTGGTTCCACGACACCGTCATCGAGCTCGCGCAGAACGCCAACCCGGCGCTGTGAGCCGCGTGTAGGATCGCGACCGTCGCATGACGGTCGCCACGACGAGCGGGATGCAGCGCGGCGAGGGGGCGGAGCCCGAGGCCCCGCAGACCGACGAGCACCCGGCGCGGATCGAGACGATCGATCTCACCGCGTCGCGCGTGCCGACGTCGCGGGCCCTCGCGCTCGGGATCGTCGGCGGCATGGTCGGCGGTGCGCTCGGCCTGTTCGGGCTCATCGCGATCGGACTCGGCGAGCCGGCCTGGCTCCTCGTCACCGGCGTCGCCGGCCTCGTCGGCGGCGCGGTGCTCGGCCACCGCCGCCCCGACTGGCACTGCTCGCGCTGCGGCATGCGGCTGCGGCGAACCGACCCATCGTGTCCCGCGTGCCGCAGCCGCATCACCCACGATCTGCGCCGCGCCGCGGATCGCCTCGACGAGGGTGCACCCGGCGACGCGCCACTCGACGCTCGTGCGTCACCACGGCGTGCTGTGTGTCAGCACCGAGGGCGATCGCGTCGGACGCCTCGAATTCGACGGCTTGCAGCGCCGGCTCGATGTGGTGTTCCCGACCAGCTACATCGACTACCTCGCGACCCTGGGCGCCGGTGTCGACAGCGACCGCGTGGAGATCTGGTCGCCGCAGCGCATCGCGGCCGAGCGCAGCACCGCCGCGCAGTGGCTCGCGGCGGCGACCTGGGACTCCGCGGACGACCTCGTCGATCTCGATCCGCACCTGCTCGTCCTCATCGGCGCCACCACCGACGGCGGTCGCGTCGCGATGCACCCCGCGCTCGCCAAGCACGTGCTGTGGCTACGCGCGGACGTCCGCGAGATCGTCGACCTCGGCGTCGACTTCCACGCCGCCCTCGACACGCTGTGCGACTTGGCCGCGGACCAGCAGCGGTGGTTCGCGCCGCCGTCGCTCGCACCGCGCGGCGAGGTCGACCTCGATGCCACGACCGATCTCGACGCGATCGTCGATCGCATCCTCGAGTTCGGGCCCGTGCGCCTGCAGCCGGCTCACCCCCCGGACCACGCCGACGAGCCGCCGACCGCCTGGCTGGTGCTGGTGCCCGGCATCGGCGGGACCGTGCGGATCGATCCGACGGCCGAACGTGCGTGGTCGATCGAGGTCGCGAGCGACGCCGGCAACACCGACGCCGCCCGCCGCCTGCTCGCGTCGCTGTCGACCTGATCGGACGGCGTCTCGCCCTCAACCCTGCTCGTCGAGGATCGACTGCAACTCGGCGATCGCCTCGAAGTCCTTCGGCCGACCAGCGGCACGCTTGACTTCGATCAGCTTGGCGAGCCCGAGCACACGGACAGGCATGCCGAACAGTCTCATCTCGACGGCGTGAGGCACGAGGCTCTCGTACCGCCCACCACCCGCGATCTCGCCGAGCAGATCGATGTCCCCGCTGCGCGTGGTTAGGGTGAAATTCAGGCCGTGTCCGAGGGTGACAGCGCTCCAGGAGAACGGCAGACCGGGCGGTGCACCCCGCAGATACGGTTGAAGTGGCCCGAGGGCAGTCGCGAGTCGCTCGAGGTTCGCGGTGGAGCGCGCGTACACGATGTCGAGGTCGAGGGTGAGGCGGACAGCACCGTGGGCGGTCGCGGCGGCCCCACCGATGACGATGAACTCCACCCCGGCTTGCGTGAGCGCACGGAGCAGCGCCTCGAAGTCGGTCACCGGCCCCTCGCCTCGCGCCCCGCACGTTGGAGTTCCTCGGCGAAACGAGCCAGCGCGATCAGCCGTTCGAACCGCTCATGCGGCGTCCGGCGCAGGTTCTCTCGGATCAGCGTGAGGTCGACGTCCCGTTGGTAGGCGGCGATGACGGGGTCGCGCCACGGGGAGGGCGTCTCGGCCGGCTGACTCATCGCGCTCGAGCGTAGCACGCCCGCTCACCTAGCGAGGATGTGGTCGAGGCGCACGAGGTGCCTCGAATGCACGGCGGTGAAAGCCCGGCCGCGCCCGTGGGTTGACTGCCCCGATGCTCGGGGTTCGAGGTGTCACCCGTGGGCTGGCCCGGCGACCTGCCCCGCGAGCTCGCGGCGTGCGTCGAGACGGCGTTCGCCGACAGCGGCCCCCTCGACACCTCGCACGTCCGAGCGCCGCATCGCGTGCGCCTGCCGTTGGTCGCCTTCTCCCAGCGGCACGCCGACCTCGGCGAGAAGCCCCGCTCGATCCACTGGATGCGAGCGCCTCGGCGATCGCGAGCGCGCCGCCGCGGCGTACGAGGCGTTCGTGCTCGCGCGGCCGTACGCACCGGAGGTCGCAGCGCTGCGCGACGCGAGCGGATCGATCGCTTGCGGCATCTGGTGGTCGTGGCCGCCCATTGACCCCGGCACGGGCCTCGGATCTCGACGGCGGCCCCCCGCCCCGGCACCATGGGTGTCGGTGGCGAAGGATTTTTCCCCGCGGCTGGCGCGTGTTGGTGCCGTGCGTGTCCAGACCCGCCTCGCCGTCGTCGCCCTGTGGAGCGCGGCGGCGCTCTCGGGCCTCGTGGTCCCGGCAGCGGCAGTCGGGCGGCCCACCTCGCGCGCCCCGTCGGTCGACGCGGAGCACCTCGAAGATGCCGCGTGCATGCGCTGCCATCCGAACGAGACGGCGCAGTGGCGCGACTCCCCGCACCAGAGCTCCTACGCGGAGTCGACCTTCCAAGCCGCGATCGCCCGCGAGCCGCGGGCGTACTGCCGCGCCTGCCACGCGCCGCTGTCCGATCGCGGGGTGACGGTCGACGCCGACGCGGCCGCGCTCGGTGTCGCGTGCACCAGCTGCCACGTCCGCGACGGCCTCGTGCTCGCGAGCGCGACCGGCACGGGCACCGCCGCAGCGCCGCACCCGATCACCCGCAGCGCGGCGCTCGACGGGGTCGATGCGTGCGCGGGCTGCCACGAGTTCCCGTTCCCGGACACCGCGCTGCGCGATCGACCGCTGGCGATGCAGCGCACGGTGAGCGAGCACGCCGCGTCGCCCTTCGCGGCGGTCACGTGCGTCGCGTGCCACATGCCCCGCGGCGACGACGGGCGACGCAGCCACGCGTTCGTGGCCTCGCGGGATCCCGATCTCGTCCGCGCCGCGGTCGACGTCGAGGTCGTCCGCCTCGGGCCCACGCGGGTGTCGATCACGCTGCGCGCCGCGGACGTCGGCCATGCGTTCCCCACCGGCGATCTCCTGCGTCGCGTCGAGGTCGGCGCCGCCGCGGTGCGCTCGGACACCGAGGGCCCCGCGGCCCGGCGATTCCTCGCGCGACACTTCGGCGATCGCGTGCAGTCGACGGGGGCCCGCCTGCGCGTCGAGATCGCGGACGATCGCGTCCCGGCCGGGGGCGCGCGCATCGTCGAGCTCGAGGTCCCCGAGGCCGACGGCCACCGCGTGCGCTGGTGGGTCGAGTACCAGCGCGTCGCTCACCAGCGCGGACGCGACGAGGCCGCCGCCGAGATCGACGGCAGCATCTCGATCGCCGGCGGAACCCTCGAATCGGAGCCACTCCCATGAAGAACGCCATGCCCCTCGCTTCGCTCACGCTGTGCTTCGGCTGCCTCGCTGGCTCGCCCGGTGAGGCCACGGAGGTGACACCGGTGGACAGCCCGCCATCGACGCCGGTCGTCTCGGCAACGACGGCGACCCCGCCCACGGCGACGTCCGCACCGCGTTCGCCGTTCTCCGTGATCGCCCGGGGCGGCGCCGCGTTCCGGCTGCATCGACTCGTCGACGGCGCCCTGCTCGTCTCGACCGGACCGCTGGTCATGCGCGTCGATGCGTCCGGGGAGGTGCTCTACGACCCGACGATGCTCCGCGGCATCACGCCGATCCGCGACGCCGCCGTCGCCGGTGACGGGTCCTTCGACGGCGTGATCCAGTGGGCGCCGATCGCACTCGGCGGCCGCTGGCCCGATGCGCTGTTCCTCTCGCTCGACTTCAGCAGCGGCTTCCGGGGTGAGGGTGGGCAGCCGATCACCTATCGGCACACGCCCAACGGATGGACCAAGCTGCAGACGCGCGGCGCGAGCTTCGAGCACCACGTCGTCGCGCTGCACCCGTGGATCGATGGCTCGATCCTCGCCCACCGCGGCTACGTGCCGTGGTTCCCCGGCCAAGAGCGATGGCGGGAGGACGACGGTCCGACGGCGCGGCAAGCCCAGGCCGCCGAGAAGGCGATCCTCGCCGCGAAGAAGCTCGTGGTCGTGCGCGGCGAGCCCAAGGCGCCCGACATCGGTGCGTCGCTCGATGCGTTCGCGTCGCTCGCGACCGGCGAGATCGTGGCCGTCACCGGCGGCCCCTCGCCCACCGCGATCCTCATCGCGTCCACGGGCACACGCACCACGCTCGCCCTGCCCGGCGATCCGATGGACATCGAAGGTGTGGTCATCGATGCCCCCGATCGCGCGTGGGTGTTCGGCACCCAGAGGAGCGAAGGCGGCGACTATCACCCGTACCTGGCGCGCATCGAGGCGGGCCGGATCAGCGCGGGCGAGGCACCCCCGTGCAAGTCGGCGGGACTGCGCAGCTTCGTCGCCCTGCCCGGCGGCGCGCTGTGGACGACCTGCGCCGATCCTGCCTACCTCGAGAGCGCCTGCAACGACCACGAGCTGTGGACGCGCCCGGCCGGCGGTGCATGGACTGCGGTCCCGCTGCCCGAGGGCGTCGACGTGCCGACCGAGGTCGAGGCGCGGGCGGACGACGACGTCTGGGTGGCCGCCTCGATGAAGGACCAACGCGTCCTGCTGCACACCCGGCCGCGCGCCCGTGTGCTCGAGCTCCCGGGCCTCGAGGGCATCGGTCGAGCCCTGCACGAGTACAACGACCTGCTGCCGCTGACGCAGCACTGCGTCACCGGCTACGTCGCGCTGTCGGCCGCGCCCGGCGACGCGAGCAAGATCCGCGAGCAGCTCGCGACCGATCTCGGGCTGTTCTCGCGGCGCGCGACGATCCACCTGGTGCGCACGACGATCCGCGGCGCCGAGCAGCTCGGCCTGCGGGTCGCGGTCGACTCGGACGACGTCGCCGCCGACACGAAGGCGTTGCACGCGTTGGTTCGCAAGCGACTCGGCGACGACGCCGTCTCGGCGCCGCGGTGTTGGGAGCCGACGGTCGAGGAGGGTGGCACGGTGGGCGAGTGGGAACGGCCGCGCGCGGGTGGGTAGGCCGGGCGCGGCGTCGTGGTAGCCCCGTCGGCTCAGCCCCCCTCGGGCGCGCAGGCATCGTGCGGACCCGCGAGTCGTCCGCGGTGCGTGACGGAGTCGGTTGCATCCTCGCAGGGCTCGCCGATGCCGCTCTCCCCGTCAGCGGCACCCGTCGTCCACGAATCGGCGTCGACCCGCGAAGCGACGGCCGGTGAGACGCATGAACCCCCCGATGCGCCCCCGCTCGCCCTCCAGATCCCTGACACTCGCGTGGTGCGCAGCCGTCTTGGCCGCGCCCGTCGCGTGCAACGCCGGCGGGACGTCGAACGCCGAGACCGACGCTCCCGCGGGCACCGAGGACACGAGCGCGAGCTCCGACCCGAGCGCCGCGACCACCGGCACCCCGAGCCCGGACACTGACGCATCGAGCTCGGACCCAGGCACGACCGAGACGTCGGCGGACGGCTCGAGCGGCCCCGCCGAGTCGACCAGCACGGACGACGGTGGGACCACGGGGGCGCCCGCCGGCTGTGACGACGACGACTGCGACGGCGCCACCCAGTGGAACCGTCGCTTCGGCGCGGTGGTGTCCGAGTCGGGCCGCGAAGCGGTGGAGCACATCGCCGCCATGCCCGATGGCGGCGCGGTGATCGTCGGTCGCATCGGCGAGTGGGCGAGCTTCGACGACCTCGGCATCGTCTCCGCCCCCGCGGGCTTCGTCGTCCGCGTCGATCCGGACGGCACCGCCGTTTGGCTGCGCGAGATCCAGGCGGAGGGGACCCTGCTGTTCGACGACATCGTCAGCGACGCCGACGGCAACCTCGTCATCACCGGCGGAGCCTACGGCGATCTCGACATCGAGACCCAGACGCTCGCGCACGACGACCTCAACTGGGGACCGTTCGTCCTCGGACTCGACGCCGACGGCGGCGACCGGTTCGCGATCCGCCCCAGCGGCGGTGCCTACGGCGAAGCTCAGCTGGCCATGGCCGCCGACGGCAAGTTCGGTTTCGTGGCGAGCCTGGCCGGCGGCATCGACATCGACGGGACCGCGGTGTCGTCGAACGCGGGCAGCGAGGACTTCTTCGCGGTGGTGTTCGACAGCGATGGCGAGGTCCGCTGGGCGCGGGCCTACGGCGGCGACAACCTCGAGCGCGGCACCGGGGCGGCGTTCGACGCCGCGGGTGATCTATACGTCACCGGAAACTCGGTCGGGCCCGTGGACTTCGGGTTCGGAGCACTGCGCGACCTCGGATACTCGGTCACGATCGCGAAGCTCGCGGGCGACGACGGCGAACCGCAGTGGGCCCGGCAGTTCGGGAGTCACCTCGGCACGCCACGTCTCGCCGGCGACGGCGGGCGCGTCTTCCTCGCGACCGACGGCACCGGCTATCTGAGCACCGTCGACTTCGGCACCGGAAGCGTCGAGGGCTTCTACTTCTTGGCCGCGTTCGACGCGACCGGCACGACGACCTGGGCCCGCGGGTTCGGCGACGACTACGTCATCGGCGGCGCGCCGGGGGTTGCTGCCGCCGGAACCGACGTGGTGGTCGCCCTGGGCGTCACCGACGGCGTCGACCTCGGCGACGGCGTGCTCGCCTCCGGGACCGGGACGTTCGTGGCGAAGTACGGCGGTGACGACGGCACCCTTCTGTGGGCCCGCACCGCCACCGGCGACGGCTACCAGGCGGCGAACGACGTCGCCGCGCTGCCCGACGGACGCTCGTTCGTCGGCGGTGAGATCGTCGACGCGATGGACTTCGGGATCGGTCCGCTCGAGCCGACGGGCCCCGGCGTCGCGCTCTACAACGCGGACGGGTACGTCGTCGCGCTCGCGCCGTGACAGGCCGCGTCGGGCGGAGAAATCGACCGGGACGCCGTAACGGCTCGGCGCGACCGGGCACGGAGCATCCGAGCGCCACGACGGCGCCGGAGAGCCGCACCATGCACCGCCCACTGCTTCTCGTCCTGACCGTGAGCACGATCGCGTTGTTTTCCGCCTGCGACGCCGCAGAGCCGGACGACGCCAACCCGCGCTTCGACGACACGCCCCAGTGCGGCGCCAAGACACTGCCCTGCCCCGACACCGCCGGCTCCGACGACGGGACTGCAGGCTCCGATGACGGCACCGCGGGCTCCGACGACGGCACCGCAGGCTCCGACGACGGCACGACCGGCTCCGACGACGGCCGCGACACCGACGACGACGACGAGGGCGAGGCCGACCTCCCCTACAACTACGATGTCGAGCTCGGCGACACCGTGCTGCTCGACGACATCTTCCTCTCGGAGGGGCCGCTGCCGGCCGCGGTGCTGTCGCTCACCCCGCGCGAGGGCGACTGGCGCCTCGCCGAGCTCGAGGGCGGCGTCGCGTTCGAGGTCACGCAGGACGACTGTGACCACGAGGGGAGCGACGGCACCGGTCGCGATCGCTTCGACATCACCTGGCAGAACCCGGACGGCAGCGAAGAGCGCGATCACTTCACGATCCGCTACTGCCACTGATGTGGGAGATCGAGGCGCCGGCCCCTCGCCGGCGCCGACGTGTGTGAGCCCCAGTTGACCAGCCACACTCGATCGGCAACTGTTCCCGCGAATGACCCCATCCCAAGGCCCCTCCCTCGGACGCGTCTGCATCGGTCTCGGGCTGTGGTGTGTGGGACTGACCGTCTTCACCGCCAGGGTCTGGGTCCGGAACTACGTTCTCGAGTGCCAGCACACGGAGATCTTCCACCGCAGCAGCACCTCCATCGACGATTGCTCGTCGCTCTTCTCGCGGGGCGGAGTGCTTCGGTCGGCACCCGCGTTCTGGGAGCTCCTGCTCTTGATCGCCGTGGTCGCTGTGCCACTCATCATCCTTGCACCCGTCCTGCTCCGCGCTGCTCGTGCTCGTCCTTAGGCCGCTCGTCTTCGAGCACGTCCGTGGCAGAGATCTTGTAGACCATCTGCGTCGAAGTCGACCCGTCGGGACGGTGGCCGGTGGGTCGGCAGGCTCGCGGCCGAGGTCGCCAGCCGTGGATCGCTGCCGGCTGCGATCCGTCGCGAGGACCGCGAGGCGGGAATCCGAGGTCGACGCCGCGAAGCGAGACGGTCACCGCGACCGGCCGCGACGCGGCGGTTCACTGCCCGAGACGCTGCGCCCCGACGGGCACGAGCCGAGACGAACGCCATTGCGCAGCGGATCACGCGCGTGGCTTGACACCCCGCTCGCGCGACATTCAGGCTGGAGCGAAGGGACAGCCGACGTCCTGGTCTGGCGGGGCTAGTCGACGGCGTGCTGCTCGAAGAACGGACCGACGAACTCCACTTCACTCGAGGACACGAACTGACGCTGATCGTGCGCGACGAACGAGGGGCGACGACGACGGACGTCGAGACTGTGAGCTGCCAATGAGACGGAGGAGGATTGTGACGGGTACGCTCGCGCTGTTGTGCACGCTGGTAGGGTGCGCTGATCGAGGGATCGAGGACTGGATGATCGGCGTGTTCTCGTCACAGAGTCCAGGGCCGAGCCAGCTTGGTACCTTCCAGCGCTACCGCATCGCGGAAGATGGTGATGTCATCCATGAGGGCGTGACCGGCTCCGCCGTGCAATACAGCATCGCGCGGACGTGGGAACAGGACGGCGCGAACGCGATCCTCATCCTTCCCGGGCCGGATGACGATGAGTGGACCCGAACGCATCAACTCTGGAAGATGTCGCGCACAGCCCGTTGCGACCAATTCGACTTCGACGAATACATCGACGGGGAGAACCAAACGCCCGGGACCGGGAGCGGCCTCGCCCGCGGCGAGCTGTGCTCTCGCGGCCGGACCGAGCCCTGCGAAGGCGAGTGCGATTGCTGCGAACTCTACTGGTGCGAGCCCCCGCCGCCGTGCGAATAGCCCCGCCCCCTACCCCGGCCAAGCCGGTGGATCCCCCGCCGCCAGCCGGTCCACCCACGTCAGCAGCGTCGGGATCCGATACGGCCCGAAGTCGAGGTAGCGCGGGTGGGTCTGGTTCTCTGTCTGATCACGCGGCACATTGGATCCGCTTTCGCAGTGGCTTGAGGGTCGCGATGATGCCGTCGTCCCAACGGTCGCTCTGTGCCAACGCGCGGAGATGCAGAACACGGTC
>JBIJCC010000168.1:0-15735 GCA_044344875.1 Nannocystaceae bacterium
GAGTGGCGCCGCGGGGAGGCCAGGCGCCTGGTGTTCGGGCATGGTCCCGGGTGCGAACCCGGTGAGGCAGCCCGGTAGCATTCCCAAGTGAGGCAACACGACCGGCAAAAGTAGTTGACGTCGATCAAGAATGCGGCGTCCGCGATCTGGGATCGCGGAAAGCACGTTTATCACAAAAGCGTGCGAATACTTCCTGTTCCGCCACTCGATCTGTTCCTCGCTGACGACGCGAACATTTGGAAGATGCGCGCGAGCATACTCGAAGAGGCTTGTCCGTAGCCCGTGGATGATCTGCGTGCGCGTGATCTGAATCGTCGAATCTACGGCGGTTACCGACGCCGCTCGTGTCGAGAGCGCGGCGGTATATCTGAACTTCCCGCAGCCGTAGTCGAGAATGTCTCCCGACGGGTCGAGGCGATCAATCTTGGAGAGCAGCCATGAACTTGCCTGTCGTGACGACTTTGCAGCGTTGGCGGCGTTCACGACTAGTCCAGCGCATCGGTATATCATCGTGCCATAATCTCTCGGGTGGAGGCTTCGATCTCCGCCCTGCGTGCGATGGATGATAGGATTTCCTCAATCTGCGGTGCGGCGCTAGGGGTGACTGAATACGTCCACTGGAGCCAGCCAATTAAAATGAATGACGAGGCGGTGATCAGCAATGCCCCCGCGGAAGCTTCGGTTCCGTAGATGAGGTGAATCGTCGCGAATATGAAAAATATCAGGATTGCTTCCACCGTGCACCAGTACCAAGACCAGGCGTCTGAGGCTGTGCGTACAAGTTGCGTTGATATTTTTGGTTCCGTGAACGATGCGTAGCTATAGAAGATTCTGCTCATCATAGCGTTGCGATGCGTTACAAGGTCGGAGTGCTGGACATGGAGCCCTACGCCTACTGTTAATGGTCGCAAGAAGTAGCGAACGTCAAATGATTCTCTGATCCGGAAGATCGTCGAGACCCGGTCATGTGCCTTGGTGATGCGCAGAATTAGTGCAAGGGCGCCCGCCAGTGCGGCATCGCCGATCGAAACGTCCTTGATTGGGCCGATATCGACCTGACCTGGAAAGAATGCGAGGATGGCTCGGACAGGATTATCGCTCGATAGGGTCAGTACGCAAATAAATGATACAGCGAAAGAACTGACAAGAATGCGGATGAGGCTGGCGCTATAGCTTTCGGGCTGTCCGAACATAGATCTCCGTGGCGCGAACCGACTGCTGTGAGTGGGTGATTTTGCACGCCCCGCGGGCGGGCGCGATTGACGCTGGTTTGGCGGATGCCGCCCAATGCCGGAATCCCGGGCGTTACATCCTCGGGGTGAGAAACGATGGACGCGCGATTTCTCATCGCCTCTTAGCTAGGAGCAAGACATTGTGAGGGTGAGCGTCCTCAAGCGAGAGATCATCGATGCACGAAACCGTGCGGAGGAGGTCCACGTTCCATGCAAGGCGGCTGGCGATCTTAGCCGGCGTCCAGTCGCGAAGTTGGCTTGCTGCACCAAAACAGTCGCGGAGCAGGCGTGGTTCGTCGGGAGAAAATTCAGCGGGCTCCCCGGGGTCAGCTCGCCTCCATCCCCTTGACGACGCATACTGCGATGCGATGCGGTAGGTGTTTGCTGCAATAAGCCCGAGGTCGAATGCGCGCCGGACCATCGCCTGAATGCTCACCCGCCACCGTTGTTTCAAGCCCGTGAGAGCTGGCCAGTCCAGCCTGCTTCCCAAAGGACGGGGAAATTCCGCGGCGAACGCCTTGGCGGGCATGAGGAAGGCCGAAGCGAATCGATCCGCTTGTCGCTCTGTCTCCCCGTCCCCTGTTTCGATACCGCGATGGAGGACGAGGTGTCCAAGTTCGTGCGCACCAGTGAAGTTGACGCGAGATCCTGAGTCCTTGCGGTTCAACATGATCAGTGGACGCAGACTTCGATGCAAGGAGAATGCATCTACGTCGCGGTGGCCGCTGTGTGCCAGCACGACCAAGACGCCGGCGGATTCGAGCGTGCCCACTAACGACGCGAGTGGACAGTCATTCGGAATTCCCAACCCTCGCCGCATCAGTTCGGCGGCGCACTCAATCGCTTCGGTGCTCAGGTCAGATTGCACGGTAGGCAATCGAACCTGGGGAAGGCGAAGATTCGCATCGAAAAAATCGATCAGCTCACCGAGGAGCGTCGCATGCCCCAATGCAATGTTGCGGGGACCGACCGGCGTGCGCGCGCGGTGTCGGAAGTGTACTTCGTCGATTCGCGCTTCATGGACGACAGGCTCAGAGAAGATGCGCGAGTCCACTTGAAGGCTCGCAGCGAGAGCGCTCATCACATCGATGCCTGGTCGTCGGTCGTCGTGCTCAAGACGGGAGATCATCGATGCCGCGACGCCAGAAGCGGCACCCAGTTGAGCCTGGGACATCCCCGTGAACAACCGCTGCACGCGAAGACGCGCACCGAAGAATCGTGGACTATTCGTCGGTGTCGATGTCATCGTCAGTTTCCGCGATATCCTGCAGAAGCCCGACGGAGAAGGAGGGTGGGGCTGCGGGGACGGGAAGGTCGGCGGTCACGGCGTGGAGACGCGGTCGCGAGGAAGCCATAAAGATCTCAGTGCTCCAGCTCAGTGCCCCTTGATCCCAGACCTCCCACCGGAGCGACAGCGGCTCACCATCCGCGTCCACCGTCATACGCAGCAGGTTGTGTTGGAGAGAGGCCTTCGCTTCCTCAGGAAAGAGGCTCTGCTGGATTGCGTCGCGTTCAAGCTCGGAGACCCGGGTCTTGTTCGCACTCGGGCGGCCCGAGAGGCGAGGACGATACACTTTGAAGAAAAGGAGGTCACACAGACTCAGGACGCCACGTTCCGGATCAATGATCCCGAGCCCCGGAGGACGCCCTTCAGAGAGCGCGAGCCTCACGGAGCCAACGAAGAACCGATATCCTTGAGTGCGGTGGTCGTCGAACGCTTCGTCTTCGAACTCCAGAATTCGTAGGCGAAGGTCCACCAACGCCCTGAACACGGCGACCACCTCGACCGCGTGCGGTCGCAGCTGTGGGTACCTTTCGAGAAATGCCGAGATGTCGAACATCGGCCTCAATCTCGTCGATCGCGCCGACAATTGCAACAAATTCATGACGGCATCACAAGTCATGACAGGTGAATCAAGCAATTTCAACAAGTTGCGACATGATCTGGGCTACCGCCGGCCCCGTGACCCGGCCGGGCGGCTGCGGGGCAGGCCGGGCCCGGGCGTCTAACTGAGGCGGGCGCGTGGTGGAAAAGCGTGACCTCGTGGGTGGTCGTTCTTCGCTCCGTCGGTGGTCGAGCCGGGGTCGATGGCGAAGGCGGCGGGCTGGGACTTCAAGCCGGGGCAGGCCGGCTGGGGCGACCATGCGGCGATGATCGACGCGATGGCGTCGGCGGTGACCGGCCGCGACTTCCTGCTCGGCGCGCGGCGGTGCGAAAAGAGCACGGGCTCGAGACGGGCTCGGGACGTGATCGCTAGCGTCGGCGCAGGGCCATGCCCAGCGCCACGCCGCACACGAGGCCGATCCCGTCGCAGAACCCGACCAGCATCACCCAGCCCACGGGCGTGAGTCGCTCGCGTTCGCCCGCCTGCTCGTCCCGGAGATGATCCATGAAGCTGCAGGTCCCCTCGGTGGTGACGAGCGGGCCCTCGCCGAGCGCAGTGCGGCTGCGCTCCGTGATCTCGCACGGAAAGAAGTCGATGTGCGCGTTGGCGCAGAGGCCGAACATCGCGCCCGAGACGACGACGAAGCCGAGGACGAAGGCGAGCTTGTTCATGACGCGTGCCCGGCATGCGCCACGCCGATCCGCAGCCGCACGGCGATCCCGTCGATCTCCTCGTCCTTGCCGTCGTCGACGGGGACCTGCACCAACTCGACCGCCAACGTCTCGCCCGTGACCAGCTCGCGCATCGCCGTATCCTCGAGCATCGCCGCGACGTCGCCCTCGGTCTGCACGGCGATCGCGATGCGCTGGCTGACGTCGAAGCCGCTGTCCTTGCGCAGGTTCTGGATCCGGTTCACGAGCTCGCGCGCGAGGCCCTCGCGGCGCAGCTCCGGCGTGATCTCGGTGTCGAGCACGACGGTCATGCCAGCGCCGACCTCCGCGGCGCGGCCGGCCTTCACCTCGCGGGCGATCATCACCTCGTCCAGCGTGATGTCCTCGCCGCCGACGGACGCGGCGCCCTGGCTCTGCAGCGCCGCGACCGCGCCGGCGTCCATCGCCGCGATCGCCTCGGCGACCGCCTTCATGCGCGCGCCGAGGCGCTTGCCGAGGACCTTGAAGTTGGCCTTCACGCTGACGGAGCACAGCGCGGAGTCGTCCTCGGCGACGTCGAGGCGCTTGATGTTCAGCTCGCCGAGGATGTCCTCGCGCAGCTCGATCACCGCGCGCCGCACCTCGGCGTCGCCGCTGGCGATCGTGACCGCGCCGAGCGGCCGACGCACGGGGAGCTTCTCACGTTCGCGCACCGCGAGCCCGAGGTTGACGGCCGTGCGCGCGGCCTCGACGTCGCGCTCGAGCTGCAGATCCCGCAGGCTCGGATCGAGCGCGGGCCACTTCGACAGGTGCACGGAGATGTCGCCGCCGACGCCGGTGTCGACCACGAGACGCTGGTACAGCCACTCGGTGAGGAACGGGATCACCGGCGCCATCGCCTGCGTCACCGTGACCAGCACGCGGTACAGCGTGGCGTAGGCCGCCTGCTTGTCGCCGTCGTCCTCGGCCCGGCTGCGCCAGTACCGACGCCGGCCGCGGCGGATGTACCAGTTGTTGAGATCGTCGCAGATGCGGCTGAACGCGGGCACCACGTTCGACAAGGCGTACGCGTCGAACTCGCGCTGCAGCTCGTCGACGAACGCGACCACGCGGCTCGTGATCCACCGGTCGAGCACGGCGGTCGGCTTGGCCTCGAGGTCGGCGGCACTCGGCGACCACCCGTCGGCGCGCGCGTACGTGACCAGGAAGTTGTACGCGTTGAACAGCGGCAGGATCACGGTGCGGACCGTGTCGCGCACGCCCTTCTCCGAGAACCGCATCGGCTCGGCGCGCACGGCCGCGCTCGAGATCAGGTAGGCGCGCAGCGCATCGGCCCCGTACTCGTCCACGACCACGTTGGGGTCGGGGTAGTTCTTGAGCCGCTTGCTCATCTTCTTGCCGTCTTCGGCCAGCACCAGGCCGTTGACGATCACGTGCTTGAACGCGGGCCGGTCGAACAGCGCCGTGGCGAGCACGTGCAGCGTGTAGAACCAACCCCGGGTCTGATCGAGGCCCTCGGCGATGAAGTCGCCCGGCAGGTGGGTCTCGACGTAGGCGCGCTTGCCCGCGTCGAACGGGTAGTCGTTCTGGGCGTAGGGCATGCTGCCGGACTCGAACCAGCAGTCGAACACCTCGGGCACGCGGCGCATGATCCCGCCCGGCGTCTTGGCCGACGGGAACGTGATGCCGTCGACGCTCTCGCGGTGCAGGTCGGTGATCGAGCCGGCGGGCAGGCCCGCGAGCTGCTCGAGCTCGGCGATGGAGCCGATGCACACCGCGTCGTCGGGATCGCGATCACAGCGCCAGATCGGGATCGGCGTGCCCCAGTAGCGGTTGCGCGCGACGTTCCAGTCGCGCGCGCCACCGAGCCAGTTGCCGAACCGACCCGAGCCGACGTGCTCGGGCACCCAGTGGATCTTTTCGTTGTTCTCGACCAGCCGTGAGCGCAGCTGCTCGACCTTCACGAACCAGGTCGACAGCGCCATGTACAACAGCGGCTGCTCGGTGCGGTAGCAGTGCGGGTACGGGTGGACGATGACGTCCTGATCGACGACGCGGCCCGCGTTGCGCAGCCACTGCATGATGCCACGGTCGGCGTCCTTGACCTGCTGGCCGGCGAAGTCGACGACGCGCGCGTCGAAGATCCCCTGCAGGCTCACCGGGTTGACCAGCGGCAGACCTTCGGCGCGGCCGACCTCGTAGTCGTCCTCGCCGAACGCGGGCGCCTGGTGGACGATGCCGGTGCCGGCGTCGGTCGACACGTACGTCGCTCCGACGACGCGGAACGCCAGGCGCTTGCCGTCCTTCTCGCGCAGGTGGGCGAAGTACGGGAACAGCGGCGCGTAGGGTCGACCGACCAGCGCGGAGCCCTGCATCGTCGCGAGGATCTCGACCTCACCGACCTTGCCGCGGCCCTGGTAGTCGCGGAGTCGTCCGGGCTCGAGGTACGCGATCTCGCCGGTCTCGACGACGCTGATCTTCACGTACTCGAGCTCGGGGTGCACGGCCAGCGCGAGGTTGGAGGGCAACGTCCACGGCGTGGTCGTCCACGCCCACAGCGAGGCCGCTTCGTCCTCGAGGGCGAAGCGCACGGTCAGCGACGGATCCTGGCGGCGCTTGTGGCCCTCCTTGCGCGTGATCGGGTCGCGCTCCTGCGGGCCCTGGGCGACCTCGAAGTTCGACAGCGGGGTCCCGAGCGCCGGCGACACCGGCTGCACGCGGTGCCCCTCGTACACGAGCGACTGATCCCAGAGCCGGTGGAACACCCACCAGACGCTCTGCATGAAGCCCGTGTCCATCGTCTTGTAGTCGTTGTCGAAGTCGACCCAGCGGCCGAGGCGACGCACGGTCTTGCGCCACTGCTCGGTGTACCGGAGCACTCCGGCGCGGCAGGCGGCGTTGAACTTCGCGATTCCGTGCGCCTCGATCTCGGCCTTGCCGTGGACGCCGAGCTCGTCCTCGACGAGGCTCTCGATCGGCAGGCCGTGGCAGTCCCAGCCGAAGCGCCGCTCGACGGCGAAGCCGCGCATGCACTGGTAGCGCGGCACGATGTCCTTGATCGTGCCGGGCAGGATGTGGCCGTAGTGCGGCAGGCCCGTCGCGAACGGCGGGCCGTCGAAGAACACGAACTGCGGTGTGCCGGCCGGGCCGTCCGCGCCGCGGGCCGCGTCCGCGCCGATCCGTAAGCTCGTCGCCTCGACGGCGTTGTCATCCCACAGCCGCAAGATGTCCTGTTCCTGCCGCGGGAGATCGAGCTGCGCGGGCGCGGCTCGAAGCGTCGACGCTTCGCGTGGTCGTGATGCCATGTCGGTCTCGTTCGGGGGTGCTAGCTGTGGCAAGCGGTCGCGCACAGGTCAAGTCCCGCGCTGCCGAGCGATGGGCGGCATCTGCGAGATCGCCTGGCTCGGGGGTCGACCGGTGCCCGGTCCGAAGGCCGAACCGAAGGCCGAACCGAAGGCCGAACCGAAGGAAAGCCCGCGGGGACCGCCATGCAGCCCGTCCCTTGCAAATTGCCCCGGCGAACCCCGCGGGGTATTCTCCGACCCGCTCGCCCACGGAGTCCCATGACGCGCGTCCACCTCGCCACGTTTGCCCTTGCCCTCTCTGGTCTGCTTCCCGCCTGTGGGGGAGACGACGGCCCGTCGCTGGACAGCAACCAGTCCCCCTTCCGCGACAAGTGGCGGACCGAGCACGAGGGCGAGTTCCAGCTCGTCGACGAGGAGGGCAACCCGGCGATCAGCAACATCATCGTCGGCAACTCGCTCGGCTCGAACGACAACTTCGTCAACCGCGGCGACGTCATCGTCAAGTTCGACGGCGCGCCCAACACGATCAAGATCGAGTTCCGTCGCTTCACCTTCGCCGAGTCCGAGGAGGCCGCCGGCGAGATCTACGACAGGCTGCAGCTGTGGTCGTTCAACAGCTCGACGAACAGCCCGAAGAAGCCCGACGAGATGGACGAGGAGGACCGCTGCGGCGGCGAGAACGACAACGGTGACCCCTACCCATGGCAGGAGGGCTGCGCCATCTACGTGTACTACGACGGTCAGAGCCAGCTGCAGCGCGCCGGCGCGGACATCCGCGTGACCCTGCCGCCGGACTACCGCGAGGGCGTCGACATCGCGACCGCGGACAACGTCATCGAGGACAGCTATCCGAACCGCGGCAACGTCTGCGTCGAGGGTCTGAACGGCACCGTCGACATCGACCTGCAGAACGGCCTGGCGTTCGTCTCGGTGGTCAGCGACAGCGCTTATCCGAGCTGCCCGCCCGCGGGCGTCGAAGCCTGCGAGAACTGGGACGATCCCGAGACCGATGGCCCCGATGCGTGGGCGAAGGAATGCGACTGCATCAACGGCTCGAACTACGATCCGGGCAACGTGAAGGTGGAGTCGCTCGAGCCCTCGTCGGCGAACATCACCGTCGATGTGCCGGCCGACCTCTGGACCAGCTTCCGTGCCGAGAACGCCGGCGAGAACTCGCTGTCGGGGAAGAACTGCCCGTCGGAGATCGGCGCGATCGGGACGGTCGAGTACGACCAGGGCGGCAACGACCCGAACAAGCCGTGGCTGCGCTCGGGCATCGCGAACAAGCCCCCGGCCGCGCCTGCCGGCGGCTTCCGGCTCGATCTCAAGTCGAACGGCTGCGAGTCGGTCGCCGAGGTCGAGGCGCCGAAGGACTGGGACGCGGAGGTCACCGATTTTGAGTCCGAGATCCGCGGCAACATCGAGGTCTGCTCGGGCTGTCTCGCGGGCAAGTCCTGCGAAGACCTGCTCCCGGGCGGCTGAGGCCGTTGCGCTGCGCCCCCGCACTGGGGCGCCTGGAACCGCGCCTCATACGGGGCGCGGTTCGGGCAATCCGGGGGGCAGGCGCTCGACGAGGACCGCACCGCGGAGGTGCCGTAGCTCGCGGAGGCCGGTGAGTGGTCGACCGCCGATCTGGACGATCGCGGCGCCGCGCGCGTCCTGGGCGCGGATGATCTCGAGGCCCTCGGCCTCGCCCGCGCGGACGATGCAGCACATCGGGCCGGCCATCGGGAGCTCGGGGATCGGCGCGTCGACGGCGAAGGCCGCGGGGGCGAGGAGCGAGCCCGTGACGGCGCCGTGCTCGAGTTCGCCGCCTGCGCACCACACCTCGACGCGGGGATCGGCGGTCCACGCCGCCTGGGCGGTGACGAATGCGTCGCGCGTGGCACCGTCGACCGGGCCGGCGAACGAGTCGGCGTCGTCGGCCGGCCCGAGCTGCGCGCCCACCCACAGCCGCACGAGGTGGCGCTTCAGGAGATCGGTCGGGCCGACCACCACGGCGAAGCGGACGCCGCGGGGATCGGCGCCGCTGCGGCGCAGGGACGTGCGCGCCAGGGAGTACGCGGCGAGCTCGCGATCCGCGGTCGCGTCGACCCACGCGATGCGTGGGATCGCCGGCTTCACCCCGAGGACCGGCCACTGCGGCTCAGCGGCGGCGTCGACGATCGCGCCCGGCGGCAGCGCCGAGGCCAGCGCGGTGAGGAGGGACACGGTCGCGGAGCACGCCCCGGGCTCGGCGCCGAAGGCCACGCGTCGGCCCGCGAGCAGGCACGCCCAGGTCAGCTCGATCGCCTCGAGGGGCTGGGCGCACAGCTCGATCACCCGCGCCCCGCCGATGCTGGTCGTGGGCCTCGCGGCGCGGCCGGGCCCCGGCACCGCCATCGCCCAGAGCCGCGCCTGCATCGCGCCGATGAGCTGCTCGCGATCCCAGGCGACGAGGTGCAGCTCGTGCTCGAGCGCGGTGGAGATCTCGTCAGCGCGCAGCGCGAGGCGCTCGGCGAACCCCGCGAAGGCGTGACGCGCAGCGGCGGCGAGCTGGGCCGCCGTGCTCATGCCACGCCTCGGCCAGCGCGGATCACCGACCTCAGTTGAACACGAAGATCGCCGTGAGGGAAACGCCGACGCCGATCGCCACCCCGGCGATCACGGCGTAGAGCACCGTCCGGTTGGGCGCGGGCGCGGCACCACCGGCCCCACCGCCCGCGGGCGGCTCGGTGCGATCCCCGTCGGCGCCCCCGGGTGCCTTGATCAGCTCGACGTTCTGGTGGCGCGGCGGCACGCGACCGCCGAGGCGACGCGAGATGTCGCCGAGCTTGACCACGAGCTCGTCGAACGTGGGCCGCACGTCGGGGCGACGGCTCATCATGCGTCGGCACAGATCGCTCAGCTCCTCGTCGAAGCCGGCGATCTCGAGCTTGAGCTGGGGACGCTCGGCCTTGAGGTGGCGACGCACCACGGCGGTGTAGTGGTCGTCCTGGCCGCCCTTGCGGAACGGCGGGTGCCCGCTGCACATGTGGAACATCGAGCAGCCGAGGGCATAGACGTCGGCGCGCGCGTCGACCTCGTCGCCCATCGCCTGCTCGGGCGCGAGGTAGTCGGGCGTGCCGACGAACACGCCGGTCGCGGTGATCGACAGGTCCTCCTGCAGTGCCTTGGCCAGGCCGAAGTCGGTGACCTTGACGATGCCGGCGTGCGTGACGACGAGGTTCGACGGCTTGACGTCGCGGTGTACGACGCCCGCGCGCTGGGCCTCGGCGAGGCCAACGGCCGACTGCCGGATGACCTCGGCCGCGTCGCCGGGGTGCAGCGGCCCCGAGCGCTTGAGCATGCCGCCCAGATCCTCGCCGTCGAGGAACTCCATCGCGAGGAACGGCCGACGCTCGTGCTCGCCGATCGCGTAGATCTGCACGATGTTGGGGTGGTTCATCGCCGCCAGCGCGCGTCCCTCGCGCAGGAAGCGGGTCTTGAACTCGGTCGACTCGCGGTGCTTGGCCCCGAGGATCTTGAGCGCGACGCGGCGCCCGAGCTGCTCGTCGACGCCCTCGAACACCTCACCCATCGCACCCTTTCCGAGCAGTCGAATGACCCGGAAGTGGCCGATGATCTCGGGGACAGGGGCGGACATCGCCACGGGCGAAACTATCACGGGGTCGACCGCAGGGGCTAGACCGGGGAGGGCCCCGGCCGGCGCATTCGGGAGCGCGGATGGCGGGAATTCGTCGCGGAGCGCTCCGCTGCGCTCGGAAGTCACCGTGGCTGCAGCGAGTCGACCGCACGGCTGTGGGCCTGCTTCACCGTGTCGAGGTCGCCCGCGGGCATCGGCTCGCGCGCGATCTGTGCCGCAGGCATCGGCGTCAGCGGGCCGCCCGCGGTCGGGTGGGGCTGCCCGTGCTTCGCCGCGCGCAGGGCGTCGCGCTCGGCCTTCTGCTGGCGCTTGCGATCGTCGACGATGGTCTTTCGCAGCGCGGCGAGCTCGTCGGCCCGCGCGAGGAGGGCGGCCTCGTCGAGGCTCTTGGCCAACTTGCGGGCCTGGGCCTCGGTGTCCTCGAGCAGCGCCTCGGCCCCCGCGAAGTCCCCGGCGCGGGCCATGGTGATCGCGTCGATCGACGCGGCCGCGACCCGGGCCAGGGCGACCCCGCGGCCGACCTCGAGCGAGACCTTGGCCTCGGGTCCGGCGGTGGTCGTGGACGCGACGAAGGCGGTGCGCTCGAGTCGTCCAGCGCCGGCGGTGTGGTCCTCGTACGAGACGGCGGCGTCGATCAGCTCGACGGTCGCGCCGTCGCGGTGGGCGGTGGTCGTGAGCTCGACGAAGATCTCCTGGCTCTGACCCTCGGCGAGATCGCCGAGCTGCACGGTATGGGCCCGGGTGCCGTCGGGCGCGCTCGGATGGCCGACGATCCTGGCGATCGTCACGCCCGGCCCCGGCTGCAGGCGCATCACGACATTGCTCGCGACTGCCCGCTCGATGCGGAGCACCTCGTCGCGGAACGCGGTCGCGATGCTCTCGTCGGCGTCGATGCGATGGAACCGTCCGCCGGTGCCCTGGGCGATCTGGGCCAGGAGCACCTCGTCGTACTCGAGTCCGAAGCCCAGGGTGCTGATCGCGATGCCGTAGCTCTTCGCGGTCGCGATCTGCTGGGGGATCGGTCCGGGGTCGTTGGGCACGCCGTCGCCGAGCACGACGATGCGACGGACCGCCTCCGAGGGGATCCCACTCGCGAGCGTCTGTTGCATCGCGAGCCCGAGGCCCGCGGCGAGATCGGTGGTGCCCCGCGCCTCCATCTTGCCGAGCGCGTCCTTCACGGGCAGAAGCGCGCTGCGATCGACCACGATGGGCGCCACCAACAGCTGCGCGCGGCTGTCGAAGGTCACGACCGTGAGCCGGTCGCCGTCGCGCAGGCCGTCGAGCAGCGCGAGGGCGGCGGCGCGGGCGTCCTCGATCGGCTGACCGAGCATGGAGCCCGAGGTGTCGATGACGAGGGTCAGATCCACCGCCGGACGCTGGCGCAGCGCGATGCCGGAGGCGTCGAGTCGCAGGCGCAGGACGGGCTTGCCCTCGCGATCGGCGGCGAGCGCCTCGCGATCGAGCGTCGCCTCGAGGCCGACGAGCTGGGGAGCCGCCACTGGCGCGACCGCGGTCGTGCGCTCGGGGCCATTCGGTGCATCGGGGGCCCGCAGGCCGCCCTTGGTGGGCGTGCAGCCGGAGCCGACGAGGAGGCAGAGGGTCAGGGCAGAGGCGAGCCGTCGCATGGTGGCGACGCTCGAACGTCCGGTGGCGGGGACCGGCTTACAGGGTCCCGCCGAAAGGCGCCTCAGCTCACCGCGGGGTTCTCGAACCGGGTGTGCTTGCCGACGAACGTCAGGTGCACGGTGCCGGTCGGGCCGTTGCGCTGCTTGCCGATGATCACCTCGGAGGCGCCCTCGACCGACTTGCGCTTCTCTTCCTCGGTCATGTACCGCTCCTCGCGGTAGATGAACATGATGACGTCGGCGTCCTGCTCGATGGCGCCCGACTCGCGGAGATCCGAGAGCTGTGGCCGGTGATCGGCGCGCGAGTCGACGCCGCGGTTGAGCTGGCTGAGCGCGAGGATCGGCACCTGCAGCTCCTTGGCGATCGCCTTGAGGCCGCGCGAGATCTCGCTGATCTCCTGCTCGCGGATGTCGTAGCGGCCCTTGCCACCGCGACACAGCTGCAGATAGTCGACGACGATGAGGCCGAGCGGGGGGCGCTTGCCCTCGGGGGTGGGCGGGAAGATCTGGCGGTCCTGGCGGAAGCGCCGGGCGCGGGCGCGGATCTCGAGGATCGTCGGCGACGACGAGTCGTCGATGAACAGCGGTGCGCGATAGATGCGATCGGCCGCGCGCACCAGCTCGGCGAACTCGTGCTCGACGAGCTTGCCGCCGCGCAGCTTGCCGGCGTCCACGCGCGCCTCGGAGCACAGGATGCGCTCGATGAGCTGCGCCGCGCTCATCTCGAGGCTGAAGAACAGGCACGGATACCGGGCCGGCCGCTCCTCCTCGGGGAGGTGGGCGTGCTTCGCCTGGGTGATGCAGGCGTTCTGGGCGAAGTTCAGCGCCAGCGCCGTCTTGCCCATCGAGGGACGCGCAGCGAGGATGATGAGGTCGCTCGGCTGCAGGCCGCCGGTCATCTCGTCGAGCTTGATGAACGTGGTCGGGACCCCGGTGATCGGGTTCTTCAGCTTGGCGCGCTCGGTGATGCTCTCGAAGACGCCGTGGATCAGCTCCTTGGCCGAGCGGTAGCTGCCGACGCGGCCCTTCTGGTTGACCTCGAGCAGGCGGCGCTCGGCGCCGTCGATGAACTCGCCGACGTCCTCGACCTCCTCGCGGCCCTCGTCGGCGATCTCCTGCGCGGCCATCACGAGGTTGCGGACGGCGGCGGACTGCCGCACGAGCTCCGCGTAGGCCCCGACGTTGTGGCTGCTGGCGTAGCGATCGGCGAGCTTGCCCAGGCCCTCGAGCCCGCCGACCAGGCCGAGCTCGTCGGCGGCCCGTAGCTGGGACTCGAGCGTCACGATGTCGATCGGCTGGCCCCGATCGGACAGCTTCATCATCGCGCGGAACACCGCCCGGTGCGCCGGCACGTAGAAGTCCTCGTCGTTGATCAGCGCGACGACGTCGTTGAGCGCCTCGTTGCGGAGCAAGACCCCGCCGAGGACCGCGGATTCGGCTTCTTTGTTGTGTGGGAGCGGACGCGACATCGCGAGCCGGCGAGTGTAGACGCGGGCGGGAGCGCGGGCACGACTATCGGCGATCGGGGCCGCGCGACGGGGCTGGGCGGCGATCGGCGCCGGGGCCGTCGCGGCCGGTCGTGCTCGGTGTCGCGCGACGACGCACGCATCGTGGGGCGTCATCGAAGTTCGCGTCGCGGCAAGGCAGATAGTGGCATCGTCGGGGTGGTCCCACCGCCGGCGGATCGACCCCTCGATGTCCCGACCCCCGATGTCCCCTCGCCCCATGTCCCCTCGCCTCGTCCCGATCGCCTTCGCGCTCGTTCCGGCGCTCGCGTCCATGTCGGGTTGCTTCAAGCCCGCCGACGCGACCCGCGGCCTGCCGTGCACGGACGACGACGCGTGCGCGCCGCTGACGTGCAGCTACGGCGTGTGCGGCGGGCCCGTGCGCTGCGAGGCCGGCGCCGGTGTCGGGGACTACTGCTTCACCCTCGACGAGCGCGAGTTCGAGGTCGGTGCCGGCGTCGACGCGCTCGCGGTCGGCACCGTCGACTTCGATCCACTGCCCGACCTCGTGATCGGCAACGGCGCCGCGGGCACCTTGTCCCTGGTACGCAACGTCGGCGGCGGCGAATTCGCGGCGCCCGTGGTCTCGGGCTCGCTCGGCGCAGCGGCGACCGAGATCACGATCGGCTCGGTCGACGGCATGCAGTGGTCCGACGCCTTTGTCACCACCGATGCGTCGTCGCTCGTGTTGGTGCCGCTCGTGCCCGGTGCAGGTGACGGCGCGTTCGAGTCGCCGATCGTGCTCGCCACGGGTGTGGATGGCGCGGCGCGGCCGAAGATCGGTCAGTTCGTCGACGATCCCAACGTGCTGCCGGACGTCGCTGCGCTGGTCGCCGACGGGTTCGACGTCGTGCCCCAGGTCGATCGCGGGGTGTTCGGCGATCTCGTCCACACCGAGCTGGCGAGCTCCGCCGATCTGCGCACGTTCGGTGTCGACGCCAGTCGGGTCTATGTCGCCTCCGAGAGCGGGAACAGCGTCGTCGGACACACCCGTGCCGCGGGCGGCGCGTTCACGGCCACCACGACGATCGACGTCGGTCCCAGCCCGGTGCGCTTCGTGCTCGAGGACCTCGACGGCGATACGTTCGGCGACGTGCTGAGCGCGGGCGCGGACGGCAAGCTGTGGCTGACCACCGGTCGCGACGCGACCTTCGCCGAGCCACGCAGCCCGATCGAGGTCTACGACCTCGGCTGGCAGCCGACCACCCTGCTCGCGCTGAACCTCGACGACGATCGCGATCCGGAGTACCTCGTCTCGGGCGCAGCCCCCGGCGGCCGCCGCGACGTCTACCTGTTCGATAACGACGGCGAGGGCCGCCCGATCTACGGCGGTAGCTTCGGCGTCGATGATGCCTCGGCGGTCGCCCTGGCCGACATCGACCTCGATGGTGTCGCCGAGGTCCTCATCGCGTCGCAGGATCGCGGGACCATCCGCGTGGCGCGACGCGCCGTGGCCCCGCCACCGCCGGGCGGCGAGGAGTCCAGCGGGACGACCAAGGGCGGGAGCGATCCGACGGACCCGACGGATCCGACGGATCCGACGGACCCGTCGATCACCGATCCGTCGATCACCGACCCCACCTTCGACGAGACCGGCGTGCCGGTCGACTGCGACATCGCCGTTGAAGCACTGTGCTTCAAGGTGGTTGCCTCGGCCGCCTTCAGCGCGCCCGTGGTCGACCTGACCATCGCGAACCTCGACGCCCTGCCCAGCGTGGTGGTCGTCACTGCCGACTCGTCCGTCTGGAGCGTCGATGGCCTCGAGAGCGACGCCTTGGTCGACCCCCGAGTTGCGTAGCCACACGCGGATCTAGAACGTGAAAAGCCGGAAGAACGCCGCCTGGGACGGTCTGAGAAGCGGTTTCCCGACCAGCCTCTCGAACGTACAGGAACGAACTTCCGGTGAA
>JBIJCC010000219.1:0-4429 GCA_044344875.1 Nannocystaceae bacterium
CGAAGGGCTCCGCCTGCTCTCGTAGATCCAGCTGCTCTCGGGGTCTCGTTCATCTCGCTCTCGCTGCTCGCCCCCTACAGTAAATTGGTCGGGCTCGCTGGCTTCAAACTTCTTGGCACAGAGGGCGCTCGATCTCGCCTACCGCGATCACCCCGACCGATTTCCGAACGGACCTCCCCGCGTCCGCATGCCACCTGACGTCGTCCACATCAACCCGATCGACACCGAGGCCGTCGCCCTCGCTGAGGCAGCCGCACCTGCCTGCATCGCTACTTAGAATTCCCTTCTCCCCTGTCTCAAAGTCGTTGACACGTTCCGATGCTCGATGGGTCCTTGAAAATGCGAGCGAGATGTTCCGTCAGGAGTTGGCGAGTCGCGGCGTTGTCAGGGAGGCCGATCCTTATCAACTGCGACTGCATCTGGGTGGAGCGCTCAACGTTGTGTGCGCTACCGGTCGCGTTCCCAAGGAAGTACTCCAGTTTCCTGCCTAGCTGAGGGCCGGCCACACGCTCCAACCCCCGCTGCGCCACCGCGAGCCCCCGGTCCACATACTTGCAAGCAGTCGGTGCGGCCTGCGCCGCGCGCTGGATCATCGCTCGAGCCCCAGCGATTCCCAGCGCCCCCCCTGCCGCGACCCGTGCGATAGCCCCCGAAGCAGCCAACCCAGCTTCCCTGCACATCGCCGTAGCGCGGCTACAGACCGCATCCACCGACGACCGCCAAAGCCCGTCCGGGTCAACAAAGTTGACCGCATCCCCCCCCACATACCGGTACAGGTTCGCATCCCCCGCCGCGAACCCCAGCCCGTCCTTCGCCGCCCACCGCCCAGTCTCCGGTTGGTAGTCGCGCGCCCCGAAGAGCACCCACCCGGTGTCGTGGTCGAGGACCCCGCCGGCGAAGCCAAACGGCTGGAAGCCGGGCGCGGAGTCGCTGAGCACGCGCCCCGCCGTGTCGTACGCAATCTCCTGCGCGACCGCGCCTGTGGCGACGTCGACGACGGCCACGACGCTCCCGAGCTGATCGCTGATGATGCGGTACGTGTTGCCCCCGCGGAGCATGTAGTCCGGCACGTTCCCGCGTGTCCCGTACACGAAGCGGGAGACCACCGCGCCCGTACCGTCGAGTTCGGCGATCGGGTCGAGTTGGTCGCCGTACAGGAAGCCCTGGACCTGGACGCCATCGACCCGCTTGCCCACGCGACGATCCCGAGCGTCGTAGACGTACGCGATGTCGACCCCGTCCGGCAGCGCGATGCTCTGCAGGTTCCCGGAGGCGTCGTACACGAAGTTCGTCGTGCCCGTCGCGTCGGTCATCGTCTCGACCTCACCGTTCTCGGTGTACGAGAACGCAACGTCCCCATACTCGAGCAGGCGATCCTGATCGTCGACGGTTAAGTCGGCGGGGTCGAGCGAAACCGAGTCGTTCTCGACCTCGTTCCGGTTGCCGTTGGTGTCGTAGCCGTAGTGCTCGACGACGGCACCGGTGCAGCCGAACGAGTCGGCGCCGTCATACACGTCGGCGATGCGCCCGACTTCGTCATACTCGTAGCAGCGGATCGTGACGGCCGCGCCGCGAGTCTCGGTCTTGACCTGAATGCGCCCGACCTCGTCGTGCGTCAGCAGGAGGTCGTAGAGGAGCGTGGATCCGTTGTGCCGGTAGGCCCAGTGCGTCGCTTGCCCGAAGTCGTTCTGATCGTGCGTCGTCGTCACGCTTCCGAGCGACGTCGTGGCGAGCTGGCCGTTCACAGGGTCCGTCGTGAGCGTGAGGGCGCCGATCGCCTCCGCCACCCCGTCGAGGTCGTACGCAATCGTCACCGCCTGCGCACCGTTGACACTCTCGGTCAGCAGGCGAAGCCGGTTGTCGTACGTCCAGGAGACTGAACCGTCGACATCGCCGGAGATGGTCTCGCTCGCTACGAGGGGGCCGGCGTACGCATAGGCGAGCGTTCCGCCGTCGGGATCGGCCACCGTCGCAAGCTGCCCAGTGGTCGGATCGTAGGCGTAGTCGTACGCGCCCGTCGGGGTGGTCACCAGCTCCAGGTGCCCAGTCGTCGGATCGTAGTCGAGGTCCAGCGCCTGGCCGTCGGGCCGAGTCACGAGTACCGGGCGGTGGTCCGCATCGTACGCGTACGTGGTTTGGGGCGCGGCGACTCCGGCCACGACGGGAGGGTCGTAGCTCCGCAACCGGTCCAGGGAGTCGTACGCGAAGTCGTGGGTCGGCTGGCCAGGCGGCGTGACCGAGGTGACGTTGCCCGCGTCGTCGTAGGCGAAGACGACGAAGCGTCCATCGGGGAAGGTCTGTCGCTCGACGCGACCGACCTCGTCGTAGAGAAACGACGTCGTCCGCTCGAGCGCATCCGTCGTGCTCGCCACGAAGCCCTGCGCGTCGTAGACCACCGTCATCGACCGCGTGTCCGCGCCGTTGGTCTGCGTGACGGTCTCGACGCGCCCGCGCGAGTCGTAGCTGACGCTCACCGGGGCGAGATCGGCGACTGCCACGGTTGCGACGTCGCCATCGTCGTTCAGCGTCGTCGTCGCCGAGCGTCCCAACGGCGTCGTGACGAGAACGCTCGCCGGCACCGATCCGCCGCCCTCCACGTGCGCACGGCGGAACGTCTCCGTCCAGGTCGATGCCCCCTCCGTGACCGTATCGACGATCTCGTCCGCGCGTAGCCCTGGATCCGCGAGCAGATCGCAGTCCTCCGTGAAGAGCTGGCAGTGCGGCGTGAAGCTGGTGCCGAACCGGAGCGACGACGTGCCAACGCCGGCCACTGCGACGTCGACCGACGTGGGGACCCGAGTATTGAGGCCCAGGCGCAAGTCGACGTCGTAGCGAACAGTGACGTTCGTCCCGTCCGCATAGGTGCCCCCGTTCTGCTCCGGGGCCTCGTAGGCCGTGGTCTGCGTGTCGTCGGGCCAGGTGATCGCTCGCTCGGTCCGCGACGGTCCCGTGCGCTCCCGATGGTAGAGCGTCGAGACGCCCTCCGCCGATGTATGCTCGACCTCGACCGCGTTCTGGCTTGCCTCGGTCATGTCGAGCGTCTGCACCGCCGTGCTCTCGAGTGAGCCCGCGTAAGCGATCACCGCAGCGTCGTTCGTCAGATGCCCCCTGCCGTCATAGTCGAACTCCGACGTCGAGTCGGAGTCGGACATCGACCGCATCAGTCCCCGATCCGTGTACACGAACTCAGTCGCAGCGCCGGTTGGGTCCGTGATCGAGTCGAGGTAGCCGTTGGCGTCGTAACCGAGCAGCGTCGTCTGCTGGTCGGGGCCCACGATGGACGTCGCTTGCCCGGTCGGGCCGCGCGCGATCGTCGTGGTGTCGCCGAACCGGTCGGTGATCCCGACGAGGAATCCGTCCTCGTCGTACTGGAAGCTCCAGACTAGCTCGTGCGTCCGCGAGTCCCGCGTCTCGAGGTGCCGGCCCTCGTCGTCGAAGCGGTAGACCTCCGACCCGTCCTCGCTGTTCAGCCAGGAAGACACGTACATCGGCGGGACCGCACGCGCGACGCGGTACACGAGGCCTCGCTGAGCGTCGGCGACGTAGAGCGAACCGTCGGGTCCACGCGCGACGCGCGACACACCGATGCGGAGGTCGCGGCCGAGGATGACATCGTCGGTCCCGTCGCAGTCACCGGTCGCGCACATCAGCGTTCCTGCGTCCGGACCACCGAGAATGGTCTCGATGGGCGATGCAAGGTCGTCCTGCGCACGCGCGAGTCGTGGCGCACTGCTGGAGGTCGTGAAGAACGCACCGTCGTCGTCGACGTGGAGCGAGTTCACCGTCTCGAGCGGCATGTCCGTTGTCGGCTGCCAGCTGCAACCACCGCTACCGCACGGATATGGCGGCTCCTCGGGGATCGCGTACCCTGCCCGAAACGCGTAGATTGGACCGCCGCGAAGGCCCTCGATCACGCGAATGCCCCCTTGCGCGCCGATGTGATTCCCTCCGATGTGGATCCGATCGCGGTGGGCCGCCACCGCGAACAGTCCGTTGAACTCACTCCACTCCGCCCGCACATGATGCGTCGCGGCCGGGTCTTCGGAATCCTCGAAGAACGGGGCGAGTCCCGGCATCGTGTCGAAGGGATGCTGTGGCCCGATCGCCGCAACAGGGCTGTTGCAGCCGACCGGGCACGGCACACTCGGCCGCAACTGGTAGACCGGCTGGAGGTAGCTCGGCTCCGGCGTGCCTGCGATGTGCAGTAGCTCTCCGTCATGTGTCAGCAAACGCAGGAACGACCGATTGCTGCCGTTGCTCTGTGCAATGAGGAGCCCGTCTTCGTCCGGCGTGAGCGCGAGGCTTTGGACCTGCGCCATGGAGGCGAGCCGGAACGTGTCAACGACTTTGAGACAGGGGAGAAGGGAATTCTAAGTAGCGATGCAGGCAGGTGCGGCTGCCTCAGCGAGGGCGACGGCCTCGGTGTCGA
>JBIJCC010000014.1:0-153556 GCA_044344875.1 Nannocystaceae bacterium
TGCGACGCGCGCAGGACGTAGAGTCTTGGTTGAGGATGGCTTGGGCAAGGTGAGGCGATCGTTCTCCGCCACTCGGCACTGAGATATCGAGAACTGACTGTCTCACACTACGTTGGCACAGAGGGCGACCTCCCGCCCCCCTCGACAGCGCGCACGGGCCTCACGCCGAGTTCCCGACTCGCGCGCAGATTCCCGCGCCTCCAGGCCGGCGTCGACACGGAGATCGAGCGCATGCTCGAGGCGCTGATCGCCGACGCACGCCGAGGTGCACGGTGACGGATGCTCGTGGATGCGCGGGCAGGGCCCTAGGAGCGGGCCCGCCACGGCGGCGATGACGAGCCTGCTGCGCCGCGTGGGCATGTCCGTCCGGGACATTGACGGGCGCCGCAGACCCACGCAGATTCGGTCATAGCCCTCGCGGTACGCACACGGATGTCTGGCTCGCCCAACCCTGGATCGCGTGTGCAGCCGCGGTCGTCCGAACGCCGCTCGCCCTGGGGGGCAGCGCTCGGGCTCGCGTCGACGATGCTCGCGTTCTTGGGATGCGACCGCACCGAGCGCCCCGTGGCGACGCAGCCGGAGGTCACGCCCCAGCCGGAGGCCCCACCGAGGGCGTTTGGACCGATCGCCGATCCCAGCCGCGAGACCACGCTCGGCCCGCGCGACATGACGCCGATCCGGGAGATCACGCTCGAGCTGCCGACGGGGGGCAAGGGTTTCGACATCCGCAAGCCGGGCGTGCCGCGCTCGGTCTTCTCCGCGCCGCACCTCACCTTCGTCGGCAACGGACCCTTGGCGCCGGGGCGGATCTTGGTGGCGATCAAGGAGACCGCCGAGTATGAGTCGAAGACGCTCGAGACGCATCTGGTCGATCTCGACCGCGGCTCGATCGCGAAGTTCTGGCGGGCGAGTAACTGGCAGGCGCCGAATCTCGGACTCGCGTGGGTCACGATCGACATCCTCGGTGTCGGCCATCCGGCGCTGCTGCACGCTTCGGACGGGCTGCTCATCCGCCTCTACGAGCATCTCGATCCCACGACGACCCAGGTCGTCGTCAATCCCGGTCGAGGCGATGGCTGGGTCTTCGCCCACGACCCGCGCGAGTTGGACGCCCCCACGCGGTATGCCCACTGGGAGGACCTGCGCTCGCCACCGCCGAAGCCGGATCGGGTGCTGCCGTTCTCCGTCACCAATCCCGCGCACTTCGCCACGGACGCTGGCGCGCGCGATCGGCCTCGGATGACCCAGATCGAGCTCCCCTCCGTCTCTGACCCGCGCGCCGTCGACCCGATCGTGTTCAACGAGGCGTACGAGGATGGCTGCAACCGACTGGAGCTGCGCAGTGACGGCAGCTACGCGTGCGCCGACTACGTGCTCGCGCTCGCCGGCGGCTGGCGCGTCGGGAAGATCGAGCGCAACCCGGTGCTGTACAACCTCGAGACCAAGCACGTGCAGCACCTCGACATCACCGAGCACTGTCTCGGCGCGTACTCGGAGTTCGCGATCGCGGGCTCGACGTTCGACCCGCCCCGGGTGCTGTTCGAGTGTCCGACGCAGGGGTATGAGTTGCTGTGGTCGCCTGACGCGCTGGAGATCGTGCGCGACCGCGGGCGGGACCATCTGGACTGGGCCAGAAATCGAGCGCACCGGTCGGTGATGCGGTACGATCCGGTCACGGGCGAGCTGGCAGGCGAGGGGTGGCTCGATCTGGATGACAGGGTCATGCTGTCAACGCCGGACCTCGACCACTTCCCGCTGCGTACACCGAGTCCAGTGCACGTAGTGACACCGGTAGCAGCTCCAGGCGACGTTTTCGCCGCGTACCCAAACGTGGCGGAGGGGGTTCTCGTGGCCCGGACGCGCTGCGCCATGCTCGGTGAAGAAGCGCAGCAGGGTCCGTTCGTGATGCTGACCTGCGAAGACGCTGCGGAGCGCGCGCGCTCTACCGAACTCATCGATACCGAGAATCGTATCCGCTGGCATCTACCCGCCGCGCAGGGCGATTGGCAGGCACGCGCGTGGGTCGACCTTCCGAGCCGCCATGTGGTCATGCACCAGCGGCGTAGCGGGAAGAGCGTCGTCGAAGTCCGAGACTTCTAGGCGGTCCCCCGCACCAGTCACTTCAACGATGACTGCCGCAGTTCGAGCTGCACTGCGCCGACCGGCGGCGGCTCCGACCCGCCGCTGGAACTCGGCCCCCGAAGGTCCACGCGGAGGTCGACGCGGCGGTAGTTCTGGTCGAACGCGTCCCCGTCGACCTCCATGGGCTCCCCGAGACCTACGATCCGGACCCGCTTCGCGAGCTCCCGGCCGAGAAGGCCCTCCAGGTAGGACCCGACACTCGTCGCCCGGTTCTCCGAGAGTTCCTTGTTGCGAATCTCGTCGTCCGGCCGATCCGCGTGCCCCTCCAACTGGATCGTCGCCATCGGATGCATCAGCAGCGGCAGCTCGCACGCCGCGAAGGCCTCCAGCGCCTGTCGGACCGAGAGCCTGCCGTACTCCCGCATGAGGTCCTCCTCGCGCGCGGTCGGGATCGGGAGGCGCGCGCCGTTGATCGGGAAGAAGACGGCGAGCTCGCCGATGTGCTTGGCCCAGTAGTCGGAGAACTCGATCGGGGGGACCTCGTCGGGGATCCACTCGATGTCACCGCCGCCGGTCGCCGAGAGCAGCCAGGCAACACCGAGGGTCGAGTCGATGCCGGCCCCGGCTCCGGTGTTCGTGTCGGCGAGCTCGCCGTCGATCAGCAGGTGCATCCCTGCGCCGGGCGAACCGTCTCCGTACATCAGGAGCCCCGCCTTGCCGCCGCCGAGTTGGAAGTCGATCTGGCCCCCAGGAAGGCCGGCAAACACATCGCCACGGAAGTAGCCGACCGTCCCCACGAGCTGCTGGGGCCGTGGCGGCGATGCGGAAAAGCACAGGCCCATCCCCTCGATCTCGAGGTCGGGTTTTCCGCCGGCGGACCCGGACACGTCGAAGCCGCCGAGGAACATGCCGTACTCGGCCGTCCACGCCGGGACGGGCGGGAACTGACCGTACGGGGGCTTGTACTCGACGCTCAGCACGCCAACGTACTTGCTGACCGGCAAGAACTTCATGTAGCGCTGCAGCCGACCCTCCTTGGCCTGCTTCCACACCTTCTCGAACTTCTCCCGCGTCTGCTTCTCGAGCTTCTCGAACTTCTTGTCGACTTCAGCGATCTTGAATGCGGTGAACTTCACATTGAGGATGTGGTGTCGTGCCCCACGGGCGCCGACGCCGAGGTACTTCTCGATCGCGCGCAGGTCGGTGCGTTCGCTCTCGACCTGGTCGAGCATGCGCTGGAGTACGGTGGCCATGTTCTCGCGCGGATACCCATCCGATGCCACCACATGGGCGCCATTCAGCGCACGGTACACGAGCTTGCGCATCTCGTCGGCGTGCGACGCCCCGAACCCACCGGCAGTGACGGGCATCCCTGCGGGACGCTCGAACACGTCCTTGATGATCAGATTCACGGAATCGGCGATGTTGTTGCGACGGATGTTCTCGAGCATGTCGGTGCCCAAGCGCCGAGACTCCAGGAGGAGCTGGTGCAGGGTCATCTCTGTTCCGCCCTTGCTCGGTCGCATGTGCTCGTCGACGGCGACCGTATGGAGCAGCACGCGCCACGCCATCGAGGGCATCGCTCTGCGTTGGACCGGCGTCGAAGGGAACCACACTCTCGTGCGGACTTCCCATGGCACGGACGCGTGGGTCATGTATCGGTCCAGCAGCACCGGCGCTCGATCGACCCGCGTCGCGGTGGATTCCGCCAGCGATCCGTGCTCGGGCCAGCGTCCGCGGAACGTCTCGGTCAGCGTCAGCCGGACGGCGTCGTCGCCGGTGACCTCGAGGTACCCGACCTCCGACCGCTCTTGGTACTTCCGGCGGTCGTATTCGCCGATCCACGAAGGGACGTAGAGCCGATACGTGCCGTCGAAGCTGTGGTCCCCCGCGATGCGAAACGCGATGGGGCGGTTCTTGCCACCCTTCAGCTGGCCGTCGCAGACCCCCCAGTCGATCGGGATCCGCTTGTCTTTCGCCGGTGACTTCGCAACCTCGTGGTAGCGATGATCGATGGTGACCAGCGTCAGGAGCGCCTCCAGGTGTGGCCCAGCGTGGTTGACCAGGAGTCGATAGCGGCCCTTGTCCTCGAAGTAGAAGCCGGTCAGGTTCGGCGAGCGCCGAAGATCGACGTAGGGTTCGGGGCGCCGCAGCCCGTTCCCCACCCGTTGCTTGGGGTCGGCAGGCCCGCTCGGCGGGAGTGTTCGTCCTGGCAGGACGTCGTCCGCGTTGTCGGGCTTGGCCTCGAGGTCGGCGCGACGCACCACGGTTCGCAAGGGGTCAGCCATGTCTCAGCCCTCCTGTTTTCCGCACGACCGCGCGAAGGCATGGAGCTCACCGTAGGCGAGGTCCGCAAAGATCTCGTAGATCCCCACCCCGACGATCTCGACGTCGAGCCGATACCGCTTGTCGCACGGTACATCGATGAATCGCAGCTCGAGAAAGCCGTTGTCGACGCCTTCGTCCGGCAAGATCTTGCTCTGCGCGTATGAGCCATCGACCGCACGAAGGTTGTAGATCTCCGGCAACATCTCCTCGCCCCGCACCACGTCCGTGATGACGGTGTACGGCCCGGTGCTCCAGCCACCCGGCTCGGCCGCGACCTCGAAGGGCTCCAACCTCGCGATCGCGCTTCCGTACAACTCGGCCGCATCCAAGGCCCTGCCCCCGAGCGAGGCCTTCTCGAGCACGAGCACATCGATTCCACCGTCCGACTCGGTCGGCGCCGCGGCCAGGGTCCGATCGAGACCTCCCGCGTCGAGGAACTCGAACGCGATGGCGCCGATCTGCGCCTCGGACAGGCCGTACTTGACGCACCAGCGCTCCCACTCGAACCGCAGCACCGCGAACACGGCGTCGAGCGTCTGCTCGCCGCAGACCCCATCGATGTCGATCGCTGCCGAGAACTGTGCGTTGTAGTGGGCCTGGAACGCGGCGATCGACGCCTCGCTCGCCTCGCTCGGCTCCGGGCTGATCGTCTCGACCGGGCAGGGCATGGCGCAGCGACGGTGGAGGTGGTCGAGGTACGCCAGCACGTCCGCGAGGCTTCCGTGCTCGGCGGCGATGCTCACCCATGTCGCGGCGTCGCCATGGACCAATGCCTCGGTCGCGCGCGCTCGGTGCCCGGCGGTCGGGGGCGATTCGCCAGACGCGGCGGTCCACCCGGCTACGATCACGCAGGCGTGGTCGAGGTCGAGCGCGCGGTGCACGGCGTGCAACAGCAACGGAATCGGATGACGCCCGGACGTCCACGGGGCGGGCACTGCGACCGCGGATCTTGGCCACGCTTCCAGCAATCCGTCGTGCGGGCGCCAGAGCACCGGGCGCCTCACCACGATCCGGTTGTGCTCGTCGAGCGCGAGATCGAGTTCAGGGACTTCACCGCGGAGATCGGCGTCGACGTGGAGAGTTCGCATGGGCTGTCCTCACGCGCGACGCGTCGCGGCATGTGGCCGTGATCGAAGGATGCCGCCACGGCGCGGCGATGCCCAGTGTCCCCTTGGTCCCGGGCTCGATGCCACGCTGCACTCTGCGGTGATCACCGAGAGCCCCCGGTTGTCGTCGGCCCCGCGACGGACAGCCGCAGCCGTGCCGTTCCCGACGTCTCCACGCGAATGACCCCACCGAACGAGCCCTCGCGCTCCCCCGTGTCGTCTCCGACCCGATAGCCGCCGACGAGCGCGACGCCATCCTCGTCGACCACTTCGAACGAGGTGCCGCGCGTGGCGGGGATCTCCGGATCCACCTCGGGCTCGCTCGGTCCCTCCGGCGTCGGCCCCTCCGGCGTCGGACCCTCGAACGGCCACGCGGGCCAACGCAGATCCACGATCCGCAGCCGCCCCCGCGCGGAGGTCGAGAGCTCGCGGAATGCATGGGACGTGCGGTCCAGCGGACCGTCGTTCACATCGCCGTCGATCGAACACACGTAGCGCCCATCCGCCGGCACGCCGCGCTCGTCGACGACCTCGAACGACAGCCACGCGTCCATCGGGTCCTGGAAGACCGGAACCGACGGGCCCACCGGCTCGGTCCGCGGTCCGATGAGATCCGAGAGCATCGGAATCGAATCCCAGTCGACGATCACATCACGCGAGTACAGCATCGGTCGACCCGGCATCGGCGCGCTCCCCAGGTCGATCACCACGACATCCGACGACGAGGTCGCCCACGAATCCTCGCGCGCGTCCGCGAGCGCGAGGCGACCGAAGGGGTCGTCGTCGAGCCGAGTGCGGAGCGAGCGGTGGCGGGCCGAATCCGGATCGCGTAGCGCGGTCTCGGGGACCAGGAGGATCTCGCGGCCCGACGCCGTCCGCAGGCGGATCGATCGGCTCAAGCGCCCGCCTCCTGCGCGAGCGGGACGGAGCGCTCGAGCGAGACGGCCTCGGTCGCGAGCAGCACGAAGCGCACCTCCAGCGTGGCCTGCATCGCGCGAGGATGCCAGAGGACGACGGCGCCCTGCGCATCGGTGCGGCGGACCTGCCGACGATCGACCAACGTCAGCTCGCACCACTCGTCGACCTCTGGACGGCCCGCGTCGTCGAGCAGGACGATCTCGGTGCGTCCGCGGACGACGACGACGGTGTGGGCGCGGCCGGTGGTCAGCGGGACGTTGCCGCCCTCGCGGTCCTCGATCCACGCGTCTTCGGGGCCCAGGCCAGCGAAGCCGGGCAGCGTCGCGCCGGGATCCGGGTGGCCGACGAACCGCAGGTGCGCGGTGCCGGTGCTCGGCACGTCGTCCGCGCGCCACGTCGAGCGCTCGTCGAGTCGGACGCGGCGATCGTCGCCGTCCGGCGTCGTGAGCGTCCACGTGCTGCCCGAATAGCCGCGGCCGTCCTCGTCGACGACCGTGATCGCGATCCACGTCGGCCGATCCGGCCGTGGGCGGTCCGGATCCTTCGGTGTCACCGGATCGGTCCGCGGATCCTCGGGCCGCGGACGATCCGGCGCCCGCTCGAGCTCGACCGCCCGCCAGCGCCCGTCGGCGAGCACCGCGACCGCCCGCGCACGGAGTTCGTCGATGTCGTCGACGGGGACCCCGAGCCACGCGGCGATCGTTGCCCGCGCCTCGGCGTCGGCGAGGGCGTCGTCGACGAGCGCCTCGGCATGCGCCCGACTGGCCGGCACCACGCTGCTCCGCGGTACCACGATGACGTCGGTGGTGTCCAGGCGGACGGTGCGGCGGTTCCACTCCATGGTGTCGGCGGCGAGGGCGTGGTGGCACGACGAGTCTGGCGTCGCCCCACGCCGGCCGTCAATGTCCCCACGGTGCACGCGGCGACCACGACGACCGCCGCCGCGCCCGCACCCCGCGTGGTTCACCCCTCCGGAACGCACCCCCCAACCCCCACGTCCCCGCGCATCCACACCACCCGATCCCGCCCCAGATCCGCAAACGCCAGATCCACCAACCCATCCCCGTCCGCGTCGCCGGCCGCGATTCCAGCGTCCCGCCCCCGCAGCCAATCCGAAACCTCGATCCCCGTGATCGCGAATGTCCCCGCATACGCCAATCCCGGGCCGTCGATACCGCGATACACGCTCATCGACATGTTCGCGTCCTCGACGGTCACGATGTCGTCTCGACCGTCGCGATCGAGATCCGTGACCACCAATGCTCCCACCTCCATACCCGCCGGCGGGGTGAACTCGGGCGCCTGCAGCTGACCTCCGTCGTTGTCGAACCATGCCAGGCCGCCGAAGATCACCCCGGCGGCGTGGGTGTGGCCATTGCCCACTGCGTCCAGATCGCCGTCGCCGTCGAGATCGGCGAGCACGACCCGCGCCAGGCCGCCGTCGAAGGGCAGATTCACCGCAGCGCCGACGCCACCGGCCCCGTCGCCGGGCAGGATGTGGAGATTCTGGCCGCCCGCGATCGCATAATCCGTGGCGCCGTCGCCGTCGAGGTCGCCCAATGCGACCGCACGCACCGTGATCGAATCCACGGAGTACGATTGCACGCCGCCGCCCGCCGCGACCACGATCCCGCCGTCGCGCACGGCCACGACGTCCGCCGCACCATCGCCGTCGACGTCGGCCACGCGCGGCGCACCGGTCAGCACCGACGTGTCGAGGACCATCGGGTCGGCGAAGCCGCCCTCGCCGTCGCCCCGGCGCAGCGAGAGCCCCGAGGTGGCCGCGATCGCGAGGTCGATCCGGCCGTCGCCGTCGACGTCGGCGCTCGCCATGCCCAGCATGTCGGTCGGCGCCTCGCCGGTCCAACGATGGGTGAACCCACCCTGGGCATCCCCGCGGCGGAGCTCGAGCGTCGTCTCCGACGCGATCAGGAGATCGAGCGCACCGTCGCCGTCGTGATCCGCGAGGTCGACGGCGAAGGGATTCGCCGCGGACTCGATCGTCGACGGCGGCGCGAATCCATCGCTGCCGCTGGCGCGCACCGTGACCCCGCGCGCGCTCGCGTAGACCAGATCCACGGCACCATCGGCGTCGACGTCGGGTAGCGCTACGGTCCATTGGCCCGAGCCGGTGCCGAAGACCTCGGCCGCGGTGAATCCTCCCTCGCCGTCGCCCCGCCCGATCTGCAGCAGGCCGTCGTTGCCGACGACGGCATAGTCGAGGTTGCCGTCGCCGTCGACGTCGGCGGTCTCCACCGTCAGCGGGGAACCATCGAGATCCATCACCGCGGCCTCCACCAGGGTGCCCGCATCGTTGCGGTACATCGCCAGGGCCCCGAGCAGCTCGGGCTCCCACTCCTGCGCCGCGAGGACGTCGAGATCGCCGTCGCCGTCGAGATCCGCCGCCGTCACATCGCCGCCCCACGCGAAGGGGAACGAGCTCGCGAGCTCGAAGCCGGCGCCGGTGTTGTGATACGCGAGAAATCGGTCGTCGCCCTGGGGGGAGAAGGACGTCGCGAGCAGCTCGGGGCGATCGTCGCCGTCGAGATCGGCGAGCGCGAGGCCGCGGGGCTCGGTCATTCTGAGGGTGGCGAAATGGGTGAATGTCCCGTCGCCGGCACCGAGGAAGGCGGTCGCCTGCTCGTTGTCGTCCGTGGTCGTCTGCTGCGATTCGCAGGTGGTGGCGAAATCGAGGTTCCCGTCGCCGTCGAGATCGGCGACGGCCAGGTCGGAGCAATTGGTGCTGCCCACCGGGGTGTCGCCGGCGACGACCAACCCGCCATCGCCCTGGCCGAGCAGGAGGGTCGCCCGCTCGATGTAGCCCACCACGAGGACGTCGGGGATCGCGTCGCCGTCGAAGTCGCCGACCTCGAGCTGATCGGCCCCAGCTCGGTGTAGTCGGTCGGGGGCCCGAACTCGCCGGGGGCGACACCCATCGACACCGAGAGCGCGCCGGGGACCTCGGAGCTCGCACGGCATACGAGCAGATCGAGCAGGCCGTCGCCGTCGAGGTCGGTGACGGCGAGGTCGGTCACCCAGCCGAAGGAGAGCGCCGACGGCGAGCCGTCGGGGATCCAGCCGCAGTCGTCGCCGTCCTCGCCCGCGCCGTCGCCCGCGGTCGTGTCGGCCGACCCGTCGGTCGTGGTCGCGCTCGACGTGGCGCCGCCCGAGCCGTCGACGCCGTCGGTGCCCGAGGCGACGGCGTCATCGTGGCTGTCGTTGCAGGCGGGCAGGCTCCCGGCGAAGAGCAGGGCGGGGACGAGACGTCGTCGAGCGGGCACGGATCGAGACGACGGACCGCGCCGACGTCGGTCGCCGCACGGGACTGGAGCATGGCGGTGAGGATGCTCTCGCGATCGGGCCGCCGACGAGAAAAGGAGCCGAGATCGATGGTAGCCTCGACCCCGCGGTGGACGACGATCTCCAGCTGCTGCGGCGTTGGCACGGGGGCGACAAGGCGGCGGGCAACGATCTGTTCGCGCGTCACTTCCCGTCACTGCGTCGGTTCTTCCGCAACAAGGTCGGGCCCGACGACGGGCAGGATCTGATCCAGCGCACGTTGCTCGAGACCGTGCGGTCGTCGCCGACGTTCCGCGGGGATTCGAGCTTTCGCACGTTCCTGTTCACGATCGCCCGGCGCGAGCTGTGCCACCACATCCGCCGCAAGCACCGCAAGCTCGATCAGGCCGAGGTCGATCTGACGGTGTCCTCGGTCATCGATCTCGGGCTGTCGCCGTCGGCGTTCGCGGCGAATCAACAGGCGCACGAGCGGATCCTCGCGGCCATGCAGAGCATCCCGGTCGACTTCCAGATCACCCTCGAGCTGCACTACTGGGAGCAGCTCGACGCGGCGGAGATCGCCGCCGTGCTGGAGATCGCGCCAGGCACCGTGCGGACGCGGCTGCACCGGGCGCGCGAGGCCCTGCGCGCCCGACTGACGGAGCTGGACGCCGGGCGCGAGGTCGGCAGCGACGAGCTCGAGGCCTCGCTCACCCAGACGGCGCTCGTGCTGTGAGGGCCCGGTCGCGTGGGCCCGCGAGCCCTCGCTCCGCGACGGGAACGCCGCACCGACGGCGCGCCACACTCCCGAGAGGGGCCCCTCGACCCTCCCCGGCGCCATGACCCCGAACTCCACCGAGTTGCCATCGCTGCCGCCTCCGCCCGGGGGCGCGGGGGTCGACACGCGGCTCATGCGGGCCGCGCTCGAGGGCGAGCTCTTCGACGCGCCGGCAACCCCGGTGCGCATCGGCCGATTCGAGGTCCTGCGACGCGTCGGATCGGGCGCGATGGGGGATGTGTTCGCGGCGAACGATCCGCAGCTCGGGCGCACCGTTGCGGTGAAGCTGGTCCGGGCGGGCCGTCGCGACGTCCACACCGCGAGCCTGCTCCGCGAGGCGAGGGCGCTCGCCAAGCTCGTCCACCCGCGGGTCGTCACGATCTTCGAGAGTGGCGTGCACGAGGGCGAGGTGTTCCTGGCGATGGAGTACTTCGACGGCGGCAGCCTCGCGCAGTGGATCGACGAGCATCCGGTACGCACCCGGGCGGATGTCTGGGCGACGCTGGGCAAGTTCGTCGACGCCGGCGCGGGCCTGGTGGCCGCCCACGCCGCGGGCCTGGTGCACCGCGACTTCAAACCGGCCAACGTGCTGCTGGCGAGCGATGGTCGGATCGCGGTCGCGGACTTCGGCCTCGCCGGGAGCACACGGACCGCGCCGTCCGAGCCGCACGCCCCGTCGTCGCACGGGCAGACGAGCCTGACGCTGGCCGGCGGCGGCACGCCGGCCTACATGGCGCCGGAGCAGTTCCGCGGCGACGCCGATGCGCGGGCCGATCAGTACGCGTTCTGCGTCGCGCTGTTCGAGGGGTTGGTCGGCTCGCGGCCGGGGGTGTCGGCGCTCGACGCCGAGCGGGCAGAGCTCGCGCGGCGCATGCCGGCGAGCGCGGCACGGCTGGTGCCGCGGTGGATCCGGGCGGCGTTGGTCCGCGGGCTCGCGAGTGATCCGGGCGCCCGCTTCCCGAGCATGGACGCGCTGCTGGTCGCGCTCGATCGTCGGCGACACACGGCGCGTCGCCGCACCGCGCTGGTGGTGATGGGCGCCGTCGCGGGCCTCGGCGGCGCGTGGGCGCTCGCGGGCCCGTCGCCGTGCGCATCGCTGCCCACCGCGGAGGCCCTCTGGTCGGGCCCGCGGCGCGCCGCGGTCGAGGCCGCGTACGTGGCGACGGATGAGGCGCCCGCGGCCGAGTTCTTCGGCGAGGTCGACCAGGCCCTGGGCGAGTGGTCACGGGACTGGGCGGCGGCGCGTCGCGTCGCGTGCGAGGCGAGCCACGGGCGCGGGCCGCAGAGCGCGGCGCGGGCGGACGCGAGCGCGGACTGCCTCGAGTACGCGCGGGTGTCCATCGACGCGACGATCGATGCGTTCATCGCGGTCGACCGCCGCACCATCGCCACCACGCGCGACGTGCTCGCGCGGCTGCCGAGCATCGCCCGGTGCGAAGATCCCGAGGCGCTCGCCGCCGAGGATGAGATCGCCGCGATCGATCGCGCGGCCTACGACGCCGCGTTCGCCGAGGTCGCGCGCGTCCGGGCCCGCGTCGCTGCGGGTCAGGTCGTCGGCCTCGACGAACTCGATCGCGGGGTCCTCGAGGCCGTGGATCCGACGCGTCACCCGCACCTCGGGGCCCAGGTCCAGCTGACGCTGGGCCAGGCGCTGGGGCTGGTCGACGCGCGGGCATCGCTCGAGCAGCACTTCATCCCAAGCGCACGCCTCGCGGTCGCCAGCGGTGATCGGGCGCTCATCGCCGAGGCGATGATCGCGGTCGGGGCCACCGTCGGTGCCGTCGACGGCAGCAAGGACTCGCTGCGCTGGCTCGACCTCGCCGAGGGCGCGCTCGAGGGGACGGCCGAGGCCGATCGACTGCGCGACTCCGCGTTGGTCGCTCGGGTCGAGGCGCTGGTGTACGCCGACGACCACCGGGCGGTCGTGGACCTCGTCGAATCTGCGCTCGCGGGCGAGCTGGGGCGACGGGCGCGGCTGTACATCACGTCGCCAGCGATCTTCTCCCTGGCCAAGATCGGCCGGACCGCGCGGGCGATCGAGCTCGGCGAGCAGGTCGTGCGCGAGTCCGAGGCGTACTTCGGCGTCGACACCAAGCCCACCGAGGCGGCGCTGTCCAACCTCGCCGACGCCTACTCCTACGCCGGGCGGAACGACGATGCGCTGGTGGTCAAGAGTCGGCTGGTCGAGCTCGACACGCGACTGTTCGGGGCCCGCTCGTCGTGGGTCGCGTGGAGCCGCGCGTCGCGGGCCTGGCTGCAGGTCGAGCTCGGTCAGCTCGACGAGGCCCAGGCCGAGGCGACCGCGGCACTCGAGATCGCTCGAGAGGTCGCGGACGACTCGGCCATCGCCCACGCCGGGGAGGCGCTGTCCCACGTCGCCGGCGCGAAGGGGCGCCACGAGACCGCGATCGCGCTGCGGCTCGCGCTGCGACCCCACGTGCCGCGTGCGTTCGGAGACACGGGCGTGGCGAATGCCGCGTGGGACGCGAGCCTCGCCGAGCACCTGCTCGCGGCGGGGCGGCTGGACGAGGCGGTGCGGTGGGCCGAGGGCGCGGCCGCCCATGTGGCGCGCCACCACCCGGAGGGCGTCGCGGGCGAGCCGGCCTCGGTCGTGTCGCGCCTCGTGGTCGCGAACGCCACGGCACGTCGAGGCCGACCCGCCGAGGCGCTCGCGAGCATCGACGCGATCGCGGCGGCGATCCCTGCGTCCGCACGCGCGGGCCTCGATCCGGTGGTCGCGCGGCACCGCGGCGAGGTGCTCGCGCGTCTGGGTCGCCGCGACGAGGCGGCCGCGGAATTCTCGACGGCGATCGCGGCGCTCGATCGCGTCGGTCCCGGCCCCGACGCGGAGACCCTCGCGCTGCTGACGTCGCTCGCGGCGACGGCGACGGATCCCGTCGCGGCCGCGGCGGCCGAGCGCGGCCGCGATGGCGGCGGCCCTCGGGCTCGCGACGCCGCCGGTGGCTCGGCGGGGCGCTCCCGCGACGCCCTGAACTGTCGTTGGCGTCGGGAACGCTCGGCCGCCGAGCCGCCACTGCTCGGCAAACCCATGGACGCCAGCAAGCTCCGCCAAGCCGTGTACGAGATCCACGACCAGGGCCGCCGCCGTGGTCACTACTTCCAGGTCGCCGAGGACGACACGTTCACGGGACGCCGATTGCGGCTCGCGGGCCGCGATCTCGTGAGCTTCGGCAGCTGCTCGTACCTCGGTCTCGAGTTCGACCCGCGCCTCGTCGAGGGCGCCAAGGCGGCGTATGGGCGCTTCGGCGCGCAGACGTCGTACAGCCGCGGCTACCTGTCGTGCCCGCTGTACGAAGAGCTCGAGCGCGAGTTGCTGCCGCGGGTCTTCGGGGCGCCGCACGTCATCGTGCTGCCGAGCTCGACGATCGCGCACCAGGTGGTGATGCCGGCGCTGCTCGCCGAGCGCGACGCGATCGTCATCGACCACCAGACCCATCGCTCGGTCGACGACGCGGTCACGCTGCAGTGTGCCCGCAGCAACGCGACCAAGGTCGTCGTGCGCCACGGCGAGCTCGATCGCGTGCGCGAGACCATCGCCCGCCTCGCGGGCCGCCACGACACCGTGTGGTTCGCGACCGACGGCGTCTACTCGATGTACGGCGACTACCTGCCGGCCTCGTTCTACGCCGAGATCCTCGCCATCGCGCCCAACGTGCGCCTGTACGTCGACGACGCCCACGGGATGAGCTGGGCCGGCGCGAACGGCTGCGGGCACTTCCTGTCGCGGTTCGCCGGCGACGAACGGCTGGTGGTGGTGACGTCGCTCGCCAAGGCCTTCGGCGTCGGTGGTGGCGTCGTGGTGCTCCGGGATCCGCAGATCGCCGAGAACGCGCGGCTGGTCGGGGGACCCTACTCGTTCTCGGGGCCGATGCGTCCGGGGGATCTCGGGGCCGCGGTCGCGTCGGCGCGGATCCACCTCGGGCCCGAGTTGCCGGTGCTCCAGCGGCGCCTGTTCGATCGGGTGCAGCAGTTGAACCGCCGCTGCCGCGAACTCGACGTCCCGGTGGCGATCGAGAACGAGACGCCGATCGTGTTCATCCCGATCGGCCGCGCCGACGCGGTGTTCTCTCTCGCCGAGGCGGCGCGCGACGACGGCTTCCACGTCAACGTCTCGGGATTCCCGGCGGTGCCGTCGGGCAGGGGCGGGCTGCGCGTCGCGATCTCGTCGCTGCACACCGAGGCCGAGATCGATGCGCTCGCGCAATCCCTCGCCGTTCGGCTGCCGCAGGTGCTCGAGGCCCACGGCCTCGGTCGCGAGAACATCGCCGAGGCCTTCCGCGACGCGCTGCCGCGATTCGCCGGACCGGCCCGGAGGACGGCGCGCATCGAACCCGTACCGTCGACGATGCGCCCGCAGTACGTCGCGGCGCTCACCGACGCCCTCGCGGTGCCGGAGGCGACGTCGCCGGAGGCCGCGTCGTGGGACACCGCGTCGTGGGACGCCGCCGTCTCGGGCCTCGGCTGCATCGACGCCGCGACCCTACGGGCGGTCGCGACCGTCCACCGGCCCGATCATGCGCAGCCCGAGTGGCGCTGGCGCGTGCGAGCACTGGAGCTCCGTGACGTCGAGCAGCGCCTCGTGGCTGCGGCGCCGCTGACGACGTGCCTCGTGAAGGACGACATCTTCATGCACGCCGAGGTGAGCCACGCCCTCGAGCGCGCGCGCGCGGACCAGCCGTATCGCTTCACCTCGCACGTCGTGTCCCTCGGCACGATGGTGTCCGAGGGTCCGCACCTCGCCCTGCCGCTGGGGCCGCGCCCGGGGATCGCCGAGGCGATCGTGGCCGCGATGCGGGGGGTCGCGGCGGACGATGGCGCGACGACGCTGGTGCTGCGGGATCTCGCCGTGGATCATCCCCTCGCGACGGCGCTGCCGGGCCTCGACTTCGTGCCGATGCGGATCCCCGCGAGCCACGTGCTCGAGCTCGACGACTGGCGCGGCCCCGAGGCGTTCGCGGCCTCGCGCGAGGGTTCGCGACGCCGCCGCCACGTCGAGCAGGTCCAGCAACACGCCGCGGCGTTCACCACCGAGTTCTGGGACGCCCGCACCGACGTGCCCGACGAACTCCTCGCGCAGATGCACGCGGCCTACCTGGGTCTCGCGGCCCGCAATCGCGACATCAACGTCTTCCCCCTGACGGTCGCGATGCTGCGCGGGCTGTTGTCGAGCGGCGCATGGGTGTTCGCCGTGCTCCGCCACTGCGACGCCATCGTGGCGTGGGCGGCCCTGCACCGCGCGGGAACCGACCTGCGCCCGCTCGTCTGCGGCGTCGACTACCGCCCGTTCGGAGGCAGTCGCATCAGTCCGTACCGCCAGCTGCTGTGGCAGGTCATCCGATTCGCCGGCGAGCACGGGTTCACGCGCGTGCACCTCGGCATGGGCGCCGACTACGAGAAGGATCGCTTCGGCACGCGCACGATCGACAACGTCGCATGGGTCCGGGCACCGGACGACTTCCAGGCGGTCGAGCTCGCCGAGTTCGTGACCCGCCTCGCGACCGCGCGGGCCGAGGTGCGCGCGTGAGCGGCGACGTCGTGGTCATCGGCGCCGGGCTGGCGGGGCTCACCGCGGCGGTCGAGCTCGCGAACGCCGGGCGGTGCGTGCGGGTGCTCGAGCGGCGGGCGGTCGCGGGCGGGCGCTGCGGACAGTTCGTCCACGCCGATCGCCGCTTCACCGTCGGCTGCAACGACTTCGGCCGCCGCATCATCGCCGACCTCCAGGAACTCGGCGCGCCGGTTGCCTTCGTGCCGAGCACCGTCGACATTCACCTCGGCGACGCGCGGATCGGCAACGCCACCACCCTGGGCACGATCGGCTTCGCGCTGCGCCACGCCCCGGGGCTCGTGCGTCTCGTGCGGGGCGTGCGGGCCCGGCGGGCGCCGACGGTCGGCGCGTTGATCGAACAGCACGTCCGCGACCCCGCGATCGCGGGCCTGGTCGGGCTCATCGCGTACGCGATCGGCACGCCGCTGCACCGCTGGCGCACCGACGATCTCGCCGCGGACTTCGCGAAGGCCAACGCCTACGGCCACGATCGCACCGTGGTGCCCGTCGACGGGGTCCAGGCGATCGTCGACGCGCTCTTGCGGCGCTTGCACGCGCAGGGCGGCGAGGTGCATACCGACGTCGGCGGCGCGGCCATCGATCGCGACGGCGAGGGCTGGCTCGTCCGGACATCCGGGGGCAACGATGTTCACGCCCGCGCGGTGATCTCGAGCCTGCCCCCGACCGAGCGCGCGACGGCGACCGAGCCCGCCGGGCTCGCCGCCGTGCAGTGCCTGTTCGTGCTCGGCGGCGACTTCGACTGGGGGCCCGTGCGCACGAGCATCGTGATGCCCGGCGGCGCCCCCGACTGGCTCGCCGAGCTCGACGCCGGGCAGTGGCCCGTCGACTTCGGCTTCCACGGCTTCCGCGATCACACGGACGCGGACGCGACCACCGTCACCGCGTACTTCCTCGCGCCGCGCGGGGTCGGGACGTTCCCCGAGCCGATGCGGCGATCGATGCTCGGCCGCATCGTCAGCGGCCTCGATCGCGTGCGGCCCGGCTTCGAGGCGGCGGTGCGGGTCGCCGCGATGCTCGACCCCGACGCGTATGTCCAGCGGCACGGCCTGCGCAGCGAGCTCGCGAGCCCGCGGTGCGATGCCCCGGGCCCGCTGCCGACGCGCGATCCCAGCACCGGCCTGCTGCGCGTCGGCAACGGCATCGGCGCCCCGGGGGAGCACGCGAATGCGGCCATGCTGTCGGGTCGACGCGCGGCCGCGCTGCTGCTGCGCGGGGAGGCGTGAGCCCGTGCGACGCGTGCACCTGTTCGAGTTCGGTGATCTGCCATGGTGGCCCGCGGCGATCCGCGACTGCGTGACCGACAGCCTCGCCTTCGGCATCGCACGCATGGGGCTCTACGCCAAGGCGTCGCCGCTCGTCGCCGGCCTCCTGGCGCGCGCGCAGACCCGGCACGTCGTCGACCTGTGCTCCGGCGGCGCGGGGCCTTGGCCGCGCCTGCGCGAGGGCCTCGCCGGGGACGTCCGCGTCACGCTCACCGATCGCCAGCCCAACGCAGCCGCCATCCTGCGCGTCGCCGCGCTCGGTGACCCCCGCGTGCGCTACTGCGAGACGCCGATCGACGCGGGCGCCGTGCCGCGCGAGCTCGTCGGCGTGCGTACGATCTTCACCGCGTTCCACCACCTCGATCCCGCGTCCGCGCAACGGGTCCTCGCGGACGCCGCGGCCGCGGGGGCGCCGATCGGGGGTGTTCGAGTTCACGGCGCGCTCGTGGACGAGCCTCCTCGCAGCGCTCGTCGTACCGTGGACGATGTTCGTCATGGCGCCGTGGATCCGCCCGTGGGTGGCCGCGCGGCTGCTGCTCACGTACGTGCTGCCGCTGGCACCGCTGTGCAATCTCTGGGACGGCGTCGTGTCGAGCCTGCGGTCGTACACGGTCCCCGAGTTGCTCGCGCTCGGCCGCGCCGCCGCGCCCGGGTACCGATGGGAGGCCGGCACGTTGCGCGGGCGCGGACCCGCGGTCACGTACCTCATCGGCTGGCCGCGCTGAACCGGCGGCGGCTCCGGCGGCCCGCGAACCGTCAGGTCTCGACGAGCACGGTCATCACGCCCACGTGCATCCCCGGCCGCCGCTTCGCCAAGGTGAGCACGACCTTGCTCGCGCCGTCATCGGTGCACAGCTGCACGCCGACGATCGGTCCCACGGCGCCGAGCGCCTCGAGGGCGCGTCGCATCGCGGCGAGGTCCGTCTCGGTGATGTACTCGTCGAGCTTCGTCAGCTCGAAGTCGCCCAACCGTGACAGGAGGGCAATCGCGGAGCGCTCGTCGGGGCCGTCTCCGGCGCGCACCACCTCGAGCTTCGGGTTGTCCCAGCCGCTCACGCTCGCCCGGGCGTCGCGTGCGACGTCCAGCGCGGCGAAGAACGCGTCCGAGGTGGGATCGTCGACGGCCAACGTGCACGGGTAGTAGTCGCGATCGATGTCGCTCGAATGGACCACGCCGCCGAGCAGCGCGGCGATGGACTGCGCGGACCGGAAGTCGTCGTCGTCGTCGGCATCGACGAGGTCGACGTACCGGGGTAGGGACTCGAAGGGCTCGGCGACGTACTCTTGGAGTTCGACGCGCTGCGCAGGGAGCATGGCAAGGGCGGGACGCGGCATGTCCAACGGACGACCGTTCGCGGCCCAGGTTGCAGGCCCAGGTTGCGCCCCTCAGCTCCCGGGCAGGAAGCTCACCGCGTGGGCCTCGATCGTGCGGCCCTCGCCGAGCACGACGTCGTGGTCCCAGCGCTCGAGCCACAGCACGTCCTTGCCGCCGCCGGAGAACACGTAGGTCGCGACGCGCGGGAGGTCGGGGCGGCCGTGCTGGCCGGTGCACGCGGCGCTCGCCTGGCCGCGGCGCATCAGGCTGTACATGCCGCGCTCGCGCGTGATGTTGCGCGGGGGCTCGCCCGACAGGCCGTGGCCGGCGACCGGCGCGACGATGTACCACTCCTCGGAGTTCGGCGGGCCGACGAGCCACCGGGACGTGCCGGCGTCCTGCATCATCGCGACGACGGTGGTCTGTCCGCCCTCGCGCAGATGGGCGATGCCCTCGACGATGTAGTCCCCGTCGTGATCCTGCTCGCCGGCCTCGACGACGACGACGTCGCCGGCGCGCAGCGTCGAGAGATCGAGATCGGCGGGCGCACCGTCGGGCGTGGGCTGGCCGCGCACGGTGTTGACGGGGCCGGTCTGCGGTCGGTCGTGGCGGAGGCGCTCGGCCACCAGCGCCCGGATCTTCCGCGTGCGCGGATCGTCGGGGGCCGCGCCGCCGGCCGCGGCCAGCGCGAGCGGCGAGGTGCCGTCGTCGAGGGCGCGGCGACCCTCGCCCCAGTCGCGAAGCCGCCGGGCCGCGAGGACGCCGACCCAGAACGCACCGGCGATCGTCATGGCGGCGAGCAGAGAGGCGAAGGTCAGCACGGGCCTCCCTGGTGTAGCACGCCACCGCGGGCCCGGCCGCCGGCCGCGCGCGAGCGTGTCTCGGGCGCCGCGAACGAACGATCGCGATGCGGTCGGCAAACGCACTTGCGCGGCCACCTGCGCGGCTTGACGCGACCGGTCGCAGCCGGATAAGAACGCGGCGCATTGCGCGGTGCCCCGTGGTGACCGTGCCGATCCAACGCCATGGAACCGACGCCCTGGGATCCCGAAGGCGCCACCTGGGTGCTCGACGCCGATGGCCGCCTTGCCGACGGCGCCGCGGCGGCTGGCCTCGACGTGCGCAACTACTACAAGGCGCTGGTCGCAGCGCGCTGCCTCGACGTCCGCCTGTTGCGGATGAACCTGCCGATGTTCGCGTCGGCGGCCGGTGAGGAGGCACCGCTGGTCGCGACGGCTTTGGTCGCCCGCGACGAGGACTGGATCTACCCGGGCGTGCGCGACGCGATGGTGTCGCAGGCGCGTGGGCTGTCGGTCGACGAGCTCGCGCGCATGGTGCTGCAGCACGGGCCGAACCGCGTGGCCGCAGCGGCGCTGCGGATCGCCCCCGCCACCGCGGCGCTCGGCATGCACCTCGCGATCGCGGCGGGCCAGGCCCACGGGCAGAAGCTGGCAGGCACCCACGCGGTGACGTTCGCGCTGCTCGGCGAGGGCACGACGACGACCGGTGCGTTCCACGAGACGCTCGTCGCCGCGGCCGCGCGCGACCTGCCGCTCGTGCTGGTGTGCCGCAGTCAGCTGTGGCCCGGCGGCGCGCCGGCCGAGGCCGGGCTCGTCGGCGACAGTGTGGCCGATCGGGCGCGCAGCTGCGGGATCTGGGAGCGCCGCGTCGACGGTGCCGATCCGATCGCGACGTGGGCGGCGATCGCCGTCGCGGCCGCGCGCGCGCGCGACGGCAAGGGCCCATCGCTGGTCGAGATCGCGGTCACGCAGCTGCTGCACGATCCGCCGGCGCACCGCGATCCGATCGAGCGCCTGCGCCGTCACCTCGACGGTACGGGGCAGTGGAGCGCGACCTTCCAGGACGTCGTCGAGGCCGAGGCCCGCGGCAAGCTCGAGCGCGCCTTCGGCGGCACAGGGGGTGCGGCATGAACGTCAGCGAGGCGATGGCGCAGGCCCTGGTCGAGCTGCTGCGCGACGATCCGCGGCGCGTGTTGTTGGGGGAGGACGTCACGACCGGCGGCATGCTCGGCTGGTCGAAGCGCGCGGCCGAGGATCCCGAGCTGCGCGCGCGCCTGGTCGCGATGCCGCTCTTGCCGACGACGATGGCGGCCCACGCCGGTGGCCTCGCGCTCGCGGGGCTGCGGCCGATCGTGCTGCTGTCGTCCACCTTCGCGCTGGTCGAGGGCCTCGCGGGGCTCCGCGAGATCGGGCTGTCGGCGTCGCGCAGCGCCGGCGAGCGGACCGCCCCGGTGCTGTTCGTCGCGCCGTGCGGGCCGGGGTACGGGCTCGGCGACGATTCCAACGACGCCATCGAGGCCGTGCTCGCGCGGCTGGTCGGTGTGCGCGTGTTCGCGGTCGGCGACGCCGGCGAGGCCGTGCGTCGGCTCGTCGACGCCGCGGCGTTCGGCGAGGCCGAGGAGCCGACGGTGCTGTTGGTGCCGCGACTCGTGCTGTCGACCGCGCTCGACGATGCGTCACCGTCGGCCGAGCCGACCGAGGCCGTCCGCCGCGTGCGCCACGGCCGTGCGATCACCGTGTTCACGTGGGGCGAGGGCCTCGGGCCCGTGCTCGCGGCGTGCGACGAGGGCGAGCTCGACGCCACCGTCGTCGACATCGCACGGCTGTCGCCCCTCGATCGTCCCGCGATCATCGAGGCCGCCCGCGACACCGGGCGGATCGCGATCGTCCACGCTGGCGCGCGCGACCATGGCCTCGGGGCCGAGATCGCGGCGCTCATCGCCGCCGAGGCGATCCACTACCTCGATGCGCCGATCCTCCGCGTCTGCGGCGAGGACGGCCCGCACGCGCCGTGCGACGAGCTGCTCGGGTTGCCCGCGCACGATCGCATCGCGGCCGCGCTCCACGAGCTCGCGACGCCCTGACCCTTTGCCTGCCCCCGCGCCGTTCTTCCCCCGCACGTCCCAAGGAACTGCCCGATGTCCGAGTTCAAACTCCCCGCGATCGGTGAAGGCGTCGTCGAAGGCGAGATCGTGCGTTGGCTGAAGAAGCCCGGCGATCGTGTCGCCGCGAACGAGCCGCTCGTCGAGGTGATGACCGACAAGGCGACCGTCGAGATCCCGTCGCCCATCGACGCGGTGGTCGAGTCGATCGTCGCCGAGGAGGGCACCATCGCCCCGGTCGGCGCCGTGATCGCGATGCTCACGGTCGGTCCGGCGAAGCCGGCGGCGCCGGTCGCCCCGGCCGCGCACGCGCCCGTCGCCGTCGCCACCGGTGCCGCGCCGGTCGATGCGGCCCGCGGCAAGGTCCTCGCGACCCCGGCGGCGCGCGTCCTGGCGGCCGAGTCCGGGATCGACCTGTCGTCGGTCGCCGGCGATCGCGGTCGCATCACCAAGGCCCACGTCGAGCTCGCGCGCGCCTCGTACGAGTCCGGCCCGTCGACGCCGACGCCGGCGCCGCGGGCCGAGTCGCCCGCGCCGCGGGTCGAGTCGCGCCCGTCCTCGACACCGACGCAGCTGCCGATCTCCGGCGAGCTGCCCGCGACGCCGGCCGCCTCCGCGCGTCCGCGGTCCGCCGAGTCGGCCGCCGACGAGTACGTGCCGTTCCGCGGGATGCGTCGCCGCATCGCCGAGGGCATGGTCAAGTCGAACACCACCGCGGTGCACTACACGTACGTCGAGCAGATCGACGTCACCAAGCTCGTCGCGCTGCGCGAGCAGGCCAAGAAGGCCGCCGCGGCCGAGGGCGTGCAGCTCAGCTACCTACCGTTCATCGTCAAGGCGGTGCTCCGGGCCCTGCGCAAGTTCCCGATCGTCAACGCCGAGCTGGACGAGGCCAACGCGCGGATCATCCTGAAGAAGCGCTACTCGATCGGCATCGCCACCGCGACCGATCAGGGCCTCACGGTGCCGGTCGTCCACGACGCCGACAAGCTCAGCCTGCTCGACATCGCGGCGGAGATCAGCCGCGTGTCCGAGGCGGCGCGCACCGGCAAGGCCACGCGCGAGGAGCTCACCGGCTCGACGTTCACGATCACGAGCCTCGGCCAGATCGGCGGCGTGCTCGCCACGCCGATCCTCAACTACCCCGAGGTCGGCATCCTCGGCGTGCACGCGATCCGCAAGACCCCGGTGGTCGACGAGAACGACAACATCCGCGTCGGTCACCTGATGAACCTCTCGGTCTCGCTCGACCACCGCGTCGTCGACGGCTTCGAGGGCGCGAGCTTCCTGCAGGAGGTCAAGCGCTACCTCGAGGATCCGACCCTGCTGCTGTTGTCGGGCATCTAGCTCCTAGACGGGGCGCCGCGCGCCCCTCGACCTCTCGAAAGGCGCTCCCATGGCCACCATCACCAAGACTGCACTCGTCATCGGCGCCGGCACCGGCGGTTACCCCTGCGCGATCCGGCTCGGCCAGCTCGGCGTCGACGTGATGCTCGTCGAGAAGGCCCAGGCCGGCGGCGTGTGCCTCAACGTCGGCTGCATCCCGTCCAAGGCGCTCATCAGCGCGACCAAGCTGGCGCACAAGGCCGTCCACGCCAAGGGCATGGGCATCACGTTCGGCGCGCCGACGGTCGACATGAAGCAGATGCAGGTGTGGAAGTCCGGCATCGTGAAGAAGCTGACCGGCGGCGTGCAGACGCTCGTCAAGGCCAACGGCGGCGAGTACCGCCAGGCCACCGCCGAGATCCTCGCGCCCGGCCGCGTGCGCCTCACCTACGCCGACGGCCGCCCCGAGGACATCGTCGAGTGCAAGCACATCGTCGTCGCGACCGGATCGCTGCCGATCGAGATCCCCGGCTTCAAGATCGACCAGCGCCGCATCGTCGACAGCACCGGCGCGCTCGAGATCGACTACGTGCCCAAGGAGATGATCGTCATCGGCGGCGGGTACATCGGTCTCGAGCTCGGGCAGACGTTTGCGCGCCTCGGCACCAAGCTCACCGTCGTCGAGGGCCTCGATCGCATCCTCGCGACGATGGACAAGGACCTCGGCGATCCGGTCGCCAAGCAGATCAAGGCCGACGGCGGCGAGATCCTCACCGGCACCAAGGCGCTCGGCTGGCGCGAAGAGGGCGGCCGCGCGATCGTGAAGGTCGAGACGGCGGGCCAGGTCCGGGAGATCCCGGCCGACGTCGTGCTGGTGTCCGTCGGTCGGCGACCGATCACCGCGGGCCTCGGGCTCGAGAAGATCGGCGTGAAGATCGACGCCAAGGGCTTCATCGTCGTCGACGAGCGGATGCAGACCAACATCCCCGGCATCTACGCCGCGGGCGACGTCGTGGGTCAGCCGATGCTCGCGCACAAGGCCAGCCACGAGGGCGAGCTCATCGCCGAGATCATCGCCGGCAAGAAGCGCGTCAACGACGTGCGGACGATCCCCGCGGTGGTCTTCACCGATCCGGAGATCGCGACCGCGGGCATGAGCCGCAGCGAGGCCGAGGCCAAGGGCCACAAGGTCTCCGAGGGCAAGTTCCCGTTCGCGGTGTCGGGCCGCGCGATGGCGATCGACGAGATGAAGGGCTTCGTGCGGGTCATCGCCGACGCCGACGACGAGCGCGTGCTCGGCGTGCAGATCGTCGGCCCCGAGGCGAGCGACCTCATCTCCGAGGCCGCCCTGGCCATCGAGATGGGCGCCTACGTCCCGGACATCGCGCTGACCATCCACCCCCACCCGACCCTGGGGGAGGCCGTGATGGAGGCCGCGAAGCACGCGATCGGCGAGGCCATCCACATCGCCAACGCCCGGAAGCACTGATCAGGTGCGCACGCAGACCCCGAGGCCGGCCCGCCGTGCGGATCGGCCCCGTCGGGGTGATTTGCCCCGAAACCGGCCCCAATCGCCGTTCTGAGGGGGTCCGGAAGTTCGCCTGGTTCCCGCAGGGGACCCGCGTTACCTCTGGAGGGAGTCTGCGTGCCATAGCCGCCGCGGGGCGGGGCGCCCGAGATCGACAAGGACGAGAGACGTGAGCAACAAGCTTTTTGTTGGCGGCCTGAGCTGGAACACAACCGACTCGGACCTCATGGATGCATTCACGACGTTCGGTGAAGTGACCGACGCGAAGGTGATCACCGATCGCGAGACCGGCCGCTCGCGCGGCTTCGGCTTCGTGACGTACGCGAGCAGCGACTCGGCGACCAAGGCGATGGCCGAGATGGACGGCGCCACGCTCGACGGGCGCACGATCCGAGTCAACGCCGCCGAGAGCCGCGAGGGCGGTCGCGGTGGTGGAGGCGGTGGTGGACGCGGCGGCGGCGGTGGCTTCCGCGGCGGCGGTGGTGGTGGCGGCGGTGGCTTCGGCGGTGGCCGAGGCGGCGGCGGCGGCTTCAACGACCGCGGTGGCGGCGGTGGGCGAGGCGGCGGTGGCGGTTTCAACGACCGCGACCGTGGCGGTGGTGGCCGGGGTGGTCGTGGCGGCCGTGGCCGCGACTGACGCTCGAGCTCGGCGCTGACGAAAATCCAGCGGGGCCGCGGACGATTCTCGATCGTCCCCGGCCCCGAAGCGTTGGTTGGGAACCTTTCGGCCGCGCCACGCGATTGACCGTCATGTTCGGGCGCGTCGCAGCGATGGTGAGCTTGTCCGCGTGCGTCTCGGCGTGCGCAACCGCGTCCACGGTTGCCACGCGGGCACCGGGCGCGGCGGGTCCGCGGGGCGCGACGACGCCGGCCGCCGCAGAGGCGCCCGTGATCGCGCTGCGCTTCGCGTCCCTCGACGCGGTCGAGATCCGCGGCGGCACCACGGAGACCCGCCCGCTGGTGTTCCAGGGCCCGAACGCGGCGGCGTCCCTCGCCGACGTCGGCGGCACCCACGGCGTGGTCGTTCCGGTCTCGGCGATCCTCGAGGACGCGACGCCGCAGCGGCTCGCGATCGAGGCGACCGCGGTGTGCCCGTCGCCGTGGATCGTCGACGTCACCGCGCCGCTGCTGGTGGCGCGGACGGCCGTCACTGCGGCGCCGGCGGTGCTGCGCGCGGGCTGCGGCCCGCTGCAGCACGCCGACTTCATCACCGACTTCGGCCACGAGCGCGTGCTGGTCTATGGCGCCGCTCCGTTCGATCCGCGCATGGTGGCCAGCGAGATGGGCCTCATCCGGAGCGACCTCGAGCGGATGTTCACGGTGCGCATCGCCGAGCTGTGGATCAACGAGATCGCCGTCGTCTCCCCCGGCTCGGGCGGGGCGGGCCCGGTCGCGGAGCCGAGCGCAACCGGCCTGCGGATGCGGCTCGATGCCGCGACGCCGTGGGGCGCCGAGGCCCGCCTCGAGGTGGGCGCGACGATCGCCCGCTTCTGGCTCGGGAAGCTCATCGGGCAGATCGCACCCGGCGAGCAGGACGGCGTGGTCACGCCCGAGCGCGCCGCGCTACTGCACGGCATCGGCCGCGGCATCGCCCGCGAGTCGCTCTTCGAGCTCGGGCTGCTGTCGCCCGACGAGTACGCCGCGGATCTCGATCGCGCCGAGGCGCTCGTCGCCGAGCGGTCGGGCGCGTGGCGGGCCGCCGGCAGCGTCGATGCGCGCGACGTCGCGGCGCGGTCGGCCGAGGTGTCCGTCGAGGCGGCCGTGCTGGCGTGGCGGCTGCGCGAGGCCGATCCGCCGCAGAGCCTGCCGCAGGGGCTCGAGGCTTCGAGCGATGGTTCGCAGGACCTCGCCGCGCTGTGGCGGCGGCTGGTCGGCGGTGCACGGCCGCGCAAGCTCGGCGCGTGCATCCTGCAGCGACCGACGAAGGCGAGCGTCGTCGACCTGGGCGTGTCGATCCCGTGGGATCCGACACGCGACGCGGCCGTCGTGACGTCGGTCCGCGACGGTGGGGTGGGCGCCACCGCGGGGATCGTCGCCGGCGACGAGGTCGTGGGCGTGGTGCCGACGCGCGAAGGCACCGTGGTCACGGTCCGTCGCCGCGGTGCGTCCGTGCTGCTGACCTCGGGCACGCGACCCGACGTCGTCTCGCGACGCGGGTGGGTCCGCAAGGCCAACGTGGCCGACGATCGCTGCTACCCCAAGCTGTAGCGCCACTCGGCGCTACGCTCGATCCGGCCCGACGAGCCGATCGATCACGATCGCCATCGCGCTGCGCACCGAGAGGTGGTTGAACCCGGTGCCGGCGTCGATCGGGGCCAGCCGCACGTCGGCGGCGTCGAGGAGCCGCGGCGCCAGGCCCCAGGCCTTGCCGAAGACGAGCACCATCGGCTCGCCCGCGAACAGGCGCGCGCGCGCGGTCGCGAAGTCGGTGACCGCACCGCCGGGTCGCGCGCTGGTGACGACGACGCTGGGGCGCGCGCCGGTGTCGCGCACGTGCTCGGCGATCACCGCCTCGAGATCCGGCGCCCACGCGGTGCGGGCGAACTCGCCGCGCTCGTCGTCGCGGGCGCCGAGGCCGTGGCGGATGAGCCGGTGCACGAGGTCCCGCTGCGCCGGGATGTCGTTGACCACATAGAACCGGCGGATCGGGTAGCCGAGCGCCAGCCGCGAGCCATCCATCACGTCGAAGTGGTCGACGGTCGACGTGATCTCCTCGCCGAGTCGATTGCACACCGGCTGGTGCACCAGGGCGATCGTGAGCTGCGGCGCCACGCGGTTCAGTCCACGACGACGGTCTTGACCTGGCTCGAGCCGCCGCGCTCGTAGCGGATCTTGAACACCTTCGTGCCCGAGAGACCCATGTACAGCTGCGCGGCCTGCAGCTCGTCGGTGAGATCGCGGCCGTTGATGTGCGTGATCTTGTCGCCGGCGCGGAAGCCCAGCTTGGCCACGCTGCTGCCGGCCTTGATCGACTTGAGCTTGTAGCCGCTGTGCACGTCGTTCTGGATCGCGGGCACGATCGTCGCCTGCGACTGCATCGCCGAGGGCGACGCGACCATCTTGTCGAAGTAGGCCTGCGTGATCGTGCACTTCGACGCGCTCTCGCAGCGCACCGGGTCCGACGGCGAGGTCCCGCCGCCAGACCCAGGCGTCGGGCCACCACCACCTCCTCCGGGCGTCGAGCCGCCGCCACCGCCACCGCCGGGCGTCGGCTTGGGGACGGTCGGCGTCGACGCGCCGCTGCTCGGTCGCGGCGTGGTCGGGACCGTGCCCGGGACCGCGGCCGGCTCGCCCGGCGTCGGCGTCCCTGCGCTCGGCTCGGGCGTCGGCGGGACGGCGTCGACGACGACGCTCGCCGGATCGCCGGTGAAGCTCGCGAGCAACCCGGTCCACGCCAGGGCGTTGGTGAGGCGATAGCTCTGCACGATCGACATGCCGTCGCGGAAGACGGTGACGTCGACCTTGTTCTCGGCGCCGTCGAGGGCGAAGCCGATGCGGCTGGCGTCGGTGAGCACCACGCCGCCGAGCGCCTCGATCACGTCGCCGGTGCGCAGACCGAGGCGATGCAGCAGCGAGCCCTCGGTGATGTCGCCGACGCGGAAGCCCGCGGGCGGCCCCTCGGGGATCGGCGCGGCGAGCTGGGTGAACGTCGGCGCAACGCCGCTGCGCACGCGCTCGAACACCAGCGCGGCGACGAATGGATCGACGCGCCACGTGGCCTCACCGGGCGACGGCGGCGTGATCGCCCGGGCGAGCGCGGCGTCGAGGGCCACATCCACCGCCGGGCTCGGGGGCACGGTCGTGCCGGTCGTCGGTGTCGCGGGGGTCGGAGTCGTCGCGGTCGTGGGCGCGGCCTCACCACCGCCGGCGGCCTCGCCCGCCTCGCGGGCGCGTCGCTCGGCCCGGGCGCGCTCGATCTTGTCGCAGCCCTCGGTGGAGCCGAGCGCCAGGAATGCGAGCAGCACCGCCGCGCCGCCGCGGCGACGCCCCGCGTTCTTCGCGTTGGTCCGCGCCCCGGAGGCGCGCGTCTTGGGCGGTTCGGCGATGGGCTCGCTGCGCGACTCGCTGCGCCCGTTGCCGTCCGTCGGTGCGGTGGGCTCGAGGGCCGCCGCGGCGTCGCGACGGGCGCGGCTGGTGAACAACACCATGCCACCGACCAAGAGGCCGGGCCCGAGGCTCAGGACGCCGGCGAGGATGAGGGGCCACCACACGTCGTAGACGGCGACGACGGTCGCGGCGCCTCCCCAGGCCACCAGGCCGACGGCGAAGGGCCACAGGGGAGGGCGTTCCATGGCCGCGATGATACGCGAGCGCGCGGCGTCGCGATCGCTGGGCGCTACGCCGCCGCCGGATCAGCGCGGCGCTGCTCCAGCGCCTCGGCCTCGGCCTCGCGGCTGGTGGCCCGCAGCACCGCGACGAGCCCGTCGATGACCTCGCCGAGCTCGGGGTGCCGCGCGCCCAGGTTCTGCTCGCGCAGGGCCAGCGCCGTGCTGAATGCCTCGTGGGCCGCACCGAACTGCGTGCGCTGCAGGTGCATCTCGCCCAGGGCGAGCCAGCCCTCGGCGAAGCGCGGGTGGTCGGCGGCGAAGCTGACGCGAAGGATCGCCAGACACTGCCGGGCGGCGCGCTCGGCCTCGGTGAGGTCGCCACGCGCGGTGTGGATGCGCGAGGCCACCGCTTCGATCGACGCGACCCGCGGGTGCTCCGGACCGAGGCACTCGGCGGCGAGGCCGGCGGCGCGCTGGATCTCGCGGGCCGCGTCGCGCAGCCGGCCTTGGCGGCGGCGCAGCTCGGCGATCGACTCGTGCAGCGCACAGGCAATCGCGCTCGCCCGCTCCGCGCCGTCGATCGCGGCCGCGGCGGCGGTGTAGGCCGCGTCGGCGGCCTCGTAGTCGCTGCGCGATCGGGCGAGCCAGCCGCGATCGATGCAGAGCGCGGCGTACTGGGTGCCCATGCTCGGATCGACCAGGGCCCACGCGGCATCATAGGAGGCCGCGGCGCGGGCGTACTCGCCGAGGGTGACCTCGATCGCCGCCGCGCCGCGGAGGATCTCGACGTCGAGGCGCGTGCCACCGGCGGCCGTCATCGCGGCGACGCTCGAGGCGGAGGATCCGACGTTGGCGACGACCTTCGCCCGCTCGAAGCAGTTGCGGGCCTCCTCGAACCGGGCCCGCTCGAACAGCGTCCAGCCGAGGCCGAGCAGGCTGAAGGCCACCGCGCGATCGAGCCCGCCGGTGGTCGGCTGCGATTGCGGACCGGGCACGCGATACGGCGACGCCGCGTTGGTGCTGCCGCGCAGCGGCGCCGTCGCGGCCTCGATCGCGGCGTCGCGGAACTGCTCGTGGATCGACAGCGCCTCGCGGAACAGCCGCTCGGCGCACGCGTACTCACCGGCGTGGTGGTGGATCCACGCGATGTCGTCGACGATCGATCGCACCGTGGTGTCGTCGGCACCGGGCGCCGGTCCGACGAGCTCGAGGGCCGTCTCGCACAGCTCGATTGCGCGGGCGTGGCGACCGGCGTGGGAGTGCTGCTGCGCGACGCGGCGGAGCAACCACGCCAGCTGGGCCCGCCACGACGCCGGCACGCGGCCCTCGAGGCCGTCGAGGAGGCGTCGCAGGTACGTGTCGGCCTGCTCGCGATCGTGGAGCATCGAGCTGACGGTGGCGAGGCTGTAGCAGTTGAGCAGCACCTCGGGGGAGCTCGCCGGCAGGTCACGCTGCACCAGCGACAGCGCGCGCTCGTACAGCGTGCGGGCCTCGTCGTAGGCGCCGCCGCGCAGCGCCCGATCGCCCTGGGCCCGCAGCGCGAGCGCGGGCGCGTGGCGCTGCGCGAATGATCGCCACGCGATCGAGGCCGAGCCGAACAGCAGCGCGAACAGCAGCGCGAGGCCGGCGACGGGACGCCCGGCCTGCATCGCGATCATCAACAGGCCGAGGGCGGCGAGGGAGAACGGGATGCGGTACAGCGCGGGCGCGCGGACCAGGGCGTCACCGCGCACCAGCGCCGTCGTGCCCCCCGTGCCAGTCGTCGCCTCTGCCACACTTCCATGGTGGCAAGGGCCGACGGACGCCGCAACTCAAAGTGCGGGCCCCCGTTCACCACGTCCACCACAGGGCGGGCGATGCGGCCCAGATCCGAGCCGAGCGCAGGGCCACGAGGGTCGAGAGCATGGTCTGCAGGCGCGCGCGTACCCGCGGGTCGAGCAGGCCGGCGACGTTCGCGGATGGGCCGAGCAGGTGCGCGAGCAGCAGGGCCGCGGGCTCGACGACGGCGTCGCCGCGCACGTTGCTCTGGACCTGGCCGAACCCGGCAAGAATGTCGCGCAGCGTCGGCTCGGGCGGATAGATCTCGAGCGGCGTCCCCGGCGCGACGCCGCCGCGCGTCTCGGCGTCGGCCACCGCGTCGTCGAGCGTGCCGATCGCGTCGACCAGGCCGCGGGCCTTCGCGTCGGCGCCGGTCCACACGCGGCCCTGCGCGATCGCCTCGACGGCGGCGCGATCGAGCTTGCGACCCTCGGCGACGCGCGCCACGAACGTGTCGTAGGTGGCGCGCATCATCGACTCGACCGTGGAGCGCTCGGCGTCGGTCCACGGCTTCATCGACGACCACATCAGCGCCCGCTCGCCGCGGTGGACCTCGAACGTGTTCACGCCGAGCTGGGCCAGCGCGTCGCCGAACACCAGCTTGCCACCGACGACGCCGATCGATCCGGTGAGCGTGTCGGCCCCGGCGAAGATCCGCGCCGCGGGGGCCGAGATGTAGTAGCCGCCCGAGGCGGCGGCCGAGCCCATCGACACCACGAGGGGCTTGCGCTCGCCGAGGGCCTCGGCCGCGTGCCAGATCTGCTCGGAGGCCAGGGCACTGCCGCCGCCCGAGTCGACGCGCAGCACCACGGCCTTCACCGCGTCGTCGGCCGCGATCGCCCGGAGTGCGGCGACCAGCGTGTGCGAGGCGATCTCTTCGCGGGCGCCGACGAGGCCCGAGCCGCTGCCGTCGACGATGTTGCCGACCGCGAAGACGACCGCGACGTGCGGCTCGCTCGGCCGCACCGGCGGCAGCAGGCCGAGGAAGCGCTGCAGCGTGGCGAAGTCGGCCAGCTTGCCGCCGCGCCGGAGCTCGCGCCACGGCTGCCCTTGCGCGGCGTGATCGCGGAAGGTCTCCCAGGGCGCGACCTCGTCGACGAGCTTCGCCGCGATCGCGTCGTCGCCGACGAAGAGCCCGCGATCGACCGCGGCCACCGCCCCCGCGTGGTCGAGCCCGCGCGCCGCCCCGATCGCGTCGAGCTGCGACGCCCAGCGGCGCTCGACGATCGCGCCCAGGGTCTCGAGCATCTCGGGCGATGGCGCGTCGCGGGTGATCGGCTCGGCCGCGCCCTTGAACGCGCCGACGTGGAGGAAGTCCGCGGTGACCCCGACGCGATCGAGCAGGCCCTTGACGTGGATCGGCGTGGCCGCGGGCCCGGTGATCGCGAGCTCGCCCAGCGGCGCGAGGCCGATGCGGCTGCACGCGGTCGCGACGTGGTACGTCGTGTCCGTCAGGCGCTCGGCGTGGCACCACGCCGGCTTGCCGCCGCTGCGGAAGTCCGCCAGCGCGTGGCGCAGCTCCTCGGCGGCGACGAGATCGATCCCGAGATCGCCGATCCGGATCGCCAGGCCCGTGGTGTTCGCGTCGGCGGCCGCGGCGTCGAGCTGCGCGATGAGGTCGCGAAGCGGCGTGCTCGCGCCGCCGAACAGCGACATGCCGGCGACCTCGCTGACCGTGCCCTCCCACGCGACGACGCCGAGCGCCGGTGTGCCCTCGGCGTGGTCGGCCGAGGCCCGCGGCGCCTCGTAGGGCCCGGGCTCGTCGAGCTTCGACGCGAACATCCCCGCCAGCGGCGAGAACGGCAGCCCGCCGCCGCCGCCACCCTCGGCGCTGGGCGCCGGCGTCGGGTCCTTCGGCGCGGGTTCACGGCACCCGGTCGCGGCGACGAACAGCGAGCAGATCACCGAGGCGAGGACGCGGGCGGGTCGTGCGTGCATGGCGTGGCACCGTAGGCCGAGCCCGGGCGCGGCCGCAATCATCGCCGGGTCGCCGTCGCGATCGATGCGCTGGAGCCACCCTGTCGTGGGATCGCGACGAGATCGCCGCGCAGCGCCGTGCGTTCGATGTGGCCCGTTACCATCGATGCCGATGCCCGACCATCCGAGGACCCGTCGCTTCCTTCACCGCTGCGTCCTCATCACCGTCGCCAGCTTCGTCGGGACGATCGGGACCACCGGCTGCACGGACACCGCGGAGCCCGTCGCCGCGGAGGTCGTCGCGGAGGTCGCCGCGCCGCCGGTCGAGCTCGATCTGTGGTCGGGCGTGCCGCCGCTCGAGCCGCACCCGGGCGACCTCGCCTCGGTGATCGAGCCGCGGCCGGGGCCCGAGAAGCCGACGACGGTGGGCGAGCGCATCGAGCTGGCGTTCCCGCCGGAGGTGCCGCCCGAGACGAGCCGCCCCGAGGTCACCACGGGCCCGCTGTCGGTCGAGCGCTTCGGGCCCACCGGGCCGCTCGATCTGGTCGACGCAGTCCGCGTGACCTTCAACCAGGCGATGGTGCCGCTGGCGTCGGTCGAGTCCCTCGCGACCAAGGCCGTGCCGCTGGTGATCGATCCCCCGGTCGCGGGCAAGGCCCGCTGGCTCGGCACGCGGACGGTCGCGTTCTACCCCGAGGGGCGGCTGCCGTACTCGACGACGTACACGATGCGCGTGCCGGCCGACTCGGTGTCGATGTCCGGCAACAAGCTGGCGAAGGAGGTGAGCTGGACGATCAGCACGCCGACGCTCGCGTTGGTGTCGAGCGATCCGTGGAATGGCGCGACCGGGCGGCTGCTCGATCAGAACGTCGTGCTCACGTTCAACCAACCGGTGCAGCGCACCGCGCTGGCCGCCGCGCTCGAGTTCACGGGCGGCGGCAAGGACGTCCCGTTCACCGTCGTCGATCCGCCGGGCATCGAGACGATGGAGCCGTGGCAGCGCGACCGCATCGTCGTGCTCGACCCGAAGGGCGCGCTCACCCCGAACACGACGTATGGGATCGCGTTGCCGGCCGGCGTCTACGGCGAGGGCCCCGAGCGCAGCGCGGCGATCTCGACCTCGTTCTCGACGTACCCGCCGTTCCTGCTGTCACTCGCCGGCTGCGGCTCGCCCTGCTACGCGGGGAGCGGCATCACGCTCGCGTCCACCACGCCGGTCGCCGACCCCAAGATCGAGGACAAGGTCCACATCAGCCCCGCGGTCCCGAACCTCGCGATCACCGAGTGGGGCGGCATCCACCTCGACGGCGACTTCACCGGCGACACCACGTACACGGTGACCGTCGACGCGGGCGTGCTCGACGTCCACGGCCAGACCCTCGCCAAGCCGTTCCGTGCCGTGGCCAAGCTCGGGCCGTTCTATCCCGAGCTGGGCCTGAAGACCCCTGCGCCGAGCCCCGCGGTGATCGAGGTCGGGGCCCCGCGCGAGCTGACGCTGCGCATCGCCGGGCTCGATCACGTCGAGGTCGAGGGCGCCAGCTTCGCGCCGGCCCGGGCTGGCACGTACCTCAACGTCTACCCCTACGACTCGAACTGGGGCTGGCCCCGCGACATCGGCAAGTCGACGTGGTCGAAGCGCTTCGACGTCAAGCCCTCGCGGCGCAAGCGGCAGGACCTGCTGCTCGGGCTCGACGCGCTGCTCGGGACGAATCGCATGGCGTGGGTGACCGCCCGCTCCAACGAGATCCAGGAGACCGACTGGAAGTGGCGCGCCGGGCTCTCGCAGTTCGTCGTCGTCACGGACCTCGGCGTCGCGGCGGCGGTCGATCGCGACTCGGGCACGATCATGGTCACGCGCCTGTCGACCGGCGAGCCGGTCGCGGGCGCGGCGGTGTCGATCGGTGAGGCCTCCAGCACGCCCGTGTGGACCGGCACCACCGACGCCGAGGGCCTGGCGTCGGCGACGTTCAGCCAGGTCACGTATGGCGTCAAGTTCGTGGTGAAGGCCGAGCTCGGCGACGACGCGGCGTTCCTGCGCCTCGATCAGGGCGACCTGCGCGGGCAGTGGCGGTCCTGGAACACGCTCGAGGACCAGGCGCTCGGGTTCTTCTTCACCGATCGCGCGCCGTACAAGCCCGGCGACACGATCCACCTCGTCGGCGTGCTGCGCCAGCAGACCCGTGGCCCCAAGGGTGGCACCGCGTGGTGGCGGCAGAACGCGACGGCGAAGTACAAGGTCGTCGACCCGCGCGGCGTCGACGTGGCCTCGGGCGAGGCGAAGATCGGCCAGTTCGGCACGCTCGCCATCGACGTCCCGACCAAGCCCGACGGCGGCACGGGCTCGTACCAGTTCCAGATGGACGTGCCGAGCCTGTTCGGCCCGAGCCAGACCTTCTACCACGCGGTGTCGGTCGAGACGTATCGGACGCCCGAGTTCAAGGTCGCGGTGGCGCGCCCCGACAGCACGCCGTTGGTGTTCGGCGACACGCTGGTCGCGGAGATCCGCGGCGAGTACCTCCACGGCGCACCGCTCGTCGGTGGCGAGGTCGCGTACACGTTGACGCGGACCGAGACCGACTTCCGCCCGCCGGGCTCCGAGAACGATGCCTTCGTGTTCGGCGCGGGCGGATCGTCGTGGGGTGGCTACCGCGAGTACGGGCGAGGCCGCCATCGGGGGGAGCACGGCGGCTGGGGGTGGTCGCCGCCCGCGACGATGCTGCTGCACGCGACGGGCACGTTGGACGCGACCGGCAAGCTCGTCGTGAAGCGGACGGTGCTCGCCGAGGAGCCGCCGCCGCCCGGCCACCCCGCGGCGCCGGTGCCGGCCGTCGCCCCTTCGGGGCCCGAGCCCCTGCCGCGCGCGGCGACCTACGCGATCGCGGCCTCCGTCACCGATCAGAACCGGCAGGCGATCGCTGGCATGGGCAGCTTCGTCGTGCACCCGGCGAAGATCTACGTCGGGATCCGAACCGAGCGCAGCGTGCTGCGCGAGGGCGAGCGGACCAACCTCGAAGCGATCGCCGTCGACCTCGACGGCGCGCGCGCCTCGGGCAACGCCATCACCGTCGACTTCGTCCGCCAGGACACCTCGCGTACCGCCGTCGAGAAGGACGGCCGCTGGAGCTTCGAGTACAAGACCACCGAGGCCCGCATCGGCGGCTGCGCGCTGGTGTCCGCCGCCGCGCCGCAGCCCTGCGAGGTGAGCCCGGACAAGGCTGGGACCTACGTCGCGCGCGCCACCACCAAAGACGCCGCCGGCCACGAGACCCGCAGCGAGCTGAGCCTCTACGTCCACGGCAAGGACGCGATCGTGTGGAACGACGGCGCCGAGCGCCGCGTCGACCTCGTCGCCGACAAGCGCAAGTACGCCCCGGGCGACACCGCGAAGGTCCTGCTGCGCTCGCCGTTCACCGACGCGCGCGGCATCGTCGTCGTCGAGCGCGAGGGCATTGCGAGCGAGATCCCGGTGGTCGTCACCGGGGGCGCGCACGCGGTCGAGATCCCGATCACCGAGGACATGGTCGGCGGCGTGACGCTGTCGGCGATGCTGACGCGGGGGCGCACCGAGATCCCCGGCGCGCCCAAGGGCCAGGACCTCGGCATGCCCGCGGCGGCGGCCGGTCAGGTCGACCTCGACGTGGTCACCGACAGCAAGACGATCGCCGTCGCGCTCGAGCCCCACGCCAAGGAGATCGCGCCCAAGGGCAGCCTGTCGCTGTCGATCAAGACCACGCGCAAGGACTCGGGCGCGGCGCTGCCCGCCGCCGTCGCCGTGATGGTGGTCGACGAGGGCGTGCTCAGCCTGATGGACTACAAGACGCCGGATCCCGTGGCGTTCTTCCACGGCAAGCGCCCGGGCGAGGTGTGGCTGCACGCGCTGCAGGCCAACGTGCTGCCGCGCGACGACGTGGCGACGCCGGCCGTGCCGACGACGCCGACCACCACGTCGCCGACCGTGCCGACCGGGGGCGCGCGGATCGAGCACGACATGCCGTCGGATGCCGCGAGCGGCATGCCGATGCCCAAGCCCTCCGCGGCGGCCCCGGGCGCCGCGCCGGCCCCGATGGCGATGGCGAGGCGGGAGAAGGCGCCGGAGCGCGCCGAGGAGCGCAAGGCCGACAGCAGCGACCGCGCGGCCGGTGAGGCCGGCTTCGACGTCACCGCGGCGATGGCCCAGGGCGTCTCGCTGCGCACCGTGTTCGCGACGACCGCGTTCTTCGACGCCGAGATCGTCACAGACGAGAACGGCGAGGCCCGCATCGACATCCCGATGCCGGAGAACCTCACGACGTTCCGCATCATGGCGGTGGCGGTCGACCCCGCGGCGGCCGACCGGTTCGGCAGCGGCGAGAGCTCGGTGCGCGTGCGCAAGCCGATCATGATCCGGCCCTCGCTGCCGCGCTTCGCCAACTACGGCGACACGTTCGAGGGCGCGGTCATGGTCGACAACCAGACCGGCGCCGCGCAGAAGGTCCTCGTCGGCACCCGCGGCCTCAACGTCACGCTCGGCGGCGAGACCGAGCGGTTCGTCGACATCCCGGCCGGCGAGTCGCGCGAGGTCCGGTTCGACATGGCCGTCGAGAAGGTCGGCACGATGCGCCTGCAGTTCGCGGCGATGAGCAGCGCCGGCCGCGACGCCACCGAGGTCACCCTGCCGGTCCACTATCCGGCGACCGCCAAGGCGTTCGCCGACTACGGCATGACGGACGCTTCGGTGCAACGGACGATCGAGCCACCGGCCGACGCGTTGCCGGCCTTCGGCGGGCTCGAGCTGAGCTTCAGCTCGACCGCGCTGAGCGGCCTCGAGGACGCGGTCTCGTACCTGGTGGACTACCCCTACGAATGCGCCGAGCAGACCGCGAGCCGCATCCTGCCGATCTTCGCGTTGGGCGACGTGCTCGACGCGTTCCCGATCGCCACCGTGCACGACAAGTCGGCCCGCGACACGCTGGCCCGCGCCGGCATCGCGCGGCTGCTGACGTACCAGCTCTACGACGGCGGCTTCGGCTACTGGGACAACCGCGAGAGCTGGCCGTACCTCACCAACTGGGTGACGTTCGCCCTGCTCGAGGGCAAGCGCCGCGGCTATGAGGTCCCCGCCGACGCCCTCGATCGGTCGCTGTCGTACCTCGAGAACTTCGTGCAATACGGGTACCGGTCGCGCTGGGGCGACTACTACGATTGGACCTCGCGGGCGTTCGCGCTGTGGCTGCTGTCCGGCGAGAAGCGCGGCGCGACGCTGTTCGATTCGGTGTGGTCGCACCGCGCCGAGATGCCGCTGTACGCCCGGGCGCAGCTGATGTCGGCCGCGCACCGCTATGGCAAGACCGTCGAGCGCGACGCGGTGCGCAAGGAGCTCGGCGACGTCGTCGTCGAGTCGGCGCGGACGATCCATTTCGCGGAGGGCAAGAGCGAGGCGGCGGCCGAGGGGCTGCGGGTGCTCATGCACTCGAGCGCGCAGACCGACGCGATCGTCCTCATGGCGCTGCTCGAGGTCGACCCGGCGGAGCCCATGCTGCCGAAGATCATGGCCGGCATCATGGACGACCGCGATCCCAAGCGCGGCGGCCGGTGGCTCTCGACCCACGCGAACGCCTGGGCCTTGGTCGCCGCGAGCCGCTACTTCGAGGTCGTCGAGAAGGACGAGCCCGACTACACCGCGCAGGTGTGGATCGACGAGCTGTTCGCGGGCGAGCACGCGTTCCGCGGCCGCAGCATGGCGACCGTCGATCAGACCATCCCGATGCAGACGCTGCAGGGCGCGCCGACCCGCGAGCTGACCCTCGCGAAGGCGGGCCTCGGCAAGCTCTACTATCGCATCGGCCTGCGCTACGCGCCCAAGGACCTGAAGCTGAAGGCCACCGATCAGGGCTTCACCGTGTTCCGCAACTACGAGGCGCTGCCGGGTCCCGACGGCAAGGTCGATCCCGACGCGGTGAAGCAGACCGACGACGGCGATTGGCTGGTCAAGGCCGGCACCAATGTGAAGGTCACCATTTCGTTGGTGGTCAGCGATCGCGCCAACTATGTGGTCGTCGACGATCCGCTCCCCGCGGGCTTCGAGGGCCAGAACCCGAAGTTCGTGACGTCGGTGGGGGCGATCTCCGAGAGCGGCGGCGGGTATCCCGGGGGCACGCCGCGGGCGTACGACGGCTGGTGGTGGGGCGGCTGGTACACGTTCAGCCACACGGATCTGCGGGATGACCGGATGCTGCTGTTCGCGGATCAGTTGCCGGCGGGCGTGTATACGTATAGCTATACGGCGCGGGCGACGACGATCGGGGAGTTCTTGCTGCCGCCGGTGAAGGCGGAGGAGATGTACGAGCCCGAGCGATTCGGGCACGGATCGTCGGCGAGGGTCACGGTGGTGGAGTGACGGGGGCAACGGTGGCAGTGGGAATCTCGCGGGAGCGCCCATGATCGTTCGCTGCATCGCGAATCAGCGATCCGCTCTCACCCCAGCCGAGCGGACCTTGTTCGACCGCTTCGTCCACCTCGAGGAGGTGAACCTCGTGGTGGGTCGAGGCTATCTCGTGTTCGGTGTCGCGTTCCACGAGGGACTGCCGTGGTACTACCTGTGTGAAGAGAAGCACGACGAGTATCCGAAGCCGCACTTCGGCGCGCTGCTCGAGGTGGTCGACGCGCGGGTTCCCCCGGGGTGGTCCTACGTCGGCAGGTGCCCGAACGTCGGAGCGCCGGCGGTCCTCCCGGACGAGTGGGCGTCTCAGCCATACCTCCTGGAGCGCCTCGTCGACGGAGATGCCGATGCGGTTCGGGACTTCGTGCAGCTGCGCGAGCGGTTGCGCCGTTGGCACGGCGTCGTCGAATGAGGTCGGCCCGAACGTTCGCGTTCACCGACCTTCGAGCCGCACCCCCCAGGGCGTCGAACCCCGCGCCTAACCCCGGATCGCGGCGAGGAACGCCGCCGCCGGCAACGTGTCCCGCCGCCGCACGCCCTCCCATGGCACCGCGGCGAGCACCTCCCGCGCCGGCCGCTCCGCGTCGCGGGCGGACACGCCGCGGAGGATCGGCCGCACCGCATCAACCGCCGGATTCGTCGGCACGGCCGGCCTCCAGTGCTGCGACGACCTCATCGAAGGAGCGACCCTCGGCGGCGAGCCGGACCGCGATTTCGCGGCGGCTCTCTCCGACGACGATCATCTGACAGGGCCTCCCCGTGGTGCAGGCGCAGCTCAGCTCCTCGACGTGGAGCCGCCGCTGCGCGAGGTGGTTGAGGACGCCCTCGAGCATGCCGGCGAGGAGGTGGCAGCAGCGGTCGTGGCGACCCGGCCGGCCGACGAGCGCGCTCGACTCGACCTCGAGGCGCAGCACGCCGCGCGCCGACTCGGCGAGGTCGAACGCGACGACGCCCCAGCCCTGATCGCGCAGCAGATCCGAGACCAGCTCGACGACCTCGCGCATCGGGCGATCGCCCAGCGGAATCTCGTCCTCGCCGGCGGTCTCGAGCTCGATGACGAGCCGGCGCCCCGCGGCGAGGCCCCAGTCGTGGGCGATCGTCCGCCACTGCGCGGTGGACTGCTTGTCGAACGCGTTCGCGAGCAGCTCGAACAACACCACCGGCGTGGACAGCACGCGCTCGGCGTAGCGGTTGCGCAGGATGCCGCGCGCGGCCTCGTCGGCGACCAGATCGCTCTGCCGCGGGGCCGGCTCGCGGGCCTCGGGGCCGGTGCGCTCGGGGAGGAACTGCCGCCGGTTGATGAGCAGGTGCAGCCGCTGGGCCCGGGGCGCGCGGACGATCTCGACGTCGACGTTCTGCGCGCCGAACTTGAAGTCGAACACGTAGGCGAAGCGCACGCTCGTGCCGCCCGTGGTGCCCTCGGCGAGGGCCCGGAAGCGGCCGTGGAACTCCTCCGTGTTCGCGCACGGCGCGACGTCGGTGAAGAAGTTCCGCCCGACCACCGTGCTCGGATCGAGTCGGGCGAGGCGAACCTCGGCGAGGTTGTAGCGGAGGATGAGGCCGTCGCGCGCCAGGCAGACCACGCCGAAGGGCAGCTCGTCGAGGGCCGCGTCGTCGAGGTCGTCGACCGTGGTCGGATCGAACGCCGCGATCGACCGCTGTGGCCGGGTTCGGGCGGTCACGGAGGGTGGTGGGGGGATCGGACTCATGGGTCGAACATCGGGTTGTTGGGGCCGCGCGAGCGCAGCCACGCGGCCAGCGTGACGCGCAGCTCGTGGAGGTCGGCGTAGCGCTCGGCCGGGAGCTTGCGGGTGCCGCGGGCGAGGATCGCGAACAGCCGCGGATCCATCTCGACATCGCGGGGGTAGGGCAGGGCCGCGGTGCGGATCGCGTCGAACAGCGCCGGGAGGGACTCGCGCGCGAACGGAGGTCGACCGGTCACGATGCTGTAGATCGACACGCACGCCGACCACTGATCGGACGCCGGTCCGACCACACCCTCGACGATGTGCTCGGGCGCCATGAAGTCGGGCGTGCCCGCGAGCGTGCCGGTCTGCGCGACCCCGGGCTCGAAGATGTGCGACAGCCCGAAGTCGAGGAGCACGGCCCGCTCGACGCCGGTGTCGTCGACGCCGAGCAGCATGTTCTCGGGCTTGATGTCGCCGTGCACGATGCCGTGGCGGTGCACGGCCTCGAGGCCCGACAAGATGCCGAGCATCAGCCGCACGGCGCGGTCCTGGTCGAGCGGGCCGTCGGCCGCGACGCGTCGGGCCAGATCGACCCCCTCGAGCAGCTCCATCACGAGGTAGGGCGCGCCGCGATCGTCGACGACGACGTCGTGCACCTGCACGATCGCGGGGTGGCGGATGCGGGCGATGGCCCGCGCCTCGCGGATGAGGCGATCGTTGGACTCGGGATGATCGCTGCGCATCCGCTTGATCGCGACCAGCCGATCGAGGCCGAGGTGGCGCGCGCGCCACACCTCGCCCATGCCGCCGACCCCGAGCCGGTCGAGCAGACGGTAGCCCCGCTCGAGCAGGCGATCGGCGTCGACCCACGCGACCTCCGCGGGCGTGGCCCGTCGTTCGGGACTGGCGCCGAGTCCCCGCAGCGTGTCGCGTCGTTCACTGCCCATGGTCGGAGCGCGGGTGCCGTGCACGTCCAGGCGCGATCGGACGACCGCACCTCGGCACGCTCCTCCTAGCAGACGGGCGTCCCGCGGCAACCCGCGGATTCGTGCGTCGAATCGCGGTACATTGGGGCGCGGCCCGGCAGCGGCGATCCGCGGATTCGCAGCATGTCGACGAGGCGTGGGGTACTGACGGCGCTGTCGCTGGGCGCGCTCGCGGGTGGGGCACTGGCGCTGGTCCGCGTGAGCTCGCCCGTGCCCGCGCAGGCCAAGCGCGCCGACGAGATCGCGATCGATCGCCGCGAGGTCGTCGGTCCCGCACCGCGGCCCGATCGCGCGCCGGCTCCACCCGCCGATCCCGAGGCGCTGCGGGCCCGGCTCGCCGACGCGCGCTGGCTCGCGGTGGGCGGCGGCGCGTGGCCCGAGGCGACGCAGGTGCAGATCGAGCAGGACGTCGGGCTCGCGGCGCAGGTGTTCGGCGACGGCGGCGTGGTCCTGTTCGGCGCCGGCCCCGATGCGCCGGTCGTCCAGGTGCAGCACGATCTCCCGCGCGATCCCCTGGGCACCGCGCTCGCCGAGCTGTTCGCGCCGCGGGGCGGTCGCGATGCGTCGTACCGCGCGCCCGCGATCCCGGTCGACGCCGAGGCGACCGCGGCCGGCGTGCTCGAGGCGCTCGGCACCGCGACCGCGGCGCCCGGCGCCCCGCTGCTGGTGTTCCTGGCCGGGCATGGCGACATCGGCGAGACGCCGCGCGACAACTCCGTCTCGCTGTGGGCCGCGTCGCGCATCGGCGTCGGCGAGCTCGCGCAGACGCTCGACGGCGCGCGACGTCCGGTGCGTTTGGTGGTGACGACGTGCTTCTCCGGCGGCTTCGCCGAGCTCGCGTTCGCGGACGCCGACGAGGCCGCCGGCGCCGCGGGCGATCGCTGCGGGCTGTTCGCGTCGACCTGGGATCTCGAGGCGTCGGGCTGCGATCCCAACCCCGATCGCAGCGCGCAGCAGGGCTACGCGATCCACTTCCTCAACGCGCTGCGCCAGCGCGATCGCGAGGGTGCGCCGCTGCCCTTGGCCGAGCTCGACCTCGATGGCGACGGCCGCGTCGGCCTGCTCGACGCGCACACGCGGGTGCGCATCGCCTCCGACGGCGCCGACGTGCCGACCACCACCTCCGAGCGGTGGCTCCGCGCCCATGCCCCGACCTCCGGCCCCGAGGTCGCGCTCGAGCTCCCCGAGGAGGACGCGGTGGTCGCGGCCCTCGGCCCGCGCCTCGGGATCGCGGGCGACGCGGCGGGCACCCGGCTCGCGTCGATCGAGGCCGAGATCGCGGCGGCCGACGCCGAGGTCGAGCGCACCACCGGGCTCGAGGACGCCGCGTTCCGCCTCGCGGCCGCCGAGCTACTCGCGCGGTGGCCGGTGCTCGACGATCCGTGGCATCCGGAATTCGCGACGACGTTCCGGGGCCAGCGCCCGCAGATCGAGGAGTTCCTGCGGGCGTCGGCGCGCTACGCCGAGTACCTCGAGGCCCGCGAGGCCGCCGCGATCGCCCATGGTCGCCGCGCCGATCTCACGGCGACCGCGGCCCCCGTCGAGCGGCTCGCGCGGGCGATAGAGAACCAGGAACAGGCGCGCCGCCTCGCGGGGCAGGGCGGCGCAGCGTTCGAGACGTGGCAGCGCCTGCGGGCCTGCGAGCGGTGGTCGCCGACGCCGGGGCTTCGCGGCCCCAGCGGACCCTGAGCTCCCGTCCGCGGTATCGTGGTCGTCGATGGCCCGCCCGCCAGGCACCGACGACGCGCCGCCGAACGAAGGTCCCGCCGGGGCGCCCGCAGCCCCCGAGGTGCTCGCGCCGAAATCCGTGATCCTCGACGGTCGCTACCGCATCGAGCGCGAGCTCGGTCGCGGTGGCATGGGCATCGTCTACGAGGCGACGCACCTGATGCTCGGCCGCAAGGTCGCGATCAAGATGCTGTCCCCGGCGATGCGCAAGCGGCCGGACCTCGCCAACCGGATGATCCGCGAGGCGCGGGCGGTGAGCACCATCGGCCATCCGAACATCGTCGCGGTGACGGATCTCGGGCTGGTCGCGGGCCTGCCGTACATCGTGATGGAGCTGCTCGCTGGCGTGTCGGTCGAGGACGAGCTCGCGCACCGCGGGCCGATGCCCGTGTCCGACGCGATCGTCGTGACCGAGGCGGTGCTCGACGCCCTCGACGCCGCGCATCGCCGCGGCATCGTCCACCGCGACATCAAGCCCGGCAACATCATGCTGGTGCGCGACGGCGCCGGTCGACGCACGGTGAAGGTGCTCGACTTCGGGATCGCGAAGATCATCGACGGCGATCAGGTCACGACCAAGACGTCGTTCGTGCTCGGCACGCCCCTGGCGATGGCGCCGGAGCAGGCGCTCGGCGAGGACGTCGACGCACGCGCCGATCTGCACGCCGTCGGCTCGTTGCTGTACACGATGCTGGTCGGCGAGGCGCCGTTCGCCGGCGCGAACGCCAATGTCGCGATCGCTCGGGCGCTCGAGGGCAAGTACACGCCGGCCGGGGCCCGCGTCGCCGGCGTGTCGTCGGCGCTCGACGCCGTGATCGCGAAGGCGCTGGCGCGTGCGCGCGAGGATCGTTGGCCCGACGCCGCGGCCATGCGTGCGGCCCTGCATACGTGCCTGCCGGGGGCCAAGCCCGCGGGGCCGCGGCGCGCCTCGGCCGTGATCGCGCCGCCGGTGGCCGCGACGCCGAGCCGCACATCGTCCGATCCCGACGTGCCGCTGCCGGTGTCGCGGCCGACCGCGCCCGCCGGCGCACCGGCCCACGATCCGCGGTTCGGCCCGGCGCCGATCGAGCGCCTCGACGTGCAGACGCTGATCGACCGGCCGCCCGTGCGCGTCGCCGAGGTGCCGCAGCCCCCGTCGCGCACCGGTCGCACGCTGCTCTTCGGCGGCGTCGCGATCGCGGCGGGCCTGCTCGGCTGGCGCTGGTTGGTGAACCAGCGCAGCACCGCGACCACGCACACGGCCATGATCGTCGAGGAGCCCGAGTCCGGCCTCGACGACGCGCCCGCGCCCGAGGATGCGCCTGCGCAGGGTGGCACCGTGCTGTTGATGGTCACGACGACGCCCAAGGACGCGGTGGTCTTCGTCGACGACGTGCGCGCAGCCAAGAACCCGGTCACGGTCCCGCGCTCCGACACCATGGTTCGGGTGCGCGTGGAGGCGCCGGGCTACGAGCCGCGGGTCGTCGAGGTCCAGCCCAAGCGCTCGCGCCAACTCGAGGTGAAGCTCGACCGCCGCCGCCGATAGCGGAAGCGATGGGTCTGCGCGCGCTACGTCACCGGCACGAGCGCCCGCAGCAGCGGTGACCACACGCTCGGTGTCAGCAGCCAGAGCTGGTGCATCGTGCGGGTGATCGCGACGTAGAGGGCGCGGCGGGCCGGCGCGTCCTCGGGGTAGCTGCCCGGGCTCGCGTCGGGGACGATGACGTGGTCGAACTCCAGGCCGCGGATCTCGTCGACGCACGTGACGATGGCCCCGGGCAGGAAGTCGAAGTCGCCGTCGAGCGCGAGCCGGACGTTGACGGCGCGCGCGAGCTGACGGTGCAGCCGCTGCGCCGACTCGTAGTGGCGGCAGATGATCGCGACGCGGGCCCGACGGTCGCGCTCGCGCAGGCGCGTGAGCGCGGCGGCGGTGTGGCTGATGAGGTGGCACGGCGTCGGGGCCCGATGCCACACGACCGGGGCCTCGTCGGCGCGGGGCTTGGCGATCGCGCCGTCTCGGCCCGAGACGGCCCGCGCGATGCGCTCGACGGCGGGCGGGCAGCGATAGCTCGACTGCAGCGTGACGCGCTCGTGCGTGCGCAGGCCCAGCTCGGCCATCACCGCGGGCCAGCCGGCGAACGCGACCCCGTCGTCGATCTGCTGGGCCTCGTCGCCCGCGACCGTGATCGCCCCGCCCGGATCCACCGCGCGGCCGAGCACTCCGAGCTCGATGGGCGCGAGCTCCTGGGCCTCGTCGACGACGATGTGGTCGTAGCGCGTCAGGCCGCCGGTCGCCGTCGGCACCAGCGCCGGCGCGCGGCGCTGCAGCTCGAACATCACCGCGGCGTCCTCGACGTCCATGGTGTCGGCGTCTTGCATCGGCGTGCCCTCGTCGATGGGCCGCCCATCGAGGGTCGCCAGGCGCTCGGCGTCGACGTGCTTCAGGCGTTGCTCGGTGGTGCGTGTGAACTGCAGCCGCGTGTGGCGTGCGGTGGCCTCGACGACCCCCGCCGGCAGCTCCCCGGCCGCTTCGTCGACGACCCGGCGCATCAGATCGCGATCGCCGAACAGGTGCAGAAGCGCCGGACGCGAGCCCGCCTGTTCGTTGCAGCCGCGCTCGACCGCCCGCATCGCCTGGGTCCCCGCGGCGAGCTCCGGCAGCACGGTGCGCAGCGCGGGGTGACGCTTCAGCCGCGAGACCGCCGCGGGCGTGCCCTGCGACAGCCGCCGCGGCAGATCGGGGAACACCCGGTGGGCCTGCGCGACGACCCACTGATCGAAGGTGAGGATCTCCAGCTCGGGCGCGCCGAGGCGCTCGAGCGTGAGCTGCGAGAGCCGGCGCAGCGCCTCGTTGGGGACGATCACGAGGCCGCGGAAGCGTCCGTTGCGCCGCGGCTGGGCCGCGAGCGCGGCGATGCGATGCAACGCGACGGTGGTCTTGCCGAAGCCCGCCTCGCCGAGCACGAGCAGAGAACGGCGTTCGTCCTGCTCGACGGCGGCGCGCTGCACGGGATCGAGGAGCACCGCCTCGCCGCCGGAGACCGCGCTGCCCCGGCGCGGCGCGAGCGTCGGCAACACGAGCGGCTCGTCGACCCACCCGAGCGGCCCGTGGGTGGTGCGGCCGGACTCGTGCTCGACCGCCGCGAGCTCGTCCCCCGCGAACTCGACGAGGTGGCGCAGCACGACGCGTCCCTGCAGCACCCGACGATCGACCTCGACCTCGTACTCATCGCCCTCGAAGTGGGTGAAGAACACCTCCGCCAGGGGCGAGCGCTCCCAGTCGACGAGGGCGAACTCGCCGACCATCTGGGCGCGCCGGCCGAGCAGCACGTCGCGGATGCGGCCCGCGGTCTCGATGCGCAGCAGCCCGAAGTACGGCGCGCCCGACGGCACCGCGTTGCGGACGACGGCGACGGCGCGCAGGTGCAGCGCGACGATCTCGTCGGGCGTGGGCACGCGGCAGTTGTGCGCGATGCCAGGGCCCCGCGCAAGCCGAAGGCGCCCGGCGATCCGGGCGGTCGCGTGAACTCACTCGAACGTGACGGCCCGGACGTTGTCCTCGGGGTTGCGGTCGACCAGGAGCACCCGCGGGTCGATGCCGGCCTCGAGCGGCTTCTCGGGGCTGACGAGCGTGAGGGTCTCGCGATCGGTCGTGAATCGGTGTCGCTCGAGCACCACGGGGATCTCGCGGACGCGGCCATCGATCTCGCGCTCGACGACGACGCCGACGTCGATGAGGTCCGCAAGCGGCACCTCGGACTCCGTGCCGCCCTCGTTCGCCCGCAGCTTGTGGGTCTCGACCTCGAGCTCGATCTCCCACTGACCGTCGTCGCGCTGGCGGGCCCGGGCCGCGTGGGTGCGGTTGTCGTAGAGGGTGATGGTCTCGAACAGATCCTCGATGAGGTACGCCCGATCCGCGGGGACGACCGCCCGGAAGCGCTCGACCAGGTCACGGGCGGTGGTGTACGGCGGGCCCTGGAAGGCGACGTCGGCGATGTACTTCGCGAGCACGTCGTTGACCGTCTGTTCGCCGATGTACTCGCGCAGCGCGTACATCACCAGACTGCCCTTGTTGTAGTGCACGTAGGGTTGGTTCTCGACGCGGATGAGCGGGAGCTCCTTCTGGACCTCGCGGCCGCGCCCCGACAGGTAGCGATCGAGCTCGAAGGCGAGGAACTTGCGCATGGCCTCGCGGCCGTAGGCCTTCTCCATCACCATCAGCGCCGAGTACTGCGCCAAGGTCTCGGACAGCACCGTGCTGCCCTGCGCGTCGGCCCCGATCACCTGGTGCGCCCACCACTGGTGCGCGACCTCGTGGGCGGTCACATAGAACACGTAGTCGATGTCGTCCGGATCGCGCAGATCTGCGATGAAGCCGATCGCCTCGGAGTAGGGGATGGTGTTGGGGAACGACTGGGCGAACGACGCATACCGTGGGAACTCGACGATCCGGACCTGCCGGTGCTGGTACGGGCTGAAGTTCGCGGTGAAGTAGTCGAGGGACTGCTTGGTCGCCTCGATCATCCGGGTCACGTTCATGTCGTGCGCGGGGTGGTGGTAGACCTCGATCGCGACGTCGCGCCATTGATCGCGCTCGACCGCCCAGCGCCCGGACAGGAACGCGTAGAAGTCGAGGATCGGCGCGTCCATGACGTAGCGGAAGTAGCGGCGGTCGCCCTCGGTCCACTCGCGCTCCAGGTAGCCCGGGGCGAGCGCGACCTGATCGATGCTGGTGCCGACGGTGGCCGCGAAATCGATCCAGTCGGCCTCCGGCGTGATGTACGTGTTGGCGCGGGCCGTCGGGTCGTCGAGATCGGCCATGCGCTCGCGCTCGGGCAGGCCCCGCTTGCGGCGCTCGTTCGGGTCGCCCATCTCGCCGCGACGGTCGTAGCCGACGCGCGGGACGAAGTCGGTGTTGTGGAGGAACGATCCGTTGAACACGATCGCGGTGTTCGAGTCCTGCTCGACGAACCCGGGCTCGGCGAAGCCGACGTCGAACGTCAACACGGTGCGCTCGCCCGCCGCCAGCGCCGGGGACAGCGTGAGGATGCGATAGCCGACCTCGTCGTCCTGGTGGCTGACGGACGCCCCCGGCAGCGTAGCCTCGCGGATCGTCAGTCGCGGGTTGAGCACGAGGTGCACGGCGTCGATCGGCGCGGCGGTGCGGTTCTCGAGCGTCAGCGTGCCGCGCATGTCCGTCCGGCGCTCGGCCGGGTAGAGCTCGACGTGGACGTCGACGGCCATCACCCGCGGCTGCGGCAGGCCATGGTACTGGGCGTAGCGCTGCTCGTAGAGCACCTGCAGCCGCTCGCCCTCGTCGCTGGGCACGAAGCTGTTGAGGACATCCGTGTTGTAGAAGATGAAGCCGCCGGTGGCGCAGAACGCCGCGCCGACGCCGAGCAGGCCGAGCTGGGTCCCGCGGTGCAGGGACGCCCGGGCACGGCGCAGTCGCAGCTTGATCCGCTGATCGGTGCCGCGCGGCCACACCAGCGCCGCGAACATGAGCAGCGCGACGGCCCCGAGCGCCCAGTACAGCCGGTACCACAGCAGGCCCGTGGTGAAGTGGCCGTAGCCGTTCATGTCCGAGTACGGCGCCGACGGCGAGGATCCGAAGCGGTACAGCCCGCGTTCGAGGTCGAGCAGCGGCAGGATCTCGTTGAGGATGAAGTAGCCGGCCATCAGCAGGAAGCCGACGTACTTGTGGTTGGCGAAGGCCTGCAGGACCACCGCGAGGACGGCGACCAGCATCCAGCCGCTCAACGAGATCAGGAACACGCCCTCGCCGTAGAGCAGCGGGTCGATGTTCGTCCAGCCGCGCGACAGCTGCACGCCGATCCCGGTGACCACGGCCACGCCGAGCACGACCGCGATCGCAGCCCACAGGGCGACGAGCTTGGCGACCATCGGCACCCACGAGGGGATCGGCAGCGCGTCGTAGACCTCCGCGAGTCCGACCTTGCGCTCCTTCCACGTCAGCTCGCCGGCGTAGAAGACGATGACGATCAGCACGAACAGGCCGATGGTGCCGTCGAGGATGCGCACGATGAGGCTGGTCACCGGGTACACCGGCGTGCCGTACATGCTGTCGATGCTGGCATAGAGGCTGCCCAGCGCGTTGAGCATCCCGAACAAGGCGATGACGAGGAACGCGGTGCTGCGCAGCACGCCCGACAGCTCGACCCCGATCTGGTGGCGGCACTGTGCCATGGCCACGCGCCAGCCGTGCGCCACGACCACCGGCGGCAGGGCGACCTCGCGGGAGGCCTCGGGCGCAGCGTCGTCGCCGAGCTTCGCGCGGCCCGACTCGTTGGGGACGACCAGCCGGAAGCGCGCGACGGTGAACGCGAGCGCCAGCGCGCCCACGCCGATCCACAGCACGCGGTTCAGCGCCAGCAACGAGCCGGCCGTCGGCAGCTGGGCGTTGCGTTCGGCGACCGTCCAGTAGCGGGTGTCGACCGCGAGCGCGGTGAGGCCGAACGGATCGGACAGCGCCGCGATCACGTCGTTGTCGAGGCCGTCGATGAGGCCCCGCGACACCACGTAGACGACGAAGAAGCCGGCCACGGCGACGTACGAGAACAGCACCCTGCGGGTGAGCGTGCCGACGGCGAAGAACACCGCGCCCATCACGAACAGGTTGGGGAACACGAGCACGGCCAACCCCCAGGCCGCGGACTGGCCGGCCCAGGTGGCGCCGGCGAGCCGCGCCGGATCGAGCCACGGCATCTCGACGCCGATGGTGATGCCGAGCGCGGCGCCGGCGAGCACCATCCAGGCCATCGCGAGGGATCCGAAGAAGCGTCCGAGCAGCAGGGCGTGGCGGCGGATGGGGCTGGTGAAGAACGGGGCGTACGTGCGCTGTTCGAAGTCGCGGATCACCGAGGTCGCGACGAACGCGGTCACCACGATGACGCCGATGACGCTGAGGATCGCGAGCACCTGGATGATCACGATCGGCGCGTCGATCGCGGTGCCACCCGCGGCACCGCCGATGACGATCGCGTCGCTGGTGGTCTCGCCGAAGGAGAGCAGGGCGAAGACGGCCGCGAACAGCCAGACGGTGGGTTGGCGCAGGCGCGAGCGCAGCTCGAAGCGGAGGAATTCCCAGAGCATGGTGTTCCTCAGGCGGCGCGGCGCAGCGTGGTGAAGTAGACGTCCTCGAGATCGGGGTCGACCGCGGCGAAGCCATGGCCGGGATCGTGCTCGTCGAACACGTGGATGACCGTCCGCCCCGCGACGAGCCGCGTGGAGATCACGGTGTGCTGCTGGCGGTGCTGCTCCAGGTCCTGCTTGTCGATGACCTTCCGCCACGTCTTGCCGCGCATGGCATCGATCGCCTCGCGTGGCTCGGAGCGGTGCAGCACCTGCCCGCCGGCGATGATCGCCATCTGCGCGCACAGGTCCGCCACGTCGTCGACGATGTGGGTCGACAGCACGACGACGACCTGCTCACCGATCTCGGCGAGCAGGTTGAGGAAGCGCGTGCGCTCCTCGGGATCGAGGCCCGCGGTCGGCTCGTCGACGATGACGAGCCGTGGTGCGCCGAGCAGCGCCTGCGCGATGCCGAAGCGCTGCTTCATCCCGCCGGAGAAGCCACCCAGCCGCTTCTTGCGGACGTTCCAGAGGTTGACGCGCTGCAGCAGCGCCTCGACCATGGCACGGCGCTCGCCGCGGTCGACGATGCCCTTCAGCACCGCGAAGTGGTCCAGCAGGCTCAGCGGATCGAGGTGGGGGTAGACGCCGAAGTCCTGGGGCAGGTATCCGAGCACGCGGCGGGTGGCGTCCTTGTCGCGCAGCACGTCGATCTCGCCGAGCGTCACCGTGCCCGCGTCCGGATCCTGGAGCGTCGCCACCGTCCGCATCAACGTCGACTTGCCGGCGCCGTTGGGGCCGAGCAACCCGAACATCCCCGGTGGAACGTCGAGGTCGATGCCCCGCAGTGCGCGGACACCATTGGCGTAGGTCTTGGTCAGGCCACGGATCGTCAGGGCGTTGAGCACGGCACTCCCCGGCCGTCGCCTCTGCAGCGTACGACCGGGCCTTGTGACCCCGGCGCCCTCGGGATTGTTTCCAAGTCGCGTGGATCGTCTGCAGGCGGACGTGCGCGCCGCCTCAACGGGCCGCGGGCCAGCCGTTCTCCGGCGAGGCGCGACGCACCGCGCCGTTGGGCCGGCTGAACCGCGTGCAGTAGCGGTCCCACAGCGATGTGACGCGCGTGACCTCGGGGTCGTCGGCGATGGTGCTCGACATCTTGGCCAGGTCATCGCGGCCCTGCTGACACATCGCGAAGGCGTCGGGATCGGTCCAGCTCTCGCGCGTCGTCGACCACGAGCTCGGGAGCGGACGGGTCGCCATCGCGGCCAGGCCGTCGATGAAATGGATCAGCATCCGGCCCTTGGCGAGGTTGCGGCCCGGCGCACCGGCGCCGGCGATGTCGCCGAGGCCGAACGCGAACTCCTCGACCATCGCGTCACCGGTCTCGGGATCGTCGTACTCGATCGTGAGCATGATCGAGTCCTGTGGGCGCATGCGCCCGCCGCGGGCCATGAGGTCGGCGAGGAACAGCTGCGAGGTGTTGGCGAAGTAGTGGATCGCCTGCACGTCCTCCTTCACGCTCGAGGACTCCTCGCCGTAGAAGACGTTCATGCGCAGCGACGGCGGCAGCTGCAGCTGGAAGTGTACGTCGTCGGCGACGGTCTCGACGAGCGAGACGAACCGGCGGCCGAACACCGCGTCGACCTCGGCGGGCGAGCCGAGGAACACGTAGGCGCCGTGGCCCCGCTCGGTGAGCTTGTCGAGCAGCGAGTCGTTGAACTCGCTGCCGACGCCGATGCCCGACAGGCGGATGCGGCGGGCGTCGTAGTGCTTGCCGATGAGCGCGATCGACTCCTCGTCGGTCACGCCCGTGTTGGCGAGCGCGTCGGTGACGAGGACCACGCGGTTGCTGGCGTTGGGCTGGAAGGTGCGGTCGGCGATCGCGTAGCCGGTCTGCAGGCCGAGGTTCACGTCGGTCGAGCCGCGGGGCTGGATCTTCTCGATCGCGGCCTCGAGCATCCGTCGGGGATCGCGGCCGACCACGAAGTTCTCGACAGGTGTGCACACCTGGTCGTCGAAGAGCACCAGGTGGACCATGTCGCCGGTCTTGAGCTCGTCGAGCATGCGGCGCAGGCCCTGCTTGAGGTACTCCATGCGGCCCTCGTCCGACATCGATCCCGAGCGATCGACGACGAAGGTGACGGCCGCGTTGCGTCGCGACTCGCGGTCGAGCGGACGGCCGGCGACGGCGAGCGCGAGGTTGTAGATCCCGGGCTTGTTTGGGTCGGGGGCGAGCTCGGCGGACACCGAGAAGTCATCGGTCTCGGGCACCGGCGCCGTCGTGAACGAGAAGTAGTTGAGCAGCTCGTGCGGGCGGATGTGCTCGATGGGCAGGGGCAGGAAGCGATCGATGGCGTAGATCACCCGCTGCGCCGAGGACAGGCTCATGCTGTCGTCGTTGGAGAGATAGGTCGCGCGGCCCCAGTCGCTGAACTGATCGTCGGGGTTCGGGGCGATCGCGATCGGAGCGGGCTCGGCGGCGGGCTGCGACGGCGCGAGGGCGCGGTCGCCGTTCGCGGCATCCTTGTCGCGACGGCGCTCGCGTCGGCTCTCGCGCTTCTCGGCGGCGACGCCCATGTCGGCCGGCGGGGCGCTCGCGGGCTCGGGCCGGAGGTCCTCGGTGCGCTGCTCGGCCTCGTCCGCGACCGCCATGCCACCTGCGGCCGACGGCGCCACGGGGGTCGCGCTCGGCGTGACGACAGGCTTCGACGGCTTCGTCGTGCTCTTCGTCGCCGTCGGCGTCGCGGGGGCCTTGGGCGAAGCGGCCCCCGGCGACGGGTTGTAGGGGACGAAGCCGCTCTTCTTCGTCGCCACGCCCCCGCCGCCCTTGCGCTTGGACTTCGCCTTCTTCAGCGGCGCCGGGCCGGGGTCGTCCGCGACGCCGCCGTAGCACGCGGCCGACCGCTCGACGAGGCGCGGCATCGCGGTGAGATCGGGTGCCACCGGGGCGGGCCGGATCCTTGCCGGGTGCGTGCGCGCGGTGAACACGTGCGGCGGGTCGTCGGCGCCGCCCTGCAGCGCGAGGGCCCCGTTGCTGCCCCCGGGACCGACCGCACTCGCGGATCCACAGCCGAGGGAGAGGGCCAAGCTCGCAGAGATCCAAGCGCGCAGCGGTGTCGTCATGTCGGCCCCCGAACGACGCGGGACCCCGCATCGCTTTCACCGAGCATCGCAAAAGCTCGGTACCCCTGTCAGCGCTCGGCGCCGGGGCGCGTTCCCTGGGCACGGGCCAGGCCGGGGGAATTGCCCTGGGCGGGCCGTCGTCGGATGCTACGGCCCATGCCGCGCGGCACACCCCCATGGAGAGTTTTGCCCTGGCTCGTGCTCGGGCTGGCGGTCGCGTGCGCGAAAAAAGGCGCTGCACCCGAGGCCGAGTCGCCGTCGGCCGCCGACGCGGCGGCGCCGGGCTCCAGGACGCTCGAGTCGCTCGAGGAGGACCTCGGTCGGCTCACGGGGGAACTCGAGGCGGCCGAGATCGCGGAACCGGCGGACGCGGGCGCCGAAGCGATGGGTTCCGATACGACCAAGTGCGAGCGACTGTGCGGGATCAAGCTGTCGATCTGCGAGCTGTCCACCGCGATCTGCGAGCTCGCCGACGGGCACACGGACGAGCCGCGTTACGCGGCGTCGTGCGATGCGGCGCGCGGCCAGTGCGAGCGCGTGGCCTCGGTCTGCGAGGAACGGGGGTGCGATGCGTGCCCGAGCTAACCGGGTCGTCGCCATCGTAGGCCTCGCGCTCGGCATCGTCGGCGGCTGCAAGTCCGCGGAGATGAGCGGCCAACTCGAGGTCGCCGACGACATCGATGCGATCGAGCGTGCCCTCGCCGAGCGCGGCGCGGAGCTCGAGGCGGCGGGGGTCGTGGTGGCGTATCGCGATGTCCGCGAGCCGACGCCGATCGCACCGACGGCGGAAGAGCACCTCGGGGACGGGTCGGGGCCACATCCCGGGACCGACGTCGAGCCCGTGACGCCGACGCCGAGCACCGACGTGCCCGCGGAGCCGACGACACCGACGGCCGTCGACAACGCTCCTGCCTCGTCGCCGGAGGCCGACGGCGCCGAGAGTCGCGAGTACGTCCGAGAGCACCGACGGACCAAGCGTCTGGGCGCGCGAAAGGCCGCCACCGAGGAGGCCGCCCGCTGCGAGCGGCTCTGGGGGCTCGCCGAGTCGACCTGCGGCCTGCGCAGCCGGGTATGCGCGCTGTCCGGGCGTCACCCCGGCGACATCCGCTATGCCGTGGCGTGTCGCCGCGCCGAGGATCAATGCGCGGCGGCCCGCCAGCTGTGCGAGTCGTGCCCGAACGGATGAGCTACGCCAGGGCGCGCTCGACGGTGAGCGCGGCGATGCCCAGGTGGTAGACGACCAGCCCGTTGTACGCGACGAAGACGAGGGCGATCCCGAAGGCAGCCAGAGGTCGTCGTCGTTGTCGCCACAGCAGCAGCAACCCGAGCGACACCAACGTCGACTTCGCGAGGGCGAAGCCGATCGCGTTGGACTCGACCAGATCGGCGAGCAGCGCATTGGCCTCCGTCGCGATCCCGTTGTGCACCCACCACAGGGTGAACGCCGCGTCGGCGAGGTTGAGCACGACGACGGCGACGACGGCGAACCAGAGCCAGCCCGCCTCGGCGTCATCGTCCCCGATGTCACGAAGCCTGCCGCGCACTCGTTCCCACATCACCTTCGATGTCAGCACGCCTAGGCGGATGTGCAACTCGGTCGCGACCGAGCGTCGGCGGGCCCATCGCGAAAAGTCCAACGATCCCGGTGATCTGTCCGGTCACCTTCGGCGGGCGCGCTTGCGCGGATCAGCGCCGTGCTGGGCGATCGGCGCGTGCCGCGAGTTTGCGTGCCCGATGCGACGCGATCGCTCAGCTCGCGCCGCTGCCCCGGAGCACCGCGGGCACGGTCCGAAGGATGATCTTGATGTCGAGCCACAGCGACCAGTTGTCGATGTACTCGAGATCGAGCGCCATCCACTGATCGAAGTCGACGTGGTTGCGGCCGGACACTTGCCACAGTCCGGTCAGGCCCGGCTTGACCGAGAGGCGTCGCCGCTGCCACGGCTCGTACTGGATCACCTCCGACGGGAGCGGCGGTCGCGGTCCGACCAAGCTCATGTCGCCCAGCAACACGTTGAAGAGCTGCGGCAGCTCGTCGATGCTCGTCGAGCGGATGATGCGGCCGACGCGGGTGATCCGAGGGTCGGCCTTGATCTTGAAGACGGGCCCACCCATCTCGTTCAGGTGCGCGAGCTTGGCCTTCTGCGCCTCGGCGTCCACCACCATCGAGCGGAACTTGATCATCGTGAAGCGCCGGCCATGTCGACCGGACCGCACCTGCCGGAAGAAGACCGGGCCCGTCGACGAAGCCTTGATCGCGATCGCGGCGCCGATGAGGATCGGCGAGGCGAGCAGGATGCCGATCGCGGAGCCGGTGATGTCGAGCAGGCGCTTGACCAGCAGCCGGCCCTGGGAAGTCGGCACGCGGCTCATGCCCAGCATCGGCATGTCGAACCCGGTGACGTTGGCGAGCTCGACCTTCGCGCCGCTCGGCGGGAGCATCGACGGCATCGTCAGGAGCACATCCACGCCGCGCTCGTCGCACGCCGCGAGGGCGGCCTTGAAGCGGTCGGGGTCGGCGCCAGGAACCGCGAACACGACCTCGTCGATCGGCTCGCGATCCAGCAGTGACGCCAGTTGCTCGAGGCTGCCGAGGATCGGCTCGGCGGCGGGATCGGGGCGCTCGCCCGCGACCGTCACGTGGCCGAGAAGCCGGTTGTTCCACGGCGAGCTGCGGCGCAGGGCCGCGACGAACCCGAGGGCGTGTTCGCCACAGCCGACGACGACGATGCGGTGGGAATCCACATCCGTGCCGCGGATGGCCGCGAACGCCTCCAAGAGCAGCACGCGGCCGCAGATCAACGCGACCACCTGCACGAGCGCGAGCAGGACCACGAAGCTGCGGGCGATGAAGCCCACGCGGTAGAGGAACGCGACGACGACGAAGGCCGCGGCGGCGCCCAGCACCGCCCGCCCATAGCGCGTGAACACCCGCCAGTACGAGACGCGGAAGTCGTTGGTCTTGGTCCAGTACAGCGCGAGCGCCCAGATCGGCAGGAGCAGCCAGACCAGCTGGTAGTAGTCCTCGACCTCGAGCGCGGGCACGTCGACGAGCTGGTCCAGGCTCGGGAGATCCGTCGCCATCCACTGGCGGAGGAAGAGCGCCGCCATGAAGGCGCCGGCGCTGACCATCACGTCGAACACCAGCAGCATCTGCCGAAACAGAACCGCTTGGTGACGCGTCAAGTCGGACCTCCGCCCCGCCGCGCAGGCACCACGAGCGTCATGCAGAAGACAGAAATGGCCACGAAAGGTGGATACACCGCGAGGGGGGCGCCCATCAAGGGCACGCGCACGCGCAGCGTTGCAGCGCCGCGCCACACGTTCTGGGAGCGGTGGCGCGGGCTCGCGCGTGGAGCCAGCCCATGGCACACTCCAAGGAATGTTCGATCGCCGCGATTGCCCCACCTGGCGATCGCATGCGTCCCCACCGATGGCCGCCCAAGTCGCGGCGCGGCACCAACGGCAACCCCACCGCGCTTGCACCGCCCCGTCGGCCCGCGGTACTCATGGTTCCGACACTTGAACAGCTGTCGTAATGAGCCACGATCCCCCCCAAAACGACCCATCCGACCCCTGCGCGCCCGACGAGCACGCCCGGCGTGAGCCGCCGATCCGGCGTCCCGAGGCGGTCGAGCGCGCCGTCCGGCTCTTCCGCGCGCTGGGGGACGAAGCCCGCCTGCGCACCCTCGATCTCCTCGTCCCCGGCGAAGCCTGCGTCACCGAGCTCGCGCAGAGCACCGGCGAACGCGTCTCCACCGTCTCCCATCGCCTCCGCCTCCTGCGCGCCGAAGGCCTCGTGACGCGGCGCCGCGACGGACGCCACATCTACTACCGCCTCGCCGATCGCCACGTCCTCGAACTCGTCGAGAACGCCCTCCAACACGCCACCGAAGATCCCACCGATCGCGACGAAGACGACGACCCCTAGTCCCGCTCGCGCTCGCGCTCGTGAACGTGGTCGTGAACGTGGTCGTGAACGTGAACGTGGTCGTGAACGTGAACGTGGTCGTGAACGTGAACGTGAACGTGGTCGTGAACGTGAACGTGGTCGTGAACGTGAACGTCCCCATCCCCATCCCCATGACTCCCCGCATCCAACACCGCCAACCAAGGCCCCAACCCCCACCGCCAGAGCTGCCCCACCAACAACACCCCCAACACACCCACCGCCCCCCACGCCGCAACCCCGTGCTCATGCACCTCACCCGCGGCCAGCGGCACCGCCACCGGAATCCCCACCCCATTCACCAACAACCCCAGCCCGCACGACACCCCAGCGATCACCGCGACGCCAATCCACGTCGCACGCTGCCCATACGCGCGGCCGAGCACCGCGACGGTCGCCACATTCGTCGCCGGCCCGAGCAACAACCCGACCAACACCGCCCCCGGTGACACACCCTTGCATATGAGCACCGCCGCCATCGGAGTCGCCGACGCAGCGCAGACGTACGCCGGCAGTGCGACCAACGCGATCACGAACACGTCGAGGCCTGTTGCGGCGAGGCCCGCCAGCCCTGCGGCCGGGAACGAGATGTCGATGTACGCCGCAGCGAGCAGCCCGACCACCGTCCACGGCGCCGTGTGCAGCAAGAGCTCGTCGAAGTGCGCGAGCCCATCCGACACCGAAGGTCCGCGTCGCGGGTCGACCCGCGCCTCGTCCGCCGTCGCGTGCTCACGCGGAGCCGGTCCGCCGCGATCGACGAGCCGCGCAAACGCGAGGCCGGCGATGTATGCGAGCAACAGCGCGGCGGCGACCCGCAGGATCGCGTAGGGCCAGCCCAGGAACTGCACCGTGAGCGTCACGGTCTCCGGGCCGAGCTCTGGCGTGGCGATGAGGAACGCGACCACCAGCGCCGCCGGTGCGCCGCGGCTGCGCAAGCCCTCGGCGATCGGCAGCACGCCGCAGGCGCACAGCGGTAGCGGCGCCCCAATCGCGATGCCGCGCCACGCCTGACGTGACGGCGAACCGCCGTGCAGCCACCGCGACGGGAGCCGGGCGCCGAAGACCTGCAGGACGGCCCCGAGCACGAGCCCGACCAGCAACATCGGCGCCGTCTCCAACACGAGCTCGGTCCACGCGCCCCCGAGGGCCGAGTGCATCGCCTCGCCGGCCGGGCTGTGCGAGTGCACCGACGCCAGCGGCAACGCGAGACCCGCGGCCACGGCCGCGAGATCGATGAGCCGCGTCGAGGTCGTCCGCGGGCGCCCACCTTCGATCCCGTGCAGCAGGACGTGACAGAGGAAGCCGGCCACCAGCGCCGCGAGGGTCGGTGCGAGCGCGTCGGCGAGTTCGTGGGTCACCCAACCCGCGGTCAAGAACCCCACGGACGACGCCCCGAGCAAGGCGAGCACGCGGCGGACCGCCGGTCGACGGCCGCGCTGCTGCAGCACCGTCCCGATGAACAAGGCCGTCATCGGTACGGTGTGGGCCGCGACCGCGAACACCAGCTCGACGTGATCGTGATCGTAGCGATGTGGATCGGCATAGGCAGCGAGGGCCAACCCCTCGACGAACTGGTGCGCGACGAAGCCGAAGTATCCGAGCTCGGCACCGACGCCCTTGGCCGTCACCGCCTCCCTCGTGCGGAGGCGCCGAGCGACCGCGGCGAACGCCGGGGGCAGTGCGAGGGCCCCGACGAACAGCAGCAGCGCCCACGCCCCGAGATGCTCCACCGACTCGGGCAGGAGCTGGACTGCCGCGAGGGCGGCCACTGCAGTCACCGCGAAGGTCCGTAGCCCGCGCAGGAGCGCGTGCCCCTGCGAGGTCAGGGCCGCCAGGACGCCACCGATGAGCACCGACGCCAGGGTGATGAGGAGCGCGGGGTTCATGCGGCGCGAGGGCCTGGTCGGTGGTAACGCGCCGTCGGCGACAACGCAACCCGGTTGCGAAACGGCGCGAACTACCGCGAGTGGGCCGCGACGATGCGGAAGCGCGGCGGATCGATGCGCTCCGACCGGCACTCGGGGCAGCGACTCGGCCGCGCGAGACGATCGCGGGCGCGGAACTCGAAGCCGCAGGCGAGGCATCGCGCGGGCTCGACGACGAGGGCTTCGTCGCGGTGCTGCTGGGTCCGTCGCAGGTGCTCGAGGTGCTCGTCGACCTGGCGGTGCGCGACGCCGACGAGGCCGGAGAGCTCGAGGGCGGTGAGCGGAGAGGCCGCGGCGAGCAGCTCGCGGCGCAGGGCTTCGCGCACGGTTTCGTTGGCGCGTCGCGGCGCGATGGGCGGGACCGGCATCGCCGAGAGTGTAGCTGGCTGCCTCGACCGCGACGGGGAGCGTCAGCCCGGGGGGCGCTCGTTGGGGTGGCGGACGTCGCGGCCGTCGACCATGAAGATCACCAGCTCCGCGAGATTGGTCGAGTGGTCCGCCATGCGCTCGAGCCACTTGGCGACGGACTGCACGTGGATCAACGCGTGCACCCGCGTCGGCTCCGTCCGCATCGCCTCGAGGAGCTCGCCGAAGATCCGATGGTACAGCGCGTCGACCTCGTCATCGCGACGGATGACCTCCCACGCCTTGGTCGAATTGCGGCTGACCAGCGCGTCGATGGCGTCCTTCACCATCGACTCGACGATGACCACCATCGTCGGGATGTCGGTGTGCACCACGAAGGGCTCCTGCCGGCTGAGGTCGACCGCGCGCTCGCATATGTTCACCGCGAGGTCGGCGATGCGCTCGAGGTCGGTGACCATCTTCATCACCAGCGTGACGAAGCGGAGGTCGGAGGCCATGGGCTGGCGCCGCGCGAGGATGCGCATGCACATCTCGTCGATCTCGATCTCGGCGCGGTTGACCGCGCCGTCGAGGTCGATGGTCCTGCGCGCCAGCTCCGCGTCGCGCTCGGAGAACGCCCGCCCCGCGCGGGCGATCATCTCCTCGACCCGCCCGGCCATGAGCAGGAGGCTCTGCCGCACGGCGGCCAGCTCCTGCTCGTAGGTTCGTGCGGTGTGTTCCACGGCGAGGGGCTCTCGCCAGCGTAGCCTAGTTCTGCGGCCGCGCAAAAACCCCGGCCGCGGGCGCCGGACCGGCGTCGGCGTCGGCCATGTCGGCCGCGTCGCTCAGCCGCAGCGTGAACCAGAAGATGGAGCCGTGGGGACTGCGGGCGTCGACGCCGATCATGCCGCCCTCGGCCTCGACCAGGTGCTTGGCGATCGAAAGTCCCAGCCCGGTGCCGCCGGCGTCGCGGGAACGACCCGAGTCGACCCGGTAGAACCGCTCGAAGATCCGGGCGCGGTGCTGCGGCTCGATCCCCGGGCCGTCGTCTCGGACCTCGACGCGGACACTCTGCCCCTCGACGACGGTCGCAAGATCGACGTGGCCGCCGCGGCGACCGTACTTGATCGCGTTGTCGACGAAGTTGACCACGACCTGCTCGGTGGCCTTGGGGTCGGCCCGGACCCAGAGGTCGTGCGGCACGGTGTGCGCCAGGGTGATCTCGCGCTCGGCCGCGGCCTGCTGATGGGCGGCGAGCACGTCCTCGACCAGCTCGGAGAACTCGAATTCCTCGGCGGTGAGCACCCGCTTGCCGGCCTCGAGGGCGGAGATGTCGAGCAGCTCGCTGATGAGTCGGCCCAGGCGATCGGCGTGGCGGAAGAGCGCCGTCACGAACGGCTCTGCGGTCTGGGCCGACTCCAGCGCCCCGTCGAGCAGCGTCTCCGCATTCGCCCGGATGACGGCGATCGGCGTGCGCAATTCATGCGAGACGTTGGCCACGAAGTCGCGTCGGACCCGCTCCAGCCGCCGGATCTCGGTGGTGTCGTCCGCGACGATGACGACGCCCCCGTCCCCGAGCCGGCTCGCGCGGGCACGGATGTGCCGCTGGGTCCCGGGCAGCTCCATCTCGGTCTCGCTGCTGGTGCCGGCGAAGACCTCGTCGAGGAACGCGTGCATCGCCGGCAGACGCAGGACCTCCACCAACTCGACCTGCTCACAGGCGGCCGGGATGTCGAACATGAGCCGTGCGCTGCGATTCGCCGTGCTGACTCGGCGTCCGGCGTCGAGCGCGAGGACGGCGGGGGCCATCGTCTCCAGCACTGCCTCGAACCGGTTGCGCTCGCTCGCGAGCGAGCGCATCGCGCCGTCGAGGTCCTCGGCCATGCGCTGCACCGAGCCTGCGATTCCGGCGAAGACCGAGTCCTCCGGGCTGACCGGCCGGGTCCGCGCATCGCCGGCGTGGAAGGTCTGGACCAGCGACTGCATCGCGTTGGTCAGGGCGGCCTGCGTCGAGAGCAGGGCCACCGCCGCGAGCCCGACGCTGCTCGCCCAGATGACCGCGAGCCAGGGCCAGACCGAGGGGGCGCCCGACGCTGTCGCCGCGTCCAGTCGGGAGCCGACCACGAACGTCAGCACCAGCGTCGCCGCGGCGTAGGCGAGCAGCGCGGCGCGCCATCGTCGGGTCAGCGCCCTCAAGTCGTGTCCCCCGAGCGACTCACCGCTGGACTCACTTGCTGGCTTGGAGGTCGGTACGGAACCGGTAGCCGACACCACGCAGGGTCTCGATGTACTCGCTGGCGTCACCGAGCTTCTTTCGCAGCCGTCGAACGTGGGTGTCGACGGTGCGCGTGGTGATGTCGCCGTTCATCTCCCAGACGTGGGTCAGCAGCGCCTCGCGCGTCTGGACCCGACCCTTGCGTTGGGCCAACGCGGTCAGGAGGCGGAACTCGAGGGCGGTCAGCGGCAGCTCGTCGTCGTCGACCCACGCGCGGTGGCCCTCGACGTCGATCTGCAATCGGCCGAAGCGCAGACGGGTCGCGGTCTCCGCCGGGGCATCCGTGCGGCGGAGGATCGCCTTCACCCGCAGGCCCAGCTCGCGCACGCTGAACGGCTTGGTGACGTAGTCGTCCGCGCCGAGCTCGAAGCCCACCACGCGATCGACCGCGTCGGTCTTCGCGGTCAGCATCAACACCGGGATGTCGCGGGTCTGCTCCGACTGCTTGAGCCTCCGACAGACCTCGGTGCCGGGGATGTCGGGCAACATGAGGTCGAGGATCACGAGATCCGGGAACGGAGCGGTGGACGCGATGCGCAGGGCTTCCTGGCCGGTCACCGCGCGCACGGTCCGGAAGCCCTCGCGCTCGAGGTTGAACGCCACGGTCGCGGCCAGATCGGCCTCGTCGTCGACAATGAGGATTTGTGCCGTCATCTCCGGCCCGAAGCGGGATACCACGGTTTGTCCCACGCCTCCGTGACATCCGGGTGACGCGGGCGAAACGCAGGTGCACCGTGTTTTGCGGGCCGGGCGCGCGCGGGGTCAGGGCTCACAGATCGTGCGCTGGTTCACGTTCGACAGGGCCGTGTTCGGTGCGGTGCCGGTGACCTGGAAGTCGAGGCCGCATCGCTGGTACGCCGTGTCGCCGGAGAGGGCGCTCCGCACGGCGGCCCCCGTCTGTGCCGCGACGCCGACGTACCGACCGTCGCCGGACCACACCACCTCGTTGTGGAACGTGCCCGTCGACATCGCCCAGCGCTCCTTGAGGTCCTCGCTGTCGTAGACCGACACCGCCATGCCGCCCGAGCGCTGGTGGACGGCGAGGAAGCTCTTGCCGTCCGAGGCGGGGAGGATCTCGTTGACCGAGCCGTCGCCGACCGCTCGGCTGCGGACGTGCTCGCCGTTGTCGACGAACAGCTCCATGCGGTTGCCGTTCCAGCGTACGCCGTACTGCCGGCCCTCGCGGTCGAGGGCGAGCGGCGCCACCTGACCGGGCTTGAGGTCGATGGCCTTGCGCTTCACCTCGTCGTCGCTGAGATCGGAGCGGAGTTCGGCGAGCGTGTAGAACCGCAGGCGATTGGCGCTGTCGAGGCTCCACATCACCGCGTCGGGCTGGCCCGGCGCTCCGGCGGAGAGCAGGCCGGTGCGGTACGAGAGATCGGCGACGATGTACGGCCCACGGAACTGGTGGTCCCGGAGCTCGAACAGACGGCTGTCGTTGACGGTGCTGTGGCGATCGATGAGGAGCAGGCCGCGGGTGTTGTCGACCTGCACCGAGCGAACCGAGCCATTGACGCCGGCCTCGGCGACCGTCTTGCCCGTGCGCCAGTGGGTCATGCGGACGCCGCCCATGCCGTCGACCAGCAGCAGGTGATCGTCGTCGGCGAACCGGACCCTGAACACGCCATTGAAGGGATCGGTGGGGAGCTCGGCGGCCGCGTGGGGGGACCCCGACAGCGGCTCGACCCACACCGGCCCCTGGGGATACACGGCGGCGATCGACGTGCTGTTCGGCGAGATCGCCAGCGAGGTGGCCTGCAGGCTCCTGTAGCCGAGGAACCGGTGCTGGCGCGTCGCGACCTCGGAGACGTACAGCCAGCTGCCGTGGGCGGCCACGTGGCGATCGGTGCCGAACGCCTGCACGCGGAACTGCGTGTTGAAGTCCTGCGGTGGCGCGCTGCGGGGGTACAGCGCCTTGCTCTCCACGTCGATGAGCCACGAGACGCTGCCGTCGTTCGCCGATGCCATCACGCGCGTCGGCGAGACGAAGCCGACCCCTGGTACCGTGTGCGCCGCCGCGGTCATCGTGAGGCGCTTCTCGGCGACGTCCCCGTCGAGCTCGACGACCACGATGTCCCACTGCGTGCCATTCCATCGGTCGACGATCGCGACGCGGGTGCCATCGGGGGACAGCGCCACCGTCGACGGTGCAGGGGCCACCGTCGGCGTGAACAGCTTGGGCGACCCGGCGCGCTTGATCGCGGCCTTGCCGTCGAGCGTGACCGTCAGGGGCTGCAGCTCGAGCTTGCTCGTTCCCGAGCCCTCGGGGGTCGCGATGACCGCCAGGACGCGCTTGCCGTCGGCGGACACGCGCAGCGATCCGGGCCGGAACTTGCGCTCTTCGAGCCGCGCGAGCTCCTTGCCCGCGGCATCGAGCACGCGGATGGTGTGGTCGCGGAACAGCGCGACCACGTGCTTGCCCCCCGGCAGCACGTGGCCCTCGAACAGCGGGGCGAACGGCGCGAGCTCGGCGAGCGTGCGCGCGCGGCCGGAGGCATCGACCGACACGATCTTTGCGCCGCCGGACGCGTCGACGAGGAAGATCGTCCATGACTCGCCGTCGCGGGCCAGTGACATCGACTGGGGCGCGCGGACGGGCAGCGCGATGGGCTCCTGCGATCCGTCGAGCGCCGCCCAGAGGCGCGCGCCGCCGGCGAGGTCGGAGGTCACCGCGCCCGTGCCGTCGGCCGACACCGCGATCTTGTCGATCGCTCCGGAGTGCGCGACGCCGGGCCGGCGGGCGCCCTTGGGTCCCGGGTTACCGGGTGTGGTGCCGACGTTGCCAACCCCCGAGGTCGCCGGACCGGATCCCGGCGCGTGGGTGTCGGGGCGGTCCGGGTCGGTCTTGCAGGCCGGGCCGAGCCCCAGCGCGAGCACCAGGGCGAGCGGCCGCGAATGTCGCTTCATGGCCAGGTTCTACAGGGTCTCGAGGTAGGCCACCAGGTCGCTGATCTGCGCATCCTCGAGCCGTGAGGTCCGACCCATCGCGTGGATGCTGCCGTTGTTGCGCAGCAGGGAGTCGAGCGAGGTCGCGCTACCGTCGTGGTAGTAGGGCGCGCTGTGGGCCAGGCCGATGAGCGAGGGTGTGTCGACCGACTTGAGGTCGCTCGCCAGGTCGTGGCGCTTGCGGTCGGTCGACATCGCGCCGTCATGGCAGTTGAGGCAGCCGGTGGTCTCGCTCTCGAAGAGCTGCTTGCCGCGGACGACCGCGGTGGAGTCCTCCACGGTGGGCGTGCGGGGCTTGGGCAGCGCGGTGAGGAACGCCTGGAGGTCGTCGGCATCGGCGTTGGTGATGCCGGTGCCGCCGAGGCGCTTCACCGTGCTGGTGAGGCTGACGTTGAGGTTCGCGTCCTGGCCGTCCCACTTGAACGGGTGGGTGTCGACGAGGCGGCCCGCGAGGAACGGCGTCTGCAGGATGTTGCCCTGGAGGAACCAGGTGAGGCCGTCGGAGCGGCCCTCGGCGTGGCAGCTCGCGCAGGCCATCGCGCCGAAGGTGGAGATCATCGGGCTGCGACCCTGGCGGAACAGCTTCTTGCCGCGGAGCTCGGCGACGCTGAGGTTGCTCTTCGCGAGCTCGTTGCTGTGGGTGACGGTCGGGGCGACGGTCGAGTCGGCATCGCCCTTGAGGCGGACGATCTTGCGGGTGAGCGAACAGAACACGAGCACGTTGCCGGTGTCGGAATCCACCGCGAGGCCATCGGGCGCGCAGGCGCCCGAGCCGTCGACCACGCTCTGCTGCCAACCCATGTGCACCGAGGACTGCGAGACGTCGGCGATCGCGAGCACGTCGTCGGAGCCATAGCCGGCGACGTAGAGCGTGTCGGTCTGACCGTCGTACGCCATCGCCCGCGGCTGGTGGAGCGACGTCGCGGCCATCGCCGTGCGCACGCTGCCGCCGTCTTGGCCAGCATCGGGCGTGTCGAGGAAGGCGAGGCGGTGGTTGACCGGCGCCGTGAAGCCGTTGCCGCCACCGTAGCCCCCGGAGGGCGCCTCGAAGTCGCCGGTCGCGAGGTGCGGGGTGCTCAGCTGGTGGGGCACGACTGCGATGCCGTTGCCGACGTAGCCGGCCGCGAATGCGTTGCGCACGAAGCTCTTGCCGCGATCGGGGTTGAACGCCGCCGCGCGGTTGGAGAGCGCGACGTTGCCCGGCTGCTGCGCGAACTCGTTGAACGCGGGGCCGCCGACCGCGGGGGTCGACGCGGGATCCAAGGACACGAAGGAGAGGCGGGGTTGGGTGCTGCCCGAGCCGAGCTCGACCCGCGCGACGACACCCGTGGTGAGGAAGGTGACCAGCGCCTCGTTGCCGTCGGGGGAGAACGACACGCCGCGGGGCTCGGGGCCCAGATCGAGCGACCACTTCTCGAAGCCGGAGCCCGTGTCGAACGCGGTCAGCCGTTGATCCGCGACCTGCGTGACGAGCAGCATCGAGCCGTTCGGGCTGAGCGCGACGCCGAAGGGCTCGGCGGCCGTCCGGATCGCGTCGCGCTTGGCCACGCCGCCGTCCGCCAGCGACACCACGAGCACCTGGTCATGCGCACGATCCACGACGAACGCGCGCTCGTTCTTGCGGTCGACCACGAGCTGCGAGGCCTCGGGGCCGACATCGAGCTGCGCGACGACCTTGCCATCACGGTCGGCGCGCAGGAGCTTGCCACTGTCGGCGTCGATCACCAGCGCGCCGTCGACGAGCGCGGCGATGGTGCTACCGGCGAGCGACGACGGGGCGGCCTTGGCCGCTGGGGCGTGCGTGGAACCCAGCGGGGGATCCTGCATCTGGAATCCCAGCTGGTTGCCCATGCCGATCCCGCCGTCGAACTCGTTGATGCGGTGACCAATCGACTTCGAGCGGGCGTCGGCCGCGGCGAAGGCGATGCAGAGGGTAACGGCGGACAACGCAGTGACGGTTCGCAGGGTGCGCGGCATGGCGATGCATAGGGACGCGCGAGTCCTCGGATTGTTCCATTCTTCCCGGTAACGGCGACGTCACCAGGGCTGGCTCCAGCGAACCAACGCAGCGAGCCGCCGCTCGCGAGGGCGAACGGCGGCTCGGAACCGTGCGGAGTTACTGGGGCTCGCGGGCGTAACGCTGCGTCAGGCCATGCGTTGCGACCGCGGCGGCCGCGGGAGCACCCCAGAGGATGTTGCCCCGGATGCCCATGAACAGCATTCCGCTGGCTTGGGTGCGGAAGCGCTCCGGCACGTCTTCACGGGCGAGCGGACTGTCATATTGGCCGCCGAACACCACGGCCGCAAAGCCGCCGATGCTGAGGCCGATGTCGGCCGTGACCCCGACGGGGCCGCGCTGCATCTCGTACTTGGGCTCGGCACCGCCGAGATCGTTCGTGGGACGCCGGGCGATCTTGAACGCCAGCGCGCTCGAGAACTCGATCGCCGGGGCGAAGCGGCCGCGGCCGAGCCAGTAGCGCCCGACCATGCCGAGGTTGCCCCAAGTGTCGCCGGTGTCGCTGAAGATCGCGCCGGCCTTGGGCCCCAGGGTCATCCGAGTGTAGCGGGTCCGGCCCCGGGCCTCGGTGAGGACGGGGATGTTCACCCAGACGTCGTACTGCGCGCGGCCGCTGGACCACTTGCGGGCCGAACGCTCGCGGACGTCGCCCTGACGGAAGCGCGGAGCGAAGGCGCCGAGCGCCTGGACCTCGACGTTGAAGCCGCAAAGAGGATCGGCGATGAAGCACCGCCAGCGGACCTTGCGGGGGTCGGGCCCGGGATCGGCGGCGAGGCCGTGCCGCTTGCGCAGAGCCTGGAGATCCTCCGGCGCGTAGAACGGGGGGCCCTGATGACGGTTGCCCTCGACGACCCGGAAGGTCTCGCCCTTCGCGGTCGTCGGCGTCGGATCGGTCGGGCCTTCGTCCGCGGGCGCGGCCTCGACGGGCGTGGCCTCGACGCGCGCGGCCTCGACGGGCGTGGCCTCGACGGGCGCGGCCTCGACGGGCGCGGCCTCGACGGGCGCGGCCTCGACGGGCGCGGGGGTGGACGTCGGCGCCTCACCACCGAGGGACCGCGGTCGCTGGATCTCCGGGGCGAGGCTCGAGACCACCAAGGCGAGGGTGAGCACGTTCACAGCGCACCTCCGAGGGCCATGCCCGCGAGCGCGAGGGCGATGAGCGGCCCGGCGGCGATGCCGTGCGCCCGCATGCCGAGCATCACGCGGGCATCGCGATCGAGGAAGTCGCCGCCCGCGAAGAGCGTGGCCCAACCACCGATGCCGAAGCCGATCTCCGCGTGGGTGCCCCACAGGGCGACGCCGCTGTCGAGGACCGCCGAGCGCACGACGCCGAGGGACAGATCGAGGTGAAGCCCGTGGGGCTTCTTGCTCAGCCAGATTTGGTTGAGCAGAGCGATGCGCGTCGCGTCGGTCCGCTTGCTCTCACCGACCTCGGTGTCCTCCGAGCTGCCCTTGACGGTGACCGAGCCCGTGCCCCGCGACCAGCTGCCGACGACGCCGAGTCCCCACGGGTGCCACGTGCGACCGGCGTACATCATCGGTCGCACGACGAAGCCGCCATGGACGTTGAACTGGCTGTAGGGCACGTCCGGGCCGGCGTTGCTGGCCGGGACGCGCATGCCGGCGGCGACGCCGGCGGAGATGAGCAGCGATGCGCGGCACCAACTGCCGTCGACGAAGCAGAACGCGCCCTTGCCGACCGACAGCAGCGGCTTGTCGCCGCGCTCCAGCGATGCGCCGGGCTTGGCGTCCGAGGGGGCCTCGGCCTCGAAGAAGGGGCCGTACTCCCCGGGGTTGCGCTTGCGCGGTGTGCCGTCCGTGGGTGGATCGCCATCGCCCGCCCACGCGAGCGAGGTGGCCAACGCGAGGGCCATCGAGGTGATTGCGGGCATGGGTCGACCGGCTCCGGAGCTTATCCCATCGCTACGCGAGGGCTGAGGCGGACACAACGGCGCGTCGTGCACGGCCTTACGCCGGCGCTGTCGATCGATCCACGGCGCTTCGGGGCGGGTCGCGTGCCGATTCTGGGAGCCGAAGCCCGGCGCGCTAGGCCGCCTGCGGGGTCGCGAGGGCGTCGGCCCGCTGCCGTGCGAGGTCGCCGAGCGCGCGCTCGAGCAGGGCCCGCCCCCCATCCCGCGGCCGATCGCCGGGGCGACGGACGGCCGTCCGCACCTGCAGCGTCGCGGCGCCGAGGGGGAACGTCCCCAGGCCTGCGCCGCCGAGCGCGGCGCCGAGTCGGATCGCCAGGGCGTCGCGCCCACCGGCGGTCGTGCACGGCAGGACCACGAGCACGTGGTCGAGGGGCATCGCGCCGCTGGGGAAGTTCACGATCGTGACCCCGCCATCCTGCGCGGCGGGTCGCTCCAGCGGATCGCAGGGCCCGACGCGATCCGCCCCACGGAGCTGCGCCGCGATGCAGGCGGAGATCGTCGCCGCGCGCGCGGCATCCCCGGCCGCGCCGACGAGCACCGAGAGCTCCTCGAAGTCGAGGTGGCAGCGACGGACCTCGCGCGAGAGGTAGCCGAGGATCCCGCCGGGCGGCAGCGCGGTGTGGGCCGTGCCGAACTCGGGCCGCGAGGGTCCACGCAACGCGAGCGCGTCCTCGCTCTCGCGCAGCGCCCGGCCCAGGCGCATGTCCTGGATCACGAGCGCCGCGAGCTCGCCGTCGGCGTCGCCCGGGAGGTTGATCCACTTCAGCCGCAGGGCGGCGTCGTGGCCGTCGCTTGGCACGGTGGTGACCGGATCACCGGCGCGCAGTCGCAGCAACCACGGCGCCGGGAGTCCGATGCGGCCGAAGACCTCCTCGACTTCGGAGCCGATCAAGAATGAGCGTGGCGTGGCGAGCAGCTCGCACGCGCCGTCGTTGACGAGCGCGGCGCGTTGATCGCGGAAGACGACGACGCCGTCGGTGAGGCCATCACAGAGCATCTCGATGGCGGAGGCAGCGATGGCGAGGGCCATGTCCGACGGCATCGCCCGGATCGCCGCCGACCTTCAGCTCGGACCCGATTGGGTCGCCCCGTCCGCCGGCGGGCCGGTCTCGGGGCGTGGATCGAGGAAGGGGACGAACGGCAGCAGCACCATGCTCGGAATCGTGGCGACGAACGTGAGCGTGAAGAACAGCGCGAATCCGCCGAGCCACTCGACGAGGAAGCCGCTGGCCATCCCGGCGAGCGTGAAGCCGATGCTCATGATCGCGGTCAGCACCGCCATGTGCGTGGCTTTGTGCCGCGGGTCGCAACACCGCATGATGTAGACCAGGAACACCGCGGTGCCGAACCCCGCGCCGATGTCCTCGACGATGACGACCGTGCCGACCCACGCGTGGCCCAGGGCGCTCGGATCGTCGCTGGCCGCGAGCACGGCGTACAGCAGGTTCGGGACGTTCTGGGCCAGGACCATCGGCCACAGCCAGCGGCGCAGGCCGTGCTTGGCGATGAGCCAGCCGCCGACGAGCGTGGCCACGAGCGTCGCGGCGAAGCCCAGCGTGCCGTTGATCATGCCGTAGGTGGCGAGGTCCATTCCGCACGTGTCGCGCAGGAATGGCTGGCGCATCTTCATGAGGAAGGACTCGCCGGTGCGGAACAGGAGGATCAACGCGAGCGCGCGGCCCATCCGGGGCTGCTCGAGCAGGTCGAGGAAGGCCCGGGCGTAACGCGAGTCGTGGGCGGCGAGCAGCCGTCGCAGGCGACCGAGCAAGGCGACCGCGATGGTGACGGAGGCGAGCAACAGCAGACCGATCCACTCCGAGAGCCCGAGACCCCCGACACCGGGGATCGTGCCTACCGCCTCGCGCAGTCGCGCGACCACCGGTCGCAGGAACTGCAGGCTCTGATCCAACACGACGACCGCGAGCACGAGGGCGATCGCGATGAGGACGCGGGGACGCGCGAGCGCCTGCAGCCATCGCACGAACGGCTCGCGGCGCCGCTCGGTGTCGGGCAGGAACATCCAGTGGTAGGCGAGCAACACGACCATCACGAGGGCGGCGGCGGCCCACGTCGCGCGCCAGCCGACGAGATCGGCGAGCACGAGCAGCGGTCCGCTCGCCAGCAGCACGGCGCCGCGGTAGGCGGCCGCACGCAGCCCGACGAACCGCGATTGCCCGTCGCGATCCAGCGCCTCGAGATAGAACCCGTCGATCGCGACGTCGTGCGTCGCTGCGACAAACGCGAGCATCACGAAGGTGATCGAGGCCAACCACAGCGGGATGTCCTCGCCCAAGAGCATGAGCACGACGAGCATCGCGATCACGGCGATCTCGCAGCCGAGCATGAACCGGCGCTTCGTCTCGTGGTGATCGAGCACCGGCGCCCACAGGAACTTGAGGTTCCACGGGAGGTGGAAGATCGCCGTGAGCCCGATCGCCTGGAGGCTCGCGCCGAGCTCCTTGAACAACACCTCGGCGACGTTGTTGACCAGGGCGTAGGGGAATCCCTCGGCGAAGTACGTCGTCGAGACCCACCACGTCGGGTGTCGGGGGTCGTGCGGCGCCGGGCTCGGCGCATCCGCGTTGGGCGACGGCGGCATCGTTGGGGATCGCCGCGGCGATCCCCCGAGGTATACACGCTTGGGCGCCGGGACTAGAAATGATGCACGCCGGGCTGTCAGCCGTCGCGCCACGCGAAGAACCGCGCCCACACGAGGACCATGGAGAGCGCGGCGAGCAGGATGCACACCAGCGCCACCGAACGGCGCAGGCCTTGCTCGGGCGCGATCCAGCGGCGCCACGCCTCGGCGAACCCGAGGCCCACGATCGGGATCGCGGGGACGAGGTAGCGGTGATCGGCCGTGGCCCCGCCCTCGGGGGTGCGGTGCAGGGCGAGCAGCAACAACCACGGCAAGAGCGCCGCGCCCACGCGCCAGCGCTTCGCCGCGACGAGGGCAGCGACGCCGACGAAGAGGATGGGGGACTGCGCGAGGATCCCGGCGTCGTGGCCGAGGCCGAGCAGCGTCCACAGCCCCTTCATCGGGTTGCCCGAGAAGGTGTCGACGCGCGTCCGGGTGAACTCGAACGATGCGTGGTGGTCGTAGCCGACCGACCACCACGCGCCGAACGCCGCCTGGTGGTAGGCGCCGGTGACGAGCACGAGCGGCGCCGCGCCGACGAGCACGTGCGGCCACCCGCGACGCGGGACCAGCAGCGCGAGCTGGATCGCGATCGGCACCACCAGCACGTAGTCGCACGCGACGGCCCAGGCGGCGCAGGCCCCGGCGAGCCACCATGCGCGGCGGCCGTGCTCGGTCGCCGCGGCGCAGGCCAGCAGCATCGCGCACCACAGCGCGCCGCTGGTCACGTGGGAGAACAGCACCGTCGAGTACGGCCCCCACAGCGTCGCGACCGCGACCGTGGTGATCGCGGCCGTGCGCGCCCGTCGATCGTAGCCCTCGCGTCGCAGCCACCGTTCGAGGCAGACCAGCCCGAGCAGGCCCATCAGCGCGGCCTGCAGCCGCGCGAGCAGGGCCGTGCCCTGGTACTGCACGAGCGCCGGGGCCCGGCCGTGCTTCTTCGCCCGGGCTGCGTACGTCTGGGCGAAGGGATCGCTCGCCGAGATGATCACCAGCGCGCCGTTCTCGACCGCGCGGTCGCGCAGCGTCGGGTCGAGCTGGGCGCCGATCCAGATCGCTGGGAGCGCCGCGAACGCGGTGCCGGGCGGTCGATCGGAGTAGTGATGTCCGTCGCGCTCGGCCCGATCGACCCACAGCGTGAGCGCGACGTCGGGGTCGATGGTGCTCTGGCGATGCACGACGAGCGCGCGTGCCAGGGCGACGTGCGAGCCGTCGTTGCTGCTGACGAACCCGCGGCCGATCCACACGAGGGCCACGACGTACGCGATCATCAGGGCCGGGGGCACCCAGGCGCGGCGGGCAGTCGTGCTCATCGAAAACGCTGCCGGGGACGGCGGCGCTTGTTATCGTAGCCCAGGTGAGTCTCGCCGAGGCGATCTCCGACGCCGAGGCGCGGTTCGAGGCCCGTCGCCGCGCGATCGGCTTCGTGCTCGCGCCGACGCTGCTGGTGGGGCTGTGGCTGCTGCCGATGCCGAGCCTGTCGCCGCAGGCCCACGCCCTCGCGGCGGTGGCCGCGGCCACGGTGACGCTGTGGATCACCGAGGCGATCCCGCTGCCGGCGGCCGCGCTGCTCGGCCCCGCCCTCGCGGTGCTGCTCGGGGTCGCCGACGCCAAGCCGGTGTTCGCCCCGTTCGCGGACCCGCTCATCTTCCTCTTCCTCGGCGGGTTCCTCCTCGCCGAGGGCCTGTCGCGACAGGGCGTCGATCGTCGCGTGGCGCTCTGGCTCATCGCTCGGCCGATCGTCGCCGGTTCGCCGGCGCGCGCGATGATCGCGGTGGCGTGCATCGCGTGGGCGTTCTCGATGTGGATCTCGAACACGGCGACCACCGCGATGCTGCTGCCGGTCGCGCTCGGCGTGCACGCGACGATGCGCGGCGTGGTCGACGACGAGCCCGAGGCGCGGCGGCAGATCGATCGCTTCGGCGGCGGCATGTGTCTGCTGGTCGCCTACGCCTCGTCGATCGGCGGCATCGCCACGCCGATCGGCACCGGTCCCAACGTGATCGCGATCGGGATGCTCGAGGATCGTCTCGGCGTGCAGTTCGACTTCGTGCAGTGGATGTCGTTCGCGGTGCCGATCTCGATCGCGATGATGCTCTTTGCCCTCGCGATCGGCGTGCGTCGATTCCGGGCCCCGCTGTCGCATCTGCCGGGCCTCGCCGACGAGGTCGCGCGGCAGCTCGCGGCGCTCGGCCCCATCCGCGCCGGCGAGCGCCGAGCGGTGGCGGTGTTCGGGCTCGCCGTGGCGGGCTGGCTGTCGCCGTCGGTGTTGCGGCTCCTGCTGGGCGCCACGCACCCGGCCACCGTGTGGGCCGGCGACGTGCTCGACGAGGGTGTCGTCGCGATCCTCTGCGGTTCGCTGCTGTTCTTCCTGCCCTCGGGCGAGGGCAAGCGCGAGCCGATGCTGGCGTGGGCCGACGCGCAGCGCCTCGACTGGGGCACGATCCTCCTGCTCGGTGGTGGCCTCGCCCTGGGCAAGCTGACCTTCGAGACCGGCCTCGCGGAGGCGATCGGCCGCGGCGTGCTCGGCGGGCTCGGACCGCTCGCGAGTCACCCTGTTGGCCTGCTGGTGTGCGCGGTCGCGTTGATCCTCGTGCTGACCGAGGTCACCAGCAACACGGCGGTCACGGCGATGATGCTCCCCGTGCTCATCGGCATCGCCCAGGCCGCGGGCATCGATCCGGTGCCGACGGCCGTGCTCGCGACGATCGCCGCGAGCTTCGCGTTCATGCTGCCGGTCTCGACGCCGCCCAACGCGATGGCGTACGGCACCCGCATGATCCGCGTCGAGGCGATGCTCGCGTGCGGCGTCCGGCTCGACGCGTGGGGCTTCGTCGTGCTGGTCGTCGCGGGCCTCTGGCTCGTGCCCGCGGTGCTGTGAGCGACGTCAGGCGCTCGCGTACCGGGTCGGGTCGGCGACGCCCGCGAGCGCGAATCCCTCGCGCCGCAGGCGACAGCTGTCGCAGGCGCCGCAGGCCAGTACGTGGTCGCCCGCGGCGATCGGGTCGTAGCAGCTGATCGTGTCCGCGTAGTCGACCCCGAGCGCGGTGCCCATCGCGATGATCTCGTGCTTGCGCAGCGAGGACAGCGGCGCCTCGAAGCCGATCGCGCGGCCCTCGACGCCGCGGCGCGTCGCGAGCCCGGCCATGGTCGCGAACGCGGCGATGAACTCCGGTCGGCAATCCGGGTACCCCGAGTAGTCGAGCGCATTGGTGCCGATCCAGATGTCGGCGGCGTCGATCGCCTCGGCCCACGCCAGCGCGTAGGTCAGGAACAGCGCGTTGCGGGCCGGCACGTAGGTGACGGGGATCTCGGAGGTGGGCGCGACGGAGTCGGACGCCCCGTGCTTGGGCACCGCCAGCGCGCTGGCCTCGACGAGCGCGGTGGCCCCCGCGACGAGCCGACCGAGGTGGCCGAGCTCGACGATCTCGTGGGCGACGACACCGGCGCGCGCGGCCTGTCGCGTCGCGCACGCGAGCTCGGCGGCGTGTCGCTGTCCGTAGCGGAAGCTGAGCGCATGGACCCGACGACGGCGGCTCGCGGCCGCCAGCACGGTGGTCGAATCGAGGCCACCGCTGAGGAGCACGATCGCGGCGGGGGCGTCGGCGTTCACCGGCGCATCATGCCACGTCAGCCGCTGCTGCTCTCGTCGCCAGCACCGCCGGTGTTCGCCGCGGCGGGGCTGCAGTTCTGATCGGGCTCGAGGCCCGGCACGTCGGGGCAGCAGTACAGCGAGTAGGTCTCGTTGTTGAAGCCGGGCTTGCACATGCACGACGGCTGCGAGGCCGCGTCGAGCAGGCACACGCCGCGCTCGTCGCCGCCACAGAAGAACCCCTCGCACGGGCTCGCCGCGTCATAGCAGTAGTTCTTCTCTTGATTGCACTGTCCCTCGGTGCAGTGACCATCGGGCGCGAGGCACAGCCCGCCGAGGTTGCCAGGGGGCGCCGGCTTCTCGCGCTCGGCTCCCTCGAAGCATGCGGTCAGCAGGACCGTGGCGAGTGTCACGGCGGGGAACTTCGCGAAGAACTTCGAACCGAGCCTGCGTGTCATCGCGCCCTCACTCGAACTGCGCCGCACCATAGCAGAGGACGCGAACGAAATCCCCCGGCGTGCGAGCCGGCGCAATGTCGAGCGCCGCCCGGCGCCACCCGACGCCACCCGAAAACTCGGGCGCGATGCTGCCGAGGCGGTGAGCGACGCTACGCGGGTCCAGCGGTGCGAAGGTCGACGACTGCGCTTGGGCACGAAGTGCGATCGACATGCGTATCGCTTGGCGAAGTGCGCAACGCCGATCGAGGCCGACGCAACTCGGTGAAATGGCGTGGGTACGCACAACGACCGATCGTCGGGTTTGACAAGGCGCGCGCCGGCCCGATAGCTTGCCGAAGATGCCTCCCCGCATGTCCAACTCGGTGCCACGCGCGACGACGACGGCGCGGCGCTCGTCACTGCTCGCGGCGGTGCTCGTGGTGGCCCTGCCGATGACGACGTTGCCGCGGGTCGTCGAGGCCGCGGGGGTGACCGCCGGCGCGGGCTGGATGCTCGCCGCGCCGAAGGTCACGCCCGACGATGCCGCCCGCAAGCGGGCCGAGGCCCAGGTCCTCGGTCGCGATCTCGCCGCGGCCGATCCGGCGGCCGCGGGCATGCACTACGACGCGCGTGCGGCCGAGTGGGGCGATCCGATCCTCTACCTCGACGCCGCCGACGCGTACCTCGCCGCGGCCGACAAGGACGGCGAGGAGCAGATGGCCGAGGCCGGCATCGAGCGCGCCCGCATCGCCCTCGACCTCCTGTACTTCCACCTCGATTCCGCGAGCGACAAGAACTTCCGCATGGTCGAGACCGGGGACATCCCGGATCTCATCGTGCGTGCGAACACCACCGTCGATCGCGGCGAGAAGCTCCTCGAGGACCTCGCGACCCGTGGCGATGCTGCGGTGGCCACCGCCGACAAGCCCGACAAGAAGAAGCGCGAGCGCAAGCCGATCAAGACCAAGCCGCTGTTCATCGCGGGCGCCGTCGTGACCGCCCTCGGCGCGGCGGTCGTCGGCGTCGGCGCGGTCGGGCTCATCGTCGGCGCCGTCAACCAGAACAAGGCCGAGGACCCGACGGTCTACGGGACCGCGTACGACGACGTCGAGACCAAGGGGCAGCGCGGCAACCTGCTCGCCGGGGTCGGTCTCGGGGTCGGCGGCGCGCTCGTCGTGGGCGGCGCGGCGATGATGATCATCGCCAAGGTCGCCGAGAAGAAGCAGGGCAAGGCCCAAGAAAAGCAGATCAGCGTGTCGCCGACCTTGAACGGCGTCTCGATCTCGGGGAGATTCTAGTCATGGCCACCCTCCGACGAATGTCCGCCCTCGTGCTGTCGATCGCGATCGGGGCCCCGCTCGCCTCCGCGTTGGTGCCCGCCGCAGTCTCGGCGAGTGGCTTCGCCTGCGCCGATCCGAGCAACCTCTGCCTCGCGCCCTCGGGTGGCGCGAAGTGGGAGGCCAACACGCAGGCCTCGGCCAAGGACAAGAAGAAGCGCAGCGAGAAGGCCCCTGGCTCGATCTCGCTGACGATCGAGGGCGGCCGCGGCAGCCTGTTCGTCAACGGGCGCTTCGCCGGGACCGCGCCGCTGTCGGGGATCTCGGTGGCGTCGGGGCGCAACGACGTGCAGGTCCGCGACGGCGCGACCGTGCTCTCGTCGGGCGTGTTGACCGTCCCCAAGGGGTCGTCGCTCGACATCACCGTCGCGCACCCGTGAGCGTGGACCGTCGGGACGATCCCGCGGCCGCTTGCTGGTGCAGGTCCGCGGGTCGCCTCGAAAATCGCGTACGCCCCACCACGGGTCGCGCCGACGTGCGGGGCGGAAACGCGCCGGCGGTGGGTTGAGGGCCTCAGGCCGCATCCGTATGATGCGGGCGTGGAGGGGATCGCCCAGCGATCGCGTCCGCGCGGCTCCCTGGCCGCCGGCGCCGAGATCGGCCGCCACGTCCTCGGACGTCGCCTCGCCCGCGGCGGCATGGCCGAGCTCTACCTCGCGAAGGCCCTCGGCATCGCCGGCTTCGAGAAGCCGTGCGTGCTGAAGCTGGTGCTCCCGCACCTCACCGAGGACGCGACGTTCGTCGAGATGTTCCTCACCGAGGCGCGGCTCGCCGCCACCCTCGACCATCCGAACGTCGTCCACGTCGTCGACATCGGCGAGGTCGACGACGAGTACTTCTTCGTCATGGAGTACGTGCACGGACGCGACGTCCGGGCGCTGCTGCGGGCGTGCAACCCCGGGACGATGCCGCTGCAGGCGGCGCTGACCATCGCGCACGGCGTCGCCGAGGGCCTGCACTACGTGCACGAGCGTCGCGATCCGAGCGGGCGGTTCCTCGGCCTCGTCCACCGCGACATCTCGCCGTCGAACGTGATGGTCAGCTACGACGGCTCGGTGAAGGTCGTGGACTTCGGCATCGCGAAGGCGACCGAGATGCGCCACGCGACGCGGACGGGCGTGCTGAAGGGCAAGGTCCACTACATGGCGCCCGAGCAGTGCGAGGGCCACGCCATCGATCGACGCACCGACGTGTTCGCCCTCGGCATCCTCTTGTACGAGATGACGACGGGGCGGCCGCTGTTCACCGGGACGAACGACTACTACGTGATGTCGCGGATCGTCCGCGGTGTGTTCGCGCGGCCGCGCGAGGTCGATCCGGCGTATCCGCCCGAGCTCGAGCAGATCGTGCTGCGCGCGCTCGCCCGCGATCCCAAGGATCGCTACGTGTCGGCGCAGGCGCTGCAGGTCGAGCTCGAGCAGTACGCGCGCGCGGCCGATCTCTCGCTGTCGCCGCGGCTGCTCGCCGAGACGATGCACGAGGTCTTCGGCGAGGTGCCGGCGACCAACTTCGAGGAGGACGAGGAGGAGATCGCACCGACGCTGCTGCACGTCGGCAGCGTCGACTCGGCCTCGATCGCGCACTCCACCTCGCCGACCGACATCCTCGTCGGGCCCCGTCGACCGACGCGCGTCGCCGTGCCGGCGCGACGGCGAACTGTCGCGTTGGCCATGGCCCTCGCCCTGGGCGTGCCGTGCCTTTCGGTCGGTGCCTGGGCGGCGATCGAGCTCGGCGTCGGCGAGGTCCCGGCACCGGCACCGAAGGCGCCGCCCGTGGCCGCCGCGGTGGTCGAGCCCACGACGACGCCCGCGCCCGCGCCCCTCGGTCCGCCGAAGATCGTGCCCATCTCTCCGCGGGCCGTGGCGGTGCCGAGCTCGGCGCGGACGCTCGCGCCGATCCCGCCCGCGACCGAGGTCGCGCCGCTGGTCGACCCCGTCGTCGAAGTGGTCTCGCCCGAGCCCGCGCGAACGACCGAGTCGACGGAGACCAAGCGTCGCCGACGGCCCGCGCGTCCGACGGGCCGCAAGGACGTCGCGGAACCGCCGCGGCATGATCCGGCCGCGATGTATCCTTCCGGCCGCGGCCGATGATCTCGACTCCCTTGCTAGTGCTGCTCGCGCTCGCCCCCAGTCGAGTGGAGATCCGCGAGATGGTCGAGCGCGCCGAGGCGGCGTTCGAAGAAAAGCAGTGGGACGCGGCGAGCCGCGGCTTCGCCGACGCGTTCGCGGTCGATCCGGATCCCGACTACCTGTTCGCGCGTGCGCAGGCCGAGCGCTTCGCGGGGCGGTGCAACGTCGCGATCAAGCTCTGGGATCAGTACCTCGGCCTCGAGTCTGCGCCGCAGGCCGTGGCCGAGGCGCGGCGCAACCGGGCGCTCTGCGAGCCGGCGACGACGACCGGTGTCGAGACGCCGGCGAATGCCGCCTCGCAACCGTCGTCGTCCGAACCCGATGGGGTGCGGCCACCGCGTCCGACGCGGGCGTGGTACCGCGATCCCGCCGGAGGTGTGCTCGTCGCGACCGGCGGCGTGTCGATGGTCATCGGCGCCAGTGTGCTCGGCCTCGCGCTGTCACGCGACCGCAAGGCGTCGGGTGCCGACACCGAGGGCTCGTACGTCGCCGAGAAGGACGCCGTGCGTGCGCCGCATCGCGCCGGGATCGCCGTGCTCTCGGTCGGCGGCGCGCTGCTCGTCGCCGGCGTGGTGCGCTGGGCAGTGATCGCGTCGCGTTCGCGGCAGACCGCGAACGCTTCGGTGCAGCCGACGTGGTGGGCCCGATCGCATCGCGTGCGCTGGGGCGCCGCCGCGTCACCGCGCGCCGCGGCGCTGTCGTTCCGCGTCGAGTTCTGACAAGGTGGAGCGCGCGCGCGGTGCCACCTGTCGCGGACTGGTCGCGCTGATCCTGTGGATGCCGATCGGGTCGGCGTGTCTGGGTGCGCTGCGCTTCGAGTGCGAGGACGACGAGGCGTGCGTCCTCGACGAACGTCACGGCCAGTGCATCGCTCCCGGGCACTGCGCCTACCCCGAGTCGGAGTGCGGCTCGGGGCTGCGGTTCGGCCCCGCCGCCGGACCGGGCCTGGCGTCGACGTGCGTCGATCCGACGATGATCGGCGAGACCGACACCGTGATCGACACCGACGGCGAGTGCGGGCCCTGCGAGCTGGTCCCGCGCGAGTGCTACGCGAGCGAAGCCACCTGTGTTGCGGGCGCGTGCGCACAGCCACCATCGCCGTCCGGCACTCCGTGCCGTGACGACGACCCGTGCGTGGTGTCGGCGAGCTGCGACGGCGCGGGCACGTGCGTCGTCGAGGCGCCGGTCGAGTGCCTCGATCCTCCGACCCCGTGCTCGATCGCCCCCGGCAACTGCGGCGTCGACGGGACGTGCAGCTATGAGCGGCGAGCCGCGGATATGCCGTGCCAGGACGGCAACGGTTGCACGCTCGACGATCGCTGCGACGCCGCGGGGATCTGCGTCGCCGGGCCGGTGTGTCCGACCGACAATCCCTGTGCGGTCGGCTCGTGCAGCGGCGAGCAATGCAGCTTCTTCCCGGTCGTCGACGGCACGGCATGCGGTCCCACGGCCGCGAACGCGTGCTGCGGTGGCACCTGCGTGGACCTGTCGAGCGACGCCGAGCACTGCGGGGCCTGCGACGGGCTCTGCGCGGGCACCGAGCAGTGCGTCGCGAGGGGGGACACCGGCACGTGCATGCCCGCTTGAGTTCTGCAAGGATGGCCGTGGGATGAGGCGGGCGAGTTCGCGGGCGTGGCGTGCGGCCGGTAGCATCGCTGGGATCGCGGCCGTACTCGCGTCGGGTTGCCTCGACGGACGGGCCTACCCGTGCGCCACGGATCTCGAGTGCCGCGTCGACGGTGTGCAGGGCCTGTGTCACGGCACGGGCTACTGCGCCTACCCCGACGGTCGGTGCCCGTCCGAGCTGCGCTACGGCCCCGCGGCGGGGGACGGTCTGGCGCTCGAGTGCGTGCCACCGGGCGGTGGTGAGGGCAACGAGAGTAACGCGTTCGTGGCGACCGAGTCGTCGTCGGGATCGATCCCCGCGTCGACGTCGGCCGAGGTCGGCTCGGCGTCGGCGAGCTCGGGCGGTTGCGAGGCCTGCGACGCGCCGCCGTCGGATTGCTTCGAGCCCGTCGGCAGCTGCGCAGAGGATGGGTGTGTCTATCCGCCGCGCGATGCCGGGGCAGCCTGCACGCTGCCCGATCCCTGCGTGGTCGCAGCGGCGTGCGACGGCGCGGGCACATGCCTGGTGACCGAGGGCATGCCCTGCGACAACCCGCCGGGCCCGTGCGACTCGGCGAAGGGCGTGTGCCAGAAGGACGGGAGTTGCAGCTACGATCCATTGCCGGCGGGCACCGCCTGCGACGACGGTGACGATTGCACCACCGGCGAGAGCTGCAATGCCGCGGGCGTGTGCGCCGGAGGAGATCCGTGCGCCACCGACAATCCCTGCGAGACCGCGGCGTGCGTCGGTGGGCAGTGCCAGATCGAGGCCCTCGCCGATGGCAGCTCGTGCGGCGCCGCCGAGGCCGATCGATGCTGCGACGGCGAGTGCGTCGACATCGCGAGCGACGAGGCCAACTGCGGCGGCTGTGGCGTGACGTGCGATTCCGACGACGTGTGCGAGTCGGTGTCGGCGACCAACACGTGCGAGCTGGCGCCTGCGGCGACCACTGGCCGTTGCACGTGCGACGCCGCGAACGCCGATTGCCCGCTGGGCCAGGTCTGTCGCACGGTGTCGCCGTTCGCCAACCGCTGCACGCCCAACGACGACGGGAACTGCGTGAACAGCTTCCAGGACGTGAATCTCTGCCCGAACTACTGCTTGTATCCGTGACGACCGCGGTGCGCCGTGGCCGCCGGAGGCTTGCGCCGCGGGGCCATCCGTGCGACTCGACGGGCCGATGAGTTTCGAACGCCTTGGCCTGTCGGCCCCCCTGCTGCGTGCGGTCGCGGAGGCCGGTTACCGCGAACCCACGCCGATCCAGCGCGCGGCGATCGGGCCGGCGCTCGCGGGCAAGGACATCGTCGGTTGCGCGCAGACGGGGACCGGCAAGACCGCCGCGTTCGCGCTGCCCGTGCTGCAGGCGCTCGACGCCAGCGCCGAAGACGACCCGAAGATTCGCGCGCTGGTCCTCTCGCCGACCCGCGAGCTCGCAGCGCAGATCGGCGAGTGCTTCGGCACCTACGGCAAGCACCTCGACCTGTGGCACACGGTGATCTTCGGCGGGGTGTCCGAGGCGCCGCAGATCAAGGCCCTGCGCGACGGCATCGACATCCTCGTGGCGACCCCGGGCCGCCTGCTCGACCTCATGCGCCGCGGCTTCGTCGATCTGCGCTCGGTCGAGGTGTTCGTCCTCGACGAGGCCGACCACATGCTCGACATGGGCTTCTTGCCCGACGTCCGTCGCATCGTCGCGGCGCTGCCGGTCCGCCGGCAGAACCTCCTCTTCTCCGCGACGATGCCGCCCGAGATCCGGGCGCTCGCCGAGGGCCTTCTCCACGAGCCCGTCAGCGTCGGCGTGGAGGTGGTGTCGAAGCCTGTCGAGCTGATCGAGCAGAAGCTCTACTTCGTCGACAAGGCCGACAAGCCCAAGCTGTTGCTCGACCTGCTGCGCGAGCGCGGCGTCGAGCGGTCGCTGGTCTTCAGCCGCACCAAGCACGGGGCCAACCGCGTCGTGCAGTTCCTCGACAAGTCGGGCGTGCGCTCGGCGGCGATCCACGGCAACAAGTCGCAGAACGCCCGCACTCGCGCGCTCGATGCGTTCAAACGCGGCGAGCTCTCGGTGCTGGTGGCGACGGACATCGCCGCGCGGGGCATCGACATCGATGGCGTCAGCCACGTCATCAACTTCGATCTGCCCAACATCCCCGAGACCTACGTGCATCGCATCGGTCGCACGGCCCGGGCCGGCGCCTCGGGGATCGCCCTCTCGATGTGTGACGCCGAGGAGCACGAGTTCCTCGCGGACATCGAGAAGCTGATCGGGCGCAAACTCGAGCGCGTCGACGAGCACCCGTTCCCCGCGAGTCAGGCTGCGATGCCCGCCGCGAACGCGCGGCCGGGGTCGCGACCCGGGTCGTCGGGCGGTCGCCGGCCCGGCGGTGGCCCGCCGCGTCGCGGCGGCGGCGGTGTTGGCGGTGTTGGCGGTGGTGGCGGTGGTGGTGGCGGCGGTCGGGGCGGAAGCCCGCGTCGCCGCTAGGTCGGGTGTGTCGGGACGGCCCACCCGAGTGACCGGCGCCACGATCCGCGCAACTGTCGTGCCGCCGACGAATACGCGCGGCATCGGTCCCGTCGATCCGCGGGCATGGCCGCGAACCGCTCACCCCTCGCGCCGACGTCGTCGAGCGATCGTGGTGTGCTGGGGCAACGCTATCGCCTCGACGCGATGATCGGCGAGGGTGCGATGGGCACGGTGTGGCGCGCGGACGACCTGTCCAGCGGTGCCGCGGTCGCGGTGAAGATCCTGCATCCGCACCTGGCTGCCGATGCGCGCCTGCTCGGTCGGTTCGAGCGCGAGATCGCGGCGGGCCGTCGGATCGCCCACCCGAACCTCGTGCCGGTGACCGACGATGGCGACGCTGCGGGCCACGGTCGGTACCTGGTCATGCCGCTGCTCGGCGGCACCGATCTGCGGCGCGAGCTCGAGGGTGGCCTCGGCCTGGCGCGCACGCTGGCGCTCACGGGCCAGCTGCTCGCGGCACTCGACCACCTGCATGGCCTCGGGCTGGTGCATCGCGACGTCAAGCCCGAGAACATCCGGCTCGTCCGCGACGACGGTGGTGGGGAGCGACTGCTCTTGCTCGACCTCGGGCTGGTGAAGCCGGTCGGGGCGACCCCGGGCGAAGCCCGCCTCACCGAGCACGGTCGAGTGTTCGGCACGCCGTGGTACATGGCGCCCGAGCAGGCGATGGGTGCCCGTGTCGATCTCCGCGTCGACCTCTACGCCGTCGGCGCGGTGATGTTCGAGATGCTCACCGGCGAGCCGCCGTTCGAGGGCTCGATGGTCGAGGTGCTGCACCACCAGGTGCACAGCGAGGCGCCGGCGCTCCCCGGCTGGGTGCCGCCCGCGGTCGCGGAGGTCGTCGCAGGCCTGCACGCGAAGGACCCGAACGCTCGGCCGTCCAGCGCGGCACGTGCGGCCGCGGCCCTCCAGCGCGCCGCGGCGAGCGTCTCGTCGCAGCCGACGCTCGTCGAGACGGCGGGTGGTTTCTCGCTCGGGGAGTTGATCTCGGCGAACGATCGGCCCGATTCGATGCTGCGGCCCGCGCGTCGCGGTGGCCGCGTGATCGCCCTGGCCTTTGCCGTGGCTGCGGGCGTGCTCGGCCTGTTCGCGCTGCCGCGGGTGGACGCTGTCGAGGTCCCCGCCGTCGACGACGCCGGCGTCATCGAGCCCGCGCCGATCGTCTCCGCGGTCGCGCCGATCGTCTCCGCGGTCGCGCCGATCGTCTCCGCGGTCGCGCCGATCGGGCCCACCGAGATCACCGTGGCGCCGAGCGTGGTCGTGCCGCCCGCGGTGGTCGCGACGCCGAGCGTGGTGGCGACGTCGAGCGTGGTGGCGACGCCGACCGTGGTGGCGACCCCGGCCGCGGGCGCGACCGTGGATCCGGTGCGCGCGTCGGGGAGCGAGCCGACGGTCCGTGAGCCCGCGCCGAAGCCCACGCGGCCCTCGGTGACCCCGACTCGTCCTCGCCCGGAGCCCGCGCGACCCTCGGTCGACCCGACGCCGATCAAGCGCCTGATCCCGACGCGGCCCCCACGATCGGTGTCGAAGCTGCCCGGGGCGACCGCCCCCCGCAACGTGTCGCGCGACGGCGACGGCACGATCCACCTCCGCCCGCGCTCGACGTGACGTCTCAGGGCGCCGGCGTGAGGCGCAGCAGGAACCCGAGCGAGCCCACGTCGACGCCGCGGCACCGACACGACGCCAACGCGTCGGGGACGAGCTTGGCCATCGCGGCGCGTCGGCTCCCCGACGGCGCCTCGGCGGCGCCACGGAATGCGTCGCTGAGGCCGTAGCAGCCCGCGATCGCGCGGCCGACCCCCTCGTCGAGCAGGGCGGCGCGACGCGTCGGATCGGTGGAGCGGCGGAAGTCCCGGTACAGCGGCGCGACCCAGTCCGCGACGCCCTTGGGCGGCTCGGCCGCGTCGTAGGCGAGGCGCAGCTCCGTCCGCATGCGCACGACCGCGTCGCTGCATCTGGAGTCGTCGGGGACGGGCTCGGCGGCGCAGGATCCCAGCGAGAGGAGCAGCGCGGCGCGGCACGGTGCACGTCGCATGATCCGCTGTGTGCGGTGGGGCAGGGGGCTCGGCCAGGGCTGGATCGGGACGGGGGCGGTCCGGCCGCGTTACGGCGAGACCTTCGCGGCGGCGAAGCCATTGTTGGTCGCCGTCGTCAGCCAGATGGAGTCGTCGGGCGCGATGGCCATGCGCGTCGGGGAGTGGTCCTCGTCGGCGTGCACACGGGTACCATCGCGTGATGGCGCTGCGATGCATGCGGTCCGAGTTCTCGCTGCCTTCGGGCGCGCACTACCTCGACTGCGCATACATGTCGCCGCTGCACCGGAGCGTCGAGGCCGCCGGGGTCGCGGGCATCGCCCGCAAGCGTGTCCCCAGCGAGATCGGGGCTGCGGCGTTCTTCGACGAGGCGTCGCGCCTGCGCGCCGCGTTCTCGGACCTCGTCGGGGGTCTTGGGGGCGACCACGTCGCGCTGGTGCCCGCGGTGTCGTACGGCATGGCGAGCGTCGCCGCGAACCTGCAGCTGTCGGGGCGCGACAACATCGTCGTGGCCGAGGGGCAGTTCCCCAGCAACGTGTACGCGTGGCGTCGGGCGTGCACGGAGGCCGGCGCGACGCTGCGGACGGTGGCGGCGCCCGGGCCCGTGGGTGCGCCGGGGCGCGGTGCGACGTGGAACCGCACGATCCTCGAGGCGATCGATCGCGACACCGCGGTGGTCGCCCTCGATGCCATCCACTGGACCGACGGCACGTGGTTCGACCTCGACGCGATCGCGGCGCGGGCCCGCAGCTGCGACGCGCTGTTCGTGGTCGACGGAACACAATCCGTCGGCGCCCAGCCGATCGACGTCGCCGCCACGGGGATCGACGCGTTGGTCTGTGCGGGCTACAAGTGGCTGCTCGGGCCGTACTCCACCGGCTTCGCCTACCTCGGGGAGCGCTGCGCGAGCGGACGACCGCTCGAGGAGACCTGGATCGGACGGGACGGCAGTGAAGACTTCCGGCGCCTCGTCGAGTACCGCGATGCCTACCAAGGGGGCGTCACGCGCTTCGATGTCGGCGAGCGCGCGAACTTCGTGCTCAACCCGATGTCGATCGCCGCAATCGAAGTCCTGCGCGACTGGGGTGTCGCGGAGATCCAGACGTACTGCGGGCGCCTGTGTGATCGGGTTGCCGAGGGCGCCCGTGCCCTCGGGTACGCGGTGGAGGAGCGCCCGTGGCGAGCGGCGCACCTCGTCGGCCTCGGCGTGCCAAGCCACGTCACGACCGAGCGTCTCGTTGCCGCCCTCGGGGCGCACGGCGTGCGCGTATCGCTGCGCGGCGCCGCCGTGCGCGTCTCGCCCCACGTCTACGATGACGACGGGGATGTGGACGCGTTGTTGGCCGCGCTCACCGATGCGGCGCGCGCGTGACCGGAGTTCCCGCGCCCCCCGGAGTCGTGCGACGATGAGGTCATGCGGCGCGTCGGTTTGACCTCTCTGCTCTTCGTGTTCGGTTGCGGCGACGGGGACTCCGGGAGCGGCGATTCGCCGACGACCCTGACTGCCGCGGGGACGCAGGACGGGACCGACGGCGACAGCTCGATCACCGCCGGGTCCGACACCGGCGTCAGCTCCGACGACGCATCGGGGACCGATCCCACGGCGACGACGAACCCGACCGATCCGACGACGAATCCGACCGACCCGACCACGGATCCCGACGACACCGGATCGCCGACCACCGGCGGTGCGGTCGAGCTTCCGCCGCCCGATGGCGGCCTCGACTACCAGCTCGGCGGGGCGTATGCGCCGCCCGACGGCGTGCAGATCGTCTCGCGCGATCGCAACGAGGCGCCCGCGGCCGGGCTGTACAACATCTGCTACGTCAACGGCTACCAGGCACAGCCCGACGAGGACGCGTTCTGGCTCGACGAGCACCCCGACCTCGTGTTGCGCGATGGCAACGGCGATCCGGTCATCGATCCGGACTGGGACGAGATGCTGCTCGACACGAGCACGCCCGAGAAGCGCATGGGCCTGGCCGTGATCGTCGGCGGATGGATCGCTGGCTGCGCCGACGCGGGCTACCAGGCGGTCGAGATCGACAACCTCGACACCTACTCGCGCTCGGGCGGCCTGCTCACCGAGGACAACGCGGTCGAGTACATGGCGCTCTTGTCGGCGGCGGCCCACGACGCCGGCGTGGCGATCGCCCAGAAGAACTCGACCGAGATCCTCGGCCGCGCCGCCGAGATGGGCACCGACTTCTGCGTCGCCGAGGAGTGCAGCGTCTACGACGAGTGCGGCGACTACGTCGACGTGTACGGCGACGCGGTGCTCATGATCGAGTACGGGGCCGACGACTTCGCCAAGGGCTGCGCCGACTTCCCGGGGCACTCGATCGTGCTGCGCGATCTGTACCTGACGATGCCGGGCGACGCGGACTACGTGTACGACGCCTGTTAGCAGGCCGCTAAGCCGGGGCCTCGGGTCGCGGGCCGTCGCGGCGCGGTCGATCCTCGTCGAGCAGGATCACCGGCAGGGGCTCGCCGCGGCCCGGGCTCCAGTGCAGCAGCTCGCCGGTGCTGTCGCGCACGCGCAGGAACGTGAACTGCACCCGCTCGCGCGGCAGCAGCACGTCGTGGGTGAACACGGCGATCCACGTGCCGGTGTTGAAGTACCACGAGCTCCGATCGCCGACGCCGACGTTGCGCCAGAGGACCTCGTCGTGGCTGTGGCCGAAGCTGACCACCGGCACGTCGACGAGCCGCGCGAGCTCGGCGGCCGCGCGGCGCATCGGCTCGGGAGGCACCGCCGCACCGCCGCGCAGCAGGGTGTAGGCGAGCGCCCCGAACAGCATGACCAGGAAGAAGAAGCTGAACATCAGGAACAGCGCGGCCTTGCCCACGAAGCCGAGCGTCACCTGGTTGATCGCGTGGTAGCCCGCGAACCACGTGCCGAGCACGAGCGTTCCGATGAGCAGCGCGGCGCCGGTGGCCTTCAACGCCTGCCAGCCGAAGCCGCGGATCGCCTGGACCAGGTCGGTGTGCGTGTCCTTGAGCTTGTCGATGGTGAAGAGCGTCTGCCCGAGGCCGCTCGTCGCGGCCAGCTCGGCGAGCTCGCGCGCGTGGTTGTCGGCGATCCGCGTACGGGCGCGCGACGGATACTTCAGCACGCGCTTCACCACCTGCCACCAGAACCGCCAGTGGCTGCGCACGATGCCGAGGAGCAGCGCGGGGTTGTTGACCGACAGCCACTTCAGGTAGCGGGCGTTGGCGCGGGTGCTCGGCACGATGAACGTGATGTGCCCGAACGCGTTGTAGAGGTAGCGCTGGAAGAAGTTGCCGAGCGGGTTGTCGAGCTCGGCTTCGTGGACGGCGTCGGGCAGCGACACCAGGCCGCGCCGCAGCGGGAAGCGGAACGCGTTCTCGGGATCGTACTGGCAGCCGTGCTCGATCCACACCCGGCCGGGCTCGTGGTGGAACCACGGCAGGAACTTCAGGTGACCCAGTGCCGCGGCCGTGGCGTCGGCGTCGCCGAACTCACCGGCGGTGACGAGCGCCTCGCGCATCGCCTGCTGCACCGGCTCCCATTGGATCTCGATGTCGTGGTTGCCGGGCAGGATCAGCACGTCGTAGCCCGCGGCGAGGACCTTCGCGATCGCCGAGCAGAACCGCGGGTGGCCCTCGAGGATGCGCGCCAGCTCGGCGGCGGCGCGCGACGGCGTCAGCACCGGGGCGAAGGTCGAGCGCTCGAGCCGGGCGCGCTTGCGTGACTGGGTCTCGCCAGCATCGACCTCGTCGGGCAAGGGGACGGCGTCGAGCCGGAGCAGATCGAACGTGTCGCCGTTGAGGACCAGCTTGAAGTCGCGGCCCGCGGCCCGGGCGTCGGTGATGATCCACTCGCAGAACCGGCGGAAGTCGTCGTCGTAGAAGAACGCTTCGAGCTCGTAGTACCGCCCGGACTCGGGGTTCTTGCCCCGGCCGATGTGGAGATCACTGACGACGATGAGATCGTGCATGCGAGGTTCGGATCAGGGGGCGAACGCCGAGGAGGGGCGCAGGCGCAGGCGGAGCGCCGCGTAGGCGACCGCGAGGCCGGCGGCGGCCCCGAGACCGGCCGCCGAGGGTTCGAGTTGCTGCCCGTACCATGCCACGAGCCCGACCGTCGCGGTCTGCCGCGCCATGTCGAGCGACGGCGCCCAGTCGCGGCGCTCGACCAGCCCGGCGAGCGCCGCCAAGGTCGCGAGTACGACGACGCCGGGCAGGATCATCTCGAGCTTGGGCACACCAGGCTCGAGCGAGAGGTAGATCCCGCTGAGGACGAAGGCGATCCAGAAGTGCACCAGCACGTAGCGGCTGAGGTTCTTCGGCGCGCCGGGGTCGTACTTGGTGTAGCTGGCCCGATCGACGGCCTTGGGCGCCGGCGACGGGCCGAGGGCGGCGGGCTGCCAGCCCGGGTGCGACCACCACACGCGCAGGCGATCACGCAGTCGCGGGAACGTCGACGACGCGCGCAGCACCTGGACGTAGTACTCGACGTTGGCCCACAGCGGGTTGAGGCTGCGTAGCGGCTTCGTCACGCCGAACACCACGGGGGCGACCTCGGGCTCGTAGGTGCCGAACCACTTGTCCCAGAGGATGAAGACGCCGCCGTAGTTCTTGTCGAGATACTCCGGGTTCACCCCGTGGTGCACGCGGTGGTGCGACGGCGTGTTGAACACCCGCTCGAACGCGCCGAGCGACCGCACCAGCTCGGTGTGGGTCCAGAATTGGTAGAACAGGTTGAGCGCGTACATCGTGACCCACACGTGGGCGGGCACGCCGAGCACGGCGAGCGGCGCATGGAAGAAGAACGCGGTGGTCAGCTCGAGCGCCGGCTGCCGTAGCGCCACCGAGAGGTTGAAGTCCTCGCTGTGGTGGTGCACCACGTGCACCGCCCAGAGGGCGTTCACGACGTGGCTCAGCCGGTGCCACCAGTAGAACGCGAAGTCGATGCCGAAGAACGCGAGGACCCAGGGCCACGGGCTGCTGCTCGAGAACTCGACCAGGCGCCAGTGGTCGTAGATCCATGCATAGGCGAGCAGCGCGACCGCCTTGAGGAAGACCTCCACGACCTGCGACGCGACGCCGGTGCCGAGGTCCGACACCATCGTCGGCAGGTGATACACCCGCGCGTGGCGACGCCGCGCGATCAGGGCTTCGACGACGATCCCGACGATGAAGAACGGGACCAGCAGCGGGATGATGTTGTCGCCCATGGCGCTGCGGTGCGCCGCCTAGAGTAGCAGGTGTGCCACGCCCGGGCGAAATCGCCGCCGGTACCCGCCGTGGAGGACGCGGCGCGCCCGATCAGTTCAGACCGTACGGTGTGCTGAGCGAGAACGCTGCGATCTCGGCGTCGAACTGCTCGCCGGCGTCCGTGACCATCTGATACGTGCCGTGCATGGTCCCGAACGCGGTGCCCAGCGGGCACGCCGACGTGTACTCGAAGGTCTCGCCGGGACGGAGCACCGGTTGGGCACCCACGACGCCCGGGCCGCGAACCTCCTCGGTCTCACCGTTGGCGTCAGTGATCACCCAGTGGCGGCTGATGAGTTGCACGGTGGTCCGGCCGTGGTTCGAGATGCGCACGGTGTACGCGAACAACCAGCCGCCACGCTCGGGGTTGGACTGCTCGGGCACGAAGCGCGACTCGACCCGCACTTCGACCCCTCGGGTGGTTGCTTCCGATGTCGGCACGTCGCGGCGAATCGTAGGGTCGACGCTCGACGCGGTGCAAGCGTGCGCGCGGCGGTGGCCTCGCCTGGCCCCGTGACGCCGCGATGCCGCGGCGGAGGCCGTCTAGCGCCATCGGCGCGGTGGCGGCGGCGGGGCGAAGCGGCCGGGGAACGGATCGGCGTCGTGTCGGCGTCGGAGATCTCCGGTGTCGAACGCAGTCTGTTCGCGGAAGAACGCGGCGCCGACGACTCCGATGTTGCGTGGCCGACCCGTGCGATCGGCGTAGCTGTCGTCGACGCTCGAGAAGCGGAAGGCCGCGACGGTCTGCCCCGAGGTGCGCCAGCCGTCGATGACCACGCTCGAGAAGGCGTCGACGACGTACCCGCGCTTGTGGAAGCCGGCGTCGTCGCCGTCGATCACGTCGAGACCATCGACCGAGGCGACGACCTCGAGTCGGGTGCTGCTGTGGTTCTCGACGCCGAGCCGGTAGGCCTCGCCGTCGCGACCGATCGCGTAGCGTCGACCGTCGAGCTGTGCCGCGGGGAAGCTGCGTCCGCCGTCGTCGACCAGCGCGAGGGCGACGAGCCCGTCGGGGCTGGTCACCCGCGACTCGAGCCCGCTGCGGCTGTCGATCGCGATGCTCCCTGCGGTGGCGCGGACGCCGTCGAGATCGTTGTAGAAGAGGGCGAGCTCGACGTCGGGGATGTTGCTGGCGCGGACGAAGGGCGCATCGACGACGGCGCTGGAGCGCTGCTCGCCGAAGCTGGTCCCGAGGCCACGGGGCTCCGATCGGCGCTGCGCGTCGCCGTCGTCGAAGCCGGCGCTCGGCGAGGTGGCGTTCGCGGTGATCTCGGACTCGCGCGGCGCGGCCTTCGGCGCGTCGAAGTCCCCGCGGGTCGCGAGTCGCTCGGCGCCGGGGCTCGCCGGCGCGCCGCCGGGCCCACCGGAGGGGCCGGCCTTGTTGTAGGAGCAGCCGGCCGCGGCGCCCAGGGTGAGGGCGAGCGCACAGATCGAACGCGTGCAGATCGAGCGCAGCATGGGGACCTCCGTCGGCCGCCCGAACGCCCCCATGTCGCGGGCCCTTACACGGGCCTCCGGTCAGCCGCAGTCGATCGCTGCGGCCTGGGGCTCGAAGGCGTAGTTGGTGGTGCCGTCGCCGATCTGCCCGGAGGTGTTCGTGCCCCAGCAGAGCACGCGGGCGTCCTCGGTGAGCGCACACGTGTGCGTGACGCCGCCGGTGACCGCGACGACGCCGACGCCGACGTCGACCCGGACGGGGACGAGGGTGTAGTCGTCGAAGCCATTCATGTCGGGCTCGAGCATGAGCTGGCCCTGGGCGTTGCTCCCCCAGCACCACAGCGCGCCGCCGTCGTCGATCGCACAGGTGTGTTGATCGCCGGACTCGATCGCGATCGGCACGCCGGCCTCGGGTGGCCACACGACCGCGACGACCGCGAAGGCGTCGACGCCGAGGCCATCGCCGAGCTGACCCTCGGTACCGCGGCCCCAGCACGCGATCGTCCCGGCGTTGGTGAGCGCGCAGGTGTGGGTGCGCCCGAGCGCGACCGCGGAGACGTCGTCGACCGGCATGACCGTCGGCGTCGGCATGGTCGGCGCGACCATCGGATCGGTGGCGATCTGGCCGCGGTTGTTCTGTCCCCAGCACGACAGCGCGCCGCTCTGCACGATGCAGCCGAAGTTGCCACCGAGCTCGAGCGACGACACCGGCCCCGTCGGGCTCTCGATCGGGTCTGGGCCGTTGGTGACGCCGGTCAACTGGCTGCTGTCGTTCGCGCCCCAGCACCACATCGACACGCCGTCGGCGGCGCAGGTGTGCGAGATGCCGACGCCGACGTGGTCCGCCGAGATCACCCACGACGCGGCCGTCGTCGGGGCGTTGGGTTGGAGCAGCGCAGGATCGACCTGCCTGCTGTCGTTGGCGCCGAAGCAGCGGATGTTGCCCTGCTCGGAGCGCACACACGTGTGATCGACGGCCCGGATCTCGCGGATCGGATCGTTGGGCGCGATTGCGAGGGCCGGCACCGGAGCGGGCTCGAACGCGTTGCCCGAGTCGCCGAGCTGCCCGCGATCGTTGGCGCCCCAGCACAGCACGCCGCCGCTGTGCAGGACCACGCAGGTGTGGCGTTCGCCGGCCTCGACCTGCGCGACGCAGCCACACGCGGTGCCGAGGCACTGCAGGTCGGCGACGCAGCTCGGTCCCGTCGCGCAGCACGGCTGGCCCGCGGCCCCGCACACCTCGCCGCTGTCCGTGCCGCCGTCGGAGCTCGACCCGGACGTGCTGGGATCGAGCGTGTCCGAGGTGCTCGCCGTCACCGTCGAGTCGAGGCTCGTCGGTGCTGTCGATGGATCGGGCAGCGTCGTCGAGCTGCCGCCGAGATCGACGCAGAGCCCCGCGACGTCACCGTCGGCGTGCTCGTCGTAGCGCAGGCCGTCGGAACAGTCGCCATCCGGGTAGGCGCATTGCCCGCCCGCGGCACACACCCCGCCGTCGACGGCGTCGCACTGGCCGTCCTGCTCGCACGCGAAACTGGCGAAATCGAGGCAGCCGCCCCAGCCACCCAGGATCGCGGCCGTCACGGTCGCGATCGCCCAAAGTCGTCGGGGACCCCGCATGCCGCCGCATCGTAGCAGACCTGCGGCGGCCCTCGGTCGGTGGGCGCCGCGCACCCGCCGGGTTTGCCGAGGTCGTGCCCGCGGGGCTACGATGCTGGCGAAGATGGTCGAACCCGCCTTCGTCTCGGGCCCGGCCGATCGCCTGGGCCGTTACGAGCTCCTGCGACGCCTCGGCTCGGGGGGCATGGCCGAGGTCCACCTCGCGCGCGCGGCGGGACTCGAGGGCTTCCAGAAGCTGGTCGTGCTCAAGCGGATCCTGCCGCATCTGTCGGCCGATCAGGAGTTCGTGCGGATGTTCCTCGCCGAGGCGCGGCTCGCCGCGATCCTCGACCACTCCAACGTCGTGCAGGTCTTCGACATCGGCAAGGAGGGCGCCGACTACTTCTTCACGATGGAGTACGTCTACGGCGAGAACCTCCAGACGATCCTCCGCGCGATCCGGCGCAAGGGCGACGCGCTGCCGCTCGAGCTCGCGGTCGCGATCGCGATCGGAGCCGCGACCGGCCTGCACTACGCCCACGATCGGGTCGGCTTCGACGGCATGCCGCTGCAGATCGTCCACCGCGACGTGTCGCCGACCAACGTGATGGTCACGTACGACGGCTGCGTGAAGGTGGCCGACTTCGGCATCGCCAAGGTCACCTCGCGGACCGACGTCACCCAGGCCGGCATCCGCAAGGGCAAGGTCCCGTACATGTCGCCCGAGCAGTGCCGCGCGCAGCCGCTCGATCGGCGCAGCGACGTCTACGCCCTCGGGATCGTGCTCTACGAGTGCGCGACGATGGGGCGGCTGTTCGACGGCGACAACGAGTTCGGGGTGATGAACCGCATCGTCAACGGCGATGTGCCGCTGCCGTCGACCAAGCGGCAGAACTTCCCCAAGGACCTCGAGCGCATCATCATGAAGGCGCTCGCCAGCGATCGCGACCGTCGCTACGCCAGCGGCGCCGAGATGGTCGCCGACCTCGAGCGCTTCGCCCGGGAGCGCAAGCTGCGGGTCAGCGCCTCGGCGCTGGGCGAGTTCATGCACGCGTTGTTCGAGCCGCGGCCGTTCCCGTTCGGGGCGCTGCTCGGGTCGCCGAACCAGCTCGCGTCGTCGTCGTCGTCGACCGGGGAGCACAGCGGTGGTCGATCGACGAGCTCGGTGCCCGCGGTGCGCATGCCGCCGGACGTCACGCCGTCGTCGCACCCGTCGATGACGACCTCGGGCCGCTCGGCTGCCCACTCGCGCGCCCACTCCCAGCTGGGCTCGGTGCAGCGGCAATCGGGCGGCCTGATGCGCGGGGTGGCGATCGGTCTCGGCGGGGTCGCTGCGCTCGCGCTGCTCGGAGTCGGCGGGATGTGGGCCTTCGGCGCGCGCACGCCCGATGCCCCCGCACCGAACACGACCGCGCCGGCGGGCATCGGGACCTCGGTCGCGGGTCCGTCGACGACGCCGACTCCGGCGCCCGCGGTCGCGCCGGTCGCACCCGTCGCGGGCAGCCCCGCGGCACCGGTCTCCACACCTCCTGCGCCCGTTGCCCCGGACCCGAGCGTCGCCGCACCGAGCGTGGCGGCGCCGAGCGTGGCGGCGCCGAGCGTGACTGCGCCGAGCGTGGTCGCGCCGAGCGTGGTCGCGCCGAGCGTGCCCGAGGCACCGCCGCCGGACGACGCCGTCGTGGTCGTCGACGACAACGGGGCCGCGCGTCCCCGCAAGAAGTCCGCGGCGCCGAAGAAGCCCGGCGACCCCAAGCCGAGCGGCGAACCCCAGCCCGATCTCGACGCCTTCTTGCCGCACTGACCATGAGCGCCGTTGCCCTGTTGGCCACCACCATCGCGCTCGCGCAGGCGCTCGCGCATGCCCCCGAGCCGCTGCTGCGTGATCCCGAGGCGCGGGCCGCCTTCGACGCCGCCCAGGAGGCCTTCGAGGCCAAGGACTACGCTGAGGCGAGCAAGCAGCTCGAGCGCGCGTACATGCTCGAGCCCGAACTCGACCTGCTCTATCCGTGGGCGCAGGCGGAGCGCAACCTCGGCCGCTGCGAGAGCGCGATCGACCTCTATCAGAAGTTCATCGACGGCGGCCCGAACCAGCGGATGATCGACGCCGCCAACCAGAACATCGCGCGGTGCGAAGAGTCGCTCGCGGCGACGCCCGGGCCGGCACCGTAGCCCGAGCCCGCGCCGCAGACGGACGACGAGCCGCCGCCGCCGCGGGTGCAGCCGGCGCGCGACGACGATCCGTCGCCCGAGAAGCCCGTCGGTCGCGACGTCGCGGGCGCCGTGCTCGTCGGCCTCGGGGGCGCGGCGATCATCACGGGCGCCGTGTTGCTCGGCATCGCCGGCAAGCAGGCGAAGGCGACCGCCGACGCCAACGACAACTCGACGTACCTCGACATGCGCGACCGCGCCAAAACGCTGAACGGCGCGGGTTTCGGGGTGCTCGTCACCGGGGGCGTCCTCGTCGTGGCCGGCGCGGTGCGTTACGGGCTCCTCGCCCGTCGGCGCAAGGGTGGCGAAGTCGCGATGGGGTGGAACGGCACCGGCGTGACGCTCGCCGGTCGGTTCTAGCCTGCGGCGCGCTACACTGGCCGCATCGTGCGACGTCAGCTCCCCCTCGTCGTGTTGGCGCTGGTCGCCGTCGAGATCTGGTTGCTGTTCGTGATCGGTCACCGCATCGGTGGGCTCGCCACGTTCGGCCTGCTGGTCGGCGGCGCGGTCGTCGGCGGCGCGGTGGCCCGCGGTGCCGGTCGCCGCGCGCTGCGGGCGTGGCAGCAGGCGAGCACCACCGGCGCGTTGCCGGGCGAGGCGCTGGCCGGCAACGCCATGCTCGTCGTCGCCGGCGCGCTGCTCATGATCCCGGGCGTTCTCACCGACGTCGTGGGCCTGGTGCTGCTCGTGCCGCCGGTGCGACGGGTGCTCGCGGGGCGGGTCCGTCACGCGCTCGAGGCCCGCCTGCGCAGCGGGGCGAGCCTGGGCGGTGGGCTGGGCGCTGGCCTCGGCGGCTTCGCGGCGGGGCGCGGCGACGCGGCGGGGCGGATCATCGACGTCGACCCGGCGAACGTGCGCGACGTCGGCGAGTCGCTCAAGCGTCCGTGACCACGACCGTCACGGTGTTGCTGCCCTGGTTGGCGCATACCAGATCGGGCAGGCCGTCGTCGTCGAGATCGCGCGTGGCGATGGCGACCGGTGTGGTGCCGGTGACGATCTGCGCGACCTCGACGAAGGTGCCGTCGCCGTCGTTGGTCAGCAGACGCAGGGTCATGTCGCCGGTGCTCACCACCACGAGATCGAGATCGCCGTCGACATCGAGGTCGACCAGCGCCAGATCGCTGGGGGCCGCGGCCGTCGCGAACGGCAGCGCCGCGCCGAGGCTGCCGAGCCCGTTCCCGAGCAGCCGCGTGATCGAACCCGAGGTCTCGACCGTGATCGCGTCGCCGAGGCCGTCGCCGTTGACGTCGCCGCCCGCGACCGCGCGCGGCCCATCGCCGACGGGGAACGATGCCGCGGCGCCGAACAGGCCGAGGCCGTTGCCGAGCAGCAGGCCGATCGAGTCGGCCCCCGTGTTCGCGATCAGCAGATCGAGATCGCCGTCGTCGGTCACGTCCGCGAGGGCGAGGCCGCTCGGCGCGGCCCCGACGGCGTAGGGGACCATCGCAGCGAAGACCACCTCGGTGGTCAGCATCACGCCGACGGTGTTGTCGGTGGTGTTGAGGACGACGAGGTCATCGCGGCCGTCGCCGGCGAAATCGGTGCTCGCGGCGGCGACCGGGCCCATGCCGGTGGCGAAGTCGCCGCCGGCCATGAAGGCGCCGTTGCTCGCGCCGCGCAGCCAGCTCACCGTGTTCGCGCCCGAGCCGGCGGTCACCGCATCGGTGTGCCCGTCGCCGTCGAAGTCGCCGAGCGTCACCGCCACGGGGGCGAGCCCGGCCGCGTAGGCGGTGCGGACCCCGAAGCCGCCCGCGCCGTCGCCCAGGCGCAGGGCGAGCTGCGCGTCGTCGCGGTTGACGGTCACGAGATCGAGCGCGGGATCCCCGTCGAAGTTGCCCAGCGCGAGGTCGCTCGGCGCGGCGCCCATCATCAAGATCGTCGGCTCGCCGAGGCAGAGCTCGCCGGCTTCGGCGAGGCCGTTGCCGCACGCGACGGGACCCGTGGTCGTGTCGCCCGGTCCCTCGGTGCCCGTGCTCGGGCTGGTGGTGTCCGCGTTCGCGACGCAGGTGCCGCCCGCACACACGGCCCCGTCGATGCACGTGTCTCCCGGGCCGCAGGGGCAGCCGGCGATGGGGCTCGGGCAGCCGGGGGAGCCCGTGGTGGTGCCGTCGCCGGTGGCGGAGGTGGTCGCGGCCGTGGTCGTGGTGGTCGCCGCGCCCGTGGCATCGCCGTCGCCCGAGACGTAGCAGCCGCACAGCACGAGCGCGGTCGCGAAGGTGGTCGAGATCGATCGTGCGAGCGGCATGGGTCTCGCCCGGACCCCGGGCTGCTGCGTACTTTGCCGCACGATCGCGCGCGCGGCAAAGTTGGAGCAGGACCGGGCGCCTGCTAGCGTATGGGGTAGGCCTCGAGCGCCCCGCCATGTGCCGCATCTTCGGGTTTCGCTCGGTCATCCAGAGTCAGGTCCACCGCTCCTTGGTGAGCGCCGACAACGCGCTGATGCAGCAGAGCGGTCGACACCCCGACGGCTGGGGCGTCGCCTACTACAACGCCGGCGCGCCCCACGTGATCAAGAGCGTCGCGACGGCGATGGACGACAACCTGTTCCGCCGGGTCTCGGGCATCGTGACCAGCGAGACGGTGCTCGCCCACCTGCGCAAGGCGACCCAGGGCGGCGTGTCGATCATCAACACGCATCCGTTCCAGTACGGCCCGTGGGTGTTCGTGCACAACGGCAACGTCGGTCGCTTCGCGCAGATCCGCGACGAGCTCACCGGGCGGATCCCGAAGGTGCTGCGCCGCTACATCCTCGGCGACACCGACAGCGAGGTGCTGTTCTACCTGCTGCTCGGCAACATGGCCCGCCGCTGCGATCTCGCGCGGCCTGGCTATCCGATCGCCGAGGTCATCGCGGCGATCCGCGAGACGGTCGCGGAGGTCGTCGCGCTCGCCGGCCCGATCTGCGAGCGAGACGATGGTCCGCCCGACTCGACCTTCCTCACGTTCGTCATCACCAACGGCACGACGATGGTCGCGCACCAGGGCGGCAAGGGGCTGCACTTCACGACGTACAAGCGCCAGTGCCCGGATCGCGACAGCTGCCCGAGCTTCGGTCCCGAGTGCGAGAGCCCCAGCGCCGATGGGTACGTGAAACACCTGGTGGTGTCGAGCGAGCCGCTGCAGGGCGAAAACGTGTGGACGGGCCTCGGTGTGGGTGAGATCGTCGGCGTCGACTGGCGCATGCAGATGACGCGTGCGCTCGCCTGACGATGACGCCGACCACGATTCCCCGCTGGACACTCGCTGCGCTGTGCACCTTCGTCGCCGCCCTCGGCACGTGGGCCGCGACGGTACTGCCGTGGCGATCGTGGACGACGTTCGCGATCGTGACGACGGCGTTCGCGGCGGCGCACGGCACCACCGCCCTCTTGGCGTGGTTCGGTCGACCGGCGCGCGCGGCCGCGTGGCGCGTGCAGTCGTTGGTCGCGCTCGTCTACCTCGGCTACCTGACGTGGAACCTCGTCACCGCGGCGAGCACGATCGCGGCGCTGTACGGCGGGCTCGGCCGCGGGGTGGCCGTGTCGCTGGGATTGGTGTGGTGCATCGCCGCGTTCGTGACCGTGCCGCTGTCGGCCTGGGGCATCGCGTGCACCGGCGGCTTGCCGTCGCGCCGCCGCGTGGTCGCGGGATCGAGCGTCGCCGCCTTCGCCCTGGCGTGGGGCGTGGTGCAGGCGCGGGCCGAGGCCCCCGCGACCGCGATCGGCCCCGAGGTGGCCGACCGTGCGGCGATCGCGTCGGCGCTGGCCGCCGCGATCCCGACGCGGCGCGGTGAGGCGCCGGCCGAACGGGTGTCGCTGATGACCACCGCGGCGGCGCACTGCAACAAGCCGCCGGGGGAGATCGCCGCGTCGATCGTGGTGACGTGGGTGCACGCGGTCGACGGGGATTCGGCCGTCGAGCACGACTGCCTGCAGGGGCCGACGCTCGCGGCTGCGGCCGAGCGTCTGCGCGAGCGTCTGGCCGGCAACGCCGCGCCCGGGCCGATCGCGATCGACGTGATCCTCTCCACCGATCCGCTCGGGCATGTCGCGCCCGTCGTCGACGGGCTGTTGCTGCGGCCGGGCCTCGACGGCGTGTGCCAGGGCGGGCGGTGCCTGATGCCGTGGCAGCTGCTCGCGCTCGACGCCTTCGCGGTGAGCAAGCCGATCCCCGTCGTGCCCGAGCTGCGCTTCGGCTTCGATCCCCGGCAGCTGCGCCGGGCGATGGCGCTGCCGACGACGCCCGAGATCGAGGGCCTGGTGCGCATCGAGACGGCGAGCTTCGTCGCCGACGCCACGGGCCAGCTGCACGCGCTGCACCGGCTGCGCGAGGACGGCCCGCCGCTCGACGCGGCCAACCTCCACGCCGGCAAGCTCGCGGCGGAGCGCTACATCCTGTCGGCGCAGGGCGAGGACGGCCGGTTCGAGTACCGCCTCGATCCATTCGTCGGCAAGGTCACCTACGAGGGCTTCTCGTTGGCGCGGCAGGCCGGCACGACCCTGGTGGTGTGCGAGCTGGCCGAGGACCGCAAGCGGGCGCGCGAGGTCGCCACCGCGGCGCTGAAGATGTTGGTCTCGACGCAGCGCCGCCACGGTGAGATCGCCGCGCTGTTCTATCCGGCCGGGAAGTCGGTCAAGAAGATCGGGCTGGGCGACACCGCCTTGGCGACGATCGCGTTGCTGTCGTGCCGCGACCTGGTCGGCGATCGCTTCGACGAGGACATCGATCGGATGACGCGGTTCCTGCTGGCGATGCAGCGGCCGGACGGCGGTTTCCACCCGCGGTTCGATCTCACCGCCGGCGCCCCGGAGCCCGGGCCCGATCCGCTGTACGCGGTGGGCCAGGCGGTGTTCGCCCTGTCGCTGCTCGAGGCGGTCGTGGGCGCGCCTGGGGCCCCGAACGATCGCTTCGCTGCTCACGAGACGGTGCGCGCCGCGGTCGACATCGCGATGCAGTACACCGCGACCGACTACTGGTCGAACTTCGCCGAGGACTTCTTCTTCATGGAGGAGAACTGGCACTGCCTGGCCGCGCGCGCGTCGCTCGGACACCACCGCCACGACGGCTACGAGCGGTTCTGCCTCGACTACGTGCGCTACAAGGCGCGGTTGATCCTCGACGAGGGCGATGAGGTCGCGCCGGATCTGGTGGGCGGCTACGGCTTCGGCAACGTGCTGCTGCCGCACAACACCGGCTCGGCGGGGTTCGGCGAGGCGATGTCGGCGGCGCTGTCGATCGCTTCGGCCCGCGGCGAGGCGATGCCCGAGCACGAGGCCGCGCTGCGCCGCGCGCTCGGCTTCCTGCTGCATCACCAGTGGGACGAGACGAACACGTTCGCGACCTCGGGTCCGCACCCGGTGGCGGGCGGGTTCTCGGAGAACATGGGCTCGCCCCACATCCGCATCGACTACGTCCAGCACGCGATGGCGGCGATGGGCCACGGCGGGCGGGTGCTGGGATTGCTCGAGTGAGCACAGAGCGCCGAGTGACGTCCTCGGCGCCTGCGCCCGCGGCCGGGAACCTGCCGGCGATCCTGATCATGCTGGTCGCGGTCGGGGCGTTCTCGCTGATGGACGCCGGCCTGAAGCTGCTCGTGCCCCACTATCCGCCGATGCAGATCGCGGCGCTGCGCGGCGCCGCGTCGATCCCGTTCGTGCTGGCGTGGGTGCTGCCGGGGGCGCGCAAGGCCGCGCTCCTGCGGGTGCGATGGGGCCTGCACGCGCTGCGCGGCGTGCTGTCGATCACGATGATGAGCACCTTCGTGTTCGCGCTCGACACCATGCCGCTGTCGACGGCGTACGCGATCTTCTTCGTGGGCCCGTTGTTGGTCGCGGCGCTCTCGGTGCCGCTGCTGCACACCAAGGTCGGTCGGCGGACGTGGATCGCGATCGCGATCGGCCTCGTCGGTGTGTTGGTGGTGCTGCGTCCCAGCGGCGACGGATTGTTCAGCGCCGCGGGCCTGGCGATGCTCGCGTCGGCGACGTGCTACGCGGTCTCGGCGATCACGGTGCGCGTGCTCAGTCGCACCGACAGTACGCAGGCGATGGTGCTGTGGATGGTCACCGCGCTCGCGGTGGGCGCGGGGCTGCTCGCGGCGCCGGGCTGGGTGCCGGTGCACGGCGAGCACCTGCCGTTGGTCGCGGGAGTCGGGTTCGCGGGGGCGATCGGGCAGTGGGCGATCACGCAGGCGTTCTCGCGGGGCGAGCCGTCGGTGGTCGCGCCGTTCGAGTACACCGCGCTGGCGTGGAGCCTGGGGTTGGATCTCGCGCTGTGGGATGTGGTGCCGGGGGCGACGACGTGGATCGGCGCGGGGATCATCGTGGGGGGTGGGTTGGTGTTGTTGAAGGCGGAGCGGAGGTAGGGGAAGGGGGAGTGAGGCGGGGCGTCGGGCGAATCACACGACGCCAGGCTTCGGTAGATCGAGCGGATCGTAGACGACGATCTTGCCGTTGGCCTTGAAGTAGTCGGTCTGCTTCGGCGTGCTCGCGACCGTGGTCTTCGTGTACGTGTCTTTCTTGCCGGTCGGCGACGTATGGTCCTGGACCCGCGTCCTGGTGATCTTGCTGTAGCTTCCCGGGGCGTCGGCGAGGGGTCCTCCGCCCGTGGGCGCGGCGTCGACGAGGTTCGCCTTCCGGGGAAAATTCGCCTGAATTTTCTCGGTGCCGCACGTGCCACAGTTACCCGTCGTCGTGTCGACGTAGTCGTGCGCGGGACAGTAGTACGTGGCCTTGCCGTAGCCCGGGCATGGGGGACCGTGCCGATGCCGGGGCTTGTCGCAGTACGTCAACCTCGTGCGCAGTGGCTTTGTCGCGCAGCTCGAATCGTCGCAAGGCCCGGCAGTGGGACTCGTCGATTTGCAAGCACCGCACTCATAGCCCGACTCCTTGGTGGCGGTGCCGCAGTGAGCACAGGTGGCCCGGTCCCCGAAGGAGTGCGTGGGTTTGTCGCACCAGAAGTCCGCGATGCTGTTGGTCATCGCCTTGGTGCAATGCGGGCAGTTCGTCGCCGTCGGCGACAACCCCCAGCACTTGTAGTGCGCCAGCGTGCAATCGGCGGCCGTAGGGCTCGTCGACGTCGGGTGATGCGGGCAAGTGAACGTCAACGGACCCGCGATGTTGCCGGCCTTCGCACCCTCCGGGCCGTCGACGTTGAAGACGAGGACGCCATCGACGCCCACGATCGATGCCCCTTTGATGAACGCGCCCCAAGACGGGATGAGCTGCACCTGGACCTTCGGTTCGCCGGGGCTCGCGGCGCCCTCGTAGTAGCGCTTCAGCTTGCTCTGCAGGTGATCGCGGCAGATCTCCAACCCGAAGGTGATGCCGTCGATCTCGAAGATGGATCCCCCGCCGAGTCCGTGCTCGGTGCGCTCGGAGTGCTCGCCGGGCGTGGGCGCGTTCGGGTTGCCGCCGAGCACGTCGCGTGCGCCGCTCGTGGGCAGGGCGCGGCGCTCCTTGCCGTGGATCTCGATCTTGCGGTTGTCACCCGACGACGCGTGGAACTCGGCGTGCTTGCCGTACATGACGCTGAGGTAGTCGATGGCCGAGATGTCCTCTTTGTAGACGATCGACTCGCGCAGCCCACCGACGCCGGTTCCCGGACCACCCTTTTGTACGAGCGCGACGTTGAACACCTCCGTCGCGATCGGCTCCACCAGATCGATCGTGCCGTCGGCGAAGTCGACGCCCGTGTGCACGTGCACCGTGCAGGACCCGACGCCCGGAGTCACATCGACGACGTGGGCCGACTTTGCACCCTGGCGCAACGTCCAGTGGTGCTCGGGGATCTTCGAGAGGTCTTTTGGATCCCAGTTCTTGGGGATGTCGGAGAATGCGCTCAAACGATGCCTGCCGCTCGTGCGTTCGACGATCTCGAACGACGTCGCGCTGCCGCCAGACGCCCCCTTCACCTTGAACTTCCGCACCACTTCCTTGGTGCGGCCATGCTTCAGGTATCCGATCGCGGTGCCGTGCACGAAGAGCCAGTCGGCGTAGGCTGCCTTCGACGTCTCCTCGCGCATCTCGTCCATGATCCTCGACATCTTCGCGATGGGATATCCGCCCTCTTTCCCGCGCCAGTAGAACTCGGCGGTCATGAAGACCTTGAGTACCTCGGGGTCCGTCTTCACCTCGGTGTCGGCGAGCGCCTGCTTGATCGCGTTCTTCAGCACGATGCTGCGTTGGCCGATGTCGTCGTCCGCCTCGGCATCGCCCAGGTACAGCTTGCCCGACGGCAACGTCGCGGTGCCGGACGTCTTCGAGCTCGGCTCGATCTCGAATCCGATGAACTGGATCTTCTTGTACTTCGTGAGGACGAAGCGCGCGTAGTGGGTGACCCCGGGCTTCAGCGTCAGCTTGGCGACGCCTTTGTCGTTGGGACCCAGGGTCCACACCTCGGCGCTGGTCGAGTCGGGCTTCTGCGCCTCGACCAGCTCGGCGACCTTCGCGAGCGTGATCGTGTACGCACCCGGGGTGACGGCGGAGAACTCCTTGCGCGAGACGTCGATCGTGCGCGGTGGGTCCTCGGCGTTGCCCTTGAACGGCGTGGTGCTCTCGTTCGTCTTGCCGTCGGGTCCGTCGATCTCGAAGGTGGGGTTGCCAGCCTTCACGGGTTGGCCGTCGTAGCGCAGCACCTCGACGACGAGGTGCGCGACACATTTCGCCTCGACCAGGAACGTGTCCCTGCAGCGCTTCGGATAGTCGACCTCGAAGTCCTTGGTGAGCACATGTGCTGGACGCTCGCCCTGCACGAGCGACACGGGCCCTTTGCCGGGGATCATCCCGCCCGCCTTCGGTGCGGTCTTGCCGTCCCGGCCCGTGCGTCCGAGGTCGACGCCGTTCAGTGTGACCTGAACGCCGGAGACGTCCTTCTTGCACGTCGAGCACTTCACGTGGATCACCGGCTGCGTCTTCGGACACGGCAGCACGACGACGAGCGGCTCGACCAGCGGCTGGGGCTCGGCGTCGACCGGCGGGGTGTCCTCGACGCGCCGCTCGTCCTCGACGCGCCGCTCGTCCTCGACGCGCCGCTTGCTCGGCCCGACCGTCATTTTCTGACGCTTCTTCTTGCGAGGGATGCACGTGGTTCACCGGTCGGAGAGGGCGAATGCGATGAATCGATCGACCTCGCGTTTCAGCGTCGCGGTCTTCTCGGGCTCGTCGACGTCGAGCGCGAGCGTGAGTGCGACCCACGGTACCTGCGGATCGGTCGCGAAGCCCGAGCCCATCATGAAGGCGAGGCCGCAGCACAGCGCGGCACCGACACCGCCCGAGATCTCGTGTTCGGCCGCGGTCGCGACGGCGGCGACGAGGGCCTCGCGCGTGCCGGCGCGGCCGTGCGCCTCGGCCTTCTCGGGATACGCATGGGCGAGCGCGGGCGACATCGCGTCCACCAGCGCTTCACCCGCGAGGCCTTCGAAACGGGCGAGGTCGAGATCCCGTAGGCGCACGGCCGCACGCACGAGCAGCTCGTTGTCGTCACCGCTGATGCGGTCGATGTGGTCCATCGTCGCGGCGAACGTGCGCTCGACCCGAAGCGCCGCACCGACGCCCGGCGCGGTGAGGTGCGCGCGTACCCACGGCAGCTGCGGATCGTCATCGAAGGATGCGCCCAGCATCAGCATCATCGTGATCCAGGCGAAGAGGTCGCGCTCGCCCGCGACACCCCACGCCGATGCGCGCTCGATGCCGAGCTTCACCACCGCGCGCATGCCTTCGCGGCGGAGCAGTGCGCTCTGGCGGTCGAAGGGATCCGCCAGGCGGTCGATCAAGCGATCCTCGAGCGCGCGCTCGCGTGCCTCGGCGAGGGCGTCGAGCTGGGCCTCACGGATGACGAGCAGCGTCATGGGTGAGGCCAAGGATATGCGCTCCGCAGCGTGGGCAGGTGTGGCCGAGTGGCCACTGGCGAAGGGCCCGAAACCGCTGCGCCAACGGCTCTGAAGTCGGTCTTTGTGGGGGGCGCCCGACGGGCGGCCGAGGCGTGAGCGGGCGCACCTGTAGAGGCTCAGCGCCGCGGGCCAGGCCACGCTCGCGTCGGCGACGTGCTACGCGGAGGGAAGTGAGGGATCGATCTCGAAGATGTCGAAGGGGTCGAAGCTGGATCGCATCAAGTGGATCCTCGCGATCGTGGGTGGGGTCGTCATCGCGGTGCTGGTCGCGATCGCGGTGCTCGCGGGCAACGGGGCGATCATCGTCGTGGCGCCGGCCGGTGTCGCGATCACGGTCGCGGCCGACGGCGCCGCGCTCGGCACCGTCGACGGCGGCAAGCACGGCCGGTTCAACGTCGAGCAGGGCAAGCGCACGATCACGCTGACCACGTCCGCGCGGGTGGTGACACACGCGATCGACGTGGGGAGTGGCGCGTACGATCAGGTGCTGCCCTTCGGCGAGCAGTGCTTCGCGCACCTCGATGTGACGCTCGCGTGGTACGAGCCCGGGCGCCCGAAGGACCGGGTGTTGGTCGAGGCGACGTACGCGGGCGGCGAGCCGTTCGACACGCCGACCGGGGTGGTGTTCGCGACGGCGGAGCTGCCGGCCGAGGCGGAGGAGGGGAAGCACGCGGAGGTGCTGCTGGAGGTGCCGTGTGGGGGGATCGGTGGCGCGGCGGAGGAGCTGGTGGCCGCGGCGCTCGGCGGGTGACGGTCGAGGTGGCTGCGGCGGGATCGAATCCGGCCGCGATCGCACTCTGGAGGCATGGTTCACCCCCGCGACCCCGAGGTCTTTGATCACGATCGACTGCTGCAGAGGCTCGCCAGATCGTGATGAGCCAGGGCAGCGGCGACTTCTCGACGGGCAGCGACACGTCGGTCGTGATTCCCAACAACCAGGTGCAGATCGAGACGCACGGCGGCGTCGTCCGGGTCGAGCTCGGCGCGGTGCCGACCCTCGACGCGCGCATGTGTGCCGGGGCCGGTGGGAAGCACCGCGATCCCGCCCGGCGGCTTCGTGCTGTACGACGAGCCGGCGGCGGGCGAGCGGTTCTATCGCGCGTCGGTCCGCGTCTACGCGGGTGCGGGGCCGTCGACCGTGGTGCACATCGACAACGTTCGGTTGATCGCGCGCGAGATCGGGGCGGCACCGTGAGGGGTGCGCGGCCGGGGTGTTCGACGCGAGCGCGTGGGACGGGGCGTGCTTCGGCCCGTGAGCGCGCAGCTCAGCCCGGGAGGCAGCAGACGGTGATCGGCTCGGTGGGGATGGCCGAGCCCGCGGGCTGAGCACCGGACGCGGCGCCGCAGGTGCCGTTGGCCACGAACTCGACCAGCTGGGCGCTGACGACCGCGCCGGCGACGAGCTCACAGTCCGCCCCGACGTCGATCTGGCCCACGACCGCGCCGGCGCAGCTGCCTTGGGCGCGCAGCTCGAGGGTGCCGGAGCACGTGCCACCGATCTCGCCGCAGGTGCACGCGGTGCAGCCGCGGGTGTCGTCGAGGTCCAGGTGCAGGAGCGTGCGCGTGGCGTAGTCGCTGCCCGCGGGGCAGTCGACGTCGCCCTCGGTCCAGATGCACGCGGGCGAGTCGAACGGTGCGTCGGCGATCGGGACGCAAACGTCATCGGTCGCGCAGGCGTCGGCGACGTCGAGCGGCGAGGCGACGCAGAGGCTGTCGCGCGCGGCGAAGGTCGCCGGTGGCGTCATGGACGACGGCTTGGCGAGGCACGAACCGTCGGTGACCGGCGGTGGTGCGAAGGAGTAGTACGAGTTCGCGGCGGCGGAGAAGTTGGAGCAGTTGCCGTTGACCGCGACACCGTGGTTCTGCGGAGTGAGGCACGCGGCCGAGGCGTCGGTCGTGATCGTGGCGCTGCCGCAGGAGGGGTCGAGGGGCTCGCAGTCACAGGAGCATTCCGCGGCGGCGGCGGAGAGGTCGGAGTAGCCGACGACGGGTGGTGCCGTGTCGAAGGCGGTCGGGCAGGGGGGAGCGTCGCCGGTGTTCGGGTCCTGGGCGATCGCACCGGGTCCGCTCCAGCCGTTCGGCGCGGTGGGGACACAGGTGTGGGTTTGCGCCGGGCAGCCGATGGGTGTGCCGGTCGTGCTGTCGGGGTCGGTGGTGGGGTCGGTGGTGGGGTCGGCGGTGGGGTCGGCGGTGGTGGACGTCGCGGTGGTGGTGCCGGGGCTCGACGTCGTGCCGCTCGGGTCGGTCGTGCCGGTCCCGTTGGTAGTCTCGCTGTCCGGGTTGGTCGCGGACTCGGACGCGGTGGCGGTGACGTTGGGGTTGGGCTCGACGCAGTGGGTGGCGCCGAGGCAGGCGAGGAGCAGGAGGCGGCGCGTCACGGGGCGTACTTCCTGACCCAGACGTCGCTGTCGAGGCTGCCGGCGACGATGATGTTGGACTGGCTGTCGATCGCGACGCCCTTGGCGGGGACGGAGCCGGGCGGCTGGACGGCGCCTTCGTGGGGGTAGTCGATCCAGAGTTGGGTACCGTCGGGCGCGTGCTTGGCGACGAAGGGTTCCGCCGATTCGATGCTGATGATGCCCACGAGCGCGATCTGGCCGGCATCGTCCACTGCGACTCCGAATCCGGCGTCGCCCGGGGCGTCGAGATCATAGAACTCGGTCCATTGCTCGGCGCCGTCGAGATCGTACTTGCGAAGCCATGCCTGTGCGGAGATTTCATCCTCAGCGAGGCTGAAGCCCGTCGCCACAACATTGCCGTTCGGGTCGACGGCAATTCCCCACGATTGAGCCGACGCGTTGTCGGGACCCACGAATTCGCGGGTCCACACCGACGAGCCGTCGAGATCGTAGCGGCGAATCCAGCCGTTGCTCAGTGACGCGGTCACGAACGTGCCACCCGAGACGAATACTGCATCGTCAACGAGCGCGATGGCCTTGCCTTCGTCGGTGAGGCCGCCGTCGTAGGACTCGGCCCAGACGAGTGCGCCCACCTCCGAGTAGCGGCGCACGGACACGTCATACGATCCGACGTAGACCTGCCCTGCGACGTACAGGTCGCCGCTCGCATCGAACGCAACCCCTTCGCCACCGATGTCGCCGCCGCCGACGTTCGCGAGCACTTCGCTCCACAGCAGCCCGCCGTCGGGGTCGAACATCGCCGTGACGACCTGGACTTCCGCGTTGTCGCCCGTGATGCCGATGTTGCCATCGGCGTCGAGCGCCACGCCCCGGGCTACCGAGTCCTGCCCGAAGGCGTAGGTCTCGTCCCAGAGCAATGACCCATCGGCGTCGTAGCTCAGCAAGAGCACATCACGCAGGGTCGGCGCGGTGCCCACCCCACCTGCCACGATGATCTGGTCGTCGACCCCGACCGCGACGCCCGTCGCCACATCGAGGAACCCCGGATCCCCCGCGAAGCTCCGCGTCCAGATCGCCGCGCCCGAGATCCCACAGTCGAGGTTGCACCCATCGCCGTTCGCGTCGTTGCCGTCGTCGCAGGGCTCCGCGCCGTTCAACACGCCGTCGCCGCAGTGCGGGGCGAGCCCGCTGCAGTCGACCGCGCAGCCGCCGTAGCTCCCGTCGTTCACCCCATCGTCGCACGCCTCGCCGGCCTCGACCTCGCCGTTCCCGCAGACCGCGGGGGTGGGGCCGGTGGTGGTCGTCGTGGTTTCGTCGGCCTGGCCCGAGGTGCTCGCGTCCGTCGACGTGGCCGAGCCCGTGGTGTCGGAGGCGGTCGTCGTCGTCGTCGGGGCGCTCGAGCCCGCGGTCGATCCGTCGGTCGTCGAGTCGCCCATCGACGCCTCGTCGCCCGTGCTGGTGTCCACCTGGCCCGGCACGTTGGGCGAGAAGCACGCGCCGAGAAGGGAGGTCACCGCGACGAGCAGCAGGGGCCTTCGGTCCATCCGGGAGTCCACGACGGGAGGCTATCACGACCACGGCGCGCCTTGCGTGGCAAGACCGGGTACGGGTGGGCGCGGCCGCGGCGTCACTGGGCAGGCCGATCGAGCAGCCAAAGACCGCTTCGCGGATGCGCCTCGGCGCCCGGGTGACCGACGACGGGCGAGTCCAGTCTTTGTGGTGGAACGGAGTGGAGCGGAGGTCACCGTCCTCTCGGTCGTGGCCGCGCCGCTGCGCGGCATCGCGCGGCTCGGCTTGCTCTCGCTTCCCAAGTTCACGCTGGTGCCCCTTGTGGTCGACCCACGTCGTCGGGTTCAATGCCGATCACCATGCGGCCTTGGATCACCGTCACTGCCCTCGTCGTCCCCTGTCTCGTCGTGGCGTGCGGTGGGGGTGACTCCGTCACCGGTACTTCCTTCACGACCGACCCACTGCCGACCACGGACGGGGGCACCAGCACGGCCAGCGTCGCCGACACCACCGCGGAGTCAGGGACGGCCTCGATGTCAGCGGAGGGGGATTCGAGTTCCACCGAGGCACCGGCGGACACGAGCACCTCGGAACAGGCAGACACGAGTGGCGGCAGCGAAACTGGGGAGCCGGCCTGCGACGGGGTCGATGTTCCGGACATCAATGGTCTCGATGAGGACGGGGATGGGATCGACGGGGTGGCCTGTCGGTCGGTCTTCGTGAACGGGGCGATCGGAAGCGATCTCAACGACGGACTGACGACGGACGACCCGGTCGGCACGATCAGCCGCGGAATCGAGATCGCGCAGACATTCGATCCTCCTCGAGCGGTCCTCGTCGCGGCCGGTAACTACTTTGAGACGATTGATGTGGACTCGGGAGTCAGCCTCTATGGTGGCTATGAGCCGAGCGACTGGTCGCGTGATGTCGAGGCGAATCTGACCGAGATCACCTCTACGGGCGACCGCGCCATCATCGTTCAGAATCTCGACCTCGCAGTCGAGATCGATGGCTTCACGATTCACGGGCAGGACTACTTCGACGATGGCCAGTCGACGTATGGGGTGTGGGTTCGCGACACCCCCGAGGGTCTTCTCACGATCGACTACTGCACGATCAACGCCGGGAGCGGGGGCGCTGGTAACGACGCGAGCAACGCCGATCCCGGGCCTGACGGAGGAGGCGGAACGAGTGCCGTCAATCAGGCGCCAGGATCCGGCGGTATCTCTGAGTGCGATGCGACAGGGGGCAATGGCGGCGCGGGAGGTGCGTGCCCGTCCACAGGCGGCACTGAGGGCAGCGCTGGCGGTGACAACACCACGGTCGGTCAGGGAGGCCCGGCAGGAGCGAGCGACTGCGACAGTGGTTTCGATACCTGCGGCGACGACCTCAATGAGGTCAACGGGACCATCGGCTTCTCGGGCTTCGCCGGAGTCAACGGCGCTGGCGGTGAGACGAGCTCCGATGCCGAGGGGGCGTTCGGGGGTGACGGGATTTGGATTGCCCCGGCTGGCTCGCCGGCCGACCGCGGCCGGAACGGCAGCGGGGGTGGGGGCGGCGGCGCGGGAGCGTATGATTTCGACGGGGGTGTCTGCTTCCTCGATGACGGGAACGGCCTCGGAGGCGGAGGCGGAGGCGGCGGAGCTGGCGGGTGTGGCGGTCCAGGTGGTGAGTCAGGACAACCGGGCGGTGGAACGTTCGCAATCGTAGTCGTGAATTCCAGCATCACGGTCCGAAATACAGAACTCAACCTCGGCGCCGGTGGTGACGGTGGTGACGGTGGTGACGGTGGTGATGGCGGCGCACCTGGCTTTGCCGGCGGCGGCGGTGCCGGCGTTCCCAATGAAGGTGAACCTGGCGATGGTGCGAACGGCGGACCCGGCGGCGGAGGCGGAGGCGGAGGCGGCGGCGCGGGAGGTTGTGGAGGCGCCTCGGTCGGCATCGCGTCGGTGGGAAACAGCGTCGCGGCGCTCAACAACGTCAGCTTCAACGGTGGCACTGGCGGTCAGCCAGGGACCGGCGGCGTAGGTGGCCTCCGCGCCAACGGGCTGGGGCAGGTCGCGGCAGATGGCGAAGACGGGTGCTCGGGGTTCCGCGCAGACCAGCGCGCCTACTGACCGCACATGCTCATCCCCGTCTACCCGACGGGGATGTTCGCGCAGGCCTCCGCGACCGCGGCCGCCAGCGTCGTGCCCACGAACGTGCCGTAGTTCGGCACGTCGGCGATATCCGCAAACGGCGGTCCCTCGCGGAACACCTCCATGAACTGCCAGAGCTTCTGATTCACGTCGACGATGCAGCTCGGCACCAGTCCGCCCACGAACACGCAGTCCGCTCCACCACAGCCCGCCTTCGCCTCGAGGATCATGTCCGCGTAGACGGTCTCGGATTCCGGCGATTTGTCGGGCTCGTCGGTGAGGAAGAAGATGACGAGGAGCGCGCCCTCGTCGCGGAGGAACCCCGCGTTGGTCTCGTCGTTCGCTGGATCAGTGGCGAAGCCCGCGGCCGCGACCGGCATCTCGAACGAGCACCCCAACTCCCCCGCGGCCGTTGCGGCTGCAGAAAACCAGTCCGTCAACGGTGCCGGGTCGTCGGTCGACTCGGCCTCGAAGTAGCGCTGGCCGGCGTACTCGAACAACCGGCCCTGGGAGCCGTTTCCGCCGTCGTTTCCCGCGGTCGGCGGGTTGTAGTGCATCTGCACATCCTCGAACGACGCACTCGTCTGGCAGTTCGCCGTGGCCTCGGCATCCCCGCACTGAGTATCGAAATCGGTGGTCGTGATGCCGACGTGAACGCTGACGCCCGGGGGCACCTCCTCGAAGACCGCCTCGACGAAGGACGGGAACTCCGCTGCCAGCGCCTGCTGGTACGTCTGCATCGAGGATGAGTTGTCGACGACGAACAGCAGATCGATCGCGTCGCAGCCCGACATCATCACCCCGACGTCGAGCAGCTCACCCGTCGTACTGTCGGCGCCCGCAGTCCCGCTCGTCTCGCCCGAGCTCGCGGACGTGTCATCGCTCGCGGGCAGCGTCGTCGACACGGTCGTCGGGGTCGCCGAGGTCGAGGGGCCCGCCGACGGTTGCACCGTGCAGGCGCAGAGCACGGCTCCACAGAGGGAGGCGACGCGAGCAGGGGTCTTCATCGAACCCATGGTAGCAGGGACGCTGGTCGCCGAACGGATCCGTCGCTCGTGCGGCGCATCCTCGCGACGCTGGCCCGCGAACCACCGCCGCCCGATCCCGGATCCCGCGGCCCCGCGTGTCCCCTCGGGGCAACGATCGACGGCTCGCCCCCGCACCGTCGCGAGCCTCGCGCCATGGTCGTGTTACCCTCCGACCTCAGGAGTGTTCGATGATGCTTCGATGGACCGCCGGGCTGGCGACCTTGCCCTTCGCCGTGGGTTGCTTCTCCCCCAACGTGCAGCAGATCCCCGGGAACGACTCCGGCGAGAGTTCCGGTGCGAGCACGGTCGCGGCCACCGGAGACGTCCCGGACGGCACCACCGGGCCGACGGACGACTCGGCGTCGTCATCAGCCGCGACCTCCGATCCGACGGCCTCGACCGACGGCACCAGCTCGACCGGGAGCGGCCAGGACTCGAGCTCCGGCGGTGAGCCATCCGTCTGCGGTGACGGCGAGGTCGAGGGCGACGAGGTCTGTGACGATGGCGTCAACGACGGTGGCTACGGCGGCTGCGCGGTCGATTGCAGCGCGCTCGGACCCCACTGCGGCGACGGCGAACTCAACGGTCCCGAGGTCTGCGACGACGGCAACGGCGACAACGGCGACGGCTGCAACCTCGACTGCGTCGTCTCCGGCACGGTGTTGTGGACGCGGACCTACGCGGGCGATGGGGATGGACTCGATCGCGCGATCGGAGTCGCGGTCGCGCCGGACGACGGGATCGTCGTGGCGGGGAGCTCCGACGTCAGCGAGGTCGAGTACGACGTGCTCTTGCTGAAGTACTCGTCCGACGGCTCGCTCCAGTGGGACGCAGTGCGCGACCTCGGGGACTACTCGGTGGCCGTGGGCGTGGCGATCGATCCCGACGGGAACATCGGCCTCGCCGGCGCGCTCGGGTCGTCGCAGTTCCTCGTGGCGATGTTCGATGGCGACGGCGAGCAGCTGTGGAGCGTCGCCACCGCGGATGTCGGCGGCAACGATCTCGCCGCGTTCGCCGCCGCGTTCGACGACGACGGCAACCTCTACGCCGCAGGCCATCTGTATACCGGCACGTACGACGTCGTCGTTCGGCGGCACACTCCCCTCGGCGCCCTGGTCTGGGAAGACGTCTACGACGGCGGTCTCCAGGACGGTGGCTACGCCTGTGCCCTCGGCGGTGATGCGCTGTTCGTCGCGGGCGGCACCGACATCACCATGCAGGAGCGCAACGGCTGGTTGCGTCGCTACGATCTCGACGGCGGCGTGGTGTGGACGCGCGAGTTCGCCGGCGCGAACGAAGCCAACGACGAGGCCGTCGGCGTCGCAGTCGACGCTGCCGGCTTCGTCGTTGCCGCGGGGCGGACGACGCCCGATGCGCCGGGCCTGCCCCAGGGCTGGCTGCGCAAGTACGATCTCGACGGTGCCGAGGTCTGGACCGTGCTCTACGACGCGGACTTCGCGAGCTTGGCGCTCCGGGTGGCGATCGACGGCGCGGGGCAGATCGCCGTCGTCGGCGAGAACGGTGCGGAGCCGGCGGAGTCCATCGTCATCAAGCACGCCGCCGACGGCACGCAGCTGTGGTTCGACCTCCAGGGCGCCATCCAGCCCTCCAATGTCTCCGGCATCGCGGGCGTCGCGATCGACAGCCAGTCCAACGTCGTCGTCGTCGGCTCGAACGACGCGGACGTCTGGGTGCGGAAGTACGCGCCATGATCGACGCGACGCGGATCGCCCGGCTGTTCCCGCTGCTCGCGTGCACCCACTGCGTCGAGCCCAACCCGAACCTCGAGACGTCGACGGGCTCGAGCGCGGCGACCGACCCTAGCACCGCGAGCGGTGACGAGGCGTCGTCGAGCGCTGGGCCGACGACGTCGACCACGCCGACGACCGGCGCGGACGCGGACACCTCGGGTGACACCACCGGATCCCCGGACGAGTCGAGCACCGGCGCTCCCGCCGGTTGTTCGTCGGCTGCACGCACGTGCGTTCCGGCCGCCCCCGAGGGCTGGAGCGGCCCGGGGGCCATCGCGCAGGGCGACAACACCGGCGAGCCCCCGGCGTGCCCCGCGTCGTTCGAGGCCGCGGCCTCCCTCGCCTACGCGGAGCTCGTCGCACCGCCGGCGCAGTGCGACTGCACGTGCGATCCGATCAATCCGCAGTGCGATGACATCGAGCTGGTGTTCGACGACGTCGTCGCCTGTGACGCGGCGCCCGAGGAGACCCTGAACGACAAGGGGACCTGCAGCGGCTACTTCACGGCCATCGATGGGTACTACGCCGCGGATCCCCCGGTGGTGGTCTCGGGCGCCTGCGGTGCCGACCCATCGTCCGTGACGCCACCGGCCGAGTTCAGCACGCGCACCACACTGTGCCTTGCGACCCCGATCGAGATCGACGAGGGCTGCGCCAAGGGAGAACTCTGCGCTGCGGTCCCCGACGCGCCGTTCGAGGCACCCGCGTGCATCTGGAACGCCGGGGACGTCCCGTGCCCCGTCGGCAGCAACTACGAGGTGCGGACCCTGCTGCACCAAGACATCGCGGACACCCGCGGCTGCACGGCATGCGAGTGCGGTGCGATCGGCGGGACGTGCAGCGCGACGATCGAGGTCTACGACGAGCAGATCTGCGGCGGCGCCATACTCGGTCAGCTCGAGACGGGGGCGGCGTGCGAGCAGATCGCCGGCAACGGGCACAGCGCGCGTGTGATCGGGATCCAGCCCGAGGCGACCTGCGGTGTCGCGAGCGGGGCCCAGCCGGCGGGCGCCGCGGTCCCGGACGAGCCGATCACGGTGTGCTGCGCGGCGGGGTGAGACGGGAGGGAGGCACCGAGTGCCTTCGGCCGTCTTCTTCTCTCGGAGGCGAGGCCGAGCATCGAATCGTCGCAGCACTGCTGCGACAATCGGGAGCCCGGCAGGCGCCGACGCGGAAGGAAGGCGCGGCCTTCATGGCCGTCGCCGTCGACACCCAGCGCCAGATCGTCGCCGTGGGCCGCACGCGCTACGCGGGCAGCGACGATCGGCGCTGGATCCTCAAATACACCGCCGACGGCGAGGAACTCTGGGAGCGGGAGTTCCACGACGACAACGTGACCGACGGCGCCGACTCCGAGTCGCTCAACGCCGTCGCCCTCGACGCCGACGACCAGATCTACGTGGTCGGCAGGCGCGCCCTCGCGGTGTTCGCCGACACCACCTGGGTGGCGAAGCTGACGCCGTGATCCCGCAGCTCCGTTGACGCGTCCCCCCGCGCGCGCAACAGTGCCCTGTGCTCCCGCTGCTCCTCTCGGCCGTGATCGCGTCGCTCTCCCCCGCACCGCGCTCCCCCGACGCCCCGCCCGCCGCCGTCCCCTGGACGGAGCCCGATCCCGATCCCGCGCCCGCGGCCACCACCGCCCAGGCCGCGACCACCAGCCAGGCCACCGCCAACGCCGTCACCACCGTCGTCCTCGACAACGGCCTCACCATCCTCTTGTCCGAGAACCACGAGCGCCCCGAGATCTTCGGCGCCGTCGTCGTCCGCACCGGTGGGAAGAACGACCCCGCCGACAACACCGGGATGGCGCACTACCTCGAGCACATGCTGTTCAAGGGCACCACGTCCCTCGGCACCACCGACTGGGCCGCCGAAGCCCCGCTGCAGCGCCGGCTCGAGGAGCTCTACGAGCAGCTGCGCACCGCCAAGGGCAAGGCGCGCGAGCCCATCGTCGCGGAGATCGGCAAGACGGTCGAGAAGACCTACGCGTACGTGGTGCCGAACGAGCTCGATCAGCTGCTCGAGCAGGTCGGCGGCACGGGGGTCAACGCGTTCACCTCGTACGACGAGACGGTCTATCACAACACGTTCCCGGCCTCGCAGCTCGAGGGGTGGCTGGCGATCTACGCCCACCGGTTCCGCAACCCGGTGTTCCGCCTGTTTCCGACCGAGCTCGAGGCGGTGTACGAGGAGAAGAACATCGCGATCGACACGACCGGGTACGAGCTGTTCCGACGGTTCATGCGCGGGGCGTTCCCCGATCATCCGTACGGCAGCAACGACATCCTCGGCGAGGTCGAGCACCTCAAGCGGCCGTCGCTGGTGGCGATGAAGCGCTACTTCGAGACGTACTACGTGCCGGGGAACATGGCGCTGGTGCTGTCGGGGGACTTCGACGTCGCCGAGGTGCTGCCACAGATCGAGGCCGAGTTCGGCGTGTGGCCCAAGGGCGAGACGCCGCCGCCGACGCCGGGCAAGGTCGAGCCGTTCGACGTCGCCGAGCGGCTCGCGGTGCGGCTCAGCCCCATCCGCGTCGGGGCGATCGCGTACCGCACGGTGCCCGAGTCGCACCCCGACTACGCCGCGCTGAAGGTCGCCCGCGGGCTGCTCACCAACGAGCAGCGATCGGGCTTCGTCGACCGCCTCTCCGACGAGGGCAAGCTGCTGCTCGCGATGCACGTGCCGGCGGACTTCGCCGACCACAACGTCGACGTCGTCGCGTACGTGCCCCGGCTGATCACGCAGTCGTTCCGCGGGGCCGAGCGCCTGGTCCGCGAGCAGTTCCTCCGGGTCGCGCGCGGCGACTTCGACGAGGCCAAGCTCGACGCGCTGCGCACCGGCCTGCTCGTCGAGGAGGCGCTGCGCTGGGAGGACAACGGCGAGCGCGCGCTGGCGATGGCCCACGCGTTCGTCGCCCACGGCGGCTGGCAGGGTCACCTCGACTACCTCGAGCGGCTGCGCACCCTCGACAAGGCCGAGGTGATGCGGGTCGCGGCCGAGCTGTTCGACGATCGCTACCTGCGGGTGCGCTCGCGCATGGGCATCGTCCGCAAGCAGCGGCTCGACAAGCCCGCGACGCCGGCGGTGAAGCCCCGCCGCGGCGCGCACTCCGACTTCTACGCGCGCATGCAGACCATGCCCGGCAAGCCGCCGAAGATCGCGTTCGTCGATCCCAAAGCCGACCTCGTGCGCCAGCCGGTCGGCCCGGGCGTCACGATGGTCGCCAACGGCAATCCGTTCGACGACATCTACACGCTGCAGCTGCGCTTCGGCGTCGGCACCGAGGCCATCGCGGAGCTCGATCTCCTCGCGCAGTACCTCGGGCGCGTGGGCAGCGAGGCGCACCGCGGTCGCGCGTTCTTCGACGCGCTCGCGGCCACGAGCACCACGCTGTCGGCGACGGCCGAGCCCGATCGCTTCATCGTGGAGCTCCAAGGGCCGCAGGAGCACATGGACGAGGCGCTCGCGCTGCTCGGCGAGCTGATGGCGACGCCGGCCTTCGAGCGCAAGCCCCTGCGCCAGGTCCGGCGCGAGATCTGGGGCTACCGCCGGATCGCCCGCAAGGACGCGGTCAACGTCGGCGCCGCCCTCGAGGAGCACGTGCTCTACGGCGCCAACTCGAAGTACCGCCGCGAGACCGGCCCGGCACAGGCGCGGCGCATCGGCGTCGGTCGACTGGAGCGCGCGTGGCAGCGCGTGCAGTCCCACGCCGTCGAGCTCGGCTACGTCGGCCGCGAGGATCCCCAGCAGATCGCGACCGCGTTTGCGCGGCACACGTCGCTGCCGAGTCGACTCGCCGCCGCCGCAAAGCCGGTGATCTACCCGCGCGTGCTGCCGCCCGAGACCACGGTCTACTTCGTGCCGCGGCGCGACGCGGTGCAGACCCAGCTGTGGTTCGCGGTGGACGGCGACGCGCTCGCCCCCGAGGAGCACGCGGCGGCCGACGCCTTCAGCGAGTACTTCGGCGGCAGCATGGCGGGCCTTGTGTTCCAGGAGATCCGCGAGTTCCGGGCGCTGGCGTACTCCGCCTCCGCCCGCTACCCCCGCGACGAGGAGCCGAGCCAGCGCGGGCACCTGCTCGGCTACGTCGGCTGCCAGGCGGACAAGACCGCCGAGGCGCTCGAGGTCATGATCGGGCTCATCCGCGACATGCCGGCGCGACCCGACCGGCTCGAGCTGGTGCGGCTCGCCCTGATGCGCAGCCAGGAGACGCAGAGCCCGGCGTTCCGCGATCTGCAGGACTCGGTGCGCTCGTGGCAGCGGCTCGGCCACACCGACGACCCGCGGCGCGCGTTGCTGCCGGCCTACGCCGAGCTCGACTTCGCCGACATCGAGCGGTTCTGGCGGGCCCACGTCGAAGGCCGGCCGATCGCGATCATGGTCGTCGGGGATCCGCGCAAGGTGAAGCGCTCGACGCTCGAGAAGTACGGGCGCGTGGTGCGGGTCCGCGAAGGGGCGCTGTACCGCCGCTGACGCGGCTACACTCCGAAGCGAGGCGAACCCCGTGGACGTCGAGTCGCGCAGGTGGGCGGTGTACAGCGTGCTGCTGGTCGGCGCGTTGCTGTGGCCGCTCGTGCGCGGCGGCGACGGCTTCCCGCTGTCGAACTACCCAATGTTCTCGAGCGAGCGTGGCACCGAGGCCAAGCTCGCCCACGTCGTGGGCCGCCGTGCCGACGGCAGCGGGAGCCCGTTGCCGCCGCGGATGCTCGGCACCGCGGAGATCATGCAGGCGGCCCAGATCGCCCGCAACGCGGCCAAGGATCGCGGCCGCGCCCGTGACCTCTGCGCGCGCGTGGCCGAGCGCGTCGCCACCGACGTCGAGTGGTCCGACGTCGTCGCGGTCGAGGTGCGCACCGACGCCTACGATGCGGTCGCGTACTGGTCCGAGGCGCCCGCGTCGCGTTCGAGCTCCACCGCCTCGCGCGTGCACGCCCGCTGCGACGTCGATCGGGGGGCCGCGCCGTGATCGCGTGGTCGTTCCCGACCGCACCCGCCTCCCGGCTCGCGGCGCTGCGGATCGTGCTCGGGCTCGCCGCGTGGATCTACGTCGTCGCGCGCCTGCCCGATCTCGTCGGCGTCGCGCGCCTGCCCGCGTGGCAGTTCAAGCCGGTGGGTCCGGTCGCGCTGCTCGGCGCGCCGCTGCCCGGCGGGCTGGTCGTCGCGCTCGTTGCCCTGGCGATCGCGCTCGGGGCCGGCTTCGTCGCCGGCTGGCGCTGGCGGATCACGGGCCCGGGCTTCGCAGCCGTGCTGCTGTGGGTCATCAGTTACCGCAACTCGTGGGGCATGACGTTCCACACCGAGAACCTCATGGTGCTGCACGTCGGCGTGCTCGCGTGCGCGCGGGCGGCCGACGCGTGGTCGCTCGACGCTCGCCGCACCGGAATCGCGACGGACGGCGAGCACGTCCGCTACGGCGCGCCGATCCGATTGCTCGCGATCGTGACCGTCACGACGTATTTCATCGCCGGCTACAGCAAGGTCGCCAACGCAGGCCTCGGCTGGGTCACCAGCGACACGCTGCGGAACTACGTCGCGTTCGACAACCTCCGCAAGGCGGAGCTCGGCGACATCCACTCGCCGCTCGGCGCCGCGCTGGTCCGTCATCCATGGGTGTTCCCGCCATTGGCCGCGTTCTCGCTGCTGCTCGAGCTCGGGGCGCCGCTGGTCCTCCTGCACCGGCGGCTCGCGCAGTGGTGGTGCGTGGGCGCGTGGTCGTTCCACGTCGGCGTGCTCGCGACGATGTGGATCGTCTTCCACTATCCGCTGCTCGGCCTCGCGTACGCGCCGTTCTTCGCGCTCGAGGGCGCGGTGGGTCGGGTGGGTGCGTGGGCCCGCGCTCGCTGGGCCTACGGTCGGCGCTGACGATCACATCGCGGTCGTGCGGCCCAAGGGCGGCATCGCCAGGTTCGGCACCGGCATCGCACGCGGGGGCTCCGCGGGCGGCAGCGGCCGCGCGCCCATGGCCGCGACGCTGCCGGGAACGGCGCCCTGCGTGCGGAAGCCCGGGCCACAGAAGGCCTCGGCGACCGCATCGCGCTGGGTCGCGATCGCCTCGAGGGTGCGGCGCCAGCGGGCGACATCGTCGGCGATGCCCGGCACTGCCTCGGTGACGCGCGGCGCGGACTCGAGGGCGCGCTGCGTGGCGTCGCGCCGCAGATCCTCGGCGATGCGCAGCGCCATCGTCATCCGCCACAGGAGCAGCAGCGGCAGCATGAGCATCAGCTGGCCCCACGCCGAGAGCAGCCCGGCGAGCTGCAGGCCGACGAGGCCGAGGCCCGCGGTGCCGGCCGCACCCGCGAGCGTCAGCCACAGGGTCGCGCGGGGCTCGGCGCGGCGCTCGAGCGCGACGCTGCGATGTCCCCCGGTGGCGACGACGCGGTATTCGCCCCCATCGGTGACGCCGGAGCGACCGAACCGCTGCACGCTCACCTCGGCGTGGAACGAGCCCCGCCGGACGACCGTCGTGGAGCCCTCGAGGGCGCCCCACAGCCGGCGATGCACCAGGCTGTAGCCGGCGTCCTCGTCGAACTGCGCGACGCAGGCCTCGTGGCACACGCGCGACAGATCGCGCAGCACCCGTGTCGCCATCGCCTCATCGTCCGCGGCGTCGCGGACGCTCCAGGTCATGCTCAGGCCATCGTCACCCACGATCGATCAGCGTAGCCGGCCCGAAGCGGGTCGTCCACGCCGAGTCGCATCAGCGCAGGTCGCGGCCGAAGGGCAGCAGTGCGAGGGGGATCAGCTTGATGTGCTGGATCGCGAAGGGCAGCCCGATGATCGTCAACGCGAGCACACCCGCCCACACCAGGTGAGCCACCGCGATCTCCCAGCCGACGAGGACCAGCCACAGCAGGTTGAACACGATCCGCGCGGTGCTGTTGGCGTGGGGCAGCTCTACGACGCGCTTGCCGAACGGAGCCAGGGTCGCGACCCCGATCTTGAACGCCTGCACGCCGAACGGTGCGCCGACGATCGTCAAGCACAGCAGGACGCCGACGAACATGTAGGCGAGGCCCGAGAGCAGGCCGCCGAAGAGGAGCCAGATGAGGTTGCCGAGCAGGGACATGGGGCGTCGGGGCCCAAGCGGCCGCGGGGTCGGTCTATTCCGCGTCGACGCGCTGCGCGGCGCGGGGGGCCATGACGAAACGATGGCAGACCCCACGTCGGTGCGCCCGCGTTTTCCCACCGCGAGCCGGGAGTCCCGGCGCTACCCTGGAGATGCCATGCGAACCGTCGCCTGCCTGTCCGTCGTCGCCGTGTTGCTCGGGGCCTGCGCGTCCCACGAGGGGGTCGGGTCGGGCCCGACGGCCGAGCCCGCGCCGCAGATCGCGTTCCGCGGCACCATCGCCTCCGTGGCGCTCGTGCAGGACTGCCCCGATCCCGCGCCGGCCGCCGACCTCCCGCCGCCCGCCGCGGCCGCCGAGCGAGCCGCGCCCGGCCCGACGAGCAGCATGGTGAACCGCGGCTCGGCCATGCCTGGCGACGTCGCCGGCGGCGGCTGGTCCCCGCCCTGCACCCAGTCGTCGATGCAGTTGATGCTCTCGCACGACGGACGCGAGGCGCAGCGCGTCACGATCGAGGCCGCGCGACTGACGGCCACGGGGACCGGCGCGTTGCTCGGCACGATCCCCGTGCGCGGTCCATCGCGATGGGACGACGCCGGTCGCTACGTCGCGTGGGACGAGAGCCTGCCCGGGTCGGCCGAGATCAAGGCCAGCTACAAGCTGGGCGAGCCCGATTGGAGCCTCGTGACCAAGGCGCTCGGCAACGACGACGCCTACGGCGCGCGCTATGTGCTCGAGGTCGACGTCGCGTTCGCCGGCCGCAAGATCACCCTGCGCTCGCAGGAGTTCCAGCGCGAGTACCCCCACGTCGTGGTGACCTGAGCGCTCGGTCGATGGGGGCACCAGTCGGGATCGGTCGAGTGGTGGGCGCCCTGCTCGTGGCCGCGGCGATGTCGGGCTGCGAGGATCCGCCGCGACCGATCGCCGATCCCCAGCCGGAGACGCGCACGGTCGAGGTCGGCCCCGCGGATCTGGTCCGCGCGCGCTACCTCGAGGAGGCGAGCTTCCGCCGCGCGATGCTCGAGTCGTCGCTGCAGAACCCCGACAACGGCTACTCGCGGGACCGGCTCGCGGCGTACGGCCTCGTCGACGCCGGCTGGGAGCTGCTGCCCTCGTGGAACCCGCGGAGCGTGCGGTTCGGCCCCACGCAGCGGGCCGCGCTCGTCCGCGGGGAGCTTTCGCTGCCGCCGGCGACGCGACCGCTGTGGGACGGCGCGAGCCCCAACGACGCGCAGGGCTGGGTCGATCTCGGGCGGCGCGTGTTCGAGGACCTGCCGCTGCGCGCCGACGACACGATCGCGCTGGCCCTCACCGATCCCGCGCGTGCGGCCGAGCTCGGGCTCGTCGCGGCGGATGACGGCACGGTGCCCGGTGTGGTGGTGTTCGAGGACGTCGATGGTCGCAGTCGCGTCGGCATCACCTGCGCGCTGTGCCACACCGCGCTGCACGAGGGCAGGCCGTGGCCCGGGCTCGCGCGGCGCGAGCTCGACTACGGCAGCATCCGGCTGGCCTACCATGATCACACCGCGACGCCGCTGCCCGCCGAGCTGCAGGCGCGGATGCAGCGGTGGGGACGCGGGCGCGCCGACATCACCGGCGACGACGACGAGGATCCGGTCGCGATCCCCGATCTCTGGCGCCTGCTGGAGCTCGCTTCGCTGACGCAGGCGGGCACGCTGCGGCTCTCGGGCGATCGATTCGTGGACGAGGCCGAGCGGCGCGCCCACGACCTGGCGATCCTCGCGATCCGCCAGGAGACGCAGATCATCCAGGCCAACGGCGAGCGCGCCCGTCCGCCGCGCGAGCTGGCGTGGGCGTTGGCGCGGTTCGTCGCCGAGCTCGAGCCGCCGCCGCGTCCGCTCACCGCCGCCGCGGGCGTGCGCGAGGGCAGGGCGACGTTCGATCGGCTGTGCCGCCGCTGCCACGACGGACCCGCGCTGTCGGGGCCGCCGGTGCGCGCCGAGACGGTCGGCACCGATCGGGCGCTCGCGGACTCGCGGGCGCGCGGCACCGGAAGGTTCCGCCCTTCGCCCCTGGTCGCCGTCTCGGCCGCGGCGCCGTACTTCCACGACGGCACCGTGGCGACGCTCGACGACGTCCTCGATCCGATGCGCCTGCTGCCCGAGTACGACCGCGGCGTGCGGGCACCGGGGCCGGTGCCGGGCCACGCCTTCGGCACCGAGCTCCCGATCGAGCAGCGCGCCGAGCTGCTCGCGTACCTGCGCACGCTCTGACTGCGGGGCTCCGCTACGGCGAGACCTCGATGTCCCACTCGTTCGAGATGTCGTCCGCCTCGACGATGACCTTCGGCGCGGCGGCGTTGAACAGCCACTGCTTGCGGCCGTACTCCTCCTGCTCCTTGGGCTCGCCCCACTTGGCCTTCAACAGCGCGAGGATCTCGTCCTTCGCCGCGGGGAAGGGCTCGAAGGGGATGCCGACGCTGAAGCGAACGACCTTGCCGCCCTCGATCGTGGGGTTGATGCGCGTGAACGAGCTACCGAACTCCGTCGGGGGCAGGTCGAGGTTGGTGCTCGCACCGGCGGCGCCGAGCGCGTCGAGGTTCTGGCCGGCCATCTTCTCGATCTGCTTGCGCTGCTCCTCGGCCTGCTCCTTCGTCATCACCTCGAGGTACTGCGGGTAGTTCTTCTGCAGGTCCTCGGGCGTTGCGCCGAGCAGCGGCGTGGTCTCGATCCCGAGCTTCTCCTTGCCCTCGCCGAGCAGCTTCTTTGCCGGGAGGTAGGGCTCGAACTGGACCTCGTTCTGCTTGCCGTAGCCCGTGTCGAGGGTGGCGCGGATCTCCTTCTCGGGGTTGAACCAGAACAGCTTCGGGTTGCCCAGTGCGGTGCCGCGCTTGGGCTCGCCCCACGCCGCCACGAGGATCTTCTCCAGCGAGACGCCGTCGCCCTCGAGGACGACGCGGACGCTCTGCAGCGTCTTCTTGTCGTCGGGCACGTAGTAGCCGAGGTAGGTGTCCTTGAACTCCTTCGACTTGCCGTAGGCCTCGACCTCGGGCGCGGCCTTCTTGATCTCCTCCTCCGTCATGCCGAACTTCAGCTTGGCGAGCGGCCCCGGCAGCTCGGGGACCTTGGCGGTGAAGAGCTCCTTGGGATCCTTGGCGGCGGGCGCCGGGGCGTCCTTCGCGGCGGCCTTGTCGTCGGTCTTCGCCGGCTCGGCGGACTTGTCGCAGGCGACGGGCGAGAGCAGCGCGAGGGCGAGGGCGAAGGGGGAGAGGTGGTTGCAGGACTTGGAGATCATTGGGCGTGGTCCTTCTCGAGGGGGCGCGTCGTCGTCGACGCTCGGGGTGCTGAACGGGAGCGGCCGATGGCCGGGCGATCGCCGCTCGAACCCGTGGACGGCGACCGCGGGCAACCGTCGCACGGAAACCCGACCACGGCGCGCGCCGGCGACGTCAGCGACCGATTGACGGGGAGCGGCCCTGCTCTGGTACACACTGCCTGTGCCGAGCCGCCTTCGGACGCGCCGATCGCGTCGCCGCCACCTCGGGAAGGTCGTTTTCGCGATCCTCGTGTTCATCGCGCTCGTGCTCGGCGCTGCGGTCGGCGTGGTCTGGGTCCTGCCGATGCCGTTCTACAGCGACGTCGTGGTCGAGCCGCCCGCAGGCGCGGGCGGCGACACGGAGCTCGCGCGGGGCCGCAAGCTGGTGACGGCGGCCTGTGGCGGCTGCCACGGGGCCGCCGACGATCCGCGGCTGCGGGGCCGGGCGATGACCGAGCTGCCGAGCCGTTGGGGCAAGCTCACCTCGCCGAACCTGACGCGCCACAAGTCCGCGGGCCTCGGCGCGGTGGGGGACGCCGAGATCGCCCGCGCGCTGCGCTGCGGCATCGCCCGCGACGGCGGGTTCATGCCGCCGTACATGCCCCGGTACGATCGGATTGCGGACGAGGACCTCGCGGCGATGCTCGCCTTCCTGCGCAGCGAGGATCCGCTGGTCGCGTCGTCGTCGTCACGGCCCGGGGAGAGCAAGCCGTCGATCTGGGTCAAGCTGCAGTCGCAGCTCGTCTGGCGGCCCAAGCCCGCGCCGGCGCAGGCGATCGCGGCGCCGTCGCCCGGCGACGCCGAGGCACTGGGCAGATATCTGGTCGAGGACCTGTTGCAGTGCAACGCGTGCCACGGGTCGGGCCTCGACGCGCTGGCGCTCGACGATCCGCGCCAGGATCCGAACTTCCTCGGCGGCGGCATGCTGCTGTCCGACGTCAACGGCAAGAAGATCTACGCGGCCAACCTCACCTTCGACGAGGACACCGGCCTCGGCGCGTGGAGCTTCGACGACTTCCGTCGCGCGATGGTCGAGGGGCGCCGCGCCGACGGCACGCTGCTGCACTGGCCGATGCGGCGCTATCCGATGCTCGACGAGGCCGAGCTCGCGGCGATCTATGCGTACCTCGCGAACGTGCCCGTGGTCGTGCGCGAGCGGCCCGCCGTCGATCCGTACCCGATCCCGGGCCAGCGGCTCGACCGCGGGCGCCACCTGTTCTTCAAGCACGAGTGCTACACGTGCCACGGCGACAAGGCGCCCCACGGGGCGTTGATCGACGCGGCGGAGCACTTCGCGACCGACGCGGCGATGGCGGAGTTCCTCCGCGACCCGTCGGTGACGAAGCCGGGCACGCCGATGCCGGCGTACGGCGGGGTGCTCGAGGGCGAGGACCTCCTCGCGATCGCGGTGTACGTCCGCTCGGTCGCGCCCGCGAAGCCGCAGTGACGCTCACCCGGCGATCGCGGTCGGCGGCCGTCGTGCCGCCACCGCCGTCATGCCCGTCACGAGCGCCGTGAGCGTGTCCGTGAGCTGCCCGCCGAAATCCACCCGCAGGCTCGCGAGCTCGTCGCGCGCCAGCACCTCGCGCAGCGCCGGCGGCGGGTCGGCCATCTGCCGCAGGCCCACGACCAGCGCGTGCGTGCGCAGCAGCAGATCGACGCCGGCGCCTCGGGGCAATCCCGGCAGCACCGACTCGACCAGCGCCGCGCCGGCCTCGATCTTCGCCACCAGCATCCGCTTGAACCGCAGCGCGGTGTCCGGCGCGATGTTCTGCTCGAGCACGGTGTGCAGCAGCGGGAGCAGATCGGCGAGGCGCTCGCGGGCCGCGAGGCTGTCCACGACGGCTTCGGCGAACGCCCGCGCCGTGGTCTCGCCGCGGCGCAGCAGGACAGAGCCCAGCTCGTCGAACCACGCGGCGAGCTCGCCCTCGAGCGTCGCGAGGAAGAGCTCCTCCTTGGTCGCGAAGTAGAGGTACAGCGTGCCCTTGGCCAGCCCGCAGTGCTGCGCGATCTGGGCCATGGTGACCTTCGCGAATTGGCTGCGCGAGAGCACACGCGACGCGACCTCGAGGATCGCGTCGCGACGGGCGAGCTTGTCCTGGGGCTTGCGTGCCCGCTGCCGAACCACCGCGGTCATGGTCGGGGCTAGCCGAGGAGCTTCTTGAAGATCGACAGCTTGCTGTCGTTGTACGGCGGGTACTTCACGCTCGGGTCGAGGAACGTGCCGGTGCGCATCACCGACTTGCGGTGCGAGAACACCTCGAACGACGCGAAGCCGTGGTAGGCGCCTTGACCGCTCGGCCCGATGCCGCCGAACGGCAGATCCGGGTCGCCCATGTGCATCAGCGTGTTGTTGATGCAGCCACCGCCGAAGGACACCCGCTCGACGAAGCGGCGATCCTCGTCGCCGTCCTTGGTGAAGAGGTAGGCGGCCAGGGGGTTGGGGCGCTGGGCGATCGTCGCGAACGCCTCGTCGAGCGAGTCGATGCGGAGAATCGGCAGGATGGGCCCGAAGATCTCGTCGGCCATCACCGCGTCGTCCATCGTGATGTCGGTCATCACGGTGGGGCCGAGGTAGCGATCGGACTCGTCGATGTCGCCGCCGATGACGACGCGGTCGGGATCGACCAGTCGGCGCAGGCGCTGCAGGTGGCGATCGTTGACGATGCGGCCGAAGTCCGCGCTCTGCCGCGGATCGGCGCCGTAGAAGGTGCGGATGGCGGTGCGGATCCGGTCGATGAGCTGGTCGTGCACCGAGCCGTGGACCAGCACGTAGTCGGGCGCGATGCAGGTCTGGCCGGCGTTGGTGAACTTGCCCCACACGAGGCGGTGCGCGGCGACGTCGAGGTCGGCGCTGGGCATGACGATCGCGGGGCTCTTGCCGCCGAGCTCGAGGGTCACGCGGCACAGCTGCTCGGCGCCGACGCGGGCGACGATGCGGCCGACCTGCGTGCTACCGGTGAAGAAGAGGTGGTCCCACGTCTTGGCCAACAGCACCTGCGCAGCCGCGATGTCGCCCTCGACGACGGCGACGAACTGATCGTCGAAGGTCTCGCCGACGAGCTCGGCGAGGACCGCCGAGGTCGCGGGCGCCAGCTCCGAGGGCTTGATGACCGCGACGTTCCCGGCCGCGATCGCGCCGACCAAGGGGGCGATCGCGAGCTGGAACGGGTAGTTCCACGGCGCGATGATGAGGTTGCGACCCAGGGGCTGGTGGTGGATCGAGCTGCGCGACGGGCCGACGACCAGCGGCGAGAACCAGCTCGTGCCGCGCATCCACTTCGCGAGGTGCTTGCGGGTGTGACGGAGCTCGGCGTGGACGAAGCCGACCTCGGTGCCATAGGCCTCGACCTTGCTCTTGCGGAGATCCTCGTGCAGCGCTCGGAGGATCTTGTCCTCGAACTTGCGCACCGCGTGGCCGAGCGCCTCGAGCTGACGGCTGCGGAACTCGCGTTCGAGCGTCGCGCCGCTGGCGAAGTACGCGGACTGACGGGCGACGATCCCGTCGACGCGGGCCTCGAGGCTGTCGGCGTCGCGGAGGGTGACGGCGGGTTGACCGGGCATGCGCGCAATCGTAAATGACCGACGGTCACTAGTCAAATCCACCCGGAATTCCTCGGGAATTCAGTCACCCGAGACGCGCCCGCGGCCGGCCTTCTTCTCGCTGGTCGCCCGCTTGCCCTCGAGCCGCCGCCGCTTCGAGGCCTTCGTCGGCCGCGTCTTGTGCCGCGCCTTCGGCGGATCGAGGGCGCGTCGGACCAGGTCGGCGAGCTTCTCCCGGGCCTTCGCCAGGTTGCCGGCCTGGGTGCGCGCCTCCTGGGCGACGACGACCAGGCAGCCCTGCGCATCGAGTCGCGCGCCGACGAGCGCCCGCAGGCGCGACTTCATCGCGGGCGTCATCGCGCTCGTCGCCTCGAAGTCGAACCGCAGATCGATCTTCGTCGCGAGCTTGTTCACGTTCTGGCCGCCGGGGCCCTGGGCACGCACGGCGGTCCAGACCAGCTCGGCGGCGGGGATCAGCACGCGTCCATCGATCTCGAGGTCTTCGGCCACGGCTCGCTGATAGCATCGTACCGCAATGTCGCGCACGTCGATGGATCTCGTCGCGATCGTCGCGACCCTGTGGGCTGCGGCGTGGGGCTGCGGCTTCGATGCCTCGGGACTCGGCGGCGACGACTCCGACTCGATCGGCGACGACGGCACGGGATCGACCGGTGGCAGCAGCTCCGGCGCCTCGGCGACCGACCCATCGACGACCACGGATGCGTCGGACGGCTCGGGTGACACCGGCCCGTCGTGCGCGCCGGGCAACATCGGCTGTCCGTGCAACGACGGCGAATGCCACGCGGGCCTGTCGTGCCTCGACGAGGTCTGCGCGTCCTCGACGTGCGGTGACGGCGTGCTGCAGGACGGCGAGGACTGCGATCCTGTGGGCGGTCCGGTCGACGACGACGGCTGCGAGGACGACTGCAGCTTCTCCCGCGGGGCTCGAACGATCGCGCTGGGCAGCGAGCATACCTGCGCCGTCACGCACTTCGGCCGGCTGCGCTGCTGGGGCGACGGCGACCGCGGCAAGCTCGGCCTCGGCGACGAGGAGGATCTCGGCGACGATCCCGACGAGGTCGCGATGGCCGCCGACGTCGACGCGGGGGCTGCAGTCGCGCGTGTGGCCCTGGGCACCGGGTTCTCCTGTGCGCTGAGCGTCGCCGGCGAGGTGGTGTGCTGGGGCTATCGCGCCAACGGTCGCCTCGGCGACGGTCTCGACGACTCGATGCAGGACATCGGCGACGAGCCCGGCGAGACCGCGGGCACCCTGGGCGAGGTCTCGATCCCGGGCACCGTCGTCGATCTCGCGGTCGGAGGCTCGCATGCGTGCGCCCTGCGGGACGAAGGGCAGCTCTACTGCTGGGGCACCGGCATGGGCGGCCGACTCGGCTACGGCAACCCCGACGACGTCGGCGTCACCAACACGCCGTCGACGGTGGGTCCCGTCAGCTTGCCGCGGCAGTTCGCACCGACGCAGGTTGTCGCCGGGGCCGGCCACACGTGCGCGCTGTCCGGCGATGGCGACGTGTTGTGCTGGGGCGACGCGGCCAGCGGCATCCTCGGCAGCCAGAGCACCGAGGACATCGGGGACAACGAGCGCCCGATCGACGGCGTGCGCGTCGACCTCGGCGGCGCACCGGTGGCGTCCCTCAGCGCCGGGTCGCAGCACACCTGCGCCCTGATGCAGAGCGGCGAGCTGCACTGCTGGGGTCTCGGCATGCGTGGGCGGCTCGGCTACGGCGACGAGGAGAACGTCGGCGACGACGAGGCGCCGGGCGAGCGCGTGGTCGCGCTGCCGGAGCTCGTGCTGTCCGTGTCGGCCGGTCGCGCTCACACCTGCGCCGTGCTCGAGGGCGGTCGCGTGCTGTGCTGGGGCGAGGGCACGGCGGGGCAGCTCGGCCGCGGTGACACGGCCCATCTCGGCGACAACGAGGGCTTGGCCGACGTCGAGCCGATCGCGCTCGACGATGATCCCGGCGCGATCGTCCGCGCCGTCGAGACCGGCGGCGACCACAGCTGTGCGGTGTTCGACGACGGCCGCGTGCGCTGCTGGGGCGCGGCGGCGGTGGGCCAGCTCGGCTACGGCAACGCGGAGGCGATCGGCGACGACGAGGTGCCCGCGGACGCCGGCGACGTCGACTTCGGCGCCTGAGCGCGCCACCCGGACGGGAAGTCCGGGCGCGGTGCGAACGACTACTGGAACTCGATCAGCTCGACGTCGAACACAAGCATGCCGGCGGGCTTGCCTGGCTTGCCCTGGTACGCGAGTGCCTCGGGGATCCAGAAGCGGGTCTTCTCGCCGACGACCATGAGCTGCAGGCCCTCGGTCCAGCCCTTGATCACGTTGCCCAGGGGGAACGTGGCCGGGCGGTTGCGGGTGACCGAGCTGTCGAACATCTTGCCGTCAGTGGTCCAGCCCGAGTAGTGCACCGTCACGCGGCTCTCGGCCTTGGGCTTGTCCTTGCCGGTGCCCTTCTTGATGACCTTGTACGCCAGGCCGCTGGCGGTCTTCTGCGCGTCGGCGGGGGCGGCCGCGACGTCCTTGGGCGTCTCGGGCGGCGGCGGCGGCTCGGGCAGCTTCTCGATGTCGACGAGTTCGACGTCGAACACGAGCATGCCGGCGGGCTTGCCCGGCTTGTCGTCGTAGGCGAGCTCCTTCGGGATCCAGAAGCGGGCCTTCTCGCCCTTCACCATGAGCGGGATGCCCTCGGTCCAGCCCGGCACGACCTGCTTCAGGTTGAACGACGCCGGCTTGCCGCGGGTGACAGAGCTGTCGAACATCTTGCCGTCGGTGGTCCAGCCCGAGTAGTTGACGGTGACCTTGTCCCACTCGCGCGGGTGCTCGGTCCCCGTGCCCGCGGCCAGCACCTTGTAGGCGAGGCCGGTCTTGGTCTTGGTCGCATCGGCCGGCGGCGCGGCGACGTCGGCCGGCACCTCGGGCGCGGCGTTGAGCTCGACGAGCTTGATCTCGTAGGTGAGCTGACCGGCGGGCCGACCCTTCAGCCCCTTGTACGCGAGCTCCTCGGGGACCCACACGCGGACCTTCTGCCCGACCTTCATCAGCTGCAGCATCTCGGCCCAGCCGGGGATGGCCTTGGCGATCTGCACCGACTTCGGCTTGCCACCATCGGTGGTCTCGAACGTGGTGCCGTCGCTGGTCCAGCCGGTGACGTCGATCTTCACCGCGTCGTTGAGCTTCGGAAGTGCGTCGCCGGTGCCCGGCTCGAGCTCCTTGTACGCGAGGCCGCTCGCGGTCTTCGTCGCGTCACCCGGCGCCGCGGCGACGTCGGCCGGCGCGGGGATCTGCTTGCCGCGCGGCTTGGGCGTCTCGGCCTTCGCGTCGGTCTTCGCGTCGGTCTTCGCGTCCGTCTTCGCCTCGGCCTCCTTGCCGTCGGCCTTGGCGTTGCCATCGGCGGGCGGGTTCGGCGTGCACGCGGCGAACGACGAGACGAACACGGAACAGGCCAGGGCGAGGACGTTGCGCTTCACGGGGGCGGACAATACGGCCAGGGCTCCGGGCTTGTCGAGCCGGGGCTGAATCGTCACCGGACGACGATTTCGCCGCCGACCTCGCCCCGTCGGCGGTGGCGCCAGTCGGGCGTGCCGCTGAGGTGGACGCCGCCCAGCCACCGGTCGATGCCGCTGGCGAGGACGTGGTCGTGGGCCCCGGCGAGCGCCGCGCGGCCGGCCGGAGTGAGCGACACCGTCTGTGCCCCGGGCGGGGCGCGGCGGCATCCTCCGACGTAGTGGACCAGTGGCACCTCCGCGTCGGCGAGTACGCCGAGGGCGGTGGAGTAGCCGTGCTCGCCGAGGAACGGCCGCGGCTCCTGGGCGTTCACCCGCCGGAACAGGCGCAAGGGATCGTGCACACCATCGGCGATGCCAGCGAGGATACGCCGCTGCGTCAGCGACAGGCCGTCGTCGATCCCGGGGTACTCGTGCAGCCATCGCACGAGCGCGTCGCCGAGGAACGGCCACGCGTCGCGATCGATCGACGCGGCGGCGGCCTGCAGGTCGCCCGGTTCCGGGGACCGCACGGCGGCCCACGTCGCGAGGGCGCTCCGCCATGCGGTCGCGTCGATCGGCCGCCGGTCGGCGAACAGCGCGGTGATGTCCGCCGGCGCGAGCTCGGCGAGGCCGGGGAAGCGTACGAGCGTCGGGTGACGATCGACGCAGAGGATCGACACGTCGTCGGGCGCGGCTCCGGCCGCGTCGAGCTGCGCGACGATCTGGAGGACCTGCAGCTGATCGTGCAAGTCGGCCTCGAACCACAGGACCACGGGCCCGCGCGCCGCGTCGGCGAGCTGCTCGTCGCGGGCGTGGAGGTCGGACTCGATGGTCGCGGCTTCGGCATCGCCGCGGGCGGCGATGAAGGCGGCTCTGCATCGCCGCAACGCGTCGCCGTCGACGGCGGGCAGCGGGCCGTCGTCGAGCGCGTCGCGCCACGGCAGGACGTCACCGTCGACGCCCGCCTCGCGCAGGAGGTCACTCGCGGCGTCGCCGTTGGTGACGTGGAGCATCGGCCCGCGACCTCAGCCCGCGTCGTCGGACTGCTGCAGGCTCTCGAGGATCGTCGCGAGCTTCTCGAGGCGCGCGGCCAGGGTCCGGACCTCGGCCGCGGTGAGCACCACAGCATCGCCCTTGGGCGTGACCGCCTTGAGGTGGATCGCGCGCTGCTCCTCGATCCACGCGAACGCGTCCTTCACCCGAACGACCTCGGCAGTGCTCTTCATCGGTCTCTCGGCATCGTAGCAGGTTGGCCCGAATTCGCAGTGCCGCCGGTCGTGGCCCGCGCAGGTGGCGGCCGCCGACGGACTCGGGCACATTCAGGTGGATGGAGCTGGACGACCGCACGCGCCTCGAGGAGGCGATCCGGGCCCACTGTGACGCCGAGCGCTACAGCGAGGCGGTCACGGCCGCGGTGCGGGGCTTCGGCCCCGAGGTCCTGGGCTACCTGGTCGCGATGAGCAAGAGCGAGACCGATGCCAACGACGCCTTCTCGCTGTTCTGCGAGGACATCTGGCGGGGCCTGCCGCGGTTCCGCTGGGCGTCGAGCTTTCGGACGTGGGCGTACACCCTGGCCCGCCACGCGCTGTTCCGGTTGTCGCGGGATCCCGAGCGGCGCCACCCCAAGGTCGCGATCTCCCAGTCGCCGCAGCTCGCCGAGCTCGCGGTGCAGGTGCGAACGACCACGATGCTCGCGATGCGGACCGAGGCGAAGTCGAAGATCGCCGAGCTCCGCGAGCAGCTCGATCCGGACGATCGCACGCTGCTGATCCTGCGCATCGATCGGAAGCTGTCGTGGCAGGACATCGCTCGCGTGATGGCCGAGGAGGAGCTGTCGGCCGCCGAGGTGACCAAGACCGCGGCCATGCTGCGCAAGCGCTTCGAGCGGGTGAAGGATCGCCTGCGCAAGCTCGCGGCCGAGGCCGACGCGGCCGACCGCTGAGTGGTCGGCGTCGCGACGGCATCCGCCGCGCGGCGGGGCTCACTTCGGCTGGGGCACGACGCGGAGGTACGGCTTGATCGTCTTCCAGCCGCCGGGGAACTTGGTCTTGGCGTCCTCGTCCGACACGCTCGGGACGATGATCACGTCCTGGCCGTGCTGCCAGTTCACTGGGGTCGCGACGCTGTGCTTCGCGGTGAGCTGCAGCGAGTCGATCACGCGGAGGATCTCGTCGAAGTTGCGGCCGGTGCTCGCGGGATAGGTGATGCTGAGCTTGACCTTCTTGTCGGGGCCGATGACGAACACCGATCGCACCGTGAGCGTGTCGTTCGCGTTGGGGTGGATCATGTCGTACAGCGTCGAGATCTTGCGATCCGCATCCCCGATGAGCGGGAAGTTGAGCGCGGTGCCCTGGGTCTCCTCGATGTCGCCGACCCAGCGCACGTGGTCGCTGACCGGATCGACGGACAGGCCGATCACCTTCACGCCGCGCTTGTCGAACTCACCCTTCAGCTTCGCGACCGCGCCGAGCTCGGTCGTGCACACGGGCGTGAAGTCCTTGGGGTGCGAGAACAGCACGCCCCAGCTCGAGCCCAGCCACTCGTGGAACTGGATCGGGCCGGACGTGGTTTCTGCGGAAAAATCTGGGGCAATGTCGCCGAGTCGAATGGCCATCGTTGGGTTCCTTGGTCGATTGAGGCCGGGAGCATAGCCCTCGGCCCGCTCTGATAAAACCACGCTCGGACTGTGAGAATTACTCGTGGGCTGGGGCTGCGGGGATGGCCAGCCACGCGTCGACGGCCGCGGCGCGGCTCGGCTGGTCGCCGCGCGCCGCGTAGAACGCCTGGGCCCGCCGGGCGAGGGCGATGGCGGCGCCGCGATCCCCCTGTGCGACGAGGATCTGTGCGCGCCGGAACCACGCCTCGGCGTGCTGGTGCGGATCGGGATCGGTCTGCTCGTACTGCGCCGCCGATCGATCGATGAGTTCGCGGGCGCGCTCGAGCTCGCCGCGGCCGAGCTCGATCATCGCGAGTCGCCCGCTGGTCTCGGCCACCTCGACGCTCGGATCGCCGACGACCTCGGCCTGGGCGGCGAGCGTGCGCTCGAGCAGCGGCACGGCCTCGGTGAAGCGGCGTTGCAGCAGCAGCGCCCAACCGAGCTGACTGTCGAAGTTGAGGCGGCGACGGCGATCGGTCGGCGCGACGCGGCCGAGGATCTCGATCGTGCGGCGGATCAGGCCTTCGCCGGACTCGAGCCGGCCGGAGCGCAGGTGGATCTCGGCGAGCAACGCGAGGCGGCTCGTCGCCTGCAGGCTCTCGACGCCGTGGAGCGGATCCTCGATCGCGGCGGCCTCGCCCAGGGCGCGCTCGGCCTCGTCGAAGCGCTCGAGCATCAGGAGGTTGGTCGCGATGTTGTACGCGAGCACCGCGACCGTCGGGTGGCGCTCGCCGAGCGACGCCACCAGCAGGCGGTGCGACTCGGCGTACAGGTCGAGCGCCGCCACATAGTTGCCGTGGACGAGGTGGGTGGTCGCGAGGTTCTGCAACATCGCGCCGTAGTGCGGGTGCTGCTCGCCGTAGGTGTCGCGGAGGATCCGACGCGCCCGCTCGATGTGGGCGATCGACGCCTCGAACTCGCCGCCGCGCGCGAGCGCCAGGCCGAGCGACGAGAGCGACTGCGCGACGGTGTAGTGGTCTGGCCCGCGGTACACCTCACGCATGGCGAGGACCTCCCGCAACGTGGCGAGGCCGGCCTCGGTGTCGCCTGCGCGCCGCTGTGCAGTGCCGAGGAAGTCCATCAGCTCGGCGCGCAGGTCGAGCTCTGGCTCGCCGAGGGACTCGAGCGCGCCGAGGCCGGTCCGTGCCCAGCGCTCGATGACCGCCGGGTCGGACATTCGGCTCAGCTCGATGAACGCGATCTCGCGGGCGGCGTTGGCCACCACGCGGTCGTGACCGGTGGCGAGGGCGTCGGAGAACGCCTCGTACAACAGGGGCTCGGCGCGATCGAGGTCGCCGGCGGCGACCAGCGACTCGGCGAACTCGCACTTCGCCTCCGCGATCACGGGGGCATACGCGGTCGCGCTCGCGGCTGCGAACGCGCGCTCGGCTTGGGCGCGTGCGTCCGCGTTGCGGCCGAGGATCCGCAGGGCCGTCGACGCGCGCATCTCCGTCCGTGCGGCGGCGACCGCCTCGCGCGTCGACTCGGGAGGCGGCGTGAGGGCGACGCGGCCGGGCCGAGCGTCGTCGCAGATCTCGACGGGTGGCAGGCCCATCGCCGCGTCGACCGACTGAGCGACGGTGTCCGCGTCGGCCTGGCCCATCGCCGTGACGAGCGCGGCGAACTGCTCGCGCTGACGGGCGAGGCAGGTCGTGCGCGCGTCGAGGATGGACGCAGTGGCGTCGCCGTCGAGTCCGGCCTGGCAGGTCGACGTCTGCGCGGCGATCCATCCCTCCGCGTAGCGATCGAACCCCGCCGTCACGCGTTGGGCGACGTCGCGCGCGTACGCGAGGCCCGTGGCGTCGAAGCGGGCGACGAGGGCATCGCGTGCGGTCGCGTCCCAGACCCCGTCGAGCTTGGCCGCGATGTCGTCGCAGTAGCTGGCGCGGGCGTGGGGGCGTTCGGGCTCGGGGGGCGCGGCCCACCACGCTGCGGTCGCGGCGCAGAGGCCTGCGGCGCCGAGCGTCAGCGCACCACGATGCCGAGGGCCGCGAATCGCGGCGAGCAGCGCCCGCATGTTCGCATGCCGATCCTCGGGCCGGGCCGCGAGCCCGCGCGCGAGCGCCCGCCGCAGGCGTTGCGGCAGGGTGACGGAGGCCTTCACCGGGCCATCCTCGATCGCGGCGAGCAACCCCTCGATGGTGCCGCCAGCGAACGGACGACGTCCGTGCAGCGCCTCGAACAGCGCGACGCAGAACGAGAACTGATCGGAGCGAGCGTCGGGTGCGGCGCCTTCGAACTGCTCGGGGGCCATGTACGCCGGCGTGCCGGCGACGGCGCCCGTCGCAGTGAGCGTGTCGAGCCCGCCGGAACGCGAGGCGCGGGCCGAGGCCTCGTCGTGTCCGGTCGTGGTCGTCATCACCCGAATGTCCGCGGATGACGCGAGGTGCTGTGCCAACGAGCGCGCAAGGCCGAAGTCGGTCACCGCCGCACGACCGTCGTCCAGCAACAGCACGTTGTCGGGCTTGAAGTCGCGGTGGACCAGTCCTGCGGCGTGGGCCGCCGCGAGGCCCTCGCCCGCGTCGTGGAACACCGCCACGATCTCGCGCGACGATCGCGGCGCCGCAGCGAGCCATTGCCGGAGCGTCCCTCCGGTCGCGAACTCCATCGCCAGGAACACGCGCTCGTTCCACACGCCGACGTCGTGCACGTGCACCACGTTGGGGTGGTGCACGCGCGCCAGCGCCTGGGCCTCGCGCAGCAGCCGTCGATCCCGTCGCGGGCTGCCGCCGGCCACGGGACGCTCTGCGGGCGCATCATCGATCAGCAGCTTGAGGGCGATGCGCCGATCGAGTTCTGGGTCGTGGGCCGCGTAGACCACCCCGCTCGCGCCTTCGCCCACGCGCTGCAGCACGATGTACCGCCCGATGCGCGTGCCCTCGGCGAGCGCCGCGCCGTCGACGCGCGGCCCGTCCGAGCCGCGATCGGTCACCGCGTTCGGCGAGCTGGCATCGGATGCGGACATGCGACGACGGCCCAGGATCGCACGCGTGGGCACGCGCCGCCACCGGATCGCTCGCGCATGATCGTGCGCAAGCCCGTGCGGTCGCTCGGTCCGCGGCGCCGCGCGGTTTCACGTCGATGAGGGGCCCGAGGCGTCCGGAGCGACTTCGAGGAGCGTGCGACCGCCCGCGTATCGCCGCGCGGTCCGCTGCCAGTGCAGCGCGCCGACCATCCACGCGCGGCACCCCTCGAGGTAGTGACCGAGCGCGCGGCCTCGGCCGCGACGGTCGTGCTCGAGGGCCGAGGTGAGGTCGAGGAACTGCGCGAGCTCGAGATCGTGGCAACGCGCCGCGGTTGCTACCGCTTGGTCGAGGCCCACGCCGTCATGGTGCCGCACGACGTGGACGAAGTTGTTCGGATCGTCCGCGCGTCGCTCCTTCTCGTACGAGTAGATGTCGTTGACGTAGGCGATGATCCGGCTGGTCAGCCACGTCGCTCGCTGCACGATGGCGTCGCCGTGCTGCGCGTCGTCCAGCTCGTCGTCGAGCTCCACGAGCGCAAGGCAGATGTAGACACCGACGGTCTGTACGCGCGTCGCCATGTACGACGCGGGGTCTGGGGTGAGCCCGTGCTCGCGGTACCACGACTCGACGGCGACCCCCTGCAACCAGAATCGCCGCAACGCCGACGTGAAGCGGGCGTACCACCGCGCCGAGCCCTCTGCTGCGAGACGACGCGCGAGGTCGGCGAGGGCGCGATCGGTCGCGGGCGAGCCGACTGGCGCGACGCGATCGTGCAGGATCCGCAGCCACCGATGGAACCGCGCGAGCAGCTCGTCCGTCGGGCGCCCCGCGTGTCCCTCGTCGAAGTCGTCGTCCTCGAGGAAGATCCACGCCATCACCTGCGCGATGAGCTCGAGTCGGGCCCCGCTCGTGCGCGGGTGCGTGAGGCCGGCGAGCAGCCCCACCGAGACGCCGCGGAAGCGGCTCGCGATCGCGGCGTCGTCGAGCAGGCCGAACGACGCCGCCCAGGCTTCGGCGGCGGACTCCACGTCGGAAGTGGCGGGGTGCAGATCGCACGTCCAGGGGTAGCCGATCGCGTCGGGTCGGCCGCAGCGGCGCGGGGTCGCGGTGTCCATGCGTAGGGGAACGCCACGGGTCGCGGGGCGGATCACGCCCGGGCCGGGCACGGGTCAGATCAACCCCGCTTCGCCGCGAGGTCGCGGGCGCGCTCGACGAGGCGAACAAACTCCGCCCGTCGTCCCATCGCATCGGGCCCCAGCGCGCCCTTGGCGAGGGCGATGGCGGCGTCGTAGGTGGCGAGGCCCGCGTGCTCGCTGCCTCGCATGAGCATGCCGGCCTCCGCGACCGCGGCGGCGAAGCGGAAGTCGTTCGATCGCTCGGGCGACGTCCCGCGCCCTTCGGCGATGTCGAACTCGAGCGGCATGCTTTCGGTGCCTGCGGGGTCCTTGTACCGCAGCGCGACCTTCATCAGCGGGCCCGGGCCAGTGTCGGCCTTCGTCGGAACGATCTCGTACATCGCGGTGACCGAATGGCCGGCCCCGATCTCACCGGCGTCCTTGGTGTCGTCGGTGAAGTCACTGTGCGCAAGCACGCGGTTCTCGTAGCCGACCAGGCGCCACGTGGCGACCTTGGCTGGGTCGAACTCGACCTGGATCTTCACGTCCTTCGCGATCGTCACCAGCGTCGAGCCCGCCTCTTCGACGAGGACCTTGCGCGCCTCGGCGATCGAGTCGATGTAGGCGTAGTTGCCGTTGCCCTTGTCGGCGAGCAGCTCCATCGTGCTGTCTTTCATGTTGCCGGTGCCGAACCCGAGCACGCTCAGGAACACACCCGACGCCCGCTTGGCCTCGATGAGCTCCGTGAGGGCGGCCTGGTCGGTGGTGCCGACGTTGAAGTCGCCGTCGGTTGCGAGGATGACCCGGTTGATCCCGTCCTTCACGAAGCTTCGCTCGGCCAGCGCGTACGCCAGCTCGATGCCCGCGCCGCCGTTGGTGGAGCCGCCCGCCTCGAGGCGCGACAGCGCGGCCATCACCTCGGCCTTGTCCGAGGTCGGCTCGAGCACGACACCCGAGGCACCGGCGTATACGACGATCGCGACCTTGTCCTGCGCGCGGAGGTTGTCGACCAGCATGCCGAGGCCGCGCGCGAGCAACGGCAGCTTGTCGGGCGCGTTCATCGAGCCCGACACGTCGAGGAGGAACACGAGGTTGCGCGTGGGCACCTGGCCCTCGGCGATCGTGCGGCCCTGCAGGCCGATGTGGACCAGCTGGTGCTCGGGCTGCCACGGGCACGGCCCCACCTCGGATGTCATCGAGAACGGCGCGTCGCCGGTGGGCGCCTCGTAGTCGTAGTCGAAGTAGTTGACCATCTCCTCGATGCGCACCGCGTCGGCGGGGGGCAGAGCGCCGTCCGCGAGCATCCGCCGGACGTTGCTGTACGACGCGGTGTCGACGTCGATCGAGAACGTCGACCGGGCGTCGTCGGCGATGGCGACGAAGGGGTTCTCGGGCGGAGCGACGCTCGGGGCCACGCCGAGACTAGGAGCAGCGATCTCCGACTTGCTCGCGTCGACGCGGCGCTCCTCGGCCTTCGCCTCGAGTCGCGCGTCTCCGCGCGCAGTCTGGTACGTCCCGGCTGGACTCGCGCCCTCGCGATCCGAGCAGCCGGTGGGGAAGACGAGGGCGCACAACAGGAGATGGGCGACGAGTCGACGCTGCATGGTGTCTGCAGAGACGACCGAGGCGCCGTTGCGGTTCGTCATGGTTGCGCGAAGGACCCGTCGAGAACGCGTCGGGACTCCGCGGGTCGACCCCGCACCGATCAGCCGAACAGGGCCGACGACGCGTCGACGGTCGCGGCGGCCGCCACCCACGCGCGCAGCTGCTCGGGGTCGCGGCAGGCATCGATCGTCGCGCGGACGTGCTCGTCGATCGCGAGGCCTCGGGCCTCGAGCACCGCGAGGATCGCCGTACCGAGGGCCTCGACGTGCCCGACCTCGCGGCCTTCTTCGCGACCCTCTTCGCGGCCTTCTTCGCGGCCTTCTTCGCGACCTTCTTCGCGGCCTTCTTCGCGGCCTTCTTCGCGACCTTCTTCGCGACCTTCTTCGCGACCCTGCGCGAGGAAGCGGCGGGCGAACTCACTCTGGTACTCGTATTTGTCGAACTGCATGTCGGCCTCGAGTGCTCGCCGGGCGGCGTCGTTCAGGAAGGCGAAGACCACATCAGTGTACAACCGGCTCCGGGCATCGTCGAGGTCGCGGCACGCCTCGAGCAGTGCGCGGCCGACGACGGCGCCGGCGGCTTCGTTCGCGTGGGCGAGGACCGAGACCACTGCGAGCTCCGGCAGCGCTCGAGCGGCTGCGGTGTCGGAGATGATGGGGACCTCGGCGGGTCCGAGCACCCAAGGGAGCAGCACCGAGCCGCGCGTATCGATGACGATGGGAGCCGCAGCCCAACGCGCGACGACGTCGTCGAGCGTCAATACGACCAGGTCGACGGGGCACCGCAGTCGAGTCCGGAGGCCTGCGACGTAGAGCACCCAGGTGAACCGCTTGTCCGGGTCGATGCCGAGCTGGACTTCGACGACCAATGCGTTCCCTCCGCGGGGATCCCCCCGGGCGGACCGACGCAGGACGAGGTCGGCACGGAACTCCGCGGGCTCGAGCTCGGAGACACTCGCAGGCGCGGGGATCACCTCGTACGTCGACGACTGCACCTCATCACCGTGGGCCCGCAGGAGCTCGACGACGACCTGCGGGTGTTCCCGGAGGACCTGCACCAGCAGTTCGTGTCTTGGCGACGGCATCGGCGTCGGGCCGACGGTCGGCGCACGGGCGCTGTCGTTGCGAGCGCTCGCCCGCAGAATTCGTGCACACTCCCGTCGACGACGACGCCCATGACGAGCCCCGAGACCAATGCCCAGATCCTCCTCGTCTCGCGGCCCCGCGGCGCGGCGACGCTCGACAACTTCCGCCTCGTCGAGGCCGACATGCCGGCGCTCGCCGAGGGCGAGGTTCGCGTTCGTCATCGGTGGTTGTCGATCGATCCGTACATGCGGGGGCGCATGAACGACGCGAAGAGCTACGCCGCGCCGCAGGCCCTCGGTGCCGTGATGATCGGGCAGACGGCCGGTGTGGTGGTCGAGTCGCGGTCGCCTCACTGGGCGATCGGGGACGAGGTGGTCCACATGGGCGGCTGGCAGCAGTACTCGGTCGTCGCGGGCGACGATCGCCGCGGCCTGCGGAGGATCGACACCACGGTCGTGCCCGCGTCGGCGTACCTCGGCGCGGTCGGGATGCCGGGGGTCACCGCATGGTACGGGCTGATGAAACTCATCGGGCCGAAGCCGGGCGAGACCGTGGTCGTGAGCGCTGCGGCCGGTGCGGTGGGCAGCGTGGTGGGGCAGCTCGCGAAGGCCCGCGGCCTGCGTGCGGTGGGCATCGCGGGGGGACCCGAGAAGTGCGCGTGGGTGGAGTCGCTCGGCTTCGATGCCTGCATCGACCACCGCGCGCACCCCGACGCCCGCGCGCTCGGCTCGGCGCTGCAGCAGGCCTGCCCCGACGGCATCGACGGGTACTTCGAGAACGTCGGCGGGGCGATCCTCGACGCCGTGCTCGGGCGGATGAACGCCTTCGGACGCATCGCGCTGTGCGGCATGATCGCCGGCTACGACGGCGCACCGATCCCGCTGACGCAACCGCACTTGCTGCTGTCGTCGCGCCTGCGCATCGAGGGCTTCATCGTCACCGAGCACCCGGAGGAGTGGCCCGAGGCGCTCGGCGAGCTCGCTGCGCGCGTCGCCGACGGGAGCCTGCGCTACCGCGAGAGCGTCGCGGTCGGTCTGGCGGAGGCACCCGCGGCGCTGCTCGGGCTCCTCGCCGGCACGAACCTCGGCAAGCAGCTGGTGTCGCTCGGCTGAGGACTGGCGTCACGTGGCGTCACGTCACGAGCAGGACCACGCCCGCGATCGCGACCACGGCCCCGCCGATCGCGGCGACACCGACGCGCTCGTGGGCGAACCACACCGCGAGCGGGATCACCAAGATCGGCTGCAGCGCCATCAGGCTCGCGGCGACGCCGGCGTGGGTCAGCTGCGCGGCGGTGAGTGAGAGGCCGACGCCGAGGAAGGGCCCGAACGTGCCGCCGAGGGAGACCATCATCATCGCCCGGCGATCGGCGAGGCCGCGACGAACTGCGGGCCACTGCCCGCGCACGGTGACCGCGACGACGAACGCGACCGTGCCGACGAACACGCGGATCTGTGTGCTCGCGAAGGGGTCGTACTCGGCCATGCCGTACTTCGCGGTGACCAGCCCTGCGGCCTGCCCGATCGCGCCCAAGAGCGCGAAGCCGACGCCGCGCACCAGCGTCGCGCGACTCGGTGCCGCGACGGCCCCAGGTGGCGTGCGTGCGACCACCGCCCACGCGATGCCCGCCGTGACCAGCACCATCCCGGCGACGTCGCGCAGCACGAGTCCCTCGTCCAGCACCCAGATCCCGAGCACGGTGGTGAACAACGGCGAGCTCGCCATGACGAGTGACCCGAGCCGCGGTCCGATCAGGATCAGCGCCCGGAACAGGAAGAGATCGCCGAACGCGAAGCCCAGCAGGCCCGAGACCGACAGCCACGTCCACGCGTTCGCGTCGGCGTCGAGCGGCAGCGCGTGACCACGTACCAGCCAGCCGTAGCTCGTGAGCCACAGCAGCGCGATCGGCATCCGCAGCAGGTTCACCGGCAACGAGCCGATCCGCCGCCCCGCCGCCGAGAACCACAGACTGGTGAATGCCCAGCACGCCGCCGTGCCCAGCGCAGCCAGCTCGCCCAAGGCGCCGTGCGCCGCCGCGCCGAGGATCACGGCGGACGTTGTACCCGACGCGGGCGCGCGCGCCTACGCGGCGACGCCGCTTGACGCCCGCGCTCCGCCGCGCCAGCGTCGAGCAGCCCGATGGACACCCTGCGCGACATCCCGATGGTCCGGCCACCCGCGCGTGGCGAGATGATCCGCGCCGGCAGCAGCGGCGGGGTCTACTTCATGGGCGACTACCTCGGCGCCGGCGCGTACGGCGACGTCTACGAGTGCACCGACGAGTGGTCGAACGGACTGGTCGCCAAGGTCCTCCGTCCGGCGCAGTCGTTCGAGCAAATGCTCGCGCAGTGGCGGGCGGAGGTCGCGAACCTCTCGCTGCTGCGCCACCCGAACATCACGTACATCCACGACGCGTTCGAGCACGAGGGCGCGTTCTATCTGATCATCGAGAAGTGCATGTACAGCCTCGATCGGATCTTCGGTCGGGCGAACCCCGACTGGGTGCCGCACGTCGCCCGCGATCTCCTACAGGCGCTGGCGTTCGTCCATCGCCACGGGCACGTGCACAAGGACGTCCACCCGGGCAACGTGTTCGTCAGCCTCTCGTCCGATCGCCTGGACGCCGACAAGCCGCCGGTGGCCACCTTCAAGCTCGGCGACCTCGGGATCGCGCGGCTCGAGAGCGACATCCGCCGCTGGGGGACGATCATGGCCCAGTGGATGACCCCGCCCGAAGCCCTCGATCCCGATCGCTTCGGCGTGGTCGGTCGCCCCACGGATTTGTATCACGCAGCACTTCTCCTGGTCGGGGTGATGCGGGGCGAGATGTACCCGTTCACGCAGCAGGAGATCGTCAGCGGCGTGCCGCAGCAGATGGCGTTGTCGCTGCACTCGCCGTACCGCGAGGCGATCGCGGGTGCCCTGCACCCGGTCGTGGGTCGGCGTACCCAGACCGCGCTCGAGTTCTGGCGCGAGCTGCAGTTCGCCGACCAGTACGCGCTGCGGCCCCTCGACCTCGAGGCCAACCGCTAGCGCGGAGGGAGCCTGGTTCGCCGCGAGCAGGGCGAAGCCGCGCGCGTGGGTGCTCTCACGGCTCGTCGGCACGCGGCGACGAGCACGGGGCGCTGGGGCACGGGCCGTCACCTGGTGTAGGCTGATCCGATGCGCATGCGTGTCCCTGGCCCGGTGTCGACGCTACGGATCGCGATCGTCGTCCTCTCGGCGATCCCGGTGGGCTGCGCCGGCGGGACCGACCTCGCGGTGACGACGTTCGGTGACGGCACTGGCACCGGCGGTCTCGGCGAGGGCTCGGCGACGACGACCGCTGCGAGCGGCACCGCCGACTCGACGGCCGACGGCGGGACCGATTCGGTCGGCTCCACGACGGAGCCCGATCCCACTGGTACCACCGGCGACGAGTGCCTCGCCGAGGAGCTCTGCGACGGCTTCGACAACACCTGCGAGGGCGACGTCGACGAGGGCTGCGAGTGCGAGCCGCTGGACACCCAGGCCTGCTACTCGGGCCCCGAGGGCACCGACGGCGTCGGCATGTGCACCGCGGGCACGCAGGCGTGCACGGTCGACGGCGCGTGGGGCTCGTGCGACGGCGAGATCACGCCGATCGACGAGGTCTGCGACGGGTCCGACAACGATTGCGACGACGAGGTCGACGAAGGCTTCGACACCGCGGTCTGCGGCGAAGGCATCTGTCAGGTCACGGTCGAGACCTGCGCCGACGGCGTGCCGCAGCGCTGCATCCCCGGCGAGCCCGAGGACGCCGAGTCGTGCAACGGTGTCGACGACGACTGCGACGGTGATGTCGACGAGGACTGCAGCTGCAACGACGGCGAGCAGCAGGCGTGCTACGCCGGGCCGGTGGGGACGCAGGGCATCGGCCTGTGCGTGCCCGGCGTCCAGAACTGCGTCGACGGGGCTTGGGGGAGCTGCGATGGCGACGTCGTCCCGGCGCCCGAGGCCTGCGATGGCTTCGACAACGATTGCGACATGGCCGCGGACGAGGGCAACCCCGGCGGTGGTGCGGCGTGCGGCACGGGCCTGGCCGGCATCTGCTCGGTGGGGCACCAGCAGTGCACCAACGCCGTGCTGTCGTGCGTGCAAGACAACCAGCCCGCCGTCGAGGTCTGCGACGGCCTCGACAACGACTGCGACACCGGCACCGACGACGGCAACCCCGGCGGCGGCGGGGCGTGCAACACCGGGCTCGCCGGCGCGTGCTCGGCGGGCACCAACCAGTGCATGGGCGGCGCGCTGCAGTGCGTGCAGAACGTCCAGGCCTCGACGGAGGTGTGCGACGCGGTCGACAACGACTGCGACGGCGCGAACAACGAGGGCAACCCCGGCGGCGGTCAGGCGTGCAACACCGGCCTCGCCGGCGTCTGTGGCCCCGGGACCACGTCGTGCGCCGGTGGAGTCGCGAGCTGCAACCAGACCACGCAGGCGTCGGCCGAGATCTGCGACGGTCTCGACAACGACTGCGACACCGGCACCGACGAGGGCAACCCCGGCGGTGGCGGGGCGTGCAACACCGGCCTGCTCGGCGCCTGTGCCACCGGCGTGACCACCTGCAGCGGCGGCGTGCTCGGCTGCTCGCAGACCGTCTTCGCGGGCGGGGAGGTGTGCGGGAACGGCCTCGACGAGGACTGTGACGGCGCGCCGGACGACGGCTGCGGTTGCGCGCACAGCGAGTGCGTCCAGGGCGTGTTGCTCGACGCGGCCTGCAGCGGCTGCGCCGCGGAGGTCTGCGCGGTCGATCCGTTCTGCTGCGCGACGGCGTGGGATGGGATCTGCGTGAACCGGGCTGCCCTGATGTGTGCGGCGCCGCTGTGCTCGCCCTGCGCCCACTCGCCGTGCGACACCGGAGGATCCCTCGTGAATGGCTGCGACGCCGGCTTCAACAACTGCGTCGCGTTGATATGCGCCGCGGATCCGTTCTGCTGCAACAATTCGTGGGACGCTGCGTGCGTGGGCGAGGTCCTCTCGGTCTGCGGTCTCACCTGCTGAGCGCGACGCGTTCCCTCGCTGCGACCGCCGACGGATGAAGGAGCACGTGGCGGGATCATCCGCGGCGCTGCGGATCGTAGGCCGCGAAGGGCTGTCGCGGCGTCCAAGGCGTCGGGGCCAGCTGGCCGACGAGCGGCGCGATCAGTCGGTTGCCGACTGGGTTGCCGTGGCGCAGGTAGCACGTCATCGGCTCGGCGACGGCGCCGATCGAGCTCTTGATCTCGAGGGCGGTTCGGCCCATCGACAGCGCCGACGCGCCGCGGGCGATCGCGTCGGCGATGAATTGGTAGAGCGCCGCCGGGTACACGCCGAGGTCCTGGCTGATGCGGTAGTCGAGCCCGACCATGTGGGCTTCGAGCCGCGCGCCACGGCCCAGGGCGATGCTGCAGCCGACGGGCGTGTCGTCCTGCGTCCACAGGCGCACGACGAGCGCGTCGCCGAGGGCCGCGGCGAGCGCGGGGAAGTAGCCGGGACCGGGGTTCGCCAGGCGAAAGTGGGCCTTGGCGTGGACCTGCTGATACAGCGCGTACAACGTCGATGCCTCGCGCTCGATCCCCGCGCGGTCGAGCTGGCGCATCGTCAGGGGCGCCGCCCGCTTGCGCGCGTCCTTGGTCTTGCGGCGGTACTTCGCCGACAGCGCCCGCGCGTAGTCGTCGAAGCTGCGCCAACTCGGATCGATTGCAACGACCATGTTCGGATCGACCTCGAACGCGTGGTAGCCGAAGCGCAGCAGTTCGTCGGCCGCGGGGCGCGTCGCCGCCGTGAAGTCCTTCACCAGCACCGAGGCGATCGCCCCGTGGAGCTTCTCGGCGCGGCGGAGGCGATACGTCGCATCGGCCAGGCCGCGCATCGCGATTCGAGGATCGACGCCGGGGGCGATCGCGACGCCGTGTTCCCCCGTGACGAGGCCGTTGCCGTTGAGGAGCAGGCGGGCCGCGCCGCCGTCACCGATCACATCGCCGACGCGATCGCGGACCCGCCGGAGGGTCTGTCGCAGGCCGTCGGTGCGCGGGCCCGGTCGGCGTGAGCCGAACGCGTCGAGGGCGAGGTCGAGCACCTGGTACGCCGCGGCGAAGGCGGGCCGTTGCCCGTCGTAGCCAATCGCGTAGCGGAACCCCATGCGCGGCGGCCTCGCGGCCTCGAGCGCGTCGAGGTAGTCGCGGCCGAGGAAGAGCCGGTCGCCCACGACCGCATCCCAATCGGAGTCGCGCACGTGGTGGATCGAGTCCGCCAGCGCGATCGCGAAGGGGGAGGGCCGCTGCCGCAGGGCGAGATCGTCGGCCGCTCGATCGATGCTTGCGAAGGTTCGGTCGAGGTCGAGCATGGTGTGTACGGGCTCTTGGACCAGCGTAGCGAGCCGTCGGCGGCACGCCGGTGAAACCCCGGTGAAACCGGCGACCCGAGCGCACACCGGGCAGTATCGCCCGATCGCCAACGACGAGATTCGTCGCGCGGGGCTATGGCATCATCGCTGGGATGTCCTCGCGCACGCCTCATCGGATCCTGACGGCTGCTGTTCTGCTCGCGTCGATGGGTCTCGGTGCCGAGGCCCGCGCGGAGATTCCCTACCTCGATCAGATCACGCCCGGTGAGCTCCGCGGTATCGCGCGAGCCAACGGCGACGCGTGGCCGTTGGGCTACTGGGAGTACCTGCCCAGCGACTTCGACGACCTTCCCCCGGGCGAGCTCTTGCCGCTGCTGGTGTTCCTGCCCGGCATCGGCGAGTACGACGACGTGTCGTCGTGCCCGGGCAATGTCGACGTCTGCGCGGCGAGTGACTGCGGCAACGACGGACTGTGTCGCAACCTGTCGTGGGGCCCGCAGCAGCTCATGCGGCTGAACAACTGGGACGACCAGACGCGCCCGTTCGTGATGGTCTCGCCGCAGAACGATGTGCCTCCGTTCTCGAACATCGAGTGGAGCATGACCGAGCTCGACGACTTCTTCGATTTCATCGTCGACAATTACCCGGTCGATCCGCGGCGGCTCTATCTCACGGGTATGAGCCAGGGCGGACGCGGCGTGTTCCAGTACATCGCCCACGCACCGCGTCGGTTCGCGGCCGCGTCGCCGATGCCCGGCGGTCAGGTCCAAGCCGGGGTGACGTGCGGGTTCCAGGACACCGCGCTGTGGATCTTCCACGGCGAGAACGACAACAACGCGAACCTCGGGGTGGGCGTCTTCAGCCCGTGCACGGTCGTCGAATACGCGTCGATCTATGGCAACCCCGCCGGATACCCGCAGTACCCCGAGTGCGTCTCGTACGTCGGGCAGCCGCGGCCGGCGGGTCGCATCACGATGTTCGACAACGTCGGGCACTTCGCGTGGGTCCCTGCGATCGATCCGATCGGGCAGGGGTTCCCGGCGTCGGAGTGGCCCTCGGACCAGGGCTGCGGCTCGGTGGGTCTGACGTTCCGGGACTACAGCGCGGCCTCGGACGCCGACGGGATCTACACGTGGCTGCTCTCGCTCGATCGGCCGGACGTCACGGCGGGCGACGACGTCGAGGTACCCGGTGATGGTTCACCGGTGCTGCTCACGGCGACGACGATTGATGACGATACGATCACGTACACGTGGACGCAGACCGGCGGACCGGCGGCGACCCTCGTCGATGCCGATAGCGCGACGCTGACCGTCGACGATCTCGCGCCCGAGACGGTCTACACGTTCGAGGTCTTCGCGGTCGACGCGGACAACCAATGGGATCGCGACGAGGTCCTGGTGAGCGTGCTCGAGGCGCCGCTGGGCGGCGAGTCGAGCAGCACGGGTGGCGGCTCCGACGGCGGTGGCGCAACTTCGGGGGGTGTCAGCGTCGGCAACTCGGCGGGCGGCAGCGAGTCGACGGGCGTGGGCTCGTCGGACGGCGGCGTGGGCTCGTCGGATGGCGGCGTGGGCTCGTCGGACGGCGGCGTGGGCTCGTCGGATGGCGGCGTGGGCTCGTCGGATGGCGGCGTGGGCTCGTCGGACGGCGGCTCGACGGGCGGCGGCTCGTCGGAGGGTGGTTCGTCAGGCGCTGGCGCTTCGGAGGACGGCTCGACGGGCGGCGGCTCGACGGGCGGCGGTTCGACGGGCGGCTCGTCGGACGGCGGCTCGACCGGTGCGACGGGCTCCGCCAGCGCCGAGTCCTCGAGCGGATCGGCGGGCAGCGACTCTGCGAGTGTGGGCGACAGCAGCGGCGGTGGCACGGTGACGGGCGGCAGCGCGAGCGCGACCGACACCGACGCGACGGCATCCGCGAGCGCGACCGTGGGCGATACCGGAGGCGGCAGCAGCACGACGGAGGCGCCGTTCGCCGGTGAGGACAATCCCGGGTGCGGCTGCACCACCGAGGGCAACGACGCCCGCGGTGTGCCGTGGATGTTCGGCGCGGTGGTGTTCGCCGTCAGGCCACGTCGTCGCGGACGAAGTTCTTCCACCCCCGCATGTACTCGGCGAATGCGGGGCTGAGGCCCGCCGCGCGCAGCTCTGCGATCGACACCGGCGGACGCGTTGCGACCCACGTGGGATCGGTGATCCGCCGCGGCCAATCGCGGTTGATGATCGCGCTGCGCCCCAGCGCCACCGCATCGGCGCCGCGGGCGAGCAGCGCGTCGGCCTCGGCGGCCGTCCAGATGCCACCGGCTGCGAACAGCGCCACGTCGCCGGGCAGCGCAGCGCGGAACAGATCGACCGCGTGGCGATCGGGGTACTTCGCGGTGTTGAGGTTGGACCGCCACAGCGACACGTGGACGAAGTCGAGGCCGTCGTCGGCGAGCCAGCGCGCCACCTGGATCGTCTCGTCGAGATCGATGCCGCGGGCGTTGCCGAAATCCTCGGGCGACAGACGCACGCCGACGGTGAAGGCGGCGCCGACCCGGGCCCGGATCGCGCGGGCGACCTCGCGGAGCAGCCGCGCGCGGTTCTCGAGCGAGCCACCCCACGCGTCGTCGCGCTGGTTCCCGGTCGCGCTCAGGAACTGCGTGAACAGGTAGCCGTGGGCGCCGTGGATCTCGAGGCCGTCGAACCCGGCCTGCTCGGCGCGAGCGGCCGCCGCGGCGAAGCGCTCGATCACCCCCTCGAGGTCGGCGGTGCTCGCCGCACGGGCGCCCTCGGCCGCGCTCGCGCTCCACGGCACCGCCCCGCTGACCTCGGGGTCCGCCCGCATCCCGCCGTGAAAGATCTGCACGATCGACGCGGCCCCGCGCTCGCGCAGCGCGTCGGCCAGCCGGCGCAGGCCGGGGATGTGTCGCTCGTCGAAGATCCCGAGCTCGCCGGCCCAGCCCTGGCCATCCTTCGCCACGTGGGCGGCGCAGGTCATGATGGTCCCGAACCCGCCCTCGGCGCGGCTGCACAACCACGCGAGCTCCTCGTCGGCCAGCGTGCCGTCGGCGTGGCTCTGCTTGTTCGTCATCGGCGCGAGCACGACACGGTTGGCGGCGCGCAGCCCGGTTCGCAGCACCAGGGGTTCGAGGATCGACGGTGGGGTCGCGGGGATGGACGTCATGTCGGCGCGAGCTAGGCTATACCCCCAACGCCCGTGCTGCTGGCGTTCCACAAGCCGTTCGGCGTCGTGAGCCAGTTCCTGCCCAAGGGCGGCTGGCGCACGCTCGCGGAGTTCGGGCTGCCGCCGTCCGTGCATCCCGCGGGCCGACTCGACGCCGACAGCGAGGGGCTGCTGCTGCTCACCGATGACGGCGGTCTGCAGCATCGCCTCACCGATCCGCGCTTCGAGCATCCGAAGACGTACTGGGCCCAGGTCGAGGGCGCGCCGATCGACGCCGACCTCGCGCCGCTGCGTCGCGGCATCCCGATCCAGGACTACGTCACCCGACCGTGCGAGGCCCGCGTGCTCGACCCCGCGCCGTCGATGCCGCCGCGCGAACCTCCGATCCGCGTGCGCAAGAGCATCCCCGACACGTGGATCGAGCTCGTGCTGTCGGAGGGCCGCAACCGCCAGGTGCGGCGGATGACGGCGGCGGTCGGGTTCCCGACGCTGCGCCTGGTCCGGGTGGCGATCGGGGACGTGCGGCTCGACGGACTCGCGCCGGGGCAGTGGCGGGAGGTGACTCGTCACGAATCAGGTTTCCAGGGGACTAGCCCCGGCGCCGCAAGATCTTCTGCATCACCCGCTCGCGCAGCACCTGGGCGTCGAAGGGCTTGATCAGCACCGCGGCCCCGAGGGAGTCGACGAACTCGCTCGCCGCGTCCGTGAAGACGCCGCCGGTCATGAAGATGAAGCGATCGGCGAGCTCGGGGCGCGTGGCCACGGCCTGCCGGTAGAGCGTCGCGCCGGGGACGTCCGGCATCATGAGGTCGCACAGCACCACATCGACGTCGGCGTCGCGCAGCTGCGCCACGGCGGCGGCCGCGTTGCTGGCGACGGTGACCTCGTGCTTGGCGAGGATGCGGGCGACGACGCGCGCGACGAGCTCGTCGTCGTCGACCACGAGCACGCGACCACGCCGTGGCGTCGGCGGCACGGGGCGAGGTGCCTCGGGGACCGGGCTCGCGACCGTGGCTCGCGGCAGGGTGATCCGCACGGTGGTGCCGCCGGCGGGGCGCGGTTCGATGCGGATCGTGCCGCTGGCTTCGTCGATGATCCGCCGCGCGATCGCCAGGCCCTTCCCCAGCGTGCGTTGCTTCGTGGTGGCGAACGGCTCGAACACGCGCTCGAGGAGCTCCGGGGGGATGCCCACCCCGGTGTCCGAGACGACGACCTCGACCATGGACCCGACCGCCTCGGCGCCGATCTCGATCCGGTGGGTGCCGCGCGCGCCCTCGGGGATCGCCTGCGCGGCGTTGGTGAGCACCACCACCAGCACCTGCACGAGCGGCCCCTCGCGCGCGACGACGAACAGGTCGGCCCCATCGTCTCGCACCAGGCGCGCACGGTGGCGGATCTCGTTGGCGGTGAGGTTGATCGCCGACGCGATCGCCTTGCCGACGTCGACCGTCTCGAGCTCGCCCCCGGTGTCGACGGCGGAGAAGCTGCGGAGCTCCTCGGCGATGGCCTCGATGCGCTTGACGCCCTCGATCGCTTCCCGCAGGAGCTCGGCCCGTGTGCCGATGTCGGTCGACTCCTGCCCGAGCAGCTCGAGGTTCAGGGAGACCGACGCGAGCGGGTTGTTGATCTCGTGCGCGACGCCGGCGGCGAGCTGACCCAGCGCGCTGAGCTTCTCCCCGTGGACGAGGCGCTCCTCGGAGAGGCGGCGATCGGTGGTGTCACGCACCTGGAGGATCGTCGCCGGCGAGCCCTCGAACGATACCGAGCCGACCACCGAGAACTCCACCAAGCGCGCGCTGCCGTCGGGACGGAGCAGGCGCACCGGCGTGGTCGGTACCGCCGGGAGCGCCAGCAACGGGCGATCGTCGGGGTGGACGAACTCGTTCGGGAGGCGGCGGATGACGTCGGTCTCGGCACGACCGACGATCGCGAGGAACGCCGGGTTGACGAAGTAGATCCGCTCGCTCCGGAGCACCACCACCCCGTCGGGGATCGCCGAGAGCACGGCGCGGAACTCGTAGTGCGCGGCCATGAGCGCGGTCTCCCGCGCCTGGCGATGCTCGAGCTTGCGTCGGATCGCCAAGTTGCCGACGAAGCTCGCGTCGGGCGAGGTGAACCGCGCGACCGAGGCTTCGACCAGGACCTGTTGCCCGCAGTGGGTGCGGTTGGTCAGCGTGCCCAACCACGGCTCGCCCTCGGCGATCGCGTCGAGCGAGAACTGGAAGAACGCGTGATCGAGGGGACGGGCATCGTCACCGCTGCGGAAGAGCTGCCGTGGGGTACGTCCGAGCGACAGCGCCGGCGGATAGCCGAACGTCGCCTGCCACGCGGCGTTGGTGAAGACGAGACGTGCGGTGCAGTCGGTGAGTTCGATGGGATCGGCCGCATGCTCGACGGCGGCGAGCATCCAGTTCGCCAGGGTCGACCTACGGTCCTCGGCCAGGCCGCGCTCGAGGCACGTCACCAACGCTGCGAGGTCGTCGATGGCCAGTCGCGGACCGGCGAGCACCAAGACGGCGTCGTGGGGTAGCGCGAGTGCGGGCTCGACGTGGAGCGCGATTGCGGTGGGGCCGTCGATGGCGCCCGCGAACCACGTCTCGAGGTTCTCGGGGCTCGGCGGAATCCCGGGGATTCCCGGGGCGCCCGCGCGCCAGTGCAGCGCCGCCCGCCCGTCGGGGGCCGCGAGCTCCGCGAGCGCCGCCCACTGGAGCCCGAGCTCCCGCACCGCCTGCGTCAGCACACCGTGCAACCGCTCGGCGAACGACGGGGCCGCGAGCGCGTCGGGGAGGAACGGCATCGATTCTAGAGGATACCCGCGAGCCCACCGTCGTGGCGGGCCGCGTCCGGCCGCGCGACGGTGCGGATCCGCCGCGGTACCCTTGCGGGCGATGGTGCGTCGTGACGAACGGATGCCGAGCCGCGCGCGAGCGCGGGTCGGGAGCCGTTCAAGCTGCGCTTCTCCAGCGGGGGAAGGTCCCGTCCC
>JBIJCC010000079.1:0-45892 GCA_044344875.1 Nannocystaceae bacterium
GACGCGCGCAGGACGTAGAGTCTTGGTTGAGGATGGCTTGGGCAAGGTGAGGCGATCGTTCTCCGCCACTCGGCACTGAGATATCGAGAACTGACTGTCTCACACTACGTTGGCACAGAGGGCGCCGAGGATCTCGTGCAGCAGACACTCGTCACGTTCCTCCGCGGTTCGGAGTCGTACGTGGCGACGTCCGGCCTCCGGGCATATCTCGTGGGCGTCGCCCGCCATCGCCTGTTCGATCATCTTCGCGACACCCGGTGGGACACGCTCGACGACAGCTCGCTGGTATCGATCGCCAGCGCCGAGGCCACACCAGCACAGGAGCTGCGGCGGGCCCAGCGGGATGCGATCGTCCGCCAGTGCATGCAATGCCTCCCCGAGGAACTCCGTTCGCTCCTCGAGCTGCACTACTGGGAAGGACTGCGAATGGTCGAGATCGCCGCCACTCTTGACGTGCCGCTCGGGACCGCGAAGTCGCGCCTACGGTTGGCAAAGGCACGCTTCGCGGAGGTGCTTCGAACGAGGTGCGCGACAGCCCCTGGCGGGATCGAAGGCTTCAGGCCGTAGCCCGGCGAGTCCGCGATCCCACCGTCGATGGTGCGACTCTGCAGTCGCGGGAGCGGGACGATCGCGCAGCCGATTCACCGGAACGGATCGTCCTCATCCGTCGCCGGCAACGCGATCGGCACGAACGTTCGCCCCATCCACGTCACCAGCGCCTCGCGTTGCACACGGCGGCTCTCTGCGTTCCACAGCGCGAGTGCGGGCAGCATCACCAGCGACGACGGGATCGCGAACAGCAACAGCAGCAACGGCAACGTCCACAGCAGCGCCGAGCCAGCCACCACATACGCGAGCACGCCGATCCCCGCGAGGACGCCGATCGGCAGGATCACCGGCCAGAGCCGCCGCGGCTCCTGCAGGGCGCGAAAGCTCGCCGCGTGGCCGGGCTGCTCGAGGTGTCCCTCGACGCGCGCGACGTCGCCGTGCCCGTCGATCCGCAACACGAGCACCGGCGAGACCGCGTCGGCCGCCCCCGACCAGTGGCGCACGCGGAGCGTGCCGCCGCTGCGCGACACCAGCAGCGCGGCGCCCTGCGGCGGCGCGGGCTCGGGCGCCGGGTCGTCCGCCTCACGCACGGCCGGATCGGCGAGCATGCGGGCCCAGATCGCGTCGACGTCCCCCGCGACGCGGAAGCGGAAGACCCGACGTGAGAGCAACGCCGCGTCGAAGCGCTTCGCGAGCCCGACCTCAGCCACCCGTGCCGTCGCCGGTGCCGTCGTCCGATCCGCCACCGTCGTCGGTAGAACCGTCGCCCGACCCGTCGTCGCACCGCGCCGCGAGCGCGTTGTCGCCGTTGCACGCGGCCCCGTCGTTGGGCCAGTTGCGGCCCTCCTGGTCGGTATACGTCTCGTTGGTCGGATCGTGGTCGAACGGGCACAGATCGCAGGCATCCGCGAAGCCGTCGTAGTCCTGGTCCGGCGGGGGAAGCCGACACTGGAGATTCCACAGCGCGTCGAGGTCGCTCTGCACGTCGGTGAGGCTCACCGGCGCATGCTCGTCGACGGACAGGCCCGCGGCCGCGAGGGCCTCCTCGCAGCCCTCGGGGAGCGCCAACACACCGGGCGTCACCGCGAGCGTGTCGGGGAGCGGCGCGCAGCTCGACCCCGCGCACTCGGCCTGGACCGGCCGACCGCTGGGATCGACGATGCGACGGCCGTCACCAAAGCGCTCGGCCAGGCCCTGTCCGTCGTCGACCAGGAGCGTGGTGCAGCACTGCCCACCGACCGACACCGGGAAGAAGGCAATGCTCCGGGGCGCGCCGCGCTCTTCGCAGCCATCCCCGAGCTCGCAGTCGAGGCCGATGAAGTCGCCGTCGGCGTCGTCGTCCTGGGCGCCGCCGTCGACGATCTGCGTCGCGTTGCCGACGTGGGCACAGGTGTCGCAGAGGTCACCCACCCCGTCGAAATCGACGTCGCTGTGGTTGCACAAGCCCATCGCGTCGTCGGTGGCGCCGACGCACGCTCGACCGACGCCGCAGGCGTCGTCGTCGGCGCACGCGATCCGATCGAGCTCGGGCTGTCGCGGGCAGCCGTCGTCGAGGTTGACGAGGCCATCTTGATCGAAGTCGTCCTCGTCGCCGAAGCCGACGGGCCCGGCCGCGTCGTCGGACTCCATGCCGAAGCACGCATCACCGATCATGTCGAGATCGGCGTCGCGCTGGCACGTCGCCGCGTCAGGGTCGATGGCGTCACCGAGCCGCCACGGCCGATCGACGTCGTAGCTCTCGCAGTTGGCGACCGCGGGGCAGTTGTCGCAGACGTCACCGATGCCGTCCTCGTCCGCGTCCCCCTGCTCGCCCGCGTTGCGCACCCACAGGTACGCCGGCAAGGCGTTGGTGGACGCGAGGTCGTTGTAGCGGGAGAGCGACTTCGGGCAATTGTCGCAGCCGTTGCCGACGCCGTCGCGATCGGAGTCGCTGTTGTCGCGGGCGATCTCGGGCGACGCGGGGCACAGGTCGAGCGGATCGCCGACGCCGTCGCGATCGGCGTCGGCCTGCAGCGGGTTGTAGACGTCGGGCGCGTTGTCGCACGACAGCTGAACACCGTCGCTGTCGCCATCCTCTTCGCAACGCGCCGGGTCGACGGTGAACGTGTAGTCGTACACGTAGGTGAGCTTCGTCGAGCCGTCGGGGTTCGTCTCGATTTTCTCCTCGCCTGGCCTCTTCGGGTCCGGGACGTAGGTGACCTCGGTGCTCTGGAACAGCGGCATGCCGCACGCGTCCCAGAACGCCTTCGCGTAGGTGTCCGCGTCGATGTTGGTCAGCGAGACCGCCTCCGCGTAGGCGTCGGGGTCGATCCGATCCTCATCTTTGAGGTTCCGCGCCTGCGGATCGAGGACGCCGGGGACGTAGAACCCGTACGCCTGCCCCTCGCGCAGGACCGGATCGAACTTCACCGTGTCGAGGCGGACGTGGATCTCGCCGGCGGCCTGCTCGCTGATGTCGACCTCGAGGCACGGCGGCGCGTCCGAGGCCTCCTGCTCGTCCCGCGTCTCGGCGCAGCCCGAGCCGCCGGCGACCGTGCGCGCGCCCTCCGGCAGCGAGAGGTCGTGGAGCTCGACCTTGCGCAGGTTCTCGGGCGACAAATCGAACTTGTTCGAGAAGCGGAGGCTGAAGGTGTCGCAGGCGCCGATGCGGAGGTTGTCACCGGGGAAGCCCGACGACGGCACGGCGCGGAACTGCGGCGTCTCGAACGTGTACGTGAGCTTGCCGTCGAGGGTGTTGCCCTTCTTGTCGACGATGTGCTCGCCGCCGTCCGAGGGCGTGAACACGACCTGGTACGTCTGGCCCGAGCACATGCTGAGGTCCCAGTCGGCGTCGAGCTCGACGGCATAGCCGTCGCCGTCGTGGGCGCGCCAGCCATCGGCGATGCTGCGCGGGGCGATCAAGCCACGCGACTCGGCGCACGCCTCGATGACAGCACGCGGCTGACCGCCGCGATCCGCCGGGCGCCACTCGACGCCCTTCAGCGCACCGTCGTAGATGACCCCACCCAACCTCGTCACGAGGTTGATCGCGTGGTCGTGCTCGTCTTCGTCGGCGGAGCACGTCTGGGACACGTAGTATTGCTCGGCGCAGTCCGTGATCTCCTGGTCCGTACAGTCGCGACCGCCGGCAGAGCACCCGCCGTCCTCGTCACAGATGCCACAGTCCTCCCCGCAACCGCCGTCACAGCCGAGGTCGCGGACGAAGCCGGGCAGCGAAGTCTTGCGCTGGTATCGGGCCAGCGGCTCGTAGCCGAGGTCGTAGACCGGATCGCAGCTGGTGCCGTCGGGGCAGCACTCGGCGGCGGTGAGCTTGCCGTCCGCGTTCGCGTCGCACTCCGACAGCCGCGTGCCATCCGAGGCCAGCACGTGACAGCCGGCGGCAGCCGCCTCGTCGTACCGTGCGTCGACGCAGTACGCCACGTCGCCGGTGGTGTCGGGGTCGGCCTTGCACGCGCCGAACCACGGCGCGCGACACAGCCCGCCGTCGCAGCTCGGATCGCCCGCGCCCGGCGAGCACGCGCGGCCCTGGTCGTCGACGCCGACGCACTCCGCACCCGGCAGGCCCGGGCCGGCGGGATCGCGACAATCGTCGTCGGCCTCGCAGGCGATCGTCGCCCGCTCGTCGCTGCGCAGCGCCGGATGGACCCCGCGCAGCAGATCCTCGGGCGGCACGAAACCGCCGGGCTCGTCGTCACGGCGCTCGGCGACGACGAAGGCCGCGCAATCGATCAACCGGTCACCCTGAGGATCGCACTCGATGCGCTCGCCCGCGCCGTACTTCGACACGTTGACGGTCAGGCTGAAGTCGCACTGCGAGCAGCACGTATCGACGCCCTCGATCGGGGTCTCGCAATCGTACGCCGCAGCCTCACCGATCGCGCGGTCGTCCCACTTGCCGCGGGTCGCGGTGAGCGCCTTCTCGCGCTGCAGCTTGCGCGGCGTGCCACCGTCGAGCGCGTTGCACGGGTTCTTCGCCGGGTCGGCGTAGTCCTCGGCCGTGAATTCGATGTTGTCGGCCCGGAGGTTGTCGACGCACGACAGGTTCACGAACCGCGTGATCTCGCTGGTGCCGTCGGCGGCGCTCGTCCGCCAGTCACCGGAGTAGCGGCTGACCGGCCCTTGCAGCGAGACGACCTGGGTCTTCCAGTCGTAGGTCTCGAACAGCTGCGGCACATCCGGCCGCTTGCGCACGAGCTCGATCGAGGTCGGCTCGAGCAGATTGTTGAACACGAACTGCAGGCCGCTCGCGACGACGATGGGCGCGATGCGGCAGAACTCGTCCGGGCCCTGCGGGGAGCGCAGCGCGGTCTCGGAGTCCTCGCACAGGCCGAGGGTCTCGACGAAACGGCGCGCTTCACTGAACGGCGCAGGGCAGCGATCGCCGCTGCACTCGGGGCTGACGATGTGGACCAGTTCGCCGGTGTAGTTCGTGCCCGAGAGGATCTGCAGCTCGAGACTGTTCTCGTTGCAGATGCCGCAGTCGGTGTCCTCGAAGCAACCCGCCGGAAGCAGGGCCATCGCCCCGGCGGCGGCGATGAGACGAACTCGTCGATGGTCAACCATTGAGTTTGTCGGGCGTCCGAGTCTTGTCCTTCGGCTTCATGATGCCGAGGACCTCTGCGCCCGAACGCTTCGCCAGATCGAGGATGTCGACCGCTTCGCCGTACTTCGCCTTGTCGTCGAAGTCGATGAAGACCACCTTCTTGTCGCGGAATTCCAATTGCTTGGTGATCTGTTCCGCGAGCTTGTTCTTGTCGGTGGGATTGCGATTGAGCGTCAGGCCGCCATCGGCCGTCAGTCCAATCACCAACGGTTCCTCCGTCGGCGGCTTACGCTGCTGGTTCTTGGCGTCCGGCGGGACCTTCACCGAGATTTCGGGGACGTTCCGCGGCACCATCACCATGAAGATGATGAGGAGCACCAGACAGACGTCGACGAGCGGCGTGACGTTGATGTCGCTCTTCGCGCCCTTGCTGTTGCCTGCTGCCATCGACATGGTGGGGGTCCCTCAGCTCTCGGTCTTGTCCACCACCAACGCGATGTCGGCGACGGTCGTGGTCTCGTTGGAGTTGATCCACTCCATCACGGTGCGGACGCGGCCGTAGTCGGTCTCGCGGTCGCCCTTCACGAACAGGATCGGCCCCTTGTAGCCGGTCGCCGCCGCCTTGCCGAAGGCGATCTTGAGGTCCTCCTGGAGGCGCTGCAGGAACGACACCTTGTCGGTGTACAGGTCCTGCTCGATCCAGGCGCCGACGTCGTCCACCGAGATGAAGACCTGATCGCCCTCCTTGTGCTCGGCGGCGTTGGCGAGCGTGGGCAGGCGAACGTCTTTGCCGCGACCGAGCATCGGCGTCACCACCATGAAGATGATGAGAAGCACGAGGCACACGTCGACGAGCGGCGTGACGTTGATGTCGCTGTTCGGCGCGGCCTGGTTCGCGCCGTGGTCGCTCTTGTAGGGGACCGACCGCGTCCGCTTGCCCATGCGCTTCACGAGTAGCGACCCTCCTTGAGCACGAAGTCCACGAGCTCCGAGGCCACGTCGTTCATGTCGATCTGGTACGACTCGACGCGGGCGTTGAAGGCGTTGAACATCATGACCGCCGGGATGGCGACGAGGAGGCCGACGGCCGTGGCGACGAGCGCCTCGGAGATACCGCCGGACACCGCCGCGAGGCCTCCGCCGCCGTCGCTCGAGAGGCCCTGGAACGAGTTGATGATGCCGACGACGGTTCCGAGCAGACCGACGAAGGGCGCCGTCGAGCCGACGGTGGCGAGCCAGGTCAGGCCGCGCTTGAGGTTCGCGGTCTCGCGCTCCTTGGCGCGCTCCATCTGACGGTTGACCGCGTCGACGAGGTCGAAGTCACCGACGTCGTCCGGTCCCTCCTCGCGCAGGGCCTCGAGGCCCTCGAGGTACTCGCGCAGACCAGCGCCGACGACCTTCGCCACCGGGCTGTCGCCGTGCTGCTGCGCCGCCGCGACGGCCTCCTGCATCTTGCGCTCCTGCAGGTACGTGCGGAGCAGCATGATGTAGTTGATCGACTGGCGCTTCGCCCGGCCGTACGCCCGGAGGCGCTCGATGATGATCGCGAGGGCGACGACGAACATCGCCACCAGGAAGATCATCACCCCCTTGGCGAACATGCCCATCTGCTCCCACATGCCTGTGAGCGAGAAGTCGGAGCCTTCGGCGATGAGGATCGAGAGCGTTTCCATGACTTTGATTCCTGTGCTGGCCCGCGAGGGCGGGCGGGACTCTTGGAGGCGGCGGACGTCGGGCGCCTAGGGGGCGCCGCGGGCGGGGCTTGGGGTGCGCGTCACTCGAACTGGATGTCGAACGTGGCTTCGCTGCACGTCGTCTTGGGCTTGCCGTCCACGATGAACGGCTTGAACCGCCACTTCTGGACGGTCTCCTTCACGATCTGGTCGACCTGGGGATCGTTGGGGAACTTCTTGCTGACGCGCACGTCGGTCGGCTTGCCGCCACCGTCGACGCAGAAGGCGATCTTCACGCTGCCCGGACGCTTGTCGAAGGTCGCGGCCTTGGTGCCGGCGAGCTTCCGCTGATCGGGGTTGGGATCGTAGATCGCCTGCGAGCGCACCGCGGAGATCGGGGCCTTCGCGACGTCCTTCTCGGCGACCTCGCGCTTGGTTGCGATGCCGCCGGGGATGCCACCGGGCACGCCGCCGGGGATGCCACCGGGCACGCCACCCGGGACGCCGCCGGGCATGCCACCGGGCACGCCGCCGGGGACCTTCGGGCCCTTGGCGCCGCTGGTCTTGGCGTCGGGGACCTTGTCCGGCGTCTCCTTGGGCTGGACGATCTCCTCGATCGGCGCCTCTTCCTCGGGGATTTCCTCTTCCTCTTCTTCCTCTTCCTCGGCGGCCGCGGGCGGCGGCGGAGGTGGGGGTGGAAGGGCCGCGACGGCCTCCTCCTCGACGAGCTGGGTCATGATGAACTCGATGCCCGGCGGCGGATCCACCCGGCTGATGTTCAACTTGTTGGCCACCCACATGAAGGTCACCAACGAGAACGTGATGACCCCCGACGAAGCCGCCGCGATCTGGAGCCGGAGGCGTCGACGTGGGTCGACGCGCTGGTATTGCATGTAGTGGTCGAACATCGATCCCGATCCTCGGCTCTTTACACGCACGAGCGGCCACCGAAGGGCTGGCCGCGCGCTAGGTGCCTTTCCCCTTCTTCTTCTTGCCCTTCTTTCCCGACGGCTCCTCGGCCGGCAGGATCCCCTTGATCTCGTCCTCGATCTGGCGGCGGAGCTCGGCGTCCTTGGCCTGCTCCTCCGAGCTGAGCGGTGGGGGTGGGCAACACGGTGCATCGGGCACCTTGCCGACCGGGCACTCCGGCAACTCCTCGAGATCGCACTTCGCCTTCTGCTGCTTCCAGGCGAGCATCGTGTCCTCGCGCGCGAGGATCGGCTCGAGCCGTTCCTGCGGCGTGACCGGATTCTCGACGACGATGCGCGCGAGCTGACGCTGCGTGTACGCCATCGATCGCCAGATGTACGCGTCGGCGAACTTCGCGTCGATCTGGGTGACGCGGTCGAGGAGCTTGATGACGTCGTCCGCGAGCTTGATGCGCTCGGACGGCGGGATCGCCTCGTTGTAGCCGAGGCCCTTCTCCGCATCGGGCATGAGCGGCATGAACGTGATCGTGGCCAGGGTGTGCCACGCCTGCACGCTCTCCGGGAAATCCTCGGTCCGCTTCTTCAGCCAGAGGAGATAGTCCTCCTGCTTGCCGCACTCCTCGAACTGCTGGGCGATCTTCGTGTAGAGCCGCTCCTCGCGGGGCTCGGCGCGGTGGCGCTCGAGCCAGTGCGTGAGCAGATCGTCGCAGCGCTCGTCGGCCTTGAGGATCGCGAGGCGGTGGGCCTTGACCTGCTCCTCGTCTTCCTTCGTCTTCTGCTCGAGGCGGTCGTACCAGGTCTGGAAGTCCTTCAGCGCCCGATCGGCGAAGACGTGGCGCTGGTCCTTCTCGGCGGGGTCCTTCATCTTCAGGACCTGGGCCTCGGCCGCGCAGGCGCGGTTCCAGAAGACCGTCACGCCGTCGGGCTCGAGGGTCTCGGCCTTGTCGTAGGCGGCGAGGGCCTCGACGAACTTGCCCTCGTTGTAGAGCGTGTTTCCCTCGCGGATCAGGTCGCGGGACTCGATCTTCGAGCAGCCGGCGAGCGAACCCACGGCCAGCGCCGCGAGCACGGCACCGAGAATTCGGGGAGCGCGGCGCGAGGTGGCCGTCGATTTGGCGCGCAGATCAACGCGCGGGCTGGGTTTGCGGCCCATGGAAGGCGAGAGTCTACAGCATGGGGTGGGCGGGGAATCAAGCGCTTCGGCGTGTGCATCGGCACATGGCCGCACACGCGCGCCAGGGCCACCTTGCGGTCGCAGCGCGCGCTGGGGCGCGGGTTCGTCCGGAGGCACGCGAGTGTGGACTGGGGTCGCGGGGTTCAAGGGACCTCGATGCGCGGCGCGGATGCACGACGCGCCGCGCGAGCACCGGTCGTGGTGACGGGGCCGATGCGGCGTCGTCAACGGCGGGGGTTGGAGCGACTTACAGGCGGCGCCGGGCGGCGCTCACTCGAACGCGATCACGAACGACATCTCGCTGCACATCCGGATCGCGCGGCCCTGCACCTGCAGCGGGCTGAAGCGCCACCGCTTCACCGTGTCGCGACAGATCCGATCGACGTCGCCGTCGCCCGCGCTGCGCTTGGTCGACACGCGCTCGACCTTGCCGTCGGTGCCAACGCAGAACTCGACCACGGAGGTACCGCCGCGCTGCAGCTGGCCCGCGCGCGTGGCCAGCAGCGCCTCGCGCGGCGGATCGGGAGAGAACCGCACACGCCCTTCGGCGACCGACAGCGGCACCTTCGTGGTGTCGATCGCCGGGGGCGTCCGCGGCTGCGCGGGCGGGAGCCCGATCGTGCAGTGTCCGCCGATGCACGGCATGCCGATCCCCGGCGGCCCGACCGGGGCCCCCGGGATCGTCCCGGCGCCGCCGCTGTTGCCCGTCGGCGCGCCGCGGGTCGGGCCCCTGCGCGGCGCCTCGAGGAGTTCGTCGACGTCGTCGCTCGCGGTGCGCGTCGGCTCGGCGTCGTCGACCGCGTCGTCGCTCGGCGCGGCCGCGCTCGCCTGCTGCGGCGGTGGAGGCGGCGGCGCGGCCATCGGGCTCGCGACCGTGGTCGCCATCAGGAACTCCATCTCGACCTGCGGCGCGCCGACGCGGGCGATCGACATGCGCTCGACCCCCGAGTAGGTCGTGATGGCGAGCGCGCTGGCGATCACGGCGGCCCCCATGGCGAGGCCCATGCGTCGACGCATGCGCGGATCGAGGGCGTGGGCGTCCATGTACGTGTCGAACATCGCGATGCTCCCCTGTTCGAGGGGCGAAACGGCGGCCGCGTCGCCCCCTGACACCGGGCTCATGGAACCAACGCGATGTCGTCGAGGCACGCCGCCCCGATCGCGAGCGCGACGAGGCGCTCGAGGCCGAGCGCGGCCCCAGAGCACGGCGGCAGCCCCGGCTCCCGTAGATCGGCGAGGAACGCCTCGGGCACCGGCAGCGGCGGCGCACCATAGGACTCGCGCAGCGCAGCCACGGCCGCGAAGCGGGCCCGCTGCTCGATCGGATCGCGCAGCTCACGGTAGCCGTTGGCGAGCTCGCGACCGAAGGCGTGGCTCTCGAAGCGGCCGCTGGTCGATCGACCCATGGCGTCGATGGATCGCTCGGCAAGCGCGGCGAGGGGCCCGGGGAACGCGATGAGGTGGATCCCCTCGCCTGCGGACGCCCGCATCGCCAGCCACGGATCGAGGGCCGCGTCGGACCACGCGGTGAAGAACGCCGTCCATGCCTCGAGCGTGCGCGCGGCGGGGTCGGTCGTGCGCAGCGTCGGCAGCGACCACGCGCTGCCCTCGAGCGCGCGCGTCAGGGTCTCGCCGTCCTCGTCGCCGCCGAGCGCGAGGCCGGTGGTCTCGCGCACCGCGTCGAGGAACGCGACCCGCGACCATCGATCGGGCGGCGTCGTGCTCGGCCGCCCCCACGGCGCGAGGGTCTCGAGCACGCGCGCGACGAGGGCCGCAACGTCGTCCGCCGGCTCGCCGTCCAGGCGGTACCACTCGAGCAGCACGAACTGCTCGCGGTGCCACGCGCCGCGCTCCGACGCCCGCGCCACGTACGTGATCTGGAAGATCGGCCCGCTGCCGTGGGCGAGCAGGGACTTCATCGCCAGCTCTGGGCTGGTGTGCAGCCACCCCGGCGGCGCCGTCACGGGCTCGATCCACGGCTCGATCGCCACCGCGGGCACCCGCGGAGGCGTCATCACCTCGCAGAGGCCCGCGTCGCGGAAGTAGGCGCGCACGGCCGAGAGCACGGCGTCCCAGAGGGCGACGCGCGCAGCGGGGCTCGGCGGCGGCGTCACGGCGGACTAGCCGTTGACGCGCTCGATGTACGCACCCGAACGGGTGTCGATCTTCACCCGCTCGCCGACCTTGATGAAGATCGGCACCTGCACCTGATAGCCGGTCGACACGGTCGCCTGCTTCGTCACGTTGGTCGCGGTGTCCCCCTTCACGCCGGGCTCGGAGTCGGTGATCTCCATGATCACGTGGCTGGGCAGGCTGATGCCCACCGGGCGCTCGTTGTAGAAGAGGACGTCGACCGCGAGGTTGTCGAGGAGGAACCACTTGTCGTCCCCGACGACGCCCGACGAGAGCTCGACCTGCTCGTACGACTCGTTGTCCATGAACGTGAAGCCGTCCGCGGAGGCGAACAGGTACTGCATCTGCTTGCTCTCGACGTTCGCCGCGTCGAACTTCTCGCCCGAGCGCCAGGTACGGTCGATGACCGCGCCGGTGATCATGTTCTTGATCCGGCACTTGTAGAGGCCCTGCCCCTTGCCCGGCTTCACGAACTGGAAGTCGACGACCGTGTAGGGATGGCCATCGATTTCGATCTTGGTGTTCTTCTTGAGTTCACTGACGTCGACGCTGGCCATGGGCGATCCTCACCGCGGTGCGGCGCACGGCTTGTCCACCGTCGACGGGTTGGTTGTCAACCTCGGGTCGCGGGGCGGAGCCGGGGGGGACTGGCGTGGGGCTCCGAGTTGTGGCAGCCTATTCTACGGTTTTCCTCGAACGTTACCGGGAAATGCGCCTCAGCACCAAAGCTCGCTACGGACTCCGTGCGCTGGTCCACATCGCGCATCGCGGCTACGCGTCGGCCCAGGCCATCGCGGAACAGCAGGCCATCCCCGCCCGCTACCTCGAGGAGATCATCGGTGAGCTGCGCCGGGCCGGACTCGTCGTCGGCAAGCGGGGCCCGCGGGGTGGCTATCGCCTCGCGCGGCCCCCCGCCGAGATCGAGGTGGCCCAGGTCCTCGCGGCCCTCGCCCACCCGACCCAGGACGCGACCTCCGCGGTCGCCCACGACGAGATCAGCGTGCTGGTCGAGCGGGCCGTGGACGACCGTCTGCAGGCGGCGCTCGGCGATCTGCGGCTCGAGCAACTCCTCGGCGAGGCCCGCGAGCGCCACCGGCGTTCCGCAGCCAACTACGTGATCTGAACCTTCGCCCCCCTCGGAACGGCACCATGCAACGCCCGCTGCTGTGCGGCAACATCCTCGGCCTCATCGGCAACACGCCCCTGGTTCGCATCCGCCGGGTCTGCGGCCTCGAGCGCACCCACGCCACCGTGTGGGGCAAGTGCGAGATGATGAACCCTGGCGGATCCGTGAAGGACCGCATCGCGCTCGCGATGATCGAGGACGGCGAGCGCACCGGGCGGCTGCGCCCCGGCGAGACCGTGCTCGTCGAGCCGACCAGCGGCAACACGGGCATCGGCCTCGCGCTGGTCGCCGCCGTGAAGGGCTACCGACTCATCCTCACGATGCCCGAGAGCATGAGCCTCGAGCGCCGCAACCTGCTGCGGGCGTACGGGGCGGAGATCGTGCTCACCCCCGATGATCGCACGATGGAGGGCGCGGTCGCGGCCGCCGAGGAGCTCTGTCGGCGGCCCGGCCACGTGATGCTGCAGCAGTTCGAGAACCCGGCGAACCCGGAGATCCACCGCCGCACCACGGGCCCCGAGCTCCTCGCGCAGATGGACGGCATGAGCATCGACGGCTTCGTGTCGTCGATCGGCACCGGCGGCACCATCACCGGCGTGGGCCAGGTGCTCCGCGCCCACAACCCGAAGGTGCGGATCCTCGGCGTGGAGCCCGAGCGCTCCCCGGTGCTGCGCGGCGGCGCGGCCGGACCGCACAAGATCCAGGGCATCGGCGCCGGCTTCATCCCCGGCGTCCTCGACACCAAGGTCTACGACGCGATCGTCGGCGTCCAGGACGAGGACGCGTACCGGACCAAGCGTCGACTCGCCCACGAAGAGGGCCTGTTGGTCGGCATCTCCGCAGGCGCCGCGGCATTCGTCGCCGAGCGGCTCGCCGCGGAACTCGGCCCGGGGAAGAACGTCATCACGGTGCTGTGCGACACCGGCGAGCGCTACTTCAGCCTCGACGAGTACTTCACGGCGGACGGCGATCGGCGATGAGCGGCGGCGCGATCGATCAGGTGCCCGTCGCGGTCCTGGGCGCCGGCGGCCTCGGCTGCCCTGCCCTGCTCGGCCTGCGCATGGCCGGTGTCCGTCGCGTCACCATCGTCGATCACGATCGCGTCGAGGTGTCGAATCTCCATCGCCAGGTGATGTACGACGTCGGCGACGTCGGTGCGCCCAAGGCCGAGGTCGCCGCCGCACGCCTGCGCGCCCTGGGCATCGACGCCACCGCGGAGGTCCGACGGCTGCAGCCCGTCGAGCTCGACGCGTGGATGGCCGCGCTGCCCCCCGAGGCGATCGTGATCGAGTGCACCGACGTGCCCGCGCTCAAGTTCGCGTGCAACGACGCCGCGGTCCGCCAGCGTCGACGCGCGATCATCGGCGCGGCGCTCGGCCTGCGGGGCCACGCGATCGCGATCGCGGCCGGCTCGGCGTGCTACCGCTGCGTCTTCGAGGCGCCGCCGCCCGACGACCTCGTGCCGACCTGCGCCCAGGCCGGGGTCCTCGGCACGGCCGTCGGCGTCACCGGGGCGTTCCTCGCCCACCTCGCGTGCGCCCTCGCCGAAGGACAGCGCGAGCTCGCAGGCCGCCTCTTCGAGCTGGCGCTGGGCTCCGGCATCATCCGGGCCCTCGGCGGCCGGCCGCGCGTGGGCTGCCCCTGCGGCCGCGCCTCCCTCGACTCCGTTTCCCACCACGCCACCGTCGTCGTCTAGGAGCAACCATGGCCACCGTTCGCATCCCCACACCGCTGCGCAAGTTCACCCAGGGCAAGGAGGAGGTCAGCGTCGCCGGCGGCAACGTCCGCGATCTCCTCGCCAACCTCGAGACTGCGTACCCCGGCATCAAGGAGCGCATCTGCGACGACGCCGGCGCAGTGCGTCGCTTCGTCAACGTCTTCGTCGCCGACGAGGACATCCGCTTCCTCGAGAACCTCGACACCGCGGTGAAGGACAGCGACGAGGTCAGCATCGTGCCGGCCATCGCGGGCGGTCGATGACCGAGCGGGCCCACGTCGTCGACTCGCACGGCGCACCGGCCGGGGTCGCGCTCGCGGGGGCCCTGGCGAGATCGGGCCGCCGGGCCGAGTCGCTCCTCGAGCTCGTCGGCAACACACCGCTCGTGCGCCTGGGGGCGATCGAGGCCGACTGCCCGGGCGTCGAGCTCTGGGCGAAGTGCGAGTTCGCCAACCCCGGCGGTTCCGTGAAGGATCGTGCGGCGCTGCGCATCGTCCGAGACGCCCTGGCCCGCGGCGATCTCCGCGACGGCGTGCGGCTCATCGACAGCACCAGCGGCAACACCGGCATCGCCTACTCGATGGTCGGCGCCGCGCTCGGCGTGCCGATCACGCTGGTGATGCCCGAGAACGTGAGCGTGCCCCGCAAGCAGATCACGCGGGCCTACGGCACCGAGCTCGTCTTCAGCGATCCGATGGAGGGCAGCGACGGCGCGATCGTGCTGGCGCGTCGCCTCGTCGACGAGCACCCCGGGCGCTACTACTACCCCAACCAGTACGCGAACGACTCGAACTGGCTGGCGCACTACGACGGCACCGCGCCCGAGATCTGGGCCCAGACCCAGGGCCGCGTGACCCACTTCGTCGCGGGCGTCGGCACCAGCGGCACGATCATGGGCACGTCGCGGCGGCTGCACGAGCTCGGCGACGTCCGCTGCATCGCGCTGCAGCCCGACGACGCGATGCACGGACTCGAGGGCTTGAAGCACATCCCGTCGAGCCTGGTGCCGCCGATCTACGACGAGCGCGCCTTCGACGAGACGATGTGGATGCCGACCGAGGAGGGCTGGGACATGTCCGAGCGGCTCGGACACGTCGAGGGACTCTTCGTCGGGCACTCCGCGGGGGCCAACGTCGCTGGCGCGCTGCGCATCGGCAAGCAGCTCGCGGCGCAGGGCCGCACCGGCGTGGTCGTGACCGTGCTGTGCGATCGGGGCGACCGCTACTTCACACCGCTGCGCTGGGAGAAGCACTATGTCTGGTGACGAGCCGATCACACGCGAGCACCTGCTGGCGATCTACCGCCAGGCCCGCGCCGAGTTCCCCAAGGAGTGCTGCGGCTACCTGCTGGGCCGGGCCCCCGACGCGGAGCTCGTGCCGTGCGAGAACCGGCAGGACAAGCTCCACGCCCTCGACCCCGAGGCCCACCCACGCACCGGCGAGAACGGCTACAACATCGGCGGCAAGCAGCTGCTGACGCTCGTGCGCAGCTTCGAGTCGGAGCGCCCCGCGAGCATCATCTACCACTCGCATCCGAAGGTCGGCGCGTACTTCTCGACCGAGGACACGCGCGCCGCGATCGCGGCCGGATATCCGGTCGACTACCTCGTCGTCGACGTGCAGGAGGACACGGTCGTCGAGGCCAAGCTGTTCCGGCAGGACGGTGAGGGCTACGTCGAGATCGCGCGGTTCGACGGCGCGGCGGTGTAGGGACGCACCTCCCGCCGTCAGGCGGGGACGAAGCGAGCGACCCAGATGTCGACGTTGAGCGGATCGCTCCCCGCCTCGAGGACCTCGAGCGCGAAGCTCGGGTTCCCATCCTGATCGAACGTGATCGCGGTCGGCGTCTGGTAGTCGTCCTGGGTGCCGCCGGGCGAGATCCGACCGAACGAGATGAACTCGCCGCCGTCTTCGGAGAGCGAGAGGTACACCCCGGTCGCGCCATCGACCGCGGCTTGGTGGACGACGAGGATGCGGCCCCAGGGGTCGACGCCGACGGCGGGCCGGCGCTCGTCGAGGTTGACCTGGTCGGTCACCGCGACGGGGCTGGCGAACACCTCGTCCTTGGTCGAGCTGTGGAAGACCTCGTAGCACTCGTCGTTCCCGCAGGGCTGGCGCTGGACCCACACGACGTGGACGCCGTCGCGGGCCGGTGCCGCCGACGGCGACAGGATCGCAGTGCCGAGCCCAGATAGCTCGTCGGCGGTCCACTCACCGCTGCGATTGGTGGCCTGGATGAGCGTGCTCTGGCCGCCCTGCACGCAGAGCAGCACGAAGTGGAAGACCCCCGACGGCGCCGCGGCCCCGGTGAGATCCGAGCATGACGTCGTGGTCGCGTCGACCACGGCCACGCGCTTGGTCGGATCCTCATCGACGGTGAACTCGCTGACGAACACCTCGGGGGTCGCATCGAGCCCCATGTTCGAGATCTCCGACGAGATGTAGGCGATCGCGAGGCCCCCGTCGTTGTTGGCCGCGAGCGAGGGGCGGAGATCTGCGCGCGCCTCGATCGCCGGTTCGAGCGCGTTGCTGACGTTGCGCGCGGCGCTCCAACCATCGGGGCCCGCGGTGGCGACGAACACGTCGTCGTCGTCGCCCACCATCGCCCGCCCCGTCCACGCGAGCATCGGGACGGGCTCGGAGACCATCGAGGGGAACGTGTTCTGGACGCCGGTGTAGTCGGTCAGCGGGACCGCATCCCAGGTGTCGCCGTCGCGCGTCGCCGCGATGATGTTGAGCGTGCTGTTGTCATCGAGCTCGCCCTCTGCCCACGCGACGATCTCGCGCCCGTCGGTCGCCCACGCGCGGCGCGGATGGAAGCCCATCACCGGCGTCTCCGAGACGTTCTCGAAGACCCACATGCCCTGGCCGAGGTCGGGAGGGTCGCCGGCGGTCGGGTCCGTCGTGGCGCCCGAGCTGTCGGCGTCCGGTCCGGTGTCCCCCGGGAGCCCGGACGTGTCGGTCGCGATGCTCGTGGTGCTGGCGACATCGGACGTGCCGTCCTCGGCGAACGAGGCGACGCTCCCCACCGTCGTGTCGGAGTCCTCGCCACCGGCACACGCGGGCGATAGCAGGGCGAGCAGCAGCGCGACACGGCGCAGGACCATCGCCGAAAGCATACCGCCGACGAGCCACGACGAAGAGGCCGCACCCGAGAGAGACCGGTCGATGTGGTCGACGTGCAGGACGTCGCGGACGGGCGACGTCGAGATCGCGCGGTTCGACGGCGCCGCCGTGTAGCAACTCACGTCGGTGCGATGCGCCGGGCTCCGTCCCGCACACGCGCCACGAACGCGCGATCGGCCGGGAGGAACTCGTCGACGGGGAGCGCCTCGCGTCGGTACGCGTGGACCTGCGCGCCGACCTCGGGCCGGACGCACGCCGCCCAGCTCGGGCCCCATGCAGCGCCATCGACGTCGTAGACCGCGAGGACGACCTCGGGCCCCGGGGCCGGATAGACGTGGTGGAGCAGCTCGACGATGGCGCCGACCCGCAGGCGCACCGCGTCCGGCCCCCACTCCTCCACGAGTTCCCGCGCGAGGGCGGCCGCGGGCGCCTCGCCGCGCTCGACCTTGCCGCCGGGCAGCTCGAGCAGGCCTGCGCCGAAGCGCGCCGCGGGGGCCCGGCGCTGGACCAGCAGGGTCTCGTCGTCGAGCCACACCAGCGCGGCGACGACGAGCAAGCGTGGCGAGGTGGGCTCCACCGCGCGCGGAGCATGCCACGGCGAGCGCGGCCCTGCGCGACGCGGTCACGGGGGTGCACGCCGCACGCGCCGCGCGGCCGTGTGGTCCCGACGATTTCCCCACGCCCGACGCGGTGTTCGGTGTGGACGCGGCGCGATCTCCCCCACTATCCTCGCGACCAGGTCCCGCATGCGCCTGTTCTCGAGCAAGATCCCGCACATCACCGAGGTCGTCACGCGCACGCTGATCGACGCCGGTGACCTGGAAATCAGCAACCGCGACGAGTTCAAGCGCGACGTCGAGGCGATCCTCAAGGAGTACCTCCGCAAGGATCGCGAGATCACCGAGGCGGCGAAGGACCTCCTCGAGGCCCGCGGCCTGCCCTACTCCGAGCTGTACAAGACCAAGCGGCAGCTCGCCGAGCGCGAGGAGTTCGCGATCGGCGAGGAGTCGGTCAACTGGATCGCCAACCAGCTGGTCGAGATGTTCATGCAGTCGCAGTGGGTCGAGGAGGTCTTCGCCGAGGACACCGCGCTGCGGAAGTCGCTCAAGGAGATCCTGCGCCGCAACATGCAGGCCGACGACGATCTCGACCGCGAGGTCCGCAAGCACCTCAAGCACCTCGAGGAGGGCACGACCAGCTTCGAGATCGAGTACCAGAAGCAGCTCGAGATGGTGAGACGCAGGCACGGGCTGTCCTGATGGCGCACATCCTGGTCTACCTGCAGCGCACCCCCCAGGGCCTGCACCCGGCCAGTGCCGTCGCGTTGTGTCTGGCCCGCGACATCGCCTCCGAGCGCGGCGCGACGGTGACGGCGGTGAGCGCCGGCGATGCGGGCGAACTCGATCGCGCGATCGTCAGCGCCGCGAGCCGCCACGGCGCCGACGCGATGGTGTTCTGCGGCCCCGGGGGGATCGAGCGGCTCGAGCAACGGCTGCAGCCAGTGCACGTGCTGACGCCGTGGACGGTCGAGGGCGCCGCCGCGGTCGCTGGGCTCACGGGTGGACCCGTCGTCGCGCGGTGGCTCGAGGATCGCCGACCGGCGTGGGGCGGTCCGGACGCGGTCACCGGCATCGTCGCGGGCGTGCTGCCGTGGCACGACTTCGACGAGCAGCTCGAGGCCGAGTACCAGGGCGACGTCGACCGCGTGCCGATGCCGCGGTGGGTGGCGGAGGTGCCGGTCCCCGTCGGCGCTGGAGGGACCGACCGGCTCATCATCGGCGTTCCCGAATTCGGTTTCGTCGCGCCCGAGGCGATCGATCACGAGCTGCGGGCGAAGCTCGCCGCCACCGGTGCGCGCCCGGTCTCGCCGCGCGACGTCGAGGTCGCGACCACGGGCTCGTTCCTGTGGCTGCAGCCCGGGGCGGGCCCGCTGCCCGAGGCCCTCGGGCACCGTGGACCCGGCACGCGGCTGATGCTGCTGCCCGGCCCCGACGGCACGTTCGACGCCACCTGGGCCCTGGCCGACTGGGTGGTGCCGGGCGCCTGGCCGAAGGTCCTCTCCGCCCTGCAGACGCTCCCGTGGCGCCGCGCGCTGACATGACCGCTCGGCTCGGCGCGGCGCTCGAGGCCGTGCTGGCGTCGCGCGCCGCCGCCCGTGGGCGCATCGCGGATCTCCGCGGCGGCGACGACGACGACGCGATCACGCTGCCGGCGGCCCCAGCCCGCGAGAAGGAGCGCGAGGTCGTCGAGCGCATCCGTGCCGGCCGTGGCCCCGACGTGCTCGTGGTCGATCGCCCGAGCGCGACGCTGCGTCGGGCGCTCCGCGATCACCCGGTGGGGTTGCTCGTCGTCGTCGGCACGATCGCGGCCGCGGATGTCGAGGCCCTCGACGCAGACCTCGAGCAACCGTGGCTCGGACCAGACGCGCGGCTCGGGGTCGGCCCCGGGCGCACGATCGCGATCGGCCACGCCGCGGGCGAGCTGACCGGGCTGACCCGCGCGCTGGGTCGCGAGGCGATCCGACTCGCGATCGCACCGACCCCCGCATGGTTGCCGAGCTGGCTCGCCGAACCTGCGCTCTCGGGCATGGGCATCCTCGGCACCGTCGGCGCGAGGGCGCTGTCGATCGCGTGGGCCGAATGGGCCGCGCACGCCGGCGCAGCGGACGTCGTGGTCCCCGTCGGCGTGCCCGAGGCGCCGCTCGACCAACCCCGCGCGGCGGCGCTCGACGTCGTCGTCGCAGCGCACGCCCTCGAGCGCCGAACGGGGCCAGTGTTCCCCTCGCCCCGCGTGATCGCGATCGTCCACGCGCAGCTCGCGGGCCTGCGCGGCCGCGACGACGGCGACTCGACCGGTGCCGAGGTGTGGGCGCAGGCCCGGCGCGCGCTGCCGATGACCGGGGCGATCGTCGGCATGGAATCGCCGCGTGCCGGCCTCCCCACCGATGCCCCGACAGCGGCGTTCCTCGCCCAGCGTGTGCTGCTGCGCGAGGCCAGCCACCGCGCGCTGCTGCAGGCCGCGCCCGCGGCCCCCTCGCCGCCGGCCGAGGACGGCATCGGTCGCGCCGCCGAGATCCTGCACAACGCCGGTGAAGCGCTGTCGGATCAGGAGACGAAGGTCGTGCTGCGCGGCTTCGGCATGCAGGTGACGCGACAGGCGGTCGCGAACTCGGCCAGCGGCGCGTCGGGCTATGCCGAGCGCATCGGCTTCCCCGTCGTGCTGAAGGCGCTCTCGCCGGATCTGCGGCGACGCAGCGAGCTCGGGGCGATCGAGCTGGATCTGCCCAACGCAGCGGCGGTGCGGCGGGCCTACGCGGCGATCGTGGACGCGGTCGAGCGCCGGGCACCGACCGCGCGGCTCGACGGGGTCGTCGTCGCCGAGCACGTGCCCGCAGGACTGGACGTCCACGCCGGCGTGGTGCGCCTGCGCGGCGGTCGACTCGCCGTGTTCGCGCAGCCCCACTCGGGCACGCACCCCAGCGAGCCGCTCCTCGCCCTCGCGCCGCTGTCCCACGACGCCGCGCTGTCGATGGCGCACGCGGTGCTCTCGCGGATTCCCGTGCCTGCGCTGCGACGCGACAGCGACCCCGGCCCCTCGCCGCTCGCCGACGCGCTGCTGCGGCTGTCGTGGCTCGCCGAGCGGTTCGCGGATCGGATCCACCTGGTGGACCTGAACCCCGTGCGGATCACCGCGGACGCGCGGGGCTACGTGATCCTCGACGCGCACCTCAAGCAGCGCGCGCACCTCGAGGGGCGTTAGCCCTCGCCGCGCACGCGGGCCAGCAATCGCTCGCGATCGTTGTCCTCCGGGTGGACGAGCACGTGCGCCAGCAGCTCGCGCAGCGTCTGCCCCAGCCCGGGGCCGGGTGTCGCGAGCCCAGCGGCGATGAGCTCGCGCCCGCTGATCGCCAGCTCGCCGACATCGAGCGCCGCGCCCTCGAGCGCGGAGCGCAAGCGATCGACGTGTTCGGCGCTGGGGGCCGCGATCGCGATCGCGTCGTCGATGTACGCGCGGCCGAGCGCCGCAGCTGCGCCTCGGATCGCGACCGCGTCGGTGTGCGCCGCGAACTCGAGGCCGGCGGGTCCGAGCAGCGCGTTCAGTCGGGTGCGATCGGCCTTGCCGTGGCGCAGCGCATCGAGGGTCCGCGTGATGCCGTCGCGATCGCGGGCCACGGGCGTCAGCAGCCGGGCCAGCCGCAGCACGCCGTCGGCGGGCAGGCGATCGACCGCCGCGACGGCGGCGACCCGCGCGTCGTCGTCGAGGACGGGCAGCACGTGGGGCCACACGCCCGTGTCGTGCATCGGCACCAGCCCGCGCGACGGCATCGGCGCGCCGAGCAGCTTGACGAGCTCGACGTGCACACGCTCGCGGCTCACCTTCGCGAGCACGTCGAGGGCACCGCCGATCGCCGCGGCCGTCGCGGGCTCGAGCGACAGCTGCCGCGTCGCGCACAGTCGCACCGCCCGCATGGTCCGCAGGCCGTCCTCCGAGAAGCGGCGCGCCGGATCGCCGACCGCCCGCAGCGTCGCCGTCCGCAGGTCGGCCAGCCCATCGAAGGGATCGGTGAACTCGAACGCGATGGGATCCCACGCGAAGGCGTTCACGGTGAAGTCGCGGCGCGCGAGGTCCTCGACCAGATCGCGCAGGAACGTGATCTCGCTGGGCCGACGGCCATCGGTGTAGGCCCCTTCCCCACGGAAGGTCGTGACCTCGACCCCGATGGCCTTCTCTGCGCCGCGCACGAGCACCGTCACGGTGCCGTGCTCGATCCCGGTGGGTACCGTGCGACGGAACGCGGCCTGCACCTCCTCGGGCCGGGCCGACGTCGCCAGATCCCAGTCCGACGCCGGCAGACCCAGCAGGACGTCGCGCACGGCCCCGCCGACGAGCACGGCCGCATGGCCTGCGCGCTGCAACGTGCGCGCGACGTCGAGGATCGGCTCGGGCACGACGGCGGCGCGCAGGCACGCGACCGCCTCGTCGATCGTGGCGGCGCGCGACGTCCCCGCGGTGACCGGTGAGAGTTCGCGCGGCGTCATCTCGGACGGGGCCATGGCCTCGCACGCTAGCCCGCGACGACCCCGCGGGTCCACGGCGAAACGAGCGTCGCTGTGGTCGAGTGCCCCCGCGCGCGCGCCGGCCCGCTCGTGTACGATCCACGGGTGCTTCGAACGCTCGGTGGACGCCGCAGCCTCTTCGCACTGCTGGTCGCTGCGGGCTGCGAGATCGTCGATCCAGGCCCCGACGTCGGCGTTGCGAACCGCTGCGTACTGACGGCGGGCTTCTTCGTCGAGCGCATCGTCCCCGAGTACATCGACGAGCAGGGATGCGCCGAGAAGGCCGGGTGCCACCGGGCCGCCGACGCCAACAGCATCTTCCGCCTGCAGGACGTCTCCGGCACCCTCGCGCCGCTGGCGACCGATCCGCTGTCGGCATGGCCCGCGCCGTGGCAGGAGAACTTCCGGGTGACCACGGCGCAGATCAGCGACTGCGATCTCGCCGAGCTCGCGCCGCTGTACGCCGAGCCGGCCGGCGGCAACACCCTGCAGCACGGCGGCGGCAGCCTGTTCGAGGCCGACGGCCCCGAGCTCGACCTCATCCAGCTCTGGCTCGACGGGGGTTCATGAGCGGGGCGCGTCGGCTCGGCCTGGGCGTCGCGCTGGTGATCGGAGGGGCCGTCGCGACCCCGGCGCAGGCGCGTCCGCGCAAGGCCGACGTCAGCGCGCCACAGGCCCGCGGCAAGGGCCCCTTGGCGCGGGTGCTCTCGGAGACCGCCCAGGTGTACTCGGGCGCGGGCTTCAGCTACCGCGTCATCGGGCAGGTCGAGCGCGACGACACCGTGCGCATGGTCGAGCGGGGCAAGCGGGGCGGATGGACCCGCGTGCAGCTCGACAGCGGCGTGGTCGGCTGGATCCTCTCCGAGCAGATCCTACTGCTGTCCACGGCCACCGGCGAAGAGGCACCGCCGTCGGCGATCCGCCGCTTCAGCCGCAAGCTCCGCGAGAAGGTCCTCGGTCCGCCGAACCTGATGACCGCGCGCGCCGGCGGCACGCTGTCGGCCGGCGCCCTCGGCCGCGAGGGGCTCTTCCTCGTGCGACCGCAGGTGTTCCTCTCGCCCAACGCCGGCATCGAGGCCTACGTGGGGCCGTCGGCCGGCCGCGAGACCAGCCGCGGCATCCTCGGGCTGTCGACCAACCTGTACCTGAGCCCGTCGATCCCCTTCACCGTGTTCGTCAGCATCGGCGGCGGTGCGGTGTTCACCAAGGGCAAGGCCGACGCCCTGTCGTCGGCGCGGTGGAGCTACCTCGCCAGCCCCGGCGGTGGGATCTGGATCGTCTTCAAGCGCGGGGTCGGGATCCGCTTCGACTTCCGCAACCACGTCATCTTCCGAGCCGACGACGCCCAATCCCTGCAGGAGTACTCCGGTGCACTCGCGTTCACGTTCTAGCCGTTGCATCGGGCGTGGTCCCGCGCTCGCCGTGGCGGCGCTCGCCGCGATGGCCGTGCTGTCGTCGGGCTGCGCGCGCGCGGTGCTGCCCAGCGAGAAGGCGTACCTCGCCGATCCGATCATGCAGTTCGGCGCCGACGGCCTCGAGTCCTCGGCCGACGCCCACGTGATGGCCAACCGCGAGGGCGCGGCCGGGGGCACCGGCACCGCCGGAGGGGGCTGCGGGTGCAACTAGGCGCGCGCACGACGACGACGCGTCGCACGGGCGCGCGGTCGTGGCTGCGCCGCGCGGCGCTGCTCGGCCCCATCGCGACGCTGTGCGGCCCGACGCCGGCGCAGGGCGACGACCAGGTCCGCGCCGCGGTGACGTACTTCGCCGAGCCCGCGCCCAACACCGGGCTCAACGTCGTGCACCCCCAGGTCAACTACTCGCAGGACTTCGGCGAGCACTTCGGCCTCGGGGTCGGCTACGACGCCGACATCGTCTCGGGCGCGACGCCCCAGGTGTTCGGCGTCGACGCGGTCACGGCAGCGACGAAGTTCAACGATGTCCGCCACAACGGCACCCTGGGCCTGCGGTTCCTGACCGAGTTCGCGACGCTGCGCGTGGGCGGCGGCTTCGCGGGCGAGAGCGACTATCGCTCGGGGACCGTCAACGCCGGCATCACCACCGATCTCTTCAACCGCAACTCGCAGCTCGCCCTCGACTACACCCACAACTTCGATCAGGTCTGCGACGCCAACAACGCCGTCGCGGAGGAGCTGCTCGAGCTTCGCGCCCTCGACAGCTCCGATCGCTGCTTCGAGAAGGGCTCGGATCTCACCGCGACCCGCAAGCTCGCCATCGACTCGATGCAGCTGACGTGGACGCAGGTGGCGTCGCCCTGGCTGCTGCTGCAATTCGGCGCGACCGGGCAGGTGCTGCGCGGCTTCCAGGCCAACCCGTACCGTCAGGTGCTGCTCGGCGAGCGCGCGGTGCAGGAGCACATGCCCGACGGCCGCAACCGCCTGGCGTTGTTCGCCCGCGGCAAGTTCGCGCTCAAGCCGATCCGTGGCGCCATCGAGCTCGACGTCCGCGGCTACCTCGACTCGTGGTCGATGCGCGCCCTGACCACCGAGCTGGCGTGGGACCAGTACATCGCCCGGCCGATCGTCCTGCGCGTGCGCGCCCGCTGGCACCTGCAGGACTCGGCGCTGTTCTATCGCGACGGCAACGACTACGCGTCGAGCGGTCCGATCGGCAGCTTCTGGACCGGCGACCGCGAACTATCGGCGCTGCTGAACTCGACCTACGGGGTCAAGGCCTCGTACATCATCCGTGCGCGCGGCAAGCAGTTCCTGCGCTTCATCGACGCGTTCGTGGTCTCGGCCAAGGCCGACATGCTGTTCTATCGGTCGCTGACGAAGAACCCCGAGTTCTCGCCGAACTACGATCGGACCAAGGGCCTGCTCGACGCGGTGGTCGTGCAGGCCCAGGCCGGCTTCGATTTCTGATCGTCGCCGTCCCCGTCGTCGCCGCTACGGCAGTTCCAGCTCCAGCGTGTAGTTGCCGCTACCGGAGTAGGACTTCACGATCCACGCGTAGTATCCGGCCGTGCCGGCGTACGTGATCTGCTCGTCGGGTGCCGCGGTGGTCGCCGACGCGACGGTGTTCCAGCGGTTGTTCCCCCACTTGAGCAGCGAGAGATCGAAGTCCACGCCGTTGGGGCCGTCGAGCGTGGCGATGTGATTGCCGGCGACCGTCGCCTGGTAGTAGTTGCCGTTGGGCTGCACGTCGCTGTCGTTCGCGCCGGAGAGCGTCCCCTGCAGCGTCTGGCAGTTGGCGCAGGCCGGCGGCGGTGGTTCACCGCCGCCGCCACCGACACCTTCGCCGCAGGTCTCGCTCGGGCCCGAGAGCGGCCCGCCGCTGCAGCCGTTGGCCCACGTCCCGGCGCCGACGTTGGGCGTGAGCGGGAACTCCGTGCAGTCGGCCCCGGGGTTCCAGGTGCCGTCGGCGTCGTGGCACGGCGTGATGTCGACGCCCGTCGTGCTCTCGAACCACGCCATGCCGAGGTGCATCTGCGAGTAGTAGCCGCCCGTGCCGCACGCCCCCCCGTACGAGGTGATGCCGAAGACGCGCCACGAGCCGTCGTCGATCTGCATGAACACGGGGCCACCCGAGTCGCCCTGGCAGGTGTCCTTGCCGCCGCCGCCGATGAACACCTCGTTCGCGGCAGAGATGCTGCTCACCGTGGAGTTCACCCAGCGCTTGATGCCGTAGGGGCCGTTGTCGGCCTCGCCGAAGCCGACCATCGTGACCGACTTGCCCGGGGCGATCTCGTCGGTCTCGCAGCCCATCGCGATCGGCACGATCGGCACGTCGTTCACCGCCTGGGCGAGCTTGCACACCGCGAAGTCGTTGCCCTCGCCCGGCTCGCCGCCGGGGTACACCTGGCAGAACGACGTCGGCACCGACCGCCCTGCCCCGCCGCTGACCTTCTCGCTGAGGCGGACCGAGGTGTAGTTCGTGCCGCAGTGCGCCGCGTAGATCACGACCTCGGGGTGGACCAGCGTGCCGCTGCACGACCCGCCGAGCGACACGGTCGTCGGCCAGCCGCACGAACCCACCGTCGCGCCGCCGTAGATCGGCGACTCCGGGAGTTCCTCGGGCGTCGTGTCCGGGGCGTCGTCGTCGTCCGCGCCGGCACCATCCCAGGCTGGCGCGCCGCGGGCGTCGTCGCCCTCGTCGAGGCAGCCGCCGGTGGCGAGGATGCCGGCGAACAGCGGGCACAGCCCGAAGTGGCGCCCGAATTGGCGATCGAAGGAGCGTCGAGGCGAAGCGTGCGTTCGGTTGTTCATCACAGATCGTTCCCTGTCGTGGCGACGTTGCTCGAGCCGCGGTTGCCGGCGCCAGCGCCGGCGAGTCCGAGCGCAACATAGAGAGTCCGCGCCGCGTGCGAAGCGAAATCGTCGTGTGCGAACACGATCGCGGTGACATCTGAAACCGAGTCGCGACACGCGTACACATGCACGCACGCGTTCCGCCGCGCGTTGCGTGCTGCAGCACGCGAACACGACGCGAACGTCCGCCGTCGACGTCGCGTCGCTGACAGTTTCGACGGTGCTTCGATTGCGGTGCGCACGACGGCGCACGCACGGCGTTCGAGGCGTCCGGGGAAAGTCCCGCAGAACGGCCATCAGGCCACTCTGCGACCCCGTTCACGAGATCTCATGATTGTGCAGACCGACTACGCAGTTCGCTCGATGGTTGGGCGAATTGCCCAGCTGCGAGCGCGACGCGGTCAGCCCTTGCACGCCGCCCAGGTGCGGCCCCACCCGGCGTCGACCCGCAGGGGCACGCCGAGCTTCACCGCGTCTTCCATCAGCGGCCGCGTCAGCGCGACGAGTTCCTCGACCCGATCCTCGGCGCACTCGAAGATGAGCTCGTCGTGGACGGTGAGGACCATCTGCGCCCAGGTCTCGTGCTCGAGCCGGCGCTCGACGGCGATCATGGCGATCTTCAGGATGTCCGCCGCGCTGCCCTGAATCGGGGTGTTGCGGGCGATCCGCTCGCCGTAGCCCCGCGACGGCCCGCGCATGCCCAGCTCGGGGATCCGCCGCCGGCGGCCGAGGATCGTCTCGGCGTACCCGCGGGCGCTGGCGATGCTGATGAGCTCGCGCATGTACCGGTCGACCCCGGGCACGCGCTCGAAGTAGGCCCGGATGTAGCTGCCGGCCTTGCCCCGCGGGATGCCGAGCTGCTGCGCGAGCCCGAAGGCGGTCTGGCCGTAGACCACGCCGAAGTTCACCGCCTTGGCGATGCGTCGCTGCTCGTCGGTGACCTCGGCCTCGGCGACGCCGAAGACCTCGGCGGCCGTGCGGCGGTGAACGTCGGTCCCTTCGACGAAGGCCGAGACGAGGTTCGGGTCGCCCGACAGGTGGGCGAGGATCCGCAGCTCGATCTGCGAGTAGTCGAGGGCGACGAGCATGCGCCCCTCGGGGGCCATGAACGCCTCGCGGATCCGTCGGCCCTCCGCCGTACGGATCGGGATGTTCTGCAGGTTGGGATCCGAGCTCGACAGCCGGCCGGTCGCCGCGACCGCCTGGTGGAAGGACGTGTGCAGCCGGTGGGTCGTCGGGTTGACGAGCAACGGCAGCGTATCGAGGTACGTGCCCTTCAGCTTCGTCAGGCTGCGGTACGCGAGGATGTCGACGACGATCGGATCGAGCAGCGCGAGTTCTTCGAGCGCCTTGGCGTCGGTGGTGTAGCCGGTCTTCGTCTTGCGCGTGGCCGGCAGCCCGCGCTCCTCGAACAGCAGCTTCTGCAGCTGCTGCGGCGAGTCGATGTAGACCTCGTGGCCGGCCTGGCCGTCGACCGCCGCCTGGATCGCGGCGATCTGCACCGCGAGTTCTTCGGACTGCCGCCGGAGCACGTCGACGTCGAGCACGACGCCGCGCGGCTCGACGCGGCCGAGCACCCACGCCAGCGGCATCTCGATCGCGTCGACGAGGTTGCGCGCTGCGGGGGTCGCGGTCGCCAGGACCCCGCGCAGCGCCTTGGCGAGCGCAATCAAGGCCTGGGCGCGGACTCCGGCCCACGCCGCCGCGGGCACCACCGCGAGATCGGCGGGCGTCGCCTTGGCCCGGCCCTTCGCGCCCTTGCCCACGCCCTTGGCGACCGTGAGCTCGAGCGTCGCGATCTCGGCACCGAGGAGATCGGCGACGAGGGCCTCGAGTTCGTGGGAGCTCCGCGCCGGATCCAGCGAGTACGACACCAGCATCGGATCGATCTCGACGTGCCCGAGCGCGACGCCGAGCCCCGCAAGGGCGTGGCCGAGGTTCTTGTGATCGTGGGCCAGCTTCAGCGGGCGATCGGCCGCGAGGATCGGCCCGAGCTCGCCGAGCACGAGGTCGCGCGACAGCGGCAGTCCGTCGACCAGGTCGGCCTGACGATGGCCGATCGGCAGATAGGCCACGGTACCACCCTCCGTGCCGATCGCCAGGCCGACGACGGTGGCGCGCAGCGGATCGGCGCCGTCCTGGATCGGCGCGACGGCGATCTCGTGCGCCGCACGCCACACGGCGCACAGCTCGGCGAAGCGGGCCTCCGATCCGGCGGCGAGGATCTCGACGGCGTCGGGATCCGGTGTGAACTCGCCGCAGCGAGCCAGCTCGATCGCGCCGCCGTCATCCGGGGCCGCCGCAGAGGCGCCGGTCGCCGTCGACTTGCGCACCGTCGAGCCCAGCTCTCGGACGATCTGCTTGAAGCCCAGGGGCTCGAAGAACGCGATGACCTCCTGCTCGTCGGCGCCGGGATCCTCGAGCTCGGCCAGCGGCCGCGGCAGCGGGAGGTCCTCGTGCAGCGCGACGAGGCGCCGCGACAGGCGCGCCGCATCCGCGCTGGCGAGTAGCTTCTCGCGCCGAGCCTTCTGCGGGATCGAACCGGCGCCGGCGAGGACCCCCTCGAGATCGCCGAACTCGCCCAGCAGCGCCGCGGCGGTCTTGGGCCCGACGCCCGGCACGCCCGGCACGTTGTCGGAGCTGTCGCCGACCAGCGCGAGCAGGTCGCCGAGCCGATCGGGCCCCACACCGAACTTCTCGACCACCTCCGCCGGCCCGATCGCGGCGTTCTTCATCGTGTCCCACAGCACGCACGAGGGCTCGGCCTCGTCGACGAGCTGCATGAGGTCCTTGTCGGAGGACACGATCACCACGCGCACGCCGGCGGCCTTGGCTGCGCGCGCGTAGCTGGCGATCAGATCGTCGGCCTCGTAGCCGGGGTCCTGGACCCGCGCGATGCCGAGGGCGTCGGTCGCCTTGCGGATGAGCTCGAACTGCGGGCGCAGGTCCTCGGGCGCCGGCGGTCGGTTGGCCTTGTACTCCGCGAACATCTCGCGGCGCTTGCCGTCACCGCCGGCGTCGAACACCGCGAGCATGTACTGCGGCGCGAACTCGCGGCGCGCCGCCTGGACCATCCTGCAGAAACCATGGACCGCGTTGACGGGCGTGCCGTCGGGCGCGTTGAGCATCGGCAGGGCGTGATAGGCCCGGAACGCGAAATTGTAGCTGTCGAAGATGAACAGGCACCCGGGCCCGCCCACCGGTCGCGCCGTGCTCACGATTCCACCGAGGCCTCGGCCTTGAACACCGGCGAGTGCCGACGCGCCTGCAGGAACATGGTCTGCACGATGCTCGTCACCGGGATCGCGAGCAGGGCCCCGACCAGGCCGAACACGTGCTCACCGGCGATGAGCGAGAAGACCACGATGACGGGGTGGATCTCGGCGGAGTCGCCGATGATCTTGGGGTTGAGCACGTTGGCCTCGAGGAGGTGGATGCCGATGATCCAGGCCAGGATCCCCAGCGCGGGCCCGAGCTGCATGCCCTGCTCGCCCGAGACCAGCGCGATCACGATGATCGGGACCGACGAAAGGATGGTGCCGAAGATGGGGATGAGGCTGAACATGCCGGCCATCACGCCGAGCAGGAACGAGTACTTGATGCCGAAGATCATCAAGCCGATGAACGTCAGCGCGCCGTTGACCAGGCAGATGATGAGCTGCCCCCGGACGACGCCGCCCAGGCCCTTGTCCATGCCCTTCCAGAGTTCGTCGAAGCCGGTGCGGAACTCCGCGGGGACCAGCGACCGCACGAACCGGACCACGCGCGCCAGGTCGACCAGCGCGAAGCCAGCGACCATGAACGTGATGACGAAGCTGGTGAGGAAGCCGGCGACACCCTTGACCAGGCCCTGGATTGCCGGGCCGATGAAGCCCGTGAGTTCCTCGGAGCGGGACACGAGCAGCTCGCGGAGCTCGCGGCTGAGATCGGCCTTGGCCGGCGGTGCCGTCGATGGCGTCCCGAGCAGCCACGAGCCGTCGTCGGCCGCGTGGGCCTCCAGCCGCACGCCATCCAGATCCACACGCCACGAGCCATCCCCGACCGGGTGCATGACGATCTCGTTGGCCGGGGCCGCGGCCGGCGGGACAGCGGCCGGCAGCACCGCGCCGAAGGTCTCGTCGACCCATGCCGAGGCGCGAGGGAGGTAGACCTCGTTGATCTCGGCGATCGTCGCCGGCAGCGTGTCGCGCAGCTTGGCGAGGTCCTTCACGACCGCGGGCAGCAACAGCCCGAAGAACCCGGCGAGCAGGCCGATGATGACGACGTAGGACAGGATCACCGCCAACACGCGGCCGATCCTCGGCTGCATCCGCGCCACCAGCGGCGCGAGCAAGTACACGATGAGGAACGCGAAGACGAACGGCAGCAAGATGCTGCGGAACACCACCGCGACGCCGATGAGGAAGACCAGGAATCCCCACAGCCGCCAGAAGCGGCGCACGGTCGAGTAGAGCGTGTCGCCACGCCTGGGGGAGCTGCCGGTGTGACTGCTTTCGTCCACGTCGATGAACCTGCCGAGCGCGTCGTTAGGGCGAAGGGGCGCCGCGGACCAGGGACGGGACCTGGAACCCCGCGCGCATCGTGCCGCGGTTGGCCAGCGAATCCCAGGCCCCGCAGTGATCGCAACGGAACTTGAACCGGGGCGCCGAGGCACCGCAGCGGCCGCACACCAAGGGCGGCGCGTCGACGTCGCGCATCGCCGCCTCGCGGGCCGCGTCGCGCTGGCCGCGGGCGAGTCGCTGGCGCACGAGCGCGAGGGTCGCCTGGGCGCTGCCGGGCGCGACCCGCTCGAGGGCGGCCGCGGCCTGATCGGGGTGCTGGCGGGCGACGAACTCCGACAGCGCGACGACGAGCTCGCTGCTCGCGCTCGCCCGGAGCGTCGCCAGCATCCGCTCGAGGAGGTCCTCGACGGGCCCGTTCTCGCTGGCCCAGCGCCACGCCTCGGGCACGACGATCCCCGCGGCCGCGGGCGTGGCCTCCCACGCGCGCTGCCACGCCTCGAGCGCCAGTGCGCGCTCGCCCGCGGCCGACTCGACCCGCGCGCGGACCGTCCACACATGGCCGCTATCGGGCGCGAGCTCGATCGCACGCTCGGCGAGCTTGCGGGCCTTGCGATCGTCGCCGTCGACGAGCGCGACCGCGGCCTGGCCGGCCAGCGCGTGTCCCCGACCCTGTCGGCTCTCGCGGCGACGCCGGCCCTCGACGAGCTTCTCGTGGCGCTCCCACGCCGCGGCCGCGCGCTCCCAGGCGCCGGCGTGCTCGAGCGCCATCGCCAGGGACTCGAGGGTGGCGACCGAGCGCGGCGCGAGGCTGATGGCGCGGACCAACGCACCGACGGCGGCGCGCTCGTTGCCCTGCGCGAGCAGATCGCGGCCGAGGCCCACGAGCGCGGCCACGCGTTGATCGGCCGGCAGCGCGGCCGAGGCGAGCACGGTGCGGTGGATCGCCTTGGCCCGATCGATGCGGCCCCGGCGACGATCGAGCGCGCCCAGGGCGAGGAACACCGTCGCGTCGCCGGGCTCCGACTCTGCGAGCTGTTCGAGCTCGATCGCGACGTTGTCGAGGTCGCCCTCGGCGAGCTCGTACAGCACCCGAGAGCGCCGCGCGAAGCTCTCGATCGCGCGGCGACGCGGCGACGCCCAGAGGTAGCCCGCCGCGACCCCGAGGCCGAGCGCGAGCAGGACGACGACGACCCAGATCACGCGCCACCCCCGAGGGAGTCGTCGGCGTCGTCGCGGCCGCGCAGCTGCTCGGTCATCACCTTGCGGCTGCCGGGCTCGACGTGGGCCTCGGCGGCGAGGATCTCGTCCTCTTCGTGCTGGCGCAGCGGCAGCGTGCGGAGCTCGAGAACCTCGCGCTCGAGCTCGCGGACGCGTCGCTGCGTGATCGCGGCCGCACGGATCTTGAACGGCGCACGCACGGCGAGCGTGCCGATGATCGCCGCGGCTGCGACCCAGCCCGCGAGCAAGACCGCGAGGTTCACCTCGTAGCGGTTTCGCGCGATGGGCTCGAGGAGATCGAAGCGCGGCACCGCGAGCACGATCTCGACCCACGCAGCGTTGGCCTGCAGCATGTTGCTCGCCCACACGACGCCCACGAGCAGCAGCACGAGACTGACGCCGAGGTAGACCTTGCCCAAGACCGACACTGGCGTGCCGGAGCGTAGCAAAGCGTTGTATCCTCGCGCCATGATCCCTGATGCCGAGGACCGTTCGCCCGGGCACGCCCCGTCCACCGCCGCCTCGTCGAGGCACCCGCGGTCCACGGCGCCCACGGGCGCAGGGCCGCTCGCGCTGCACGTGCTGACCCTTGCCCTCGTCGGATTCGCCGGCGGATTGGCCTCTGGCGTGGGCTGTGCGACCTCCGACCAGGTCCTCGAGAAGAAGCTCCGCCAGGAGCAGATCGACGATGGCGGACCCGTCTGCACGCCCAAGGTGACCGAGGCCTGCTACGAGGGCCCCAAGGGCACCTCAGGCCGCGGGGCGTGCAAGCCCGGCGAGCGGATGTGCTCGGGCTCGGGCCAGTGGGGCGAGTGCAGCAACGCCGTGCTCCCGAGCGCCGAGTCCTGCAACCGCGCCGACGACGACTGCGACGGGATCGTCGACAACGGCTTCGAGCGCGACGGCGCCCTGTGCTTCTTCAAGGGCGCCAAGGGGGCCTGCCGCACGCAGGGCGTCTGGCACTGCGCCGAGGACGGCAAGTCGTCGGCCTGCGATGCACCCGTGGTGCGCCCCGCCACCGAGACGTGCAACGGGATCGACGACGACTGCGACCGAGCGACCGACGACGACAGCATCCCCGCCGATCAACGCAGCTGCACCACCGGCAAGGCCGGCGTGTGTGGGCCCGGCGAGAACAAGTGCGTCAACGGCAAGACCCGCTGCGTGCAGAACGTGCAGCCCGGCGCCGAGATCTGCAACAAGCTCGACGACGACTGCGACGGCCGCGTCGACAACGACTGCGTCTCCGAGGCCGCGGCGCACAAGCAGGGCGGCTGATTCGGGGGGCGGCCGATCCGAGGATCGGCTGCGGCCGACGACGTGCGTGATGCGATCGTCGAGCACACGGCCCCACATCGTCGACCATGCCCACGTGCGACCGCTCGTCGCGCCGTGATTGTCCTTGCGGGAAACGATCGCCGGCCCCTACGATCGGGGTCCGAGCCCCCCGGCTCCAGAGCCATCCATGAGAGATTCCCTGAACGACACGCTCGTCGAAGAAGAACCCACGGACACGGAGGCGCACCGCCCGAAGGCGTGGCTCATCTCGATCGGCTCGGCCGAGGATAACCTCGCCGCGGCGGGGAGAATCATCCAGCTCGACGCCATCCGCACCGTCCGGTTCGGCCGCGACGAGTCGGCCGACGGTCTCTCCCTCGCGGAGTCGGGCTCGACCCTGCGGGTCGGGATTCCCTTCGGCTGGGTGAGCAGCGAGCACGCCGAGCTGACGCTGCACGACGATGGTGCTGTGGGTCGCTTCACGCTGACCGATCTGGGGAGCCGCAACGGCACGCACGTCGCTGGCGAGCGCATCACCGGCACGATGCGCCTGCGGCCCGGCGACGTGTTCGAGATCGGCCGATCCTTCTGGATGGTCCGCGAGATGGGCCTGCGCAACATCGGCGGACCGCGGCTCTCCGAGCTCGACCCCACGGGCACCGCGAGCCCGCACCTGCACCACATCCACCGCACGCTGCACCGCCTCGCGAAGAGCTCGATCCCGATCGTGCTGCGCGGCGAGACCGGCACCGGCAAGGAGTACCTCGCGCGCGCGATCCACCGGACCTCGGCGCGCAAGGGCCGGCTGGTGGTCGCGAACCTCGGCGGTCTGTCCGAGGCGCGGCTCGAGCTGGCGCTGTTCGGCGAGGAGGGTCGCCCGGGCCTGTTCGAGGACGCCGACGGCGGCACGCTGCTGCTCGACGAGCTCGGCGAGCTGTCGGCGAACGTCCAGGCCAAGCTGCTCATCGCCCTCACGGAGGGCCGGGCCTCGCGCAAGGGCGAGGTGTCGACGCGGAGCTTCGACGTACGGCTGGTGGCGAGCACGCTGCACGACCTGCAGCGCATGGTCGAGGACGGCAGATTCCGGCCCGACCTCTACTCGCGCCTGTCCGGCTTCGTCGCCGAGCTCCCGCCGCTGCGGTCGCGCCGCGAGGACATCGGCATGCTCGCCCGCGCCTTCGTGCAGGACCTCCAGCGCGAGGGCCGGCCGACGCGGCTCACGTCGAACGCGTTCCGCCGCCTGCTCCGCGGCGCGTGGCCGTTCAACGTCCGTCAGCTCCGCCAGACCCTCGGCACGGCGGCGCTGCTCGCCAGTGGGGACGGCACGATCACCGCGGACGCCCTCGCCGAGGTGCTCGAGCACGACGACGGCCTGCCCGAGAACCCGGACGAGGTCCGCACGCTCCGCGACGAGCTGCTGCGCAGCCTCGCCCGCTGCTCCGGCGACCCGGAGCGGATCGCGAAGGAGATGAACCGCTCGACGGTGCAGATCCAGCGGTGGTTGGAGCGGTTTGCGATTAGTTCGGAGAGTTTCAAGTAGTGGGGGAACTGGCCGAACGCAAAGCGTTCAGCCTCCCCCACTCCGTGCCCGTGCCCCTGCCTGTGCCCGACGAACCCTAATCCTCCAGCGCGGCGAGCTCCCGCCCGAGCTCCGGATGCCCCGCATCCTCCTCGAGTCCGCGCCGCAGCATCGCCTTCGCCTTCGGCTTCTCCTCGAGCATGACGTGCGCCCGCGCGAGTCCGATGTAGATGTCCCCGCGCCGCAGCAACCCCGACTGATCCGCGTTCTGCAGCAACATCGTGCGGTAGATCTTCAGCGCCTCGCGCCACTGCAGGTCGCTCTCGTACAGCACCCCGAGCGTCATCAACGTCTCGACGTTGGTGGTGTCGACGCGGTAGGCCTCCTGCAGGAACTCCCGCGCCCGCTCGCGGTTCTCGCGGCGTAGCGAGATCTGGGCGAGCCGGGTCAGGTACGCGGCGAGCACCTTGCTGCGCTTGCCCCGACGGCCGACCTCGACCAGCCAGTTGTACATGCCCTCGGCCTCGTCGTAGCGCTCGGCCGCGAACAGCGAGTTGGCGATCCGCCGGTTGATCTCGGGGTCGTCCTGGACCTCTTGATAGATCGGCGCCAACGCCCGCAACGCCGCCTCGGGCTCGCCGAGCCGCTCGAGCACGAGGTCGACGCGCTCGAGCACCAGAGCCCGACGCGCCGCCGGATCGCGCTGTTGCTTCTCGAGCGCCTCGAGCAGGCTCGCCACCGCGTCCCAGCGCTCCTGCTTGCGCGACAGCGCGAGCAGCTCGGCGCCGGCCGCCTCGTTGCTCGGGTCGAGCCCGAACGCCAGCTCGAGGTGCTTGCGCCGCAGCTCGAGATCCGCGCCTGCGAGCCGGGCCAGCCGCAGGTGCAGCTGCGCCCCCGCAGTCCCTTGGGGCTGGAGCTCGACGGCCTGCTGCAGCTTGATCCGCATCGCCCCCTCGTCGCCCCGGGCCTCGTAGACCGCGGCCAGCGCGAGGATCGCCGGGATGTACCCGGGCTCGAGATCCAGCAGCTCGTCGAGGATCTGCTGCGCGCGCTCGGAGTCGTCGAGCCGCTCCGCCAGGAGTTCCGCCAGCGTCGACGACGTCTGGCGGTAGCCGTCGACGTTGCCGCCCTGACGCTGACGTTCGCGCCGCTCCTCGAGCAGCTGCGCCAGATCCACGTAGCTCTCCTCGCGCCGCAGCAGCCGCTCGAGCCCCGCGTCCGCCGTTGCGTGCCCGGGTTGTTCGACGAGGATCTGCCGCAGCCTCGCGATCGCGTCGATCGGATCGTTGAGCCGCTCCTCCGAGACCCGCGCGAGTTGCTCGAGCACGTCGACGCGCTCGGTCGCGTCGCAGATCTCGAGCTTGCGCTCGAGGTTCTCGCGCGCGTCGTCCCACCGCTCGAGCCGCTGCAACAGCGCGTCGAGCTCCTCGATCGCCTCGCGATCGCTGGGATCGTCGGCGATCGCGTCGTTGAGCACGGCGACCGCGTCGTCGGGACGCTCGAGCTGCTCGACCCACACCCGCGCGAGCTTGCGGCGGAGCGACTGTCGCTCCGCGGCGTCGGACGTCAGCATGATGCGCCGACCCATCGCGTCCACGAGCCGCGCATGGTCGCCCTGCGCCGCGAGGAGGCCGAGCAGACGCTGCCAACCCGGCCCGTTGTCCTCGTCGGCCTCGAGCAGGCGCTGCAGGACCTCGAGCGCCGCCGCCGGGTCGCGCAGCTGGTGCTCGGCCAGGCCTGCGGCCTCGGCCCACAGCGTGGCCTGCCGCGTCGGGTCCGGCTCGTGCTCGGCGGCGCGGACGATCGATCGGTACTGATCCGGCGCATGACCGCTGGCGCGCGCCGCCGCGACCGCGAGCTCGATCGCATCGGCGCGATCGGGCTCGGCCGCGATCGCGGCCTCGAGGAGCCCGAGCGCCACGTCGGGCTGGCCGAGCGTGCGCAGGTACAGCGTCGCCGTCGGCACGGCCAGGGCCGCCGGGAACTGCCCCCGATCCTTACCGGCCTCGATCGCGCGGCGCAGTACGTCGCCGACCTCGGGCCCCAACGCACCGGTCGCGTGGGCGAACACCCGCTCGGCGACCATCGGAGATTCCGGATCGATCGACAGCAGCTCGCCCCACGCCCGCAGCGCGAGCTCGGGCTTGCCCCCATTGCCCTCGTAGAGCCCGGCGAGCTGCTCCAGCAGCCGCGCCCGCTCCGCCCCGGTCGCGTGGCGCAGGCGAGCCTCGACGACGCGCGTCGATCCAGCGCGATCGTCGAGCGTCTGGTACGCCGACGCCAGCGCATCGAGCAGCTCCGGCGATGCGTCGGCGCCGTCGCCGAACAACCCCTCGAGGCCGCGCAGTGCCGCGGGCGCCCGCGTCATCTCGAACGCGTCGTGAAAGGACTCGAGCGCATCGCGACGGTCCCCGGTCTGGACCTGCAGCTCGCCCAGGCGCACCAGGGCGTCGGCGCGGTCGGCATCGTGCGTACCGAGTCGCGTCAGCTCGCGCAGGGCGTGGGCGACCGCGGCGTTGTTGCCCGCGCTGCGGCCGAGTCGCTCGACGCGCGCGCACATCTCGAGGGTGCCGAGGCCATCGTCGAGCAGCGGCTCGAGGATCTCGAGCGCGCGCTGGGGCTCGCCGAGGATCTCCTCGCACAGGTGCGCGGCGTAGGTCGCCAGGGCGACGCGCGCCGCGGGCTCGCGCTCGATCTCCGCGGACTTCGAGCGCAGCGACTCGGCGTGCTCGGCCCCGCGGCCGAGCTGCACCGCGAGCCGTCCGCCCTGCTCGAGCACCGACGGCAGCGCGGCGTCGTCGGACACGTCGATGAGGGCGATCCACGCCTCGAGCGCGCCTTCGGGCTGCTCGAGGCGTTCGAGCCGGAGCTTCGCGAGCACGCGTAGCGCGAGCTGGCGCGCCGCCGGGTCGTGGGAGAAGGCGACGCGCGCCTCCCAGACCTCGGCGAGCTCGCGCCAGCGACCCGCCGCTTCGAGGCGGTCGATGACGAGGGCCGACGCGGCCTCGTGGCTGGCCTCGTCCTTGGCCAACGCGGTGACGTCCGCGAGCGCGCCGATCGACGCCGGCAACCACTGGAACACCTTCTCGTAGGCGCCGAGCGCCGCGGGCACGTCCCCGAGAACGCCGGCCTGCAGCCTGGCGATCTCGAGCCACAGACCGGCACGCTCCGCGTCGCTGCGCGCCAGATCGGCGCGCCGCTCGAGCACCTGGGCCGCCTCACCCTGTCGCGACTGAGCGAGCAGAGCGTCGGTGAGCTGGACCAGCGCCTCGCCGTCCTCGCCGGCCTCGGCCAGCAGCGCGTGCAGCACGTCGATCTCGGCCGAGCGATCCTCGGCGGCGCGGTGCAGCGCGGCGAGCCGCAGCCGCAGCCCGCGGCGATCGACCCCGGGGTCGCTGGCCTCGATCTGCCGCTCGACGATGTCGATCAGCTCGGCCCGCGCGCCCCGCCGCTCGTAGGCCCGCGCGAGCCGGGCCAGGGCCTCGGCGTCGGCCGGCTCGAGCTCGAGCACCTCGCGCCAGGTGGCCTCGGCATCCTCGGCGCGCTCGAGCGCGTCGTCGTGCAGGATCGCGAGGCGCCGCAGCAGGCCGAGCCGCTCGCGATCGTCGACGGTGAGCACCGCGCGGCGCCGCAGCACCTCGGCGAGCGCCGCGTGGTCGTCGCCCCGCACCAGCGCCGCGTCGAGGGCAGCCAGGGCGTCGGCGCGCTCCGGATCGAGCTCGAGCGCGGCGCGCAGGTGATCGACGGCGGCCGCGAAGTCCCCGGCCCCGTGGCGCAGGCGTGCGGCCCAGACCAGCAGGTCGACGCGGCGGTCGCGATCAGTCGAGAGGGCCTCGGACGCGGCCGCGGCCACGAGCGCATCGGCGAGCTCGCGCTCGAGCTGGAGGATCCCCGCCATCCGCGTCGTGAGTTCGTCGAGGCGCTCGAGTGCGGCCTCGGGCCCGGGCTCCGCGAGCGCCCGGAGCAGCGCCTCGAACCCGGCGGTCGCCGTGTCCTGGGCGCGGCTCTGCAGCGTAGCGATCTCGAAGTACAGATCGTGGCGCGCCGGCGGATCGGTGGTGTGCGCGAGCTGCCACTCGTCGATCTCGACCAGGCGCCGCGCGTTGTTCGCCCGCTCGTAGATCGGGCGCAGCAACGCGAGCACTCGCGGTCGCATCCCGCTCTTGCCCTGGGCGATGCGCTCCAGCATCGCGACCGCGTCGCGCTCGTCGGGCGCGTCGGCCAGCACATTCTCGAGGGTGTCGACCGCCCCGTCGTCGTCGTGCAGCGGCCCCTCCTGCAGCTCGGCGATCCGCAGCGCGACGCGGTGGCGGTCCTCCTCGTGGGGGGTCCGGGCGATGCGATCGCGCAGCGCGTCGAGGAGCTCCGCATGGCGACCGGTGTCGCCGAGGATCTGCTCGTAGCGCGACCGGGCGATCTCGTGGTCGGGCCGGATCTCGAGGATGCGGTGGTACGCCCGCGCCGCCTCGGCCGGATCGTCGAGCAGCTCCTGGGCCAGGGTCGCGAGCTTGCGCAGCAGCTCGATCTGCCGATCCTCGTTGGGATTGCGATCGACCTCGGCCCAGTACGCGCGCGCGAGCTCGGCCCACGCCTCGCCCTGGGTCAGGGCGACCTCGAGCTGGGCGAAGAAGTTGCCCTGCTCGGGGCGGGTCGCGAGCAGGCGCTGGTACAGCGGCACGGCCCGCATCGGCCGGCGCAGGGTCCCGGCCCACAGCTCGGCGGCGTCGCGGACGATCGCGAAGATCTCGTCGCTGTCGTCGTCCGCGGCGTCCTCGGTGGCGTAGGCCGTCAGCAGCTCGGCGTAGCGCTCGGTGGAGTCGAGCACGCCGGCGAGCCGCGCGAGTTGGTCGCGGACATAGCGGTTGCTCGGCTGCTCGCGGAACAGCCGGGTGTAGCTGTCGAAGGCGCGGTCGAGGTCCTCGAGCTGCTCCTCCTCGATCTGGGCGATGCGCAGGAGGATCTTGCCGCGCACGGTGTCGTCGGCGGCGTCGGCCAGGCGGATCTCCTGGATCTGGATCAGCCGCGGCCAGTCGCCGACGGCGGCGAACACCGGCTCGAGCAGCTCGGCCACGCGACCGCGCATGCTCGGGTCGACGAGGTAGCGGCCCAACGCCTCGGTCGCGACCGCGTGATCGGGGTCGAGCCGCAGCGCCGTCGACAGGTGGCGGATGCCGGCCTCGGCGTCGTCGAGCTTCTCGCCGAGCAGGTGGCCCAGGCGCAGGTGGGTGTCGACCGCCGCGCGGCCGGATTGCCCGGCGAGCTTGCGCCCGAGGTAGACCGCCAGCTCGCGCCAGCGGCCGGTCGCCTCGTACAGCGGCTCGAGGGCGGATTGCACCTCGGCGCGGGCGATGCCCTCCGACGACAGGCGCTCGTACAGGCGGATCGCGTCCTCGGGGCGCTCGAGCTGCCGGCGCATGAGGTCCGCGGCGCGCATCAGGTACGCATCGCGCAGCGACGCCTCGGTCGTCCGGTCGGCGCGGGCGGCGAGGAGGTTCGCGAGCGCCTCGTGCTCGGCCTGCTGCAGATAGATCCGCTCGAGGGCGTCGGCGGCCTCGACGTCGCCGGGCGCCAGCGCGAGCACGCGCTCGTAGGCCGAGCGCGCGTCGTCGAGGCGTCCGAGGCGATCGAGCGCGACCTGCCCCATCGATCGCAGCACCCGCTGCTGCAGCTCGGCCTCGAGGATGTGATCGACGGTCGCCGCGTAGGCCGCCAGCAGGCCCTCGGCGCGATCGGACTCGGCGCCGAGCGCCTCGACCTTGGCGAGGATCTCGGCGAGCTCCGGCTGATCGGCGGCCTCGGTCATCGCCTCGCACAGCACCCCAAAGGCGCGATCGGGATCGCCGATGCGCTCCTGCTGGGTCTTGGCCACGCGCATGAGCGCGGCGAGCCGACGGCGGCCCGACGGCTGCTTGCGCGCCTGCAGCTCCTCGAGCGCGACGAGCTCGGGCCAGTTCTGCTCGGCCTCGTACAGCGGCATCAGGATGCGGATCGCCCGCTCGCGGGTGTCGTCGCCCTCGACGTAGCGACCGACCTCGGCGCGGGCCGCCGCGTGGGTCGGCGACAGGTCGAGCACGCGCTTGAGCAGATCGAGCGCATCGTAGCCGCGGCCGAGCCGACGGCCGACGACATGGGCCGTGCGCGCGAGCAGCTCGACGCGCACCGGATCGCTGTCGGCCAGGGCGACGAGGCGGCGCAGGCCATCGTCGACATCGGCCCAGCGCTCGAGCTTCTCGTTGATCGCGACCAGGGCCCCGAGCGCCACGATCGTGTCCTCGCGGCCGGCCTTCACGTCGAGGATCGACTGGAAGGCCGACAGCGCGCGCTGCAGATCGCCCAGCTGGTCCCGCTGGATCTCGCCGATCTGGCGGTAGATCGTCGCGCGCACCCGCGGATCGGCGGTGACGCCGATCCGATGCTCGAGCACGTCGCACAGCCGCTCCCACTCCTGCTCCTCGAGGAACAGCCGCTCGAGCGCGTCGAGGGCGGTGAGGTTGCCGGGCACGAGGTCGAGGACCTCGCTGTACGTCATCGCCGCGCCGACGCGATCGCCGAGCTGTTCCTGGATCTCTGCGATCTCGAGGCGGATGCGGACGCCCGCGTCGTCGGAGCTGACGAATCGCAGCAGCGCGCGCTTGGCCTCGACCAGCGCGGGGCCGTCGCCCGACTCGAGGTGCAGGCGGCACAGGGCCTCGACGCAGCGCTGCGCGAGCGCGACGTCGGGGGGATCCAGCGCGAGCAGATCGGACCAGGCCGCCCGCGCCGCGTCGGCGTCGCGGAGCTTGCCGTCCTGGATCTCGGCGATCCGCCGCAGCAGGCCGATGCGCAGGGACGTGTCGGTGCCGACCTGCTCGAGCGCGTCCCGCCAGGTGGTCACCAGGTCGCGGTAGGCCCCGAGCTCGAGCCCGAGGCGCTCGACCTCGTTGCGGGTGTCGGCGCGTCGGGCGTCCATGCCGTAGGCCTCGCGCGCCGTGGCGAAGGCACCGTTGCGATCGCCCATGTCGACCTCGAGCAGGCGCACGATCTCGAGCAGGTGCGTGATCGCCTGATCGATCGCGCCTTGGTGCTCCGCCTGCTCGCGGCGGATCGAGAGCACGCGGATGCGCCCGGCGTGATCGCCGGCCGCGACGTACACCGGCTCGAGCATCGCGGCGGCGGCGAGCTGCACCTCGGACACGCCGAGCAGCTCCTCGAGCAGCGCCCTCGCGGCGGTGTTGTTCGGGTCCTCGCCCAGCACCTGTCCGAGCAGATCGGTGGCCCCGTACGCGTCGCCGAGTTCCTGCATGCGCAGCGTCGCGCGGCGGACCGTCAGGCCGCGGGCGCGGGACGGATCGCGCTCGAGCTCGGCCCAGCGACCGAGCGCCTCCTCGAGCTTGGCGAGCTCGCTGCGGGTCTGGCCGCGCTCGTACATCTCGACGAGCAGCTCGAGCGTCGGCAGATCGTCGGGGATCAGATCGAGCAGCTCTTCGGCGGTCGCGATCGCCGTGGCGCGATCGTCGAGCACGGTGCGAGAGAGCTCGATGATCCGGGACAACAGCTGCTTCTGCTCGCGCTGGTTGAACGTCACGTCGGCGCGGCGGCGGTACAGGTCGCGCAGCGCCCCGTGGCCGTCGCGCGCCCGCAGCAGGGCCTCGAGGGCCTCGTACGCGCCCTGGTGGGTCTCGTCGGCGCCGAGCACCTCGAGGTACGCGGCCTCGGCCTCGTCGGGGCGGCCCAGGCGATCGCGGAGCAGAGCGCCGTGCTCGAGCAAGAGGTCGCGACGCAGCGCGGCGCGCTCGCGGCCCAGTGTGCGGCCCTCGGCCGCCGCGGCGGCGACCTCGTCGGCGAGCCCGCGCAGCACGTCGGCATACGCGGCCGCGACATCCTGCGGACGGCCGAGATCGTTGCCGAGGCGGGCCAGCAGCTGCCGCGCCTCCCACTGCTGCGGGTCGAGGCGGAACAGCTCGCCGCGGATGCGCAGCGCGTCGACGCGGCGCTCGGGCATCTGCTCGTAGATCGCCGCGAGCTGCTCGAGCAGGCCGGAGCGCGTCGCCGGATCCTCCTCGGCGGCGACGATGACCTCCATCGCCTCGGCCTCCTTCGCCCGGTCCTCGACCCGGCGATAGAACGGCAGCAGTCCGCGCATGATCGGCAGCGCGCTGCTCGGATCGGCGGCGCGCAGGGCCTCGAGGGCCGCGACGGCGCGCCGGTGATCCGGCTCGAGCTCGAGCACCGCGAGGAAGCCCGCGGTCGCCTGGCCGGGGTCGGCCAGCCGCGCGCCGCGGATCTCGGCGAGCTCGAACACCAGCGGTACGCGCCGCGTCGCGGTGCTCTCACGGTCGAGCTTGCGCTCGAGCACGTCGGCGAGCTCGGACCAATTGCCGCGGTTGCGATGGATCCGCGCCAGCGCATCGAGGGCGCCGGGCTCGTCGGGCGCGAGCCCGAGGATCGCGGTGTGCGTGGCCACGGCCGCGTCGAGATCGCCGAGCTGCTCCTCCTGCAGGCGGGCCAGGGCGCGCAGGGTGACGAGGCGCGCCGCGTCGTCCTGCTCGACCTCGAGCCGCCGACGGAACACGTCGGCGAGATCATCCCAGCGACGCGTCGAGGTGTAGATGCCCTCGAGCGCCGACATGGCCGCCGCGTTGTTCGGATCGAGCGTGATGATCCGTCGGTAGTAGCGCTGGGCGTCGTCGGGCTTCGAGAGTTTGTCCCGCGCGACCGCGGCGAGCTTGTCGAGCAGCACGAGCCGCTCCTCGTCGGCGACCGCCGGCGCAGCGATGCGCTCCTCGAACATCCGGCTCAGCTCGTCCCAGCCATCGGCGCGCTCCGCCGCGCGCTCGAGGCTCTCGCGCAGCGCGACCGCGGTCGGCCGCAGCCGGTACGCTTCGGCGGCCCACTGCATCGTCAGCGCGGGCGAGGCCAGCTTCTCGTCGGCGACGGCGCGCAGCGCCTCGATGATCTCGAGCCGCGCATCGTCGTCCGAGGCGGCGCGCAGCAGGACCTCGAGGGTCCCGAGCAGGCGCGCCCAGTTGCGCTGCTCGCGGTAGATCGGCACCAGCTCGCGGGCGACCTCGATGTTGTCGGGCTGGATCGCCAGCGTGCGCTCGAGGGCCCGCAGCGCCCGCTCGGGCTGGCCGAGCGCGTCGCGGCACAGCCCGGCGACGCGGCGGTACAGCACCACGCGCGCCTCGGTGTCGGCGAGCCGGTCGGCGGCGCTCTGCAGCACCTCGACGACGTCGGCCAGGCGCCCCTGCGACGCGAACAACGCCTGCAGATCGTCCCAGCGCCCCTCGGTGACGTACGCGTCGCGGAGCCGTCGGATCGCGCGCTCGTGCCCCGGCTGCAGGCGCAGCAGCTCGGCCCAGACCGTGATCGCGTCGGCGCGACTCTGCAGTCGATCGGAATAGAGGTTGCCGAGCGTGACGAGCAGCGCGCCGACGCCCGACGCGTCCGCGCGGGCGATCTGGCGGTGGAGGATCTCGGCGGCGTCGGCCCACCGGCTCTCGCGCTCGTACAGGCGCAGTAGGCCCGTGAGCGCCGCCGGGTGATCGTCGTGGTGGGCGAGCACCTCGTTGTACGCGGCGATGGCCTCGCGGCGATCGCCGAGGCGCTCCTCGGCGAGGCTCGCCAGCTCGAGCCGCAGCGCGAGGGCGGCGTCGCCCTCGAGCTCGGCGAGCTCTTGCCGGCGCAGGGCGATCAGGGCACGGAAGTCCCGGCGCTGCTCGTGGATCTTCGCCAGCAGCGCGCGGGTCGGCACGTCGCGGGGCGCCAGCTCGAGCACCGCCTGCAGCGGCTCGAGGGCGCGCTGCGGGTTGCCGAGCTGCTCGAGCCAGATCTCGGCCACGCGGCGCAGCAGCTCGATCTGTCGCGGCAGATCGCCGGCCTCCTTCGCCGCGGCGATGCGCCGGCCGAACACGCCGAGCAGATCGTTGGTGCGGCCGGCCTTCGCGTAGGTGTCGGCGAGCGCCTCGAGGCTGGCCTCGTGCCACGGATCGACGTCGAGGATCCGCTGCAACGTCGCCAGCGCCATCGTGTCGAGCTTGAGCTTGTCGCGGTACAGGCCCGCGACCTCGAGCAGCTTCTCGATGCGCTGCGACGCGGCCTGCGGGCCGTCGCAGAGCCGCTCGATCTCGTCCTTCTGCAGCTCGACCAGCGCGGTCCACTTGCCCGCGGCGCGGTACAGCCGCTCGAGCGCGGCCGAGGCCCGCGGGTCGTAGCCGTCCTCGCGGATCACCGAGCGCCAGGTCTCGATCGCACGATCGGCGCCGCCGGCCTGCGACTCGGCGAGCGTCGCGACCTCCTCGGCCAACGCGAAGCGGAGATCGGAATCCCGCGTGGCGCGGCGGGCCTGGATGAGGACCTGCACGAGCTGGGCGGCCCCGGCCTCGCCCGCGAACAGCTCGCGGTAGTAGCGGAGCACCTCGGGGTGCGCCGCGTCCGTGCGGCGCACCCGGCGGAAGTACGGCTCCGCGAGGCTCGCCTGGCCCAACAGTCGCCACAGCGCGACGCCGGCGACCAGCGCGACCTCGTTGCCGGCGTCCTCGCGCGGCGCCCGGGCGGCGATCGCCTTGGCGGTGTCGATGACCTCCGCCGACGCGACGCCATCGAGGAGCATGCGGCCGAGCAGGCGCGCCGCGGCCTCACCGGAGGCCGGCTCGTCCTTCGCTTGCAATCGGGCCGTCGGGAGATCGATCCCTTCGCATGCCACCGCGAGCGCCTGCTGCGTGGTGGAGTCGTCGACGCGGAGGTGATCGAGCAAAGCGGTGCGCGCGTCGGCCATGGGGTCGTCGATCCTCGGATGGCCACCGCCGTCGGTTGCCCGAACGGCCCGGCCGGGGTGGGTCGCAAGCGTAAAGGTCCGCACGGGCGCGTTCAACGGTCGGCCGTCGAACGGCCGCCAGCGGGTACGTCGGGCGCCGCTTCGGCGTCGTTGGCCGCGGTCAGATCAGCGCGGCCGGCAGAACGCTGCCAACACCACGGCCGCGGCCGCCGACACGTTCAGCGACGCGAGCTGGCCGGCCCGCTCGATCGTGACCTGGAAGTCGCACAACTCGCGGGTCAGCCGGCGCAGACCCGCATGCTCCCCGCCGAGCACGAGCACG
>JBIJCC010000169.1:0-15665 GCA_044344875.1 Nannocystaceae bacterium
CGAAGGGCTCCGCCTGCTCTCGTAGATCCAGCTGCTCTCGGGGTCTCGTTCATCTCGCTCTCGCTGCTCGCCCCCTACAGTAAATTGGTCGGGCTCGCTGGCTTCAAACTTCTTGGCACAGAGGGGTTGTCCTGCGAGTCGATCGCCACCACGGTCGGGAACGGGATGTTGCCCGGTTGCCCCGGGTACGTCACCGTCCACAGCTCCTCGTAGTCCACGTCGTACTTCCGGATCCACACCTCGTTCGCCACGAACCCGCTGATGATCAGGTTCCCCGCCGAATCGAACGCGACCCCGCTGCCGAGGTCGCCGAAGCCGTTCGGCCCGCCCATCGTCAGGAAGAACTCCGTCGGCACATCGTCGCTGCTCGTGCAGTCGACCTCGCAGCCGTCGCCCGGCTCTTGATTGCCGTCGTCGCAGAACTCGGCGCCCTCCACCACCCCGTTGCCGCAGCCACCGTCGAGCCCGAGGTCCAACGGAGGCTCGCCGCCGTCGCTGCTCGACTCGTCGGGCAACATGCATGCGGGGCCGTCGTCGCTCGAGCTACCGGTGTCCGTGCCGGAGCTGCCCGTCCCTGTAGTCTCCACACCTGTCGTCGTATCGGTCGCACCGGTGCCCGCACTGGAGCTGCCCGTCCCGCCGCTGCTCCCCGTGCTTCCGCTACCACTCGTGGTGTCCGCGCTCGACGTGACGCTCGTGACATCACCCGATTCCGTCCCAAGCGTCGTGTCGGCGGTGCCCATCGTCGGGGACGACGACGAAGTACCCGCGACTGCCGTGGTCGAACCCTCCGTGTCGGCGTGCGCGCCGTCATCGCGGCACGCGCCGAGCAACATCAACCACGGGGTCCACCGTCGCGACAACATTCCTCGAGCATAGCGCAGCAAGCCGGCGCAACAAGGCTCGCACGGATGCGGTGTGCACCGACCTCGCTGCCGTCGTCGCGCAACTCGTGACGGCGTGCGAGGGTCCACGGTCGCGGCTTCGCTGTGCCGGGCGCAGGCACGAGCGCGAGCGCCTCCAACACGCAGCCCTGCCGCAGTGGGTCGTGCTGACGAGGAATTCCGCGGCCCCTTTGCCCATCGCCGTCGCCCGTGGGACAACCCCTCGCCATGGTCCAGTCCACCGACGCGCCCCAGTTCGCCGTGGGGATCGATCTCGGGACCACCCACTGCGCGCTGTCGTACGCGCGGCTCGATCACCCGCGCGTGCGGTTGATGGAGATCCCGCAGCTCGTCGCGCCGGGTGAGATCGCCGAGCAGGCGCTGCTGCCCTCGTTCCTGTACCTGTGCGCCGAAGGCGAGTTCGCGGCGGCCGATCGCACGCTGCCGTGGGGTGAGTCGCCGCGGATCGTCGGCGAGGCCGCGCGCCGCCTCGGCGCCAAGGTGCCGACGCGCCTGGTGGCGTCGGCGAAGAGCTGGGTGTGCCACGGCGGCGTCGATCGCCGCGCGCCGATCCTGCCGTGGAACGCCCCCGAAACCGGCGCCCACGTGTCGCCGTTCTCCGCGCAGGTCGAGTACCTCGCGCACCTGCGATCGGCGTGGGAGGCCGCGCACCCCGGCGCGCCGTTGGTCGATCAGGACGTCGTCGTCACCGTGCCCGCGTCGTTCGACGAGGGCGCGCGCGAGCTGACGACGTCCGCGGCGCGCGAGGCCGGGCTCGGCGAGGTGCGATTGCTCGAGGAGCCGCAGGCCGCGTTCTACGACTGGCTCGGCACCCACGCCGACGCCCTCGATGCGCAACTCGGCGACGCGCGGCTCGTGCTCGTCGTCGACGTCGGCGGTGGCACGACGGACCTCACGCTCTTGCGCGTGCGTCCGCCGGGCGCCGACGCGGCCGAGCCCCGGATCGAGCGCATCGCCGTCGGCGGGCACCTCATGCTCGGCGGCGACAACATGGACGCCGCGCTCGCGATGTTCGCGTTGACCAAGGCCGGCCTGCCGCGGCCCGAGGACGCGACCGTGTGGTCGGCGCTGGTGCAGTCGGCTCGCGACGCGAAGGAGCGGCTGCTCGGCGTCGACGCGCCCGAACAGGTCGTGATCTCCGTGCAGTCGAGGGGCTCGCGGCTGGTCGGCGGCACCAAGTCGATCCCGATCGATCGCGACGAGGCGACCACGGTGCTGCTCGACGGCTTCCTGCCGTTCACCGGCCCCGCCGAGACCGCCGGTCGCACGGGACGCGCCGGCCTCACGACGCTGGGTCTGCCGTACACCAGCGACACCGCGATCGTGCGCCACGTGTGCACGTTCCTGCGCCGCCACGCCGAGGCGGCGGCCGAGGCCGGGGCCCACGTCGAGGGCGGCCTGCCGCGGCCCGATCGCGTGCTGCTGAACGGCGGTGTGTTCAAGGGCGACGCGTTGGTGGAGCGGCTCATGGCCGTGCTCGCGTCGTGGTTCGGCGCGCCGGTGGCCCGGCTCGATCACACCTCGCTCGATCTCGCGGTCGCCCACGGCGCGGTGCGATCGGTGCTCGCGCGGCGCGGCCTGGGCGATGTCATCGGCGGCGGCACGGCGCGGGCCTACTACATCGGCGTCGCGGCGGCGGACGGCAGCCGGCGGGCGCTCTGCGTCGCGCCGCGCGGCATGGAGCCCGGCACCAGCGTCGCGGTGCCCGATCGCGTGTTCGATCTGGTGCTCGATCAGCCGGTCGGATTCCCGCTGTTCGAGTACACGGGCGATCACGTCGACGGCCCCGGTGCGCTCGCCGATGCGGCGCTCGAGCTCGAGCCGCTGCCGCCGCTGGCCACGGTGCTGCGCGATCCGACCCGCGCCGCCGGGGCCGAGGGCAAGGGCGCGATGGTGACGCTGTCCACGACGGCGACCGAGACCGGGGCGCTGGAGATCTATCTGGTCACCGTCGATCTGCCGCCGCGGCGCTGGCGACTCGACTTCGCGCTGCGACGCCCCGAGCCCGAGGCGGCGGTGGTCGAGGCGCCCGTCGCCAAGCCCGATCCGTCGGTGGGCCAGGCCACTGCGGTACTCGCCGCGGCGATGTCGGCCAAGGACGAGTCCGCGATCAAGAACAGTCGCGCCGCGCTCGAGAAGCTGCTCGGGCCCCGCGGGCAGTGGTCGGCGTCGACGTGCCGTGTGCTCGCCGACGCGTGCCTCGAGCACGCCGAATCGTGCGCGCGCTCGGAGGCCCACGAGCTGCACTGGCTGCGCATGCTCGGGTGGTGCCTGCGTCCGGGCTTCGGCATGCCCGACGACGCCGCGCGCATCGACGCGATGTGGCGGCGCCGCGAGGTCGGCCTGCAGCACCGCAGCAAGGCGATGTGGTCGGAGTGGTGGATCACCTGGCGACGGATCGCCGCGGGCCTCGACGCCGATCGTCAGCGGGCGCTGTTCGCCGAGCTGCAGCCGTGGCTGTGGCGCAGCCCCGACGGCGCGGTGCCGCCGGGTCCGCATCGCCACGGGCCCGTCGAGATGATGCAGCTCGTCGCGGGGCTCGAGCGCTGCGACGCCGCGGCCAAGGAGGCCACCGGCGAGCTGCTGCTCGAGCGCGCCGACAAGCTCGGCTCGTACTGGCCGCTCGGTCGCGTCGGCGCGCGCACGCCGTTCCGCGGCGAGACCACCGACGTGGTGTCGCCCGCGGTCGCCGAGCGGTGGCTCGCGCGGCTGCTCGCCCTCGATCTCGCCACCGCCGAGGGGGCCTCGTTCGCGGTGGCCCAGCTGTCGCGCATGACCGGCGATCCGACGCGCGACGTCGGTGCGTCGGTGCGCGACGCGGTGGTCGCAGCCCTCAAGAAGGCCAAGGCGCCGGCGAGCTGGATCGAGCTCGTGCTGCGCCCGGCCGAGCTCACCGAGGGCGATCGCGGGCGGATGTTCGGTGACGCGCTGCCGGTCGGCCTGCGCCTGGGGTAGGGCGGGCTCCCTCGGTCGGTTGCCGAGGTCGCGCCCCGACGCCGAGCGTCACCACGTGGGCCGCCGGCACTTGGCCCACGTCTCGAGTCCGATCGGCCGGCAGTCCTTGCGATCCTCCGGGCGGAAGAATGGTTTCTTGATGGCGTTCGCCGGGCACGACCAGGTGTCGGCCGACGCCTGGTAGGGGCAATCGACGGTGATCTCGAGTGGTCCATCGTTGACCTCGAACGTGAGGCCGGAGGGCGTCCGCCTCGGGGCGGCCGACCATTCGATGAGGGTGACGTCGTTGTTGATCTCGTCGGTGTCGTCTTCGAGGCGGCGACCCGCGGCATAGCCGAACTGCTCGCTCAGATCCTCGATGCGCAGGACGTAGCCGAGCGAGCCGCCGTCGTCGAAGGTCGGACTGCACGTCATCGCCATCACGTCGACAACGACGTGGAGCTCCAACCGCCCGTCGTCGTCGAGGTCCGCGGCCCACACCACGGCCGACTCCTGCTCGGCCGTGATGTCGGAGAGGTGTTTGTCGACGGCGACGGCCCATCGGTCGGGGGCGCCGGCGGGGACCAATCGCGCGATCTTCCACACCTGCGGGTCGGTCCCGAGCGCCTCGAGCATCACCCAGGGGTCGGACAGCCCCTTCGCCAGGCACGCGCACTCGGCCCCAGGGATGAACTCCTGGTCCATGCAGCGATCCGTCAGTCGCTCGAGCTTGGCCTCCTCCGCAGCGAGGCGACCTGCGGCGCGTTGCTTGGCGCGCAAGGCCACGACGCCGAAGAACCGATACAGCACGATGCGCGCGTCGCCGTCCATCGTGACGTGTTCGATCGCGACGGCATCGGGCGCCGCGGGCCAGAGCGTCGATGCCATGCCGGGGGTCGAAGGTGCAGAGGGAGTCCCATCGAACGCCTCGGCGGCGATGAGCGCCGCCGCGTTGGCCGAGGGCGCCGCGCCCTCGGTGGTCGCTGGCGGCGGCGGCGGTGGTGGCTTGGCGGCGGGCAACGCAGCGGCGCCCGAAGTATCGGGTGGCGCAGTCGTCGGCGCAGGCGGTTCGACCGGCGCTGTCACCGGATCGGCGAGCGGTGCAGAAGGCTGCGCCTCACACGCTGCGATCGAGAGGAAGATCGCACAGTGGAGGTTGAACCGAGTCTTTGGCCGACGTGATCGCATGTTTTGTGGGGCTCCCGCAGTCGGGTGACGGGGAGGTAGACGGTGGCCGGGGCATTCTGATCCCGCGTCCGGAATGAGCCGCCGCAAACCGCCGAGCCGGATGGCGGTCGCCGAGCGGTCCTCATGCGCGGGCGCCGATCGCCCAGCACGCCGCCGTGAAGTGGATCTCCGCGCCGCAGCGATGCGGCTCGAACGCGGGCAGCACGACGTCCATCACCCGAGCCCGCAGCGCCTCGTCGGCCTGCGCCAGCGCGCGCGCCACCGGACCGAGGTGGTTCACGTACGGCACGAGCGCGGCGGCGGGCATCGTGCAGGGCGCGTCGAACGGGAGGATCTCGACGTCGCCCCAACCGGCGCGCTCGAGGAGCGCGGCGACGCGTTCGCGGTCGGCGAACCCGAACTGCCCAGGCTCGTCCGCGCGACGCACCGGCAGCTCGGGCAACAGCGGCGCGGCGGCGAGCTCGGCTGCGGTCATGAACGGGTTCTCGCCCGCGCTGCGCCACACCACGAAGCGCAGCGGAGCACCGGGTGCCGCCGCGCGGCGGAGGTTCGCGAGCGCCGCGACCGGATCCGCGAAGAACATGACGCCGAAGCGCGAGAGGATCGCGTCGACACTAGGACGTGATCGACGGGCTCTTCGCGCCCATCGACGCGCTGCTGTGCGACTTCGTCACCCACGCCGCGCCACGCCGGATCTTGGATGTCGGCTGCGGCACCGGGGGCACCACCGTGGCCGTCGCGAAGCGGCTCGACGGCGCGGCGAACTGCCTCGGCGTCGACATCTCCGAGGCGATGGTCGCGGCCGCGCGCGCCCGTGCGGCGCGGGAGCAAGTGGTCGCGACGTTCGTCACCGCGGATGCCGAGACGCACGCGTTCGAGCTGACCGCATCGCCACCCACGCGTCGCCCGCGGCGCCGCTCCACAGTCGTCCTTGCTCTCCGCCGCCCTGTGCTTGCTCGTTCATGGCCGGCCTCGTCGACTCCACGGGTCGAGCATGCACGGCGGCGAGCGGTTTGACATCATAAAACCGATCGGTATAGTAAACCGTATGGTTTCAGTTCGAGACGCGCGGCTCGATCTCGTGTTCCATGCCCTGGCGCACCCGGCCCGCCGCGCGATACTCCGGCAGCTCTCCGGTGGGGAGCGCAACCTGAGCGCGCTCGCGTCGCCGCTGCAGATGACCTTCCCGGCCGCCACCAAGCACGTGCGCGTGCTCGAGAAGGCGAGGCTCGTGCGTCGGCGGGTCGCCGGGCGCGAGCACCTCTGCCGACTCCGCGCCGAGCCCCTCGAGGAGGCGATGCTCTGGACGGAGCAGTTCCGCCGCCACTGGGAGGCGCGCTTCGAGGCGCTCGACGCCGTGCTGACCGAGATGAAGGCCGAGGAAGCGCCTCCCGCAGCGGCCCCAGGGCGCAGCCGTACTCGTCGTCGCTGACGCGACTCCCCGTCGTCGCCATCACCCGAAGGAGCACCGCGCCATGACGCCCGCAGCACTGCAGATCTCCACGCCCACCGACACCACCATCGTCCTCGTCCGCACCTTCGACGCACCGCGTCGGCTCGTGTGGGCGGCGATGTTCACCCCCGACAAGATGCGTCTGTGGATGCTGCCGCCGCCCGGGTGGACGACGACCGTCTGCGAGTGCGAACCCCACGTAGGCGGCCTGCTCCGCCTGGCGTGGAAGGACGCGGACAACGATCCGGCCATGACGCTCGAGGGCGTCTTCACCGAGGTGGTCCCGCACGAGCGCGCCGTGCACACCGAGACGATGAAGTTGGGGTCCGGCGAGACGATCGGCTCGCTCGTGGAGACGCACGAGTTCACGGAGGAGGGCGGCCTCACCACGATGCGCATCACCCAGCAGTACGCGTCGAAGGACGCCCGCGACGGCGCGATCGCGTCCGGCATGGACCAGGGGATGGAGGCCTGCTACCAGCAGCTCGACACCGTGCTCGCGCCGAGCGAGTCGGCACGAGTGGTCTACGTCCGGGCGTGACGCCGTCGGCTCACCCGCCCAGCGGCGACGTGTACACGCTCAACTGCAGCTCCGGCGCATTGCAGGACGGCCCATTGAGGTCCGGTCCAAGCAACGAGTTGGGAATGTACGTCCACCCCGCGCGCCCCTGACCGAGGGGCACCATCTCGTCGTAGTCACCCCACCCGGCGTCTTCGACGACGAGCGGCTCGGTGAGCAGATTGCCGTCGAGATCGATCTCGACGAAGCGCGACTCGGTTGGAATGCGCATCGCCAGCCCATGGGGGTCTTCGGCGCCGTGGCGGCGCATGACGCCGTACCCGACCAGGTAGCGACCAGGGGCGATCTCGGTCAACGAAGAGTTCGAGAGGTATCCGTCGGGATCCTGCAGGATCCAGTTGATCTCCCCGTCCATCGATCCGTCGGCGTTCCACTGGACGAGGCCGATGCTGGTACCCGGGGTCTCCGGGTAGCCCTGGGGCACGGCTTCGCCGGGCACGCCGACCAGGAGGCCCACGTAGCCACCGTCGGGGCGGGCCAGCATGGTCGAAGCGCCCCCCTTGTTGTCGATGCCATCGAGGTTGAGATAGTGGAACTCCGTCGCCGGGCCATCTTCGAGGTGGAATACATACGCGCCGATGCCCCCGATTTCCGCGTCGTTGTAGTCGGTGCTGCACATCAGCGCGTATTTTCCGGTCGCTGGGTTGTACGCCACTCGATTGGTGAGCGTGTGCCCGGTGCCGCACGCCCAAGACCAACCGCGGGTCGTCATGGTTTCGCTGGCGCGATCCATCACCAAGAATGCATCGGCCTCGTGGCAGCTGCCCGGTCCGTCTTGACCACCGACCGTCGCCTTGAGGGCGATGCCCCACGTGCTGTCGTCGTTCCCGAGCCGGAGATAGTTGTTGCCATCCTCCCAGCTGCCGAACGACTTGTGTACGATGTAACGTTTGGGCTCGGCCTGGATGTCGCCGGTGGTCCACTCGTACAGCCAGATCTCGTCGTTCATCTTGTTGTCCCCGCAGATGTAAGGATTGGTCATCCAGTCCGCGTCGGGATGGGTCGCGAGGACGTCCTTGTCGAATCCAGGGGTCCCGCTCGGTACCCGGCACAGCGCCCCGATGGTCTGGCAGTCGTCGCTCACGGCGATGCCGTGCATCTCTTCGCAGTCCGGGAAGTTGCGACTGTCCGCGACGACCAGCGTGCCGCTCGTATCATCGAGATCGGCGACCACGATCGCACCCGAGGTCGGGTCGACCTCCGGGTGCGGCGCGTTCTCGCCGACGCTGAGCGACGTGAACATGCGCGCGTTCGGGCCGACACCGCAACTCGCGTGGTACATGCGTCGCGGCACCACTGCCGTCGGGTGGTAGGTGATCGTCCGGACCGTCCAGTCCCACTCGCATGCCACGGGCCCGTCGCCGGGCGGATCGGCGATCGTGTTGTGCACGCCTGGTTCCGAGGGCGGCGGATCGTCGGGCCCCGAGCTCGCGTCGCTGGGCCCGCCATCGGCCGACGTGTCGCCATCCGCCGGACCGGGGCCGTTGCCCGGCCCATCATCGCTCGGTCCGTCGCCGGAAGCGGACGAGTCACCAGGATCCTCCGTCCCCGCCGCCGCCGTCGCCGTCGAGTCGTCGCTCGACGAGCAGCCGAGCAACGCGACGATCTCGAGGACGGCGGTGACATGGTGGAGTCGAGTCCGCATGCCCCCGCCATGCCCGACACGCCGGGCCTCCGTCATGGTTTCTACCTGGGGCCGCACGGCCCCGATCGCGGGCCGTGCACGCGGTCGTGTGCGCGAGGGTGCTACCTCGGCATTGCGGAGGCACACTCGTTGCCAGGCGCACCAAGAGATCAGTCGTGCCAGGCGTCATCGCGCGTAAGCGACGGGCGGCAACCGACGATGCTAGGTTGGCCGATGCTGCGACACGGACAAAACCCGGCCGCCGGGCGCCGTCGTGTCGATTCCAAGGTCCGTAGCCGACGCGTGGAGCGCCCCATGAACAGGAATTTCCCCCGACTTCCTCTCCTTGGTCTCGCCCTCGACATGGTGGCGTTGCTTGGTTGCTCGCCGAGCGATGGCTCGCCTTCGGCGGGGTCCGATGACTCGGCGGGGACCACGGATGGTCCGACCGGTGGTGGACCGGGCAGCAACTCGGGCAGCAGCTCGGGCAACGGCTCGGGCAACGGCCCTGGATCGGGGCCCGGGGGCGACAGTGATACATCGTCCGACGGGCAGAGCGACGCCACCTCTGGGTCCGGCGAGCCACCTTCGGAGCCTGGCGTCCACAGCACGATCGCCGACCCGCCTGGCGACGGACCCGTCGCATGCGAGTGGGAGTGGACGGTTCGCACGATCCACTACCACCCGTCAGCAGTGGTGCCGCGGCGCATGTACCACGCGAGTTGCGCGGCCGGCCCGAACGCGCGCATGTTCACGTCGGTCACCGTGGGCGAGAACGCGGAGCACCCGACGGAGGATCCGTCCTCGGGTTCGATCCTGGTCGCCGACCTCGATGATGCCAGCGGCACGTTGGTCGCGTCGGGCGGGCGCAACTTCCCTGAATGCGAAGAGGTGCACGGCATCGACGTGAGCGACGACTGCCAGACGATCGGGGTGCTGTGTCGGGTAGCGAGCGGCACCGGTGGATTCGACAAGGATGTGCTGGCCACCCATTGGGACGCGGAATGGATGACCAACCCCTACGTCTGCGGCGGCAAGATGAACGATGAGATCTGGCTGTACGAATGGACCAACGGCGACATCCAGAGCGAGCCCACCAAGTACATCGTGCACAAGTCCTTCGGTGACTGGGAGGCTCGCAACAACTATCTCCGGCTCGGCTCCGACAACACGTGGGCCCTTGCCATCGCCGCGACGGTCGGTGGCGAGGACCTGCCGAGCGGCTGCCACGAGGCCGATGCATTCTTGGTGATGGATCGCGCCACCGAGACCATGACGGACCGCGGTTGGTCCTGGGCCTGCGGCACCGGACATACGATCACCAACCGCATCGCGCACAACCCGGCGACCGGCAAGTACGCGCTCATGTGCAGCACCGACTACAACGCCGCGGAAGTCGGGGGCCTCGGCGCGTACATATTCCGGCTCGAGGATCAGACGGGGGTCGAGTTCCACTATCACAACATCGACGGCATCCAGAGCAAGGGCGCCGCGTCGACCATGCTGCCTCGCCCGGACGGCGGCTATGTCGGCCTCATGGTCGGCGTCCCCGGCGAGCACGAGCCCGGGGGATATCCCGCGACCCCAGGTACCAGCATCGGTCTCGCCCAGTGGAACCCCGACGGATCGATGGACGGAGAGATCAACTGGATTCTGCAGGATCCCGAGGGATACCTCTCGAATTCGTCGTTGACCGAGATTGCCCCCGGTCGTTACCTGGTCGGATACGGCGTCATGCGCCGCCTCGCAAACCCCGAAGAGGGTGAGTCGATGCGCATTCCGCTCGAGTCGCGCTTCGTCGAGATCGATCTCGACGGCAACTTCCTCACCGAGCCGCTCGTCGCCGACGATGTGGGGTGGGGTGACTACGACGAGATGGTACCGCTGGGTCAGGGGCGCGCGGGCTGGGCCTACATTCCCGACCCGTTGCTCGGGCCGGACCTCCAGGGGCCGTCCTGCAACGCTCCACAGCTGCAGCTGAGCGTCTACACGTCGCCGCTGGGAGGTTGAGCCGTCTCGTCCGACCGCGGTGTGGCGTTCGCGGCGCGCCAGCGCCATGCCCGCACTCTTTTGTCATCGTGCGTAAGCGACGGGCGTAGGCCAACGGGCAAATATCGGCGGATGACCCGACGCGAACCCAAGCACTCCCCCGCGCGCCGACTGCTCGCCACCAGGATCCTCTGTGGGCTCGCCCTCGCCGCGACGGCCGCCTGCACGGAGTCGTCCGACGACGGGCCCGGATTCGACCACCTCCGCGGGGCGGACGGTAGCCTCCCGATGTACGTCTTGGGGGGGCAGTCGAACATGGAGGGGAACGTCGACGGGACGCTGTTCACGACCTTGCTCGACCAGCTCGCTGCCGAGCCCAACGACGGCCTCGAGCAGCAGCTGTACGACGCGCTCTATCAATGGCACATCGACATCGGCAAGACCAGCGTGCACACCGAGGCGCTCGAGCTCGAGGTCGCACAGCTCATCGCGATGCGCGATGAGGGTCTCATCGGCCCGACGTTCGCTGGGCCCCTCGACGGGGCCTATTGCTCGTGGAACGGCGGCCAGATCGACTTGCTGGCCACCAACGGGAACTGTGGGAATCCGTTCGGGCCGGAGCTGATGCTCGGTCATGCGCTCAATGCCGCGGACGCATCGCCGGCCTCGTTCATCAAGGTGGCCGTGGGCGGCACCACGCTGTTCACCGAATGGCGCCCCCCGATGTCGGGCGGCGAAACGGGTCCGCTCTACCTCCAGATGCGCGACCGCATCGCGGCCCTCGCGACGGCGCCGGAGACCGTCCACCCTTCGTGTGCCTCCGAGGACTGCCACTGGGAAGCGTTCGTCTGGTTCCAGGGCGAGAACGACATCTGGGAGGAGGCGAACGGCCTCGAGTACGAGCAGAACCTGACCAATCTGATCGCGGACGTCCGGAGCGAGGTGGGGAATCCGACGCTCCCCGTCATCATCGTGGAGATCGGCCATTGGGCGCAGGTCGCCGGCCCGTTCGGGCAGAACGTGGTCGACGCCCAGCGAGCGGTGGTCATGAAGGACGAGCACGCACGACTCGTCGTCACCGACGATCTCAGCAACTACTACCACTACGATCCCGCGGCGCAGCTCATCATCGGCCGGCGCATCGCCGCCGCGCTGCAAGAGCTGGAATGCGGCGGGCCCGGCGGCTGCGGAACGTCGAGCGGGGGCGAGGGCGCGGACACGGGCGACCCTGGCACCGACGAAGGTTCCGCAGACGACTCCACGAGCGCGGGTGCGGGCAGCGACGACGATGCCGGGAACGAGGACGGTGGTGTCACGGACGATGCGGGCGCCGAATCGGCGGGCTCGTCCGGGGCGGCTTCGACGGACTCCGGCGCCGCATCGGAGTCGGGTGACGGCGGCTGCGGCTGCTCGGAACAGGGCGATGGCCGCGGCCGCTCCGCGTGGGCGGGATTGTCCGTCGTGCTCCTGCTGCGGCGTCGTACTTCCCCCACCTCCCGCCGAACACATGAATCCTGAGGCGCCGGGCCGGGCCGTTCTGCGCGGGGCGCCGAATCCTGGCCAACCTTTGCGGGATGCGGCCGCCTGCGCAATCTCCGACACGGTTTCGAGCCCGCGCGGGCATGGCCCGTGCGTGGCGGCAACGGCATACCTTGGCCCCGCAAGAGGACTCCCCATTGGCGATGTAGCGAGCAAACCCGCGGCGGTCTCGGTCACGGCGCTGTTCCGTGCCCATGGCAAGTTCGTGTTCCGGGTTTTCGGGCGACTGGGTGTGCCCGACGACGCGCGCGATGACGCGGTGCAGGATGTGTTCCTGGTTGCGTTGCGGCGCGCGGAGGATCTTCGTGCGGATGTGCCGGCGCGCAGCTGGCTCTTCGGGATCGCGCGTCGGGTGGCGGCCCGCTACCACCGCTCCCATCGACGCGCCGACAATCGCCGGCCGGCCGCCGAGCCACCAGGGCCCGCAGATCCAGAGGCGGTCGCCGCGGGTCGCGAGGAGCTCGAGCGCGTCCGCGTGTTCCTCGAGGCGCTGCCGGAGCGGCTCCAGTTGGTCTTCGTGCTCTGTGAAGTGGAGGGCATGACGGCGCCCGAGGCCGCCGAGGCCCTGAGCACCAATGTCAACACCGTGAACTCCCGGCTCCGCAAGGCGCGCGCGGCGTTCCAGCGGGCGGCCGCACGGTGGACCCGCCAGGAGGCAACATCATGATCGATCCAGACCAGCGTGCGCTCCTCCATGCATTCCGCGACGCGAGCAATCCGGCGCCGCAACGGGAGGCAGCCCTGCTCGAGCGCATCGAGGCACGGGCGGTTGCGGGCAATCCGGGTCCCGACCTCGGCACCGCCGGGGGCATCTCCGCCGGGGTCAAGTTGCTCGCGGCGGCGGTGGCGGTGGCGGTCCCCGCGATCTACCTCGCGACGCGGAGTCCGACACCCGGCGTGGATCGTCACGCGCCCGCACCGACGGCGGCCTCGGAGCCGGCGCCGGCGCCCGCACCCGAGCCGATCCCCGCGGCGTCACCGAAGATGGTTCCGTCCGTTCCCGTCGCGTCCGAACGGGTCGTCGACGGGACTGCGCCCGAGACGGCCGAGCCCACGGCGCGCAAGCCAGCGTCGGCGCGGCCAACGGGTACGAACAAGCCGAAGGCGGCTCGACCGGCCGACGCGGACGACCTCCACGCCGAACTCGACCTCATGCAACGGGCCCTGACCGCCCAGCGCGCCGGCAAGCACGGGCGTGCGCTGCAGCTCCTGGACGAACACGCCCGCCGCTTCCCCCACGGCACGATGGTCGGCGAACGCATGCTCGTCCGCGCCACCAGCCTCTGCGCCCTCGGTCGCACCCAGCAAGCCCGCGACGAAGCCGATCGGGTCGCCAAGGGCAGCGCCACGAAACACCTGGCACCGCGGGCCGCGAAGATCTGCCCGGGATGACGACAGCGAGCGCACGGTACGTCAGCGCGCGACCACGTACAACGAAAACGGAAAGTCCCCCTGCGCGTCGGCGAACGTCGCGTTGGGCACATCGATCACGAACTGGTGCGCCCCCGCCGGGTCGGGCAGCGGGATGATCCGGCGATCGATGACGTCGCCCGGGCACCAGTTGCTGAACGACTGCCACTCCTCGTCCGACCTCGGCGACGGACCGTAGATACCGTTGCCCTGGGTGTTGTACATGCGAAACGGCTCGCAGCTGGTGCGTCCGGGCTTGTACTCGAGCAGCAGCTCCTGATCGACGTACACGAAGTGATCGCGACGGATGTACTCCTCGCCGCCCGCGTTCGCGCCGTGGTTCGACGTGATGAGTACGAGCTGCGCCTCCTCGGTATCGTCCGGGATCTCGAAGTCGATCGTCTTGCGCGTCAGGCCAATCTCGTCGGTCGCGCCCTCCTCGTAGTTGTTGAACCTCTCCATGATCGCGATCGGCACCAATGTATCGACCACCGGCGCCTCCTCGGAGCTGTCCGTGTACAGCAGTAGGGTGCCCGCCGAGGTGTCGTTGCGGCCGGCGCAACCAGCGACCTCCTCATTGGCGGCGTACGGCACCCCGAAGATGGAGAGCTCGAACCACGGGTCGTACTCGGCCCAGATCTCTTCGCTGCGGAGGAGCGCGAGGACGTCGGGGGCGGGGAACTCATAGGGCACCGTCATCGGCGAGTCGTTCATGTCCATGAACGGCGTGATGAAGCGCGCCACCTCGATGCGATCGACCCGCGCGGGGTCGTAGCTCTCGGCGCCCTTGGGCACGAGCGCGAGGTTGACCGATCCGATCCGATCGTAGTTGTCGCATCGTGCACCGACGATCACGCCGATGATGAGCGCGCTCTGGAGCTGTCCGCGGAGCTCCTCGGTCAGCGGCGTCGCGTACTGGGCGTTGCTGTGACGGATGAGCCCCTCGGGTACGGGTTCGTCGACCAGCGGTGCATAGCCGTCGTAGTAGATCGCCTCGTCGATCAGGGTCATGACGACGGGCTCCGGCGGAGGGCCGTCGTCGGATGCGGGGCCGGAGGAGCTCGACGACGCGTCGGTGGTCGTGGTGTCCGCAGCGCTCGTCTCGGTCGACGTATCGGCTGGTGCGCTCGTCGAGGTCGCGTCGCCGGCCGTGGTGGTGCCATCGGGGCTCTCCGCGGCAGGGGCGGTGCATCCGACGATTGCTGCTGCGATGGCGAGGGCCAGGAGCCGCGAGGAGCGCATGGGCTTCATCGCAGCACCATAACATAGGACGCCGACGGATCCGCGCATGCGGCCGCGACTCCGTCGGCCGGCACGTGCAGAGGTGGCTCAGGTGGTTCAGGCCTCGGTCGCGCGACGCACTCGGCGCCGCTTCGACAGGCCGATCACACCGGCGACCGCGAGGAACCCGCCGTGCCACGGCCCGTCCCCCGCCGCGCTGCATCCACCGCCACACCCATCGGACGAGGATTCGTCGGCGGACGGATCCTCGGTCGGCGAGTCCTCGGCGGACGAATCCTCGGCGGACGAATCCTCGGCCGACGGCTCGTCGCCCGACGAATCCTCGGCGGACGAATCCTCGGCCGACGCGTCCTCGGCGGACGAATCCTCGGCGGACGAATCCTCGGCCGACTCCTCGACACAGGTGTCGCCATCGAACTCGAATCCGGGTTCGCACGCGCAGGTGTAGCCGTCGACGGTGTTCTCGCACTCTCCGTGGACGCCGCAGTTGTCCAGATCGAGCATGCACTCGTCGACGTCGGCCATGCACACGCGGTCGACTCCTTCGCCAGTACAGGCGAACTCGGCCCCGGCCACCTCCAGGATCCACGGGACGAACGTGTACGTCTGGGCGTGCGAGGCAATCGGCTGGCGAGAGTCACCGTTGGACGTCGAGTTGGTGCCGAGCACCATGATGTTGACGCCGGCGAGGAAGCGCGTGAATTCGCCGGCGAGAGTCGGACGAGGGGCCGCGGGGGTCACCGAGGCTTGGGTGAGCGGCGTTGGTCGCGGCGGAGCTTGGCGCGGAGTTCGGCCTCCTTC
>JBIJCC010000080.1:0-45443 GCA_044344875.1 Nannocystaceae bacterium
TCGTGCAGTACCGCGACACCGAGAGACCACCGGTAAGCCGTGTGCGGGAAATTCGCACGCACGGTTTGAACGGGGGCCCTACCGGAATTCAATCCAAGAGAGAAGGAAGGTAGGGTCTACCAATGACCTTATCCACCCTTCGACGAGGCATGGCCGCGTGGCTCGCGGTCACCGGTTGCATCTTCACCAGCGGCTCGAACGGCTCGAACGGGTCCGACGGCGCGGACACGAGCGGGAGCGCGGGCTCGTCGGACGACGCCGGGCCGGTCACCGCGGCCAGTGCTCCGAGCGGCGGTGCCGACGAGACGGGCGGCGCGATGCAGTGCTACGGCGACACGACCGCGGGCTGCACGTCGCTGTCGTGGTCGACGATCGTCGGGATCATCGACGCGATCTACCTGTTCCAGAACAGCTACTACGGCTACTCGAAGGCCGAGGCGCTGGCGCTCGCCGAGCAGCTCTACGACGAGGGCGTCGTCCCCGGCGAGTGGCTGCGGGTCGTGACGCTGCAGGACCTCGGTGAGGGTCGCTGGCGCGCGCACGTGGCCGTGGCCGCGCCCGACGGCCACCCCGATCCGTCGGTGGCCACGGGCGCGTTCACGGTCGCAATCGACGGCGGCGAGGCCGTCGCGCCCGAAGCGGCGTACGTGCTCGGCGACGCCGATCCCGGCGAGGTGCACCTCGAGCTGTCGGTCGTGATCGACGACTCGGGATCGATCGCCGACTGCGACGCGAACTTCGTGATCGCCGGGGTGAGTCACCTGTTCGAGACGATTCCGCCGGTGTACAGCGCATCGCTCGTGAAGTTCGCCGACGACGTCTACTTGGCCCAGGCGCGGACCGACGACGCCGACGCGCTCGCGAACGCGATGCGGACGTACTGCACCGACCGCGGATCGACCTCGCTGTGGGACGCCATCGCGACGGGCCTCGACGATCTCCCGGACTCCGACGGCATGCGCGCGGTCATGGTGTTCACCGACGGCCTCGACAACGACTCCACGACCACGCTCGACGACGTCGTCGATGCGGCCAAGGCCGGTGGCGTGCCGGTGTTCGTGATCGGCCTCGGGCTCGCCGACATGTTCGCCCTGTCGACGCTGGCGATCGACACCGGCGGCGCGCTCGTCTACATCCCGTCGGGCAAGCAGGGGCTCACCGCCTTCGAGCTGGTCACCGGCTTCGTCTCGGACAGCTACGTCGTCGAGTTCGAGGCGCCGGCGGGGTTCGATTCGGTGCGGATCGCCGCCACGCTCGCCGGCGGCGAGACGGTCTCGGATGCCGCCGGTCCGCCCGGCTGAATCGCCGTCGCGCTGGCCTCGGGCGCCGTCGGGCGGGCCTCGGGAACCTCCGGGCGACCCGGGCGAATCCCCCGTTGGGGGGTAGCATGGGCAGATTCGCAGCGGGATCGTGGATCGTCGCGGTGGCGGCGTGCGGTGGGGCATCGGGGAGCGACGGGGTGCCGACGACCGGCATCGCGTCGTTCGGTTCGGACGGCGGGGACGACTCCGGCGCCGACGGATCCGACGGCGGGGACAAGCTCGACCTCGGGCCGGGGGTCGACGTGCCACCCGACACCGAAGGGGACGCGTGCGTGGCCACGTCGCTCGAGCCCGAGCTCGGCTTCGCGCCGATCGACGTCATCGTGATCATCGACTCGTCGAACTCGATGGACGGCGCCCGCCTCGCGGTCGAGCAGAGCATCAACGGCGACTTCGCCCAGATCCTCGGGGCCAGCGGCCTCGACTACCGCGTGATCCTCATCGGCGCGTATCCGTGGATCTGCGTCGAGCCGCCGCTGGGCGGTGCGCCGTGCGATCGTCCACCGGCGACACCCGCGGCGACGCCGGTGTTCTTCCCCTACAGCGGCGCGACGGGCTCCGGGGGTTTCTTCGCCAACCTGCTGGCCTTCTACGGCGAGCCCGATCCGTTCCGCCTCGCGCCCGACGGCTTCTCGCAGTGGCTGCGGCCCCAGGCGCGGAAGATCTTCGTCGGCATGACCGACGGCAACTCGATGACCGACGACCACGGCGTCGGGTTGCAGTGGGACGCCGATCTGCTGGCGCTGGCGCCCGAGCACTTCGGCACCGCGGAGGCCCGCAACTACGTCTTCCACACCTTCATCTCGATGCCCGCGAACGAGCCGGTGACGACCCCGTGGTCGCCCAGCGATCCGATCGCCGGCAACGGACAGGCGCTGCAGGTGGTCAGCGTGACGAGCGGGGGCCTACGATTCCCGCTGGGCCACGACGAGAGCTTCGGCGTGGTGTTCCAAGAGATCGCCACCGGCGTCGTCGAGTCCACGCCGATCGCCTGCGAGTTCCCGGTGCCGACGACGCCGGACGGGGAGGCCATCGATCCCGACACCGTGGAGATCGACTACCGCAGCGGCGGCGGACCCCCGAGCGTGCTGCACCAGGTCGTCGACGCGGAGGCGTGCGTCGCCGACGGCTTCTGGATCGCCGGCGGGATCATCCACCTGTGCCCGGCCGCGTGCGCGCCGATCCAGGCCGATCCGGCCGCGCTGCTCGAGGTCCGGTACGGCTGCGACGTCGGCTTCGAGCCGGCGGGGTGAGGCCGCAGATCGTTCGGTCCCGCGCTGCGTTGGCAGGCCCATGGCCCTGCGCCCCACCGAGGTCGAGATCGTGAGCCCGTGCCCCGTCGACCTCGACGAGACCGGCCTGCGGGGCACCGGGCGCAGCTGGCACTGCGGTCACTGCTCGAAGACCGTCCACGTGCTCTCCACGATGACCGAGTCCGCGGCGCGGACGTTCCTGCGGGAGCACGCGGGCGAGGACCTCTGCGTGTCGTATGCGATCTCGCCCGCGGGCGAGGTCCGCTTCCGACCCGAGCCGAGCGCGTCGTTGGTGCCCGTGGGCGCGCTCGGTCGGCGGACCCGGCGGCTCGCCGCAGCGGGCCTCGGCGTGGCGCTGGCCGCCTGTGCGCCCCACGAGAACCCGGACGTGCGCGCCACGTCGCAGGAGGTGATCGCCGCGCCAGTGTCGAGCGGGCCGACGATTCCGGTGCAGCGCGAACCCGAGACGCCCGTTGCAACGCCGGGGGACGACCTCGCCCTCGGCAGGATGCGGCGTCGCGACGTCCAGGTCGAGGGCCGCGTCCGTGCGGTGCCGGCGGAGGAACCGTGCGATCCGCCCGTGCGCGTGGACACCAAGCGCGGAAGATTCGTGTCACCGCGCTGACGCGCCGTCCCGCGAAGACCCCTCACCATCGCACGGGGCCGTGGCGGTCGGTGAACACCCACCGCCTGCGCTCCGCGAGCTTCATGTTCGTGATCAGATCGATCGAACGGTCGCCACCGTAGGCGAGCTCGACGAGGTGGCCGGCGAACATGCCCGCGAGCACGCGCCGGCCGTCGGCCGAGACGTCGAGCGACAGGCAGGTGCTGCCGAGGTGCACGTAGCCGGTCGTCGTGCCGGCGGTGTCGACGTGCCAGAGGTAGCCGTTGCGATCGCCGAGGATCCAGCCCTCGTCACGGGCCGCAATCGCGAACACCCAGTGGACGCCGGTCAGGATCACCGAGTCGTCGCCGCCGTCGCCCGCGAAGTGGGCGTCGATCGACGCCGGGGCGTGCTGCACGACGCCGCTGCGGGCGAAGTGGCACGAGGCGAGGGCGACCAGGCCGCGCGCGCCGTGGAAGCACGCGGCGTTGGGGTACTCGGACACCGGGTTGATCGTCAGCGTCTTCGCGTCGGTACCCTCGCGCCGCATCACCAGGTGCAGGCTGTCCTGATCGCCGAACGCGAGGTAGCGGCCGTCGGCGGAGAGCGCCGCGTGGGCGTAGCTGAGGCCTGCGTCCCAGCGATCGTCGCCGCCGGCGCCCTCGGCCACGCGGGTGCCGGTCGGCCACAGGAGCGCGGCATCCTTGTCCGGGTAGCAGACGAAGATCCCCGTCGTGGTCACCAGCAGCACGCGCGCGCCATCGGGCCACACCGTCACGGACTCGAGCCCGAGGCGACCGATCGCGATCGTGCGCTCGGCGAGCGCTCGGGCGTCGTACACCGGCTTGTAGTGGGTCGGCAGGCGGAACACGACGGCAGGCCCGTCCCAACCGTCGCTGACGTCGATCCGATCGGCGTAGACGCGGGCGAAGAAGCGGCGATCGGGCGAGCGGCCGACGTCGAGGATACCCGGCAGCGGATGCGCGCCGTCGTCGTCGACGAGGAGGCACACGGTGTCTTGATGCGCTTGACCCACGCGTACGACGATGCGGCCGGCGTCGTCGACGTAGTACGCGTGGGCGATCGGGGCGCCGATCGTGCGCTCGGCGAAGGGCTCCCACGCGGGGCGGAACCGCCGGCGTGCCTCGGCGTGCTCGCCGGCCGCCGACAGTCGCGCGACCTCGTCGAGCACGGGTTGCCAGAGGTCGCCGCGGGTGTCCTTCGGCTCCGGGCCGGGATCCTGGTCCGCGTAGATGCGGTCGAGGAAGCGGTTGATCCCGTGCATGTAGTCGCGGCCCTCACGGTTCCACCGCGCCTCGGCCTCCGCGAGGGTCGGCGGCGCATCGGCGCGGGGGATCTTCGTCTTCGGGGGGGTCTTCGCCGTCTTCGCGGGGGTCTTCTTCGTCTTCGCGGGGGTCTTCTTCGTCTTCGCGGGGGTCTTCTTCGTCTTCGCGGGGGTCTTCTCGTGTCTGCGGGTCCCGGCCTTCGTCGTCGACGCCATGTCTCGCGAGCATGCCATGGCACCGTGATCTGTCCGAGCCGTGCAACGCCTGGCGATCGCGGTCGACGCGGGGTCTGGCGGCCGAGAGCACCGGCCGTCGGAGCACACCCCATGACCCTCGAGAAACTCCCTGCATGCCTCGCCGTTCTCCTCCTGTCTGCCTGCCGCACCATCGATGCACCCGCGAAGGGCGGGGATTCCGAGGGTGACGGCGACTCCTCCGGGACCACCGGAGACGCGTCCGAGACGGAGGGGCCGGGGACGTCGAGCAGCGCCACTTCGACCCCCGTCACGACTGCCGCGACGGACGCGACGACGGACGCGACCACCGATGACGGGAACGGCACCGACGAAACCTCGGGCGTCGACCCCGACGATACCGGCACCGATCCCACCGCGACCTCGGACGGATCGAGCGGGCCCGACACCGGCTCGGACAGCACCGGCGCGGTCGAACCCATGCCGTGCGGGAGCACCTGCGTCGCGCTGCCCGGTGGCGAGTGGCAGGGGCCCGTCGCGCTGTCGATCGACGACGCGGGGGATCCCGCGCCGGGCTGCTCGGAGGCGTGGGGCACCGCGGTCGACGAGCTGTTCAGCGGACTGGTCGCCCCGCCGGCGCAGTGCGAGTGCAGCTGCGGTGACGCGGAGGACGTCACCTGCTCGCCGACGCTGACCCTCAACCGCAAGGCGAACAACGGCGCCAGTTGTGCGGTCGCGGCCGTCCTCGACTCGTACCAGCTGTCGCCGGGTTGCAACCTGATCGAGCATCCGGCCGATCCCGATGACGTCCTCAGCGACACCCGTTGGGATCTCGTGGTTCCGGGTCCCGAGGGCGGCAGCTGCGATCCGATCGGCGATTCGATGATCGCGCCGCCGAGCTTCACGACCCGCTACACGATGTGCGGCGAGAGTTCGCCAGCTGCCGGTGAGTGCAACGGCGGGCAGACGTGCGTGGCCGACACCGAGGCGCCGCTGTGTGTCTGGACCGAGGGCGACGTCGAGTGCCCCGGCGACGGCTTCGGCGTGAAGCACCTGGTCTTCAGCCCGGAGGTCGAGGACACCCGCAGCTGCACCGCGTGCACCTGCGGTGAGCCCGAGGGCACCTGCGTGACGTCGGGTGTCGACCTGTACGACTTCGACAACAACTGCATGCCGCAGATGTTCAACGCGCCGGTCGACATGCCGGCGGTGGGCTGCGTCATCAGCGAGTTCCATGTCTTCGACGCGTCGTATCCCAACTCGGCGATCCCGACGCCGCAGACCAGCTGCGAGCCGGGCGTCTCGAACGCGACCGGCGACGTCGACGTACAGGGCCCGGTCACCGTGTGCTGCAACGGTTGAAGCCGCGTCATCCGCCCGGGCGCCGCTTGCGGCTGGCGCCGGTCGGGACCAGCGTCGGCGCATCGCCATCGAAGCCGCGCAGCTCGAACTGCGCGGTGCCATCGTAGAGCCCGACCGTGAGCCGATCCTGGCCCTCGAGCACGAGATCCTCGTGGGCCGTCTTCAGCTTGACCCGTTGCATCACCTTTCCGTCGCTGCGACGGACCACGAACAGCGCGTCGGGCTCGTCGGTGAAGCCGTAGCCGCTGATGATGTAGCGATCGAGCACCAAGAAGCGGTTGTTCGACACCCGTGGCTTGGTGCGCCACAGCAGCTTGCCGGTGCGGGTGTCGACGGCGAGCAGCGCCGAGCACTTGCCACCGGACTCCCTCGAGTAGCTCTGGCAGGCCTCGTTGAAGTAGGCGATGTCGCCCACGACGCGGAGATCCTGGACTTCGAGCCGATCCTTGCGCGACAGGTACTCGCCGAGCTCGAGGGTGTAGATCGGCTGGCAGTCGCGGAAGCCACGGACGACGAAGCGACAGTTGTTCGGGCCGTCGAGGCTGCACGAGCTCGCGCCGTACGGGTCGCGGTACAGCGCGACGTCGACGTCGCCGTCCCGCTCGAGCAGGAACAGCTCGGCCGTGTCCAGCGACAGGGGGATGAAGCCCGGCACCGGCGGGCCGACCCAGATCCGGGTCTCGCCACGGCTGAGCGCGCCCTCGGTGTGGGCGCGCAGCCGGCCGCGGAAGTTCGGGTCCTTCGCCGCGTCCGGGGGCGTGTGCACGACGAGATCGCCGACGCGCCGCTCGAGCGGGGCCACGTCGCGCTCGCACCGTCCCTCGCCGGAGGGCGCGATCGTCACCGGCTCGGGCGTGGGCGCGGGATCCGGCGCGGCGGCGGTGGCGATCGGAGCGACGGGAGGTGGTGGCGCAGCGGCGACCGGCGCGAGCGGGGCCGCGGTCGGGCGACAGGCCACGAGCAGGGCGGCGAAGGCGGAGGCGGAGGCGAACTCGAGGCAACGCGGGCGCATGCGCGACGCAGCCTACCAGGCCGTGCGCCGCTCGAATGCGCAGCCGGTCGCGCCCCGGCTGGCGTATCGTTCGGGCGCCCATGCGCCGCTTCGAATTCTCCGAGGGCACGTCGAACAAGTTCTGGCAGATCACCCTCGATGGCGCCGCGTTCGTGGTGCAGTGGGGGAAGATCGGCACCGCCGGGCAGACCCAGACCAAGAGCTTCGCGTCGGAGCACGCCGCGAAGGCCGAGCTCGACAAGCTCGTCGCCGAGAAGAAGAAGAAGGGCTACGTCGAGGTCGAGGTCGCAGCCGACACCGTCGCGCCGACGGCCGCGACGGCGCCCGCGGCCAAGCCCCGCGCGCCGAAGGCCGCCCCCGCGACCTCACCGGCCGCCGATGCGACGCCGGAGCCCGCCGATCCGCCGGAGCCCGCCGTCGCGGTGGCACCCTCGCCGAACCCGGAGCCGATCGCCGCGTCCGACGTCGACATCACCCCGCGCGTGGTCTTCCCCGACGAGGAGCGCGCCGCCGCGCTCGTGGGTTGGCGACGCCTGCCGAGCCCGCCGGCGCTCGACACCGGCGCGCTGCTGACGGCGCTGCGCCGGATCGTGACCGCGAAGGACGAGCGCCAGGGCTCGGCGCTGGCGCGCTGGGAGCTCGGGCGACCCAAGGCCGACGCGGCCGGGCTCGCGGTGCTCGACGCGATCGCGACGACGTACGCGATCGGCAAGGCGCCCGCGACCCTCGACGCCGAGCGCGAGGCTGCGACGGCCGTGCTGCTCTACGAGGACGACGCCCTGCTCGTGCTCGCGTCGTGGTGGGTCGCGCGCGCCGGCCTCTGCTTCGCGCTCGACGCGTTCACGCGGATGCGCGGCTACTACCGCCACTACGACTGGACCTGGGATCAACCGTCGCCGACGTGGTTGACCGCGATCGCCCCGGAGGACAACTGGGACAGCAGCGTCTCGCGGGCGCCGCGGGACATCGTGCCGGTGCTCGCGGCCCTGGTCGCGCAGGCGACCCCCGAGGCGGCGGCCGAGGCCCGCGCGCACGCCTCGACGCTGCGCGAGGGCCTGCCGCTGGTCTCGCGCTTCGGGCTCGCGCTCGTCTTCGCCGACGAGGCCTGGGCCGCCGCGGATGTCGCCGCGATCCTCGAGGCCGCGCCGCTCCACAGCGGCGACACCGAGGGGCTCGCGTACCTGTTGACCGACGGGGCGCTGCTCGAGGCGTTCGCCAAGAAGCACCAACCGCACGGCGCCGACGCCCTCGTCGCGCGCGCGGGCCTGGCCGCCACGCGCACGGTCGCGAAGCTGCTCGAGGACGACTATCGCCGTGACGCAGCCGCGGCCGCGCTCGCGCGCATCGAGAGCGTCGAGTCGGCGCGCGCGTTGACCACGGTGCTCGACAAGAAGTCCGCGGCCCCGATCGCGCGGGCGTACTTCGAGCGTCGGCCCGATCTCGGGATCGTCGTGTTGCTGCCGATCGTCACCGGGCGGGGCAAGCTCGCCGCCTACGCCGAGCCGCTGCTGAAGGGCCTGCTGCGGGTGCATCCGTCGCTCGTCGCGTCGCTCGCCGGCCACCTCGACGCGAAGGGGCGCGCGTGGCTCGAGGCCGAGCGCGCCGGCGCGGTCGTCGTGATCGCCCACGACGCCGCGCTGCCGTCTCCGCTGCGTGATCCGCCGTGGCTGGCCCCGCGACCCAGCAACGTCCTGCCGATCCTCGCGCTCGAGGTCCTCGGCCCGTTCGTGCCGCCGCCGTGGAGCGACGAGGGGCGCGCGTCCGTGCTGCGCAGCTTCGAGCCCTACGCGGGGTGGTTGGCGCGCGAGCGGATCCCCGAGAGTGTGCCGCGGCGCTCCCCGCAGATGGACGCGCTCGTGCGGAAGAAGCTGCCGGAGATCGCCTGGTACCGCGAGCAGCTCGTGCACCTCGCGAGCGATGCGTTCATCGAGGCGGGGCTCGCCGACGGCACGCTGCCGCACATGGGCGCGAGCTACGTGTTCGCGCGCTTCGGCGAGCGGATGTGGCCGACGTGTGTGGCGATGCTGGCCGACAACGCCCAGGACGTGCTCTCGACCTTCCGCGAGCTCCCCGAGCCGCGGCTCGCCCGACCGGTCGCCCTGGCGCTCGACAAGAAGACGCTGCGCGCCGGCGCGATCGAGTGGCTCGAGCGCATGCCCGAGGTCGCGGTGACGGGGCTCGTCCCCCTGGCGTTCGGCGCCGAGAAGGTGCCGCGCGCCGCGGCGCAGCGGGCCCTGCGTGTCGTCGCCCGCCGGCACCGCGATGTGCTGCTCGCGGTCGCGGCCCGGTACGGCGGCGCGGCCGAGGCGGCGGTGCAGACCCTGCTGGCGCTGCCCGCCGATGAGTATCCGGTGAAGCTGCCGACGGCGCCCAAGTTCGTCGATCTCGCGACTCTGTCGCCGCCGTGGCTGCGCGATCGTCAGGGCGCGCTGTCACCCAAGGCGATCGCGCACCTGGCCACGGTGCTGCAGTTGTCGCCGCTCGACGCACCGCTGTCGATCCTCGAGGAGATCACCAAGGCCCTCGACCCCGAGTCGAGCGCCGAGTTCGCGTGGGAGTTGTTCAGCGCGTGGCTGGCCCAGGGCGCGCCGGCCAAGGACGCGTGGGCGTTCTGGGCCCTCGGGCACCTCGGCGACGACGCGACGGCGCGCCTGCTGACGCCGATGATCCGCGCGTGGCCCGGCGAGAGCGCCCACGCCCGCGCGGTGGTCGGCCTCGACGTGCTCGCGACGATCGGCACCGATGTCGCGCTCATGCACCTGCACGGCATCGCCCAGAAGCTCAAGTTCAAGGGGCTGCAGGAGAAGGCCCGCGAGAAGATCGACGCGGTCGCCCAGGCGCGCGGCCTGTCGGCCGAGGAGCTCGCCGACAGGCTGGTGCCGGATCTCGGCCTCGACGACGACGGCACGCTGCGCCTCGACTTCGGCCCGCGGCAATTCACGGTCGGCTTCGACGAGGCGCTGAAGCCTTTCGTCCGCGACGCCGCGGGCAAGCGCACCGGCGACCTGCCCAAGGCCGGCAAATCCGACGACGCCGAGAAGGCCGCCGCGGCGATCGAGCAGTACAAGGCGCTCAAGAAGGACGCCAAGACCATCGCGCAGGGCCAGGTGCTGCGGCTCGAGCTCATCATGTGCGCGCAGCGTCGCTTCGACGCCGCCGGGTTCCGCAACTTCTTCGTCGCCCACCCGCTGATGATCCACCTGGTGCGCCGGGTGCTGTGGGGCGTCTACGTCGATGGCACGCTGACCGCGGGCTTTCGCGTCGCCGAGGACGGCACCTTCGCCGATCGCGACGACGGGCCGTTCACGCTCGCCGAGGACGCCACCGTCGGCGTGGTGCACCGGCTCGAGCTCGACGACGCCGACGCGGCGGCCTGGGGGCAGGTGTTCGGCGACTACGAGATCCTGCAGCCGTTCGATCAGCTCGGGCGCGCGGTCTATCGCGCGCGGCCCGAGGAGCTCGCCGGCAACGCGCTCACGCGGGTCGATGGTGTGACGGTGAAGACGGGCAAGATCCTCGGGCTCGAGTCGCGGGGCTGGCACAAGGGCGTGCCGCAGGACGCCGGCTGGGTGTGGGAGATGGTCAAGCCGCTGTCCGCGGGCCTGCGCGCCGAGTTGATCCTCGATGGCGGCCTGGCGATCGGCTACATGGAGGGCACGCCCACCGAGCAGAAGTTGAAGACCGTGTCGCTGCTGCGCGATGGTCAGTGGCAGGCCACGACGGATCTGTCGTTCGCTGCGCTGTCGCCGGTGGCGTTCAGCGAGCTGGTCCGCGATCTCGAGGGCATGCGAGGGTAGATCGCGGTACGCGACGGAGCGAGTTCACATGGCGCGCAAGACCCAGGCCGAGACCACGACGCCCCGCGACGTCCAACGCCCGCCCGCGGAGGTGCTCTACGCCGACGAGCTCGAGCGGCTGCGCGAGGCCGATCGCGACGCGAAGCCGCCGGGCTGGCAGCTGTCGCTGCGGGCGGTGCGGACCTTCGTCGTCGGCGATCCGACCCGGGGCATCCGCCGCAAGTTCGTGGGCAACCCGGCGCTGGTCGAGCGCGCGATGGTGTCGCTGGCGACCAACCGCGGGCTGTTGCTGGTCGGCGAGCCCGGCACGGCGAAGTCCCTGCTGTCGGAGCTGCTGGCCGCGGCGATCTCGGGCCGCTCGACGCTGACGGTGCAGGGCAGCGCCGGCACCACCGACGATCAGATCAAGTACTCGTGGAACTATGCGCTGCTCCTCGCCGAGGGGCCGACGCCGCGGGCGCTGGTGCCGTCGCCGATCTACGCCGGCATGCGCCAGGGCATGCTGGTCCGCTTCGAGGAGATCACGCGCTGCCCGCTCGAGGTCCAGGACTCGATGCTGTCGGTGCTCTCCGATCGCGTGCTCGCGGTGCCGGAGCTGCCCGGTGACGACGGCATGGTCTTCGCGCGCGACGGCTTCAACGTCATCGCCACCGCGAACACCCGCGACCTCGGGGTCAACGAGATGAGCGCGGCGCTCAAGCGTCGCTTCAACTTCGAGACCGTGTTCCCGATCGCCGACTTCGCCGTCGAGATGGACCTGGTGCGCGAGGAGACCCGGCGCCTGCTCGAGCGCAGCGGCGTCGCCGAGCCACCGGGCGACGACATCCTCGAGCTGCTGGTCACGACGTTCCGCGAGCTGCGGGCCGGCCTCACCGCCGACGGCCAGGCCATGGAGCGGCTGTCGACCGCGATGTCGACCGCCGAGGCCGTGGGAGTGGCCCACGCCGTGGGCGTGCGCGCGCACTTCCTCGGCATGCGCCGTGCGACCGCGGAAGACCTCGTCGAGTGCCTCGGCGGCGCCGCCATCAAGACCGAACGCGAGGACCTCGCGCGGTTGCGTCGGTACTTCGAGCAGCGCGTCGCGAAGATCGATCGACCGAGCTTCCAGGCCTACTACGCCGCGCGCCACCGGCTCGAGAGCGCGTGAGCGTCACGATCGTCGGCGTGCGTCACCACAGCCCCGCGTGCGCGCGGGTCGTGGCGCATGTCATCGACACGGTGCGGCCGCGCATGGTGCTCGTCGAGGGGCCGTCGTCGATGAACGGGCGCTTGCACGAGCTCGGTCTCGGGCACCGGCCTCCGATTGCGCTGTACTCCTTCGCCAACCGCGACGACGGGCACAGCGCGAGCTTCTACCCGTTCGCCGCGTACTCGCCCGAGTGGGTCGCGCTCGAGCGGGCGCGCGCGCTTCGGCTCGGGGCGGCGTTCATCGATCTCCCGCCCGGTCACACCGCGTTCGGCGAGCGGGAGAACCGCTACAGCGACGAGGATCTGCGCCGATCGGTCCGCTTCACCGAGCTCGTCGATCGGCTCGGCTTCGAGAACGGCGACGCGATGTGGGATCACCTCTTCGAGCAGCCCAGCGATCCGGCGGCGCTGCAGGGGCGGCTCGCCGCGTACTTCGAGGCCCTGCGCGCCGACGAACCGGCGAGCGCCGGGGACGGCGCCCGCGAGCGGTTCATGGCCCAGTGCATCGCGGCGGTGCAGGCCGAGGCGCCCGACGCCGCGCTGGTGGTCGTGTGCGGCGGCTACCATGCGCCCGAGCTGCGGCGGCTGCTCGACGTGGTGCCCGACACGCCGCCCGATCCTGCGGCGTTCGAGCCCGATGGAGACGCGGCCCGATCACCCGTGCGTCGCGAGGGCATCTATCTCGTGCCGTTCTCGTTCCGTCGCCTCGACGCGTTCCGCGGCTACGCCTCGGGGATGCCGTCGCCGGCGTACTACCAGGCGGTGTGGGACGAGGGGCCCGAGCGCGCCGCCGGGGTGATGTTCGAGCGGGCCATCACCACGCTGCGCGCCCGCAAGCGGCGGGTGTCGCCGGCGGACGTCATCGCCGCGAGCACGATGATCGAGTCGCTCCGACGCCTGCGCGATCACCAGTGTCCGCTGCGCATCGACGTGCTCGACGGCATGGCGTGCGCGCTGCTCGAGGAGGCCCTCGACGTGCCGCTGCCGTGGTCGCTGCGCGGGCCGCTGTCGCCGCGCACGCATCCCCTACTCGCGTTGGTCGTGGACGCCTTCACCGGGGAGCACCGCGGTCGACTCGCCGATGGGACCCCGCGGCCGCCGCTGGTGGAGGACGCCAGGGCCGAGCTCGCGGCGGTCGGCATCACGGCCACCGGCGACTACGAGGCCACGCTCGCCGATGATGCCGGGCGTCGACGCGCGGCGGTCCTGCATCGGCTGCGGATCCTCGCGATCCCCGGGGTCACGCGGCTCGAGGCCCGTCGCTTCGGTCGCCACGACGCGCGGCTCGCCGAGCGCTGGCGGGTCGCGATCGGCACGGCGTTCGATCCGGCGCTGATCGAGGCGGCGATGTGGGGCGCGACGCTCCTCGACGCCGCCCGCGGTGCGCTCGAGACCCGCGCCGACGCGGCCGCGGGTGCGATCGCCCTCGCGGAGGTGCTGCACGAGGCCGCGCTCGCGGGGCTCGGCGCGCTGTCCCAGCGCACGCTGTGGCGGCTGCGCGACGGCCTACGCGTCGAGGGCGACCTCGAGGTGCTCGGTCGGGCGCTCGCACGCCTGGTGCTCCTCGGCCAGGACGCGCACCACGGCCTCGACGCTGCGGTGCTCGACGAGGTGCTGCGGGTCGCGTTCGATCGCGGGCAATGGCTGCTCGAGGGCGTGGTCGGGGCCGACGCGGCGCCGGTGCGCGGCCATGTCGATGCCGTCGTCGCCCTGCGCGACACGGTCACCTGGCTCGGCGCGCGACTCGGGCTCGACACCGCGGCCCTCGGGCGACTCGCGCTGCGCCGGGCGGCCGACGTGGAGGCGCCGCCGTCGATCCGCGGGGCGTGCCTCGGTCTCGTCGCGTCGCTCACCGACGCCCTCGCGCAGACGGGCGTCGCGACCGTCGACGAAGACGCGCTGGTCCTCGCGGTGCGCGGCGCCGCGATCCCCGAGCGCATCGGCGAGCTGTTGGGCGGTTTGTTCGCCCTCGCCCGCGAGCCGCTGCGCCAGGGCGACGCGCTGCTCACGGTCATCGATCGCACGCTGACCGGTCTGTCGGCCGACGGCTTCATGCAGGCGCTGCCGTCGCTGCGGCAGGCGTTCGCGTACTTTCCCCCGCGCGAGCGGCTCGCGATCGCGGAGCGGATCGTCGCGGGGGCGGGCGTCGCGGCCGACGGCCGACTCGATCCGCGCGACCTGCTCGCGCCACTCGACGCGGCCGTACTCGCCGAGGGACTGGCCCGCGATCGTGCCGCCCAGCTCGCGATGCGCCGCTACGGTCTCGACGATACGTGAGGGAATCGGGCGACGACGCGCGGTGGCGGCGTCGCCCGAGCGCCGTTCACTTCACGGCCTTCTTCACGGCCTTCACCACCGTCTTGGCCGCCTGCTTCACGTCGGCGACCGCACCCTGTGCCTCGCCGGCGAGCTCGTCGGATGCGCCTTCGCGCTCGAGGTCGGTGTTGCCGGTGAGCGCGCCCGCGGCCCGCTTGATCCTGCCCTTGGTCTTGTTCGCGATCTCACCCATGTCGTTCATCTCCATGCGAGGGTCCGCGGGGTGCGGGCCACTCGACGAGGGTGCGGTTGCACCCTGCATGCCAGGGAGGTGGCGGCGTGACGAGAGGGCGAGCCGCACCGGGTCTGTGCCCCGGTGCGCGCGCGATCCGGCTCGATCGTGCGGCGGCGCTCCGCTGCACGCGATGCGGGGCCGTCGACGCAGCGGATCCCGGCCCCGCCGCTTGGCATGACGGTTGAAGAAACACCCGTCGGAGGTGCGCGCGATGGACGTTCATGGGAGCACGCGGGACGACGCGAAGGTGTCGGTGCTGTTCGAGAGCAACGAGCACGCGACGCGGGCCAGCGATGGCCTGCTCGGCCTCGGCGTCCTCGGCGACGAGGACGTCCTGACGCTCCGCCGCGCCAAGCCGTGGGGCGATCGCCTCGTGCCGGAGCCCAAGAAACGCCATGGCTCGTTGGGCGCGTTGGGTGCGGCGGCGGTGGTCCTCGCGCTGTCGTGCCTCGTGCTGATGCTGACCGCCGCCGACGGGCTCGATGCGCGGGGCTTCGTCACCGCGTTGCTGCTCGGCCTGGGCTGGGGCGCGCTGTACGGTGTGCTCGTCGGGGCGATGTCGGGCTCGACGGCACCGAGCGCGTTCTTCGAGCAGTTCGATCCCCCCGAAGGTCCCGAGCGCGGTCGGGTCGAGGTCGCGTCGTCGTCGCACGAGGTCCTCGTGCGGGCCCGTCGGCACCTGCTGTGCTGCACCGGGGCCATCGCCGAGCGCATGCGCTGAGGTCTGGTACCGTCGTCGCGACCTTGGGCGACGGCGAGGACACGGGGCACGACCCGGACGATCGCGGACGACTCGTGCGCTGGCGCTTGGTGCTCGGCGAGGCCGCCGACGCCGCGACCGCCTCGCGCACGACGCTGACCGCCGACGAGCTCGCGGCCGACGTCGCGCTGGGGTGGCTGTACGATCGCGGCCTACCCGGCGGTGACGACCGCGAGATCCGCGATCGCGCGGGCTCCCTGTCGCCGTCGTCGCTGAGCGTGCCGCAGTGGATCAACGAGGTCCACCGGCTGTTCCCCAAGCAGACCATCGAGACGCTCGAGCGCGACGCGGTCCTGACCTACGAGATCCACGAGGTCGTCACCAACCCCGACGTGCTGTCGCGGATCGAGCCCAGCGAGACGCTGCTGCAGGCGGTGCTGCACACCAAGCACCTCATGAACCCCGAGGTGCTCGCGATGGCCCGCGAGCTCGTCGCCAAGGTCGTGCGCGCGCTGATGGAGAAGCTCGCGGTCACGGTGCGTCGCGCCCGCTACGGCACGCGCATGCGGGCGCGCTCGAGGCTCGCGTCGGCCCGCGATTTCGACGCCAAGCAGACGATCCGCCGCAATCTCGACGGCTGGGACGCGAAGCGGCGTCGGCTGCTCATCCGCAAGCCGCTGTTCTCGAGCCGGAGCCGCCGCGCGCTCGACCGGTGGCAGGTGATCCTGCTCGTCGACGAGAGCGGCAGCATGCTGGGCTCGGTGATCCACGCCGCGGTCACGGCCGCGTGCCTGTGGAACCTCCCCGGCGTGAAGACCCACCTGTGCATCTTCGACACCGAGGTGGTCGATCTCACCGAGCAGGTCACCGATCCGGTCGAGGTGTTGATGAAGGTGCAGCTCGGCGGCGGCACCGACATCGGGCGCGCGGTGGCCTACGCCGCGGGGCTCGTCGAAGCGCCGCGCCGGACGATCGTCGTGCTCGTCACCGACTTCTACGAGGGCGCCAGCCACCATGTGCTGGTCGAGCGGGTGCGTCGGTTGCTCGCGCAGGGGGTGACGGTGCTCGGGCTCGCGGCGCTCGACGAGCAGGCCAACCCCGCGTACGACCGGGAGCTCGCCGGACGGCTGGTCGAGCACGGGGCCCACGTCGGCGCGATGACGCCGGGGGAGCTGGTCGGGTTCATCGCCGAGCGGGTGCGGCGGTGAGCGCCGAGGGGACGCGCGCCGATCTGCTGGCCCTCGGGCCCGAGGCGCTCGCGGCCCTCGCCAACCTCGGCCTGGTCAAGCGCGCGCAGCGGGAGCTCGCGGCCGGCGTGGTCCCCACGATCGCGATCGAGGACGACGGCACCGTGGTCGGGACCTTCGCCGATGGCGTCTGCGCGCGTCTACCCCCCGGCGCGCGGCTCGAGGCATGTCCGTGCACGTGCAAGGCGTCCGGCGTATGTCGTCACCGCATCGCGGTCGTGCTCGCCTATCGCGAGACTGCGAACGCGACCGATGTCGCACGCGCGGCCGAGCCCACGTCCACCGACGACGACGCGGTGCTACGTCAGCACCTGGGTGCCAAGATCTTCGCGGCCGCAGTGGGTATGCGCGGCCGCGGTGTGGTCGTGACGGTCGAGGGCGACGCGGTGCACCTGCCGACGTGCTCGGTGCGGTTCCTGGTCGGCGATGCCCCCGAGTACGCGCGCTGCGACTGCGCGACGTCGGGCCCGTGCGAGCACCTGGCGCTCGCGATCTGGGCGCGGCGCACCGCGGCCGGCACCTTCGAGCTGGGCGGGGATCCGGATCGACGCGCGGCCCTCGACCCCGCCGACTCGCGCGAGCTCGAGGCCCTGGTCGCCGCGATCCTCGACGACGGCGTGCTCGCGCCGCCCGAGCGGCTCGCGGAGCGCTTCGCGATCCTGCGGTCGCGGCACGGAACCGCGACCTGGATCGTCGCGACGCTCGACGACGTGCAGCGCCAGCTCGAGGCCTACGCGGCCCGCACCGCGCGGTACGACGAGGCCGAGTTGGTCCGGCTGTTGACCGAGCTCGCCGCCCGCGCCCGCGCGGCGCGCCACCCCGACGCCGCGTTGCCACCGCGCTACGTGCTCGGCGTCGGCGAGGCCCAGCAGACCGCGCTCGAGCAGCTGCGGCTGGTGTCGATGGGCGCGCGCGTGTTCGCCGATGGCGACGCGCGGTGGGCCCACGTCTACCTCGCCGATCCCGACGCCGGGAGCGTACTCGTCCTCGAGACCCAGTGGACGAAGGACGGCGACGACACGCCCGAGGCGATCGCCAGGCGGAGCGTCGCGCCGGGGATCGGCCTGGGCGCGCTCGCCCACGGGCAGGTCGTGACGCGCGCGGCGAAGCGTCGCGCCAACCTCGGGCTCGTGCTCGGTTCGCGCCGTGGCACGACCGCGCTGCTCCCGGGCACCGGCGATCGGAGCGCGCTGCCGCCGTCGCTGTACGTCCGCGACTTCGAGGTGTTGCGTCGACGACTCGTCGCCCGGCCCCCGCAGGCCCTGCGACCGCGGGTGCTCGCCGAGGGACTCGTCGCCCTCGCCATCGCGCGGGTCGACGCGGTCGCCTATCTGCCCGCGACCCAGACCCTCCACGCCACCGTGCGGGACGTCGACGGCGTCGAGGCCCACGTGCAGCTCGCCCACCGCGCGATCGCCCCGCACGCCCTCGATGCCCTCGCTGCGGGCCTGCGCGGTGGAGCGCGGACGATCGTCGGCCGCGTCCAGGTCGCGCACGGCGGCCTGCTGCTGTCGCCCGTCGCGGTCGAGGGCGAGGCCACGGGGTTCTGCGTCCTCGATCTGGCGGGCCCCACCGCGGCGCCACCGGTCGATCGCGCGGTCGCGTCGCGGCGCGCCGACGCGATCGAGGATGCGCTGGAGATGGTCGCGGGTGTGCTCGCTCGGCTCGTGCATCACGGCCTGCGGCGCGGGGTCGTGGGGGCGCGCGTCGATCTCGATCGCACGGCCGCTGCCTGCGAGCGGGTCGGGCTGATGGGACTCGGCGCGTCGCTGCGTGAGCTCGCCCGAAGACCGAATCCGGCCGCCTGGATCGACGCGGCGATCCTCCACGCACTGTCGTGACGGTTCGCCCAGGCCGCCGAGAAACCGGGGGTCGGGGGCTTCGCCATCACGCGACCATTGCCAGCCCGGAAAATCTCCCGCACTCTGAAGGAGACACCGGCGCCGGGCCATTGGCCACCCGGGGCTGCGTGCGGTCACCGCGACCCGCGGCGATCGAGTGGCCGCGGAAGAGGAGCCCGTGAGAACGCATCGTATCGCCGCCTATGTGTTGATCTCTGCGCCGTCGTTCGCGTGTGCGAGCGACACCACGACCGGCTCGCTGGTCGAGGGCATGGGCTTCGGCGCGTTCAACCACTTCTGGGCGACCGGCGGCGACTCGCTGTACGAGGTCGGCGGCGGCGATCTCACGACGTACATCGAGCCCGCGCCGACCGGCTGACCATGCGCGCGTCGGTGAGCGAGACCGTGCCGGGCGGTGAGCTGCGCCGGGTCGCGAGCGACGACGGCACGCGCCTGGCGTGGCGCGAGCGCGGCGAGGGGCCGCCGTTGATGCTGTGCAACGGCATCACCACCAGCGAGTTCTTCTGGCGCCGCGTCCTGCCGCGGTGGCAGCAGCGTCGTCGCGTGATCACGTGGGACTACAAGGGCCACGGCGCGTCGGCGCCGGCGCGCACGACCGCGGGCACGACCATGGAGGCGATGGCCGACGATCTGCGCCGCGTCCTCGACGCTGCGGGCATCGAGCGGGCGCCGGTGGTCGGCTTCTCGCTGGGCAGTCAGGTGGTGTTCGAGGCGTGTCGGCTCCACGCCGATCGCTTCAGCGCCGTGGTGTCATTGCTCGGCCCGGCGGGCCGCGTCTTCGACACTGCGCTGCCGCCGTTCGGCGGACCGATGGCGCAGCGCTTGCTGACGTCGCTGTCGGAGTCGGGCGTCGGTGCGGCGATGTTCGGCCTCGGCTCGCTGATGCGCGCGCCGGGTGCTGCGGTGCTGATCCGCGCGATGGGGCTGACGGGGCACGTCCCCGATCGCGACATCACGGCGTTCAAGGAGCACTTCGCCGCGATGCACCACCCGACCGTCGCGTCGATCGCCCGGGCGGCGGGTGAGCACGACGCGCGCGACGTGTTGCCGGAGTTGACGATGCCGCTGCTGATCATCGCGGGCGATCGCGATCGCTTCGCCCCGGCGGCAACCGTGGGGGTCCCGCTGGCGGCGTTGCAGCCGAGGGCGGAGCTGCTGCGGTTGTCCGAGGGGACGCACACGGCGTTGTTCGAACAACCGATGGATGTGGCGCTGGCGATCGAGGGGTTCTTGGCGCGGCACGGGGTGTGAGGGGGCGATCGACCATCGTACGACGTCTGGGCTTCATGGTCCCAGCAGCAGGTAGTCGATGCGTGCGCCGTTGGCCTCGGGGACGAAGCCGATGATGTGGATGTTGCCGGTGCCGTCGATGTCCACGTCGGAGATCCAGAGCTCGCGCTCGAGGATCGCGGTCGTGTCGAAACCATCGGCGGTGGGCGTCGAGATCCACAGGGTGTGCATGGTCTCCTGCGCAGTCGTGGTCCAGCCGCAGGGCGCATCGGGGTCGAAGCAGGTGACCTCTGCGGTGCCGGTGGTGAGGCGCTCGCTCCAGAAGATGCGGACGTCGCCGCCGTGACTGGCGACGATCGCCTCCTGCCGACTCCTGCTCCGCGAAAACTCGCAGGTCGGTGCGCCAAGGACGGCGGCGGGGCAGTCGACGTCGTTGGCGAGATCGTTGCTCGCCAGCTCGCGCACGGTCCACACGCCGTCGTCGTCGCGCGTGAAGTGCACGAGGTCGTCACGGCCGGTGGCGAAGTCGGAGCGCACGGCAAGGCCGTGGGGCGTCGAACCGGCGACCGCGAGGTGGAGCCCCGACATCACGTATTCGCTCGACTGCAGGTCCAGGACGAACTCGGCGGCGTCATGGGGTGGCGCGGCGTAGAAGACACCCCAGGCGTCGCCGTGCAGGGCGCGGAACATCAAGTGACTCTCGTCGGTGTCCGACAGCGCGAGGTCCGCGCTGTAGATCGAGTCGAGGCCCAAGGCGAGCTCTTCGTCAGTCCACGCTCCGCTGTCGAAGCGCAGCAGGTGCGACACATCGGCGTCCTCTGGATCGGACTCGATCGAGACTGCGTGCCAGCGACCGTTGCCGAGGCTCTCGGCGACCGACGTCAGATTCGTCGTGACCGGCTGCACCTCGAATGCATCGTCATCGTCATCGTCGTCGTCGTCGTACGTGTAGTGGGATACGAGCCCCCCGGTGCTTCGCGCCTCGATCAGTCGCAGCAGATGGAGCTCGCTGTCCCAAGCCACCGTCGCGTTGCCGACGAGCGGACGCTCGCGTTGCACCCAGTCACCATCGCCGCGGCGGTGGGCGAGCACGCCGCGCACGTCGTCCGGCGCCGACGTGGCACCGAAGCTCACGATCGGCGCGCAGCTCTCGTCGTGGGTCACCGACGGGCTACCGTGACGGAAGGCGTCATGCTCCCATGTCACCGGCGCGGGATCGACGACCTCCTCGACGAGGATCTGACACGGTTGCATCGGGGTGCCGCACAGCGCGCCTGCCCACGGATGGGTCTCGGGGAGGTAGCAGGGACCCGTGACGCCGGGAGTCGTGGTTTCGGTGGTCGTGGATTCGGTGGTCGTGGATTCGGTGGTCGTGGATTCGGTGGTCGTGGATTCGGTGGTCGTGATTTCCGCAGCTTCCGTGGTCGTCGATTCCTCGGTCGTGGTTTCCGCGGACGTCGTGGCGTCGCTCGATGCCGACGCCGCCGCGGTCGTGTCGCCCGAGTCCGATCCGGGACCCACGATGTCGCCCGGCGCCCCGTTGCAGGCCGCGAGCAATCCGAGAGCAGGGAGCAGGTGTGCGGCGTCGCGCGTCGTCATCGTCGATGGTTCATGGTCGGGACCGCCGCAATCCGTGTGGCCGCGAGAACTCGTGGCCGAGGCCGCTGGTCGGCGCCGCTGACGCGGCCGCCGGACAGCGACAGCTCGCCCGCGGCGCTGCCAGCCCGCGGTAGCGTGGCGTTTGCCCGACGGCGACAGCGGCCCGGCCGTTCAGCCCGGCGACGTGCGCTCGGCGATCAACGCAGCCAAGCGCTCCGCGTCCTGCGAGCTCGCGGGGACGAAGCTCTCGAGCCGCGGCGCACGGGCGTCATCCGAGAACCGTGCGACGAGCGGGCGCAGATGGACGTCGATTCCACGGATTCGATAGTGTTCCACGACGTCGGACGCCTCGGACCCCCTCGCTCGTGCATCCCACGCGGCGAGTACCGCGTCGCGATTCATCAGCACCGACGAGAGCCCAAAGGGATCGATGGTGAGCCGCCGAAGATCCCGTGGACCGGTTCCGCAGACGCGCGACCACAGGATGGGTGCCGGGGCCACGAGGCCGAGCGCTGCGTCGAATGCATCATTCGACGCGAGCACGACCCCATCGCCATCGACGATGCAGCTGGCATGGACGCTGGCTGCGAACAGTGCGTCGATGGGCGTGACCACGACGGTTTCCCCGGCTCGCGGAGTCTGCTTGCACTCGGCGGGCGGTACGAACCCGGCGAGACGTGCGAGCTCCGCTGCTGCACAGGGCCCCACGGCGAGGCCCCGGATCAGACGATAGACGACATCTCGCCCGGGCTGCGATCTCCCCGATTCGATGCAGCTCAAGTGACGTGACGAGATGCCGGCCTCGAGCGCGAGCGCGAGCTGCGAGACGCCGAGCGCCCGTCGACGCGCCCGCACTGCCTCTCCGAACGCTCGCTGTTGCATTGGGTCTCGATGCGGCTCCGCTCGCCCGCCAGCGGAACTTCCCTCGGCTTGGAGGCTGCTGTCAACGCGCGGCGCCGAGCTCCCGGCCGCGTGCATGTCCATGACCCCGACATCATCGCCACGGACGGCCGCCGGTGGCACACGTCGCACCCATGGAACGCTCGCGTCGCCTCGCCATCGCCGTCGCCACTCTCGTCGCCGTCATGTGTCTGGTTCGCGCCGGACTTGCCGCGGCCGCCTACGCCATGCCGGAGTGGCGGTTGCAGCACCACCGTCGCGTCGTTGCACCGCGTGATGGCGTCCTCGTTCACTGCCGTCGGCTGGTCTGGCGCAGAGTCCTTGGCCTTTGCCCGCTTCAGCTTCAGTTTGGCCAGCAGCTTCTTGAGGCCCATGTGTCCTCTCCGTCGTCCGAAGCTAGCCGCGTTCGAGTTCGGCGAGCGCCGCTGTCCACAGGCGTGCGATGCGGCTGGGTCCGAGCGGCCCTTCGAGCGCGGCCCGTGCCCATGGTTGCGCGTCGAACTCGGCACCGAACGTGATGGCGAGCTCGATGAACCGCCGGACCTCGAACTCGCCCTCGAGGCCGTGACTGCGCGCGCGACCGCAAGACGTGGAGACGAAGGCCCGCAGCCCGCTCCGCCCGAGGGTCGCGCACTCGCGCGGCCAGACCCCCCGCAAGTGGTCGCACGTCGCGTCGATGAACGCCGCGCGTGGCGGCGTCAGCACGACCAACTGGTCGAGTCGGATCTCGAGCACGGCGAGAATGGGTCTACCGGACGCCCGAAACCCCGTCAACGCGGTGCACGCCGCAGGCACCCTACGTCGGGACCACGAACTCCGCGACCTTCGAGCCGTCCATCGACCAGACTCCGACGAAGTGCGGCGCGATGCGGAGGATCCGATGCTGGTGCGTCCACATCAGGTCGCCGGGGTGGCCGAAGTCGGGGCGGTGGCCCTTCGTGTAGGAGTCCGGCAGGCCCGCGGGGATCGGCGGCGCGGGTGCGTCGAAGCCGGCGAGCACGCGGCCGGTGGCGGCGTCGTGGATCTGCACGCGCTGCCCGTCGAGGAGGAGCGCGAGCCCGTCGCCCGCGGGGGACCAGGCGACGCCGCTCGCATCGGCGATGCTGTGCGAGGCCTGGATCGCGCGCGGGCCGAGCTCGATCGTGCAGCGGCGCTCGCCGCCGCGGAAGACGTCCACGCGCCGATCGGACCGCGCGCCGCCGATCCCGTGCACGTGGCTGCTGACCGCGAGCGCGCCGTCGGGCGACCAGACGATCTCGTCGATCCGCGGCGACGACGGGGTCCGCACGCCGTGGACGCGGCCGGTGTCGCCGTCGACGAAGAGGAGCCGGTCGCTCGCGGGGTGCACGGCGAACTCTCGGCGGACACACCAGCGGCCGTCGGGCGACCAGTGGGGCGTGCCGGGACCGCCGGGGCCCGCGAGCGCCTGCTCGTACACGACGCGCTGCGCGATCGGATCGAACGCCGCGACGCCCGAGCCGACGCGACCGACCACGAACTTCCCGGTCGCGTTCCACTCGATGGCCTGGAGCTCGGGCATGTCGAGCGGCTCGAAGTCGAAGCGCCAGTCGCCCTGCTGGATCCGGAACAGCGCGCCGGTGTCCGTGAAGATCTCGTCGCCAATCCACAGGTAGCGGACGCCGCCGTCGCGGGTCTCGTCGGGGAATGCAGCGCCGACGTACTCGGCGCGATCGACCAGGCCGATCCCGTTGGTGCTCACGTTGGTTCCGAGGCGCAGGCCGTCCGGGTGCCAGCGCAGCAGGCCGGGATCGCTCCACCCGACGAAGCCGTCGATCACCGTCGTCGAGCGCAGGCTCCCGGTCTGCGCGTCGAACACCAAGATGGCCCCGAGCTCGGCGGCGGAGTCGGTGCACGCGACCGCGAGCCACGGCTCGTGGGGGTGCACCGCGGCGTTCTCGATCAGGCAACGCCGCGGCCACGTCGAGTTGTCGTGTCGGGGCCAGGGGTGGTCGGCGCCGTGCGGAGAGCTCATCCACGCCGATTCTGCGCATGAACCCACGCGGGAAGGAAGGTGAGGTCGGCCCATGGGGCCCACGCTCCCGCTGCGCTCGGCAGCGGGCGGATCTCACTGCTCCGAGCAGCTCGAGACGCTGCAGTGGTGGCAGTGCCCCGATCGTGTGTCGTCCTGGATCTGGCGGAGCACCTGCCCGTCGAAGCGATAGCTGCGCGCGCGTGTGTGGTGGTCCGGCACCATGTCCGTCTCGCCGCTCGACGCCCAGGATGCTCTCGTACGTATCTCACGGATCCCGCTGTGGAACGTGGTGGTCTGAGTCGCGGCGTCGAGTGGGCCGGCGATCGTGCCGATCTTGTGACCACAGGTACCACGCATCACGTACACGTCGTGGGGGACGTCCCACGGACACGCGCCGCCGCTGGCGTGAGGCACGAGGACGTCGAGTCGCGCGTCGCCGTCGACGTCGATCGCGGGGTGCGACGTCAGCGTGGAGCGCGTGCGCACTCGCCGGAACTCGCCTCCATGATCGACGCCGGACGAGACGACGAGCAGCTCGCGCTGCCGCTCCGGTGGCTCCACGCACGGACCGGGCAAGTGCGTCGGCGGCGTGTGGCCGATCGGTAGCCACTGCACGGAGACCGTGACGTGGTCGCTGCCCCGGCGGGGGCGGATCGCGATGACGACGAGTCGATCGTGGCCGGTCCACACGCACGTGTGCGTCGGCGCGTCGACGCACCGCTCGCGCGGCACGAGACCGTTGGCGCGGAGCAACTCGCTCCACTCGTGCGCGGCTTCGGCGATCGTCGTGTGCTCGAGTATATGTTGGATCCGGAGATCGCCGACGTCGCCGACGGTGACCGTCGCGTACTCAGGATCGTAGATCGCGGGAAAGAGGATCGTTGCGGGCCAGTCGGTCGGTCGGGCGAACGTCGGAGGCGAGGCGTGGCCGGCCCCGCTCGGGGACATGCGCGCGGGCCCGGCCGTGCCGGCGCAGCCGAGCACGAGCGCTGTCGCGGCGGCGACGGCCGACGTCACGGTGATCGATGGAGGTGCGAAGCGCGGCACGCTCGTCATCGTGCCACGACGACGGCGGTCTGCGAGCGCGCCGATCAGAGTTCGACCGGAGCGACGTCCATCACTGCATCCGGGATGATGCCGCGGATCGCGAACACCGACGGCGCCGTGACCGTGCCGCCGAGGAGCTCGGCGACCGCAGAGTTCGGCTTGGTCGTGACCTGCACCTGCGAGCCGTCGCCCTGGAACAGCGCGGGGATGTCGGTCGACATCACGATGTTGGTCGGGCCGTCGTCCTGCCACCAGTTGGCGAGGAACGGGATGCCCGGGTCGCTCGCGGGCGGATCGCTCGCCGGCCCCTCGATACGGTGGCGGTACTGCTTCTTCGGGTTGACGATGGTGTACTCGCCGTCGTCGAACTCGAACTCCAGGTCGTCGATTCGCTTGGCGTCGATGCCCGCGTGCTTCAGCCGCTGCACGAGGTCCTTGCTCGTCGAGCTGTAGTGCAGGGCGTAGTTGTTGATGTCGCCCTCGCCCTGCGGCGCGAACAGGTTGACGCCGACCTGCGAGATGATGGTGGACCCGTCCTCGGCCTCGCCGTCGTCGAAGACCAGGCCCTCGCACTGCACGGTGCGGAAGACGACGAAGCCGCTCACGCCGTCGTAGGTCGCGGGCGCGTAGTCGGCCGGCACCCGCGACGCCACGTTCGCCAGCGGGACCGGGAACACCCCGGCGAATTCCTGGCAGTCGTCGAACGCGACGGAGAACGGACCAGGGGCGCCACGGAACGCCACGTCGGACGCGTCGTCGCTCGCGGCTGCGCAGCCGGCCGACAACACGAGCCCGAGGACCCCACACAATGCAGCTTCGCGACGGTGCTCTCGCATGAAAATCAGCCTCTCTCCAGCCAGACGTATGTAGCGGCGTCGCGGCGCGCGTCCACGGGCGCGGCGCGATCGGTGAGGCCCAAGCTCGGACGCGCCGGGAACTCGGACCCCCATGGCCGCGCCAATCCGTCGGCCCGAGGCCAACGCGTTGGCCGCGGGCTGTGTGGCAGTCGCGGGGCGATCCATCCTTGCAGCATGGACGCGAGCGGATCCCCCGACGCCGATGCGCTCGACGCGGCGCTGGTCACCCTGCATGGCACCGACGTGGAGTTCGCCGGCGGCCTGTCGAACCACGGACCGATGGCCGCCGAGGCGCTCGAGGCGATGGGGCACGCCGATCGCATCGCGCCGTTCGTCGCCGACTACGGGCGCCGGCTCGAGCCGTCTCGGACCGCGGAGCCGCTCCCACGAGGGGAGTGGCCGCGGGCGCTGGGGCGCGTGGAGCTGCGCGCGTCGCTCGTGGCGAGCTTCATCGAGGAGCTGCGCGTCGACGAGCCCCGTGATCGGAGCCGCGTTCCACGGCGTGCTGCGCACGGCGCATGCGTGGCGTGCATGGCTGCGGGCGCCGAGTGAGGCGCGCCGCATCGAGCTCGCCCACGGCCTGGCGTACTGGGCCGCGCGCCACCAGGGCTTGCCCGGGGATCCCGGCCGCCGCCCGATCGCCGGCCGATCGCCCGCGGCCGTCCTCGCCGACGTGCCCGTCGTACCGACCCAGGGCGCCGGCTTGATCCTCGATCGCTTCGCCGTCCTCGAGGGCGACGCGGCGTTCATCAACGCGGTCGAGTCCTACGATCCGAACGCAACGCCGATCGACGCCGCGCTCGACGAGCTGCTCGCCGCCGTCGCGGAGGCGTACCTCGCCGCGCCCACCGACCGCGAGCGCTTCGTGTTCCTCCACGGCATCACGTCGACCAGCGCGGTGCGGACGCTCCTGCCTGCGTTGCATCCCGACGATCGCGTGCGCCTGGTCGCCCACCAGGTCGCCGCGATCGCGGCGGTGCAGGCGACCCACGGCCGCACCGATGCGCCGCGGCTCGCGTCCGTACCCGCGGTGGACTGGTCGAGCCTCGCCGCGGCCGCGTCGCGCAGCCGTGACGATCACACCATCAAGCTCGTACAGGCCTGCATGCACGAGGTCGCGCGCGGGTCCAGCCCGCAGCTGGGTGCGGTCGCGCAGCACCGGCTCACGATGGAGTGACGCGCAGGCCGGAGTCGTGCGGCTCGACGTTTCGCCGCGGGCCTCACAGCCGCCCGAGCCCCGGCACGAAGCGCCCTGTTCGCCGCGCCCAGTCGAGGTAGGCCTGACCGTGGGTCCGCAGCAGGTACGGCTCCTCGGCGATCCGGACCTGCAGCTCGAGCGCGACGACGAGCGCGATCGGCAGGACGAGGGCCACCGGCGTGCTGCAGCACAGTGCGAGCCCGAGGCTCACCACGATCATCAACGTGAAGATCGGGTTGCGGACCCAGCGGAACGCGCCGTCGGTGACCAGGCGCGTGCGCGCATGCGGGTCGACGCCGATGCGCCAGCTGTCGCGCATGTCGGCCTGGGCGACGAACGTGCCGGCGGTGCCGAGCACGACGAGGCCGGCGCCGACGACGATCGCGGACGGGTGGGTGAGCAGGGGCGCGCCGATGTGCGCGGCCACGGGGACCAGCGCGTACGCCAGCACCATCATCGCGGCGGCGATCCACTCGACCGCGCCGCCCCCGGGGCGCACGCCGACGAAGCCGGTGGCCCCGGTCGCGCGGAGTTGCAGCCAGCTGCGCACGGCGAACGTGGGCACGAGGAACAGGAGCAGGCCGAGGGTGGCGACGATGGGCATGGGCGACGACTCCGGACTCGACTAGTATCCGAGCAAAAGCTCGGGTTCGTTACTCGGGTTCGAGCGCCCCATGCCCACCGCCGCCCGTCGACCGCGAACCGCCACGAAACCGAAGCTGGGGCCCCGTCGCCGGCCGTCGCAGGCCCGCGGGCGCGACACCGTCGCGGTTCTGCTCACGGCGACGGCTCGGGTTCTGGTGCGCCGCGGCTGGGCGGGCACGACCACGAATCACATCGCCGAGGCCGCGGGGGTGTCGGTCGGCACGCTGTACGAGTACTTCCCCGGGAAGGACGCGATGGTCCACGCGTTGGTCGAGCGCCACCTCGCGCGGGCCGAGGCCGAGCTCGGAGCCGTGATGGCGGGCTTGGCCGGCAACCTCGGCGCGCTCCGCCTCGAGACGCTCGCGCGCGCGATGGTCGACGTGATGGTCGGCCTGCACGCCGAGGCCCCACGCCTCCATCGCGTCCTGTTCGAGGAGGTGCCCCACGGCCCGGCCGTGCGCCGGCGCGTCCGTGCCCTCGAGGACCGCTCGGCCGTCGCCCTCGCCGCGGCCCTCGCAGCGATCCCCGGCGTCACCGTCCGCGATCGCGACGTCGCGGCGCGGCTCGTCGTGGACATGCTCGAAGCCCTGACCCACCGCTGGGTCACCGACTCGGGCCAAGCCGGCCAGGCCGCCCAAGCTGCATTGCCACCGGCGCGGCTGGCCGACGAGCTGGTGCGAATGATCGTCGCCTACCTCGGCGCGTGAATCCATGGATCGAGGCGCCGGCCTCGCCGCACGCCGCGATGTGGAGGTTCCCCGGGGGCGCTGCTACTCTCGCGGCCACATGACCCGCGCCGCCGTGCTCGCGTTCACCATCGTCTCGCTCGCCGCCCTCGGCGGCTGCGAGAAGCAATCCACCAAGTCGCCCGATGCCGACGGCGCCGCCGAAGAAGAAGACGGGGACGGGGCGCCCGACGGCGATTCCGCGCCCGACGAGTCCGAAGAGGAAGAGGAGGGGGAGGAAGCTGCCCCCGGTCTCGACAAGCCCGGCGGCTGGTGAGCCCCGCGCTCGGGCGTCGGTCGAGCGGACCGGCGCCCTCGAGGGTCAGGGCGTCGACGGTGTCGGCGCGGGGGCGCGCGAGTCCTTGCCCACGAGGGCCCCGCACTCGCAGCACAACGCCGGATCACGCACGATCACCAGCACCGGACCGATGCCGAGCATGTAGAGCATGCACATCGGGAGCGAGAACACGTAGTCCGCGGCGAGGAGCGGGAAGAACGGCAGGATGACCAGCGGCATCGCCAGGTACATGCGGACCCACTTGCGGGTGCTGTACGAGTAGCGGTGCTCGACCTCGACGGCGTGGTCGCACCGGGTGCAGTAGCCGCTGGTCTGATCGGCCATTTGTGAATCCTAGCACGAGGACGGGGGGATGCCGTCGGCGGTTACGCCGCGGGGGCCGACCCTGAACCACGTCACGCGCTCGGTGCCGCAGCCGCCGCAGCGACACACCACGTGGCGCAGTCGTTCCGCGCCGCCGGTGCCGACGCTGCGCACCGTGTGGGCGAGGACATGGAGGTTGCCGCCGCAGCGCGGACACGGGCCCCGCTCGGCGCGGGGCTCGATCTGGCTGGCGGACTCGACCTCGATCGCGCGCTCGGGTTCGCCGCCGGGCCGCGCGGCTTCGAGGCGGTCGGCCTCGACCTGCAGTGCGACGGCCTCGGCGGCGAGCCGGCGACGCCGGTCACCCCGGATGACCGGCGTCATCGCGATCGCGACGATCCAGGCCACCGCGGCCAGCACCGCACCCGCGAGGAGCCACGACATGCGCGGGATCAGACTAGCAGGCCGCACCGGCGCGCGCGCTCCGGCGGAAGCTCACGGGGTCGCGAGGCGCAGCGCTACGCGATCTTGGTACACACCGCCCACCATGTCCGGAATGCTCGAGCTCGATCCCGAGGGTTTCATCGACCAGCTGCGTGCGCACGGCGGCCGCGCCACGCTCTACTGGGACGACGCGCAGGGGAAGATGGTCGCGGACGCACCGTGGCTCGACGAGCTCGCGGCGTGGATGAGCAGCGACGCCCGCGACGTGCACCGCCACGAGGCGGTGTTCCTCGGCATCGGGCCCGAGACCGGCGCGCTGTTCGGCGCCTTCGTGCACGCGACCGTGCGCGGCCAGGCGGCTGGCGGCCTGCGCTTCTGGCCGTACGCGCGGCTCGAGGACGTGCTCCGCGACGGGCTGCGGCTGTCGCTCGGGATGTCGCGCAAGAGCGCCCTGGCGGGCCTGTGGTGGGGCGGAGGCAAGGGCATCATCGTGCGCCGCCCCGACGCGCCGTGGCAGGATCCGACGTACCGCCGCACGCTGTATCGCGAGTACGGTGGCTTCACGACCTCGCTGCGCGGCGTGTACATCACGGCCGAGGACGTCGGCAGCGGCCCCGCCGACATGGCGTCGGTGTTCGAGACCACGCGCTACGTGACGTGTGTGCCCCCGGCCGTCGGCGGCAGCGGCAACCCGTCGGCGGCCACCGCCAAGGGGGTCGTGTGCGCGATGGAGGCCGCGCTCGATCACCTCGGCCGCGGCGAGCTGCGCGGCAAGACCATCGCGATGCAGGGCGCGGGCAACGTCGCGGGCTTCATGATCGACGAGCTCGTCGCGCGCGGCGTCGGTCGCATCCTCGCGACCGACATCTCGGCCGATCGCGTCGCCGAGGTGCAGGCCCGGCTCGCGAAGGAGGGCCACGGCTCGACCTCGATCGAGATCCGCCAGGCGGCGCCGGGTGATCGGCAGATCTTCGCCGAACCCTGCGACGTGTTCGCGCCCAACGCGTTGGGCGGTGTGTTGGATCCCGAGACGATCGCGATGCTGAAGACGCCGATCGTCTGCGGGGCCGCGAACAACCAGCTGCTCGACGACCGCCGCGACGATCGCCTGCTCGCCGAGCGCGGCATCGCGTACGTGCCCGACTTCGTCGCCAACCGCATGGGCATCGTGAACTGCGCCAACGAGCAGTACGGCCAGGTCGACGGCGATCCGGCGATCGAGCGCCACTTCGGCCGCACCTGGGACAACGCAGTATTCGTGGTGACCAAGCGCGTGCTCGAGCGGGCCGCCCGCGAGGGGACCACGACCTCCGCCGCCGCGAACGCGCTCGCGGACGAGGCGTGCCGGGTGCCGCACCCGATCTGGGGCCACCGCGGGCGGGCGATCATCGACGGGCTCGTGAAGCGACGCTGACGCTCGGCCCGCGGCGGGGCGTGGCGGTTCGCGATCGCGCTGCGGCCCGAAGTCGGCCGCAGGGAATGGTCGTTCGGCGCCCGGACGTTACGATGCACCCGTGAATCCCGCGACCGCCACGATCACCGACTCGGTCGGGCCGTCGCTCCTGTGGTCGATGCCGCCGCAGTGGAGCGGCGTCACGCTCGGCCGATACACGATCGGCGCCGAGATCGGGCGCGGAGCGATGGGCGTCGTGCTCGAGGCCCACGATGCGCGGCTCGATCGGCGGGTCGCGATCAAGGTCATGCAGCGCGGCGAGCCGGTCGAGGACCGGCGCCGCCTGCTCCGCGAGGCCCGGGCGATGGCCCGCCTGTCCCATCCGTGCGTGGTGCCGGTCTACGACGTCGGGACCCACGGTCTGGCGACCTACGTGGTGATGGAGCTGGTGACGGCGCCGACGCTGGCGGTGTGGCTCGGCGAGCGCCACTCGATCGCGCAGCGCTTGGCCGTGCTCGCTTCGGCCGGGCAGGGGCTCGCGGCCGCGCACGCGGTCGGGATCGTCCACCGCGACTTCAGGCCGCCGAACGTGCTCGTCGGCGCCGATGGTCGCGCGCGCGTCACGGACTTCGGCCTGGCGCTCGGGGTCGCGAGCGACGGCCCGTACGAGTCGCCGTGCGCCGGCACGCCGGCGTACATGGCCCCGGAGCAGCACGCGGGGACCGACGTCGACGCGCGCAGCGATCAGTACGCGTTCTGTCTGACGGCCTGGGAGGTGCTGTACGGCGTGCGGCCGTTCGCGCGGGTACCGGTGGGCGAACTCGGGGCGGTCAAGTCGCTCGGCCCCCCGTCGATCCCGACCGACGGCGAGGTGCCGCGATCGATCGGGCTCGCGCTGCAACGCGGTCTGTCGCCGACGCCGTCGCGGCGATAGCCAGACATGCCCTCGCTGCTGGCGGCGTTGCGTCCCCCGCGGCGGGTGTCGCGGGCCTGGGCATGGCTGCTCGTCCCGGCGTGTGCGATGGCGGCGGCACTGCTGCCCCGGGCGGAGGCCTGCGAGCAGACGATCGCGATCGAGCAGGGCGCATGGAGCGACAGCCGACGCGACGAGCTCCGCACCACGGTCACCGCGGAGCTCGGGGGCGACGGGGCCTCTGCGATCCTCGATGCACTCGACGCGCGCGTCGCCGCGTGGTCACAGGCCTACGCCGCGGTCTGTCCGACGCTCGCCCCAGAGCTGCGCGCCAGCGATGCGCGTCTGCGCTGCCTCGGTCGGGCGCGACGCGACACGGCGGCGCTCGTCGATGGTCTCGAGCGCGCGCCGGCCCGCGCCCGCGCGGCGCTGTTCGAGCTCGAGAGCCCGAGCGCGTGTCTCGATGCCGTCGGCCCCGAGGCGTCGTCCACCGCTGCGCCCGAGGCCTTGGATGCGATCGACGAGGCGATCTCCCGGGGCTGGATGGCGCGCTGGGAGGGCCGGTTCGCCGACGCCCGGATCATCCTCGCCGATGCGTTCGTGCAGGCGCAGGCGCTCCAGGCCCACGCGCAGGTCGCCACCGCGGGGGCGCGCCTGGCTTCCGTACAGGATCTGCTCGACGATCCCACCGCTGCGCTCGCGACCCTGCAGATCGCCGCCGAGGCGGCTGGCCTCGCGCGCTCGGATGTCTCACGGGTCGAGGTCGACCTCGAGCGACTCTGGATCGAGGCGGAGATGGGTCGCCTCGACGACGCCGGCCGGACGCTGCGCGACCTCGACGCCCTGCTCGCGCGCACCGAGGGCGTGCCCGCCTCGCTGCTGGCGATCCGCGGCATGCACGTCGCGGCGCTGCGCACGGCCCAGAGCCGCTACGCCGAGGCCGAGGCGGCGCTCGTCGCCGCGCAGGCGATCTTGGACTCGATGGTGGAGGACACGCCGCGCCGCGCCGCCCAGCTCGCCGCCGTCGATCACAACCTCGCCACCGTCGCCGCGCTCCAGGGGCACACCGAGGAGTCGTTGGCCCGGCTGACGAGCGAGCGCGACCGGTTGATCGCGGCCTTCGGTGAGGACGACATGCGGCTCGCGAGCGTGTGGGTCGATCTCGCGATGACGCTGCACGGGCTCGATCGGATCGACGAGGCCGAGGCCGCAGCGCTCCGCGGTCAGGCGATGACGCTGGCGCACCACGGCCCCCGCTCGCTGGAGTACGCGCGGGCCCTCCGCGCGCTGTCGTACATCGCCTACGCGCGCGACGACCTGCCGGCGGTCATCGGCTACCTCGAGGCCGGCGCGGAGATCCGTTTCGCCTTGGGCGGTGCGCAGGAGGTCAAGGCGTGGAGCGAGCGGGCGAACATCGCCCGGGTGCGCTTCGACCTCGGCGATCACGAGGGCGCCCATGCGCTCGCGCAGCAGGTCAAGGTCGCGCTCGGCGATCGGACGCCGCCGACGATGGACTCGGTGGCCGCGGTCGCGACCGCGGGGCGGCTCGCCGCGCTCACGGGGCACCGCGAGGTCGCGATCGCCGATCTCGAGGACACGCTCGAGCTCATGGCCTACGTCGAGGATCCGGCCGCGGAGTACTACGCGTCGGTGCGCGAGGACGTCGCGTCGGTGTACGACGAGCTCGGCCTGCCCGATCGCGCGCAGGCGGTCCGCGGGTCGGTGACAGACGCCGGCAGCCTTAAATGACGGGTCGAGCGCTGGCGCCCGGCCGACCCGCGCCGTATCAACCAAAGTGCGATGAACCTCTTCGCGGTGTTCGAGCTCGTGCCCGCGATGCTGATCGGCACGGCGGTGTGGTGGATGAGCGGCAAGCACGACGTCGCCGCGCTGCTGTGCTGCGGGATCCTGCTGCTCGCGGCCGATCTGGCCCTGCGCTGGCGCCGACGGCCGCAGTACGGCGCCCCTGGGCAGTGGCTGCGCGCGGCGGGGGCGGGCGGCGTGGTGGTGGTGTTCCCGGTGTGGACGCTCGGCCTGGTCCAGCTCGGGGTCGGCGTCGCGCGGAGCCTCGGCGTCGCGGTGTGACGGCGGCTATCGAACGATGCGGAGCGCGACGTTCGGATCGATCGCATACCCGCCGTCGACGCGCGCGATGAGCTCGCGCAGGCCCATCCGTCGCAGGGTGGTGAGCGCGACGTAGACCCGGTTCGCGCCGGCCTTGGCCTGGAATCGCTCGCCGGGCCACGCGGTGCGCAGCAGATCGCTCACCGCGACGGGGCTGCCGGGCGCGCCGTGGTGGGACTCGAGCAGCGCCGCGAGCACGCGCGCCAGGACGCGGCGATTCGAGAGATCGGTGGTCGATCCGTCGGGCGTGGTGAACGACAGGCCGTCGGCGCCGACGACGAACGGCTCGGGACGCGGGCCGTGCGTGGCGGTCGCGACCTCGGGGCGCGGCATCACCCCGAGGAGCTCGTCGAGGCCATCGAAGGCCACGAGCCGGCCGGGCTGCGGGCTCTCGATCGCGATGCGCTCGATCACCGCGTCGAGCTCGCGCACGTTGCCGCGCCAGGCCTGGCGCAGCAGCGTGAGCACGAGCCGGCCGTCGAGCGTCGCGTCGTCGCCGGCGTAGCGCCGCGCGATGTGGTGCACGAGCTGCGCGAGGTCGCTCCGGCGTCGGCGCAGCGGCGCGATGCGGAGCGTCGACGCGGCGATGCGGGCACGGACGTGGGGCGAGCGCAGGGCGGCGAGCGGCTCGTGGGGTCCCGCGCGGGAGGACAGCGCGATCCATGGCGCGTCGGGGTCACTCGGGACGTCGAGCAGCCCGAGCAGAGCCGCCCAGGTCGAGTCCTCGGCCCGCTCGACGCGCTCGACCAGCAGCGTGCCTCCGGCGGCGGACGCTGCCGCCGCTGCGATTGCGCTGGGATCGTTGGCCGTGACGCGCACCCACGGCCCGGATCGCACGCGATCGTGGATCGCTCGCACCAGCGCGGCCTTGCCCACGCCGGGCTCGCCGACGACGTGCACGGGTCGACCGCGGGCCGCCAACGTCGTCGCGGCCGTGACCACGCGCAGGAGCTGGCCGCTGTCGCCGACGAGCTCGGGCAGCGCGATCGGATCGTCCGGCGGCGGCACATCGCGTTCGAGCGCGATCACGATCCGCCCGATTCCCACGAGGCCGGCGTCGTTGACCCGCGCCGAGACCACCGGCGCGCCGTCGACGACGGTGCCGTTGTGACTCCCGAGATCCACGACGTCGACGCCCTCGTCGCCGACCCACCGCAGCTCGGCGTGGGCCCGCGAGGTGTGGGCGTCCTCGAGCGCGCCGTCGCCGAACGCGGTGCACGCCCGTCCGAGGACCAACGGCACATCGACCGCAAGCGCGGTGCGGCGGCCGATCCACTGCGGGTCGGGGTGCACCACGATGACGGCGATCCATCGCGATGCCCCGAGCGCCTCGCCGTCCGCCTCCCAGGTCACGGTCGCGGCGTCGGCGGTGGGATCCATGCCTCGCCAGTGTAGCCGGTCGCCCGCGCCCGAGGCGTGGGTCGACGGCTCACTCGGTGCAGCAGAACGTGAACTCGCCCATCGGCGCGACGGTGCCCATCGGCTCGGGGGCCGTGGCGACCGGGCAGCTCGACTCGCCGGTGAAGTTGAGGCCCACCGACGCGCCGGTGGCCGGGGTGCAGACGTTCGCCGGCGCGTCCGCGACCTGGTTGCCGCCGCAGTTGGCCCCGTCGAAGACCTGCATCGTCGCCGTGCAGGTGGTCGTGCCCTGACCACAGGTGCAGGTGCTGCAGCTGCGCGCGTCCTCCACCCCGGAGTAGTAGCCGTACTTGGTCGCGTACGGGCCCGCGGGGCACGGCAGATCGCCCTCGGCGTAGATGCACGCGCCGGGCTCGAAGCCCGCGGGGGCGTCGGGCATGCACACGCCCTCGTCGCCGCACGGCTTCGGATCGTCGGGCAGCTTGCAGCTGCGGATGCTCGCGTCCCACGGGACCTCGGGCAGCTCGGTCGTCTTCATCTGCTGACAGAACGGCTGGCCCTGCTGGTAGATCGAGAAGTACGCCCCGCCGGCGATCGCGAAGTCGTGGCAGTCGGCGCTGAACTGCTGGAAGTTCGAGAATGCGCTGCAGCTCGCGTCGGCGTACGAGTACGCGTACGACATGCACGCCTGGGCCTCCTGGACCTCGCACGTGCAGCCGCAGACCGCCGGGCCGGGATCGTGGTAGCCCTCGAGCACCGTCGGCCCCGGGCTGGGGAATTCTGCGGGGCAGTCCGGCATCGCGGCGTCGCCGAGGACGCGCGCGCGCGCGGTCGGGCCGAACCACCCCTCCGGCGCCGCCTCGCCGCAGCTGGCCCCGATCCCGCACTCCGGGTCACCGCCGTCGGCGGTCGACGGCGCGCCGGTCATCGTGATCGACGTCCCGTCGTTCGGCCGATCGATGCCGGTGCCCCCATCCGTGCCCAACGTGGTGCCGGCGTCGGTGTCCAAGCCGAGGCCATCGAAGCCGTCGGCATCGACCGGCTTGGCGCAGGCGGAGAGCAGCAGGAGCAGCGCAGCGGTTCGAGCGATTCGTCGGTCCATGGGCATACCTGTTCGCGCCGCACCATTGCGCGCCCACTCCGGCGCGCCGTGGTTCGGCGAGTCCCACCCTAGCCAATCGCGACCGATGCGAGCAACCGCGCTGCGTTGCCCCGTGCACCCGATGGCTCCACGAATTCAGCGTCGCTCTGCATCGAGTGCATAGCTGGGGGATCGGTTCCCCATCGCGTGTGGCCCAGGTCGGGTCCGCGGACGTCGTTCCATGACGATGCGATCGACACTGTCGCCTGCGATGCGCGACGACGATGGCAATCACCCCCGCGTGACCGCATCCCAGGGCGCGCTGGGCCGGCCGCCGACCGCGTGCACGTCAGGCCGCCGGACGCGTCCGTCGCAGCCGCGCGAAGGCCAGGTACACCACCGGCGTCGTGAACAGCGTGAGGGCCTGGCTGACCACCAGGCCGCCGACCATCGCGAAGCCCAGCGGCTGACGCAGCTCGGCGCCGGCGCCGTGGGCGAGCATCAGCGGGATCCCGCCGACGAGCGCCGCCATCGTCGTCATCATGATCGGACGGAAGCGGCGCACGCACGCCTCGTAGATCGCCTTGGGCGGGGCCATGCCGCCGCGCTCGGCGTCGATGGCGAAGTCGATCATCATGATCGCGTTCTTCTTGACGATGCCGATGAGCAGCAAGATGCCGATGAGCGCGATGACGCCGAAGTCGTAGCCGAACAGATCGAGCGCCAGCAGGGCCCCGAGGCCCGCCGACGGCAACGTCGAGAGGATCGTCAGCGGGTGGATGTAGCTCTCGTAGAGCACGCCGAGGATGAGATAGATCGCGACCAGGGCCGCCGCGATGAGGTACGGCTGGGTCGCCAACGACGACTGGAACGCCTGCGCGTTGCCCTGGAACGACCCCTCGAGCTCGGCGGGCATGCCCGCGGCGGTCTCGGCCGCGCGCACTGCCGCGATCGCGTCGCCGAGGGCGATCCCCGGCGCGAGGTTGAACGAGATCGTCACGGCCGGCAGCTGACCGACGTGGCCGATCGACACCGGTCGGGCGCGATCGCGGGTGAAACGGGCGACCTGGGACAGCGGCACCTGGCCGCCCGTCAGCGGCGACGGCACGCGGATGCGATCGAGCACGTCGGGATCGCCCTGCAGCTCGGGGAGCATCTCGAGGACCACGCGGTACTGCGTAACCTGGGTGTAGAACGCCGCGACCTGCCGCTGCCCGAACGCATCGTACAACGCGTCGTCGATCGCGGCCGGTGTGATCCCGAAGCGCGACGCGGCCTCGCGATCGATCTCGAGGGTCACCGATGGGGCGTTGTTCTGCTGGTCCGACGCGACGTCGCGCAGCTCCGACAGGCCGCGCATCGCCGTGATGAGCTTGGGTGCGAAGGCGTTGACCTGGTCGAGGTCGGCGCCGCGCAGCGAGTACTGGAACTGGGCCTTCGACACGATGCCGCCGAGGTTCAGATCCTGCGCGGCCTGGAAGAACACCGACACCCCGGGGAAGCCGGAGGTCTGCTTGCGCAGGCGCTCGATCACCGCGGCCGCGCTGTCCGCCCGCTCGTCGTGGGCGCGCAGGCTGATGAAGAACCGCCCGACGTTCGAGGTCTGGTTGAAGCCGCCGACGCCGTTGCTGGCCTGGACCCGCTCGACCGCCGGATCGGCGGCGATGATCGCAGCGATGCGCAGCTGCTCGCGCGACAGCGTCGAGAACGAGACGTCGGGCGCGGCCTCGATGGTCGCCTGGATGATCCCGGTGTCCTGCTGGGGGAAGAAGCCCTTGGGCATCGAGACGAACAGCCAGCCGGTGGCGGCGATGGTGGCGAGCAAGGACAGCAGCGTGAGGCCCTGGTGGCGCAGCACGGCCCGCAGCACCGCGGCGTAGCCGTGCTCGAGGCCGACGAAGAACCGCTCGAGCGCGCGGTCGAACACGCCCGGCCTCGCGGCATGATCGACCGGCTTCAGCAGCCGCGCGCACGCCATCGGGATCAGCGTCAGCGACACGAACGCCGAGATCATGATCGCGATGCTCACCACGACCGCGAACTCGCGGAACAGCCGCCCGACGATGCCGCCCATCAGCAGCGCCGGGATGAACACCGCGACCAGCGAGAGCGTGATCGACAGGATCGTGAAGCCCATCTCCTTCGCCCCGTCGAGGGCGGCCTGCACCGGGGTGCTGCCCTTCTCGAGGTGGACGTAGATGTTCTCGAGCATCACGATCGCGTCGTCGATGACGAACCCGACCGCGATCGTCAGCCCCATGAGCGAGAGGTTGTCGAGGCTGTAGTCGAGCACGTACATCGCCGCGAAGGTCGCGACGATCGAGGTCGGCACCACCAGGCTGGCGATGAACGTCGCCCGGATGTTGCGCAGGAACAGGAACACGATGCCGACCACGAGGCCCATGGTCAGCAGCAGGGTGAACTGGACCTCCTGGACCGACGCGCGGATCGTCCGCGTGCGATCGGCCATCACGTCGAGGGTGATGGCTGGCGGGATCCCCTCGCGCAGCTGGGGGAGCAGCGCGGTGATGCGCTCGACGGTCTCGATGACGTTGGCGCCGGCCTGCTTGAAGACCACGAGCGCCACGCCGCGCTGGGTGCCCGCCCACGACGCGACCCTCGCGTTCTCGGCCCCCGCGATCGCCCGACCGACGTCGCGCACGCGGATCGGCGCGCCCGCGCGGTAGGCGAGCACGAGGTTGTCGTAGTCCTCGGCGGCGAGGAGCTGATCGTCGGCGTAGATGGTGAAGGTGCGCCGCTCGCCGTCGATGGTGCCCTTGGGCGCGTTGACCGTCGCGCGGCCGATCGCGGCGCGCACGTCCTCGAACGCCAGGCCGAGCGCGGCGAGCCGATCGGGATCGAGCTGCACCCGCACCGCGGGCTTCTGCTCGCCCATCACGTTGACCTGCGCGACGCCCTTGACCTGCGAGAGCTGCTGCGCCACGACGGTGGCCGCGATGTCGGAGACCTCGGTGATCGGCCTCGTCTCCGAGCGCAGGCTCAGCAGCATGATCGGCGAGTCGGCCGGGTTGACCTTGCGGTAGTTCGGCGGCGCCGGGAGGTCGCGGGGCAGATCGCGGGTCGCGGTGTTGATCGCGGACTGCACCTCCTGCGCGGCGGCGTCGATGTCCACGTCGAGCTCGAACTGCACCGTGATCGACGTCGCGCCCGAGCCGCTCGCCGACGTCATCTGCGTGATGCCGGGGATCAGCGCGATGCGGTTCTCGAGCGGCGTCGCCACCGAGCTGGCCATGGTCTCGGGGCTCGCCCCCGGGAGGCTCGCCGACACCTGCAGCGTCGGGAACTCGACCTGGGGCAGCGGGGCGACCGGCAGCAGCGGATAGGCGATCGCGCCGATGAGGAAGATCGCCAGCGTGAGCAGCGTCGTCGCGACCGGGCGCAGGATGAACGGTCGAGACAGGCTCATGGCGCCGCCTGGGCCTCGACCACTGCGGCGCCCGGTGTCAGCTTGGCGTGGCCCTCGACGACCACGCGCTCACCGGCCGCGAGACCCTGCACGATCGTGAGTCCGCCCTGGGTGAGATCGGGCTCGACCGGTCGCAGCACCGCGGTGCCGTCCTCGGCGACGACGTACACGAACGGGCCCTCGGCGCCCGCTTGCACCGCCTGCTCGGGCACTACGATCGCGCCGCGTCGATCCTCGAGGTGGACCCGCGCCGTGAGCAGCTGCCCAGGCCACAGCACGCGATCCGGATTGTCGAACTTGGCCTTCAGCGCGAGCGTGCCGGTGGTCGCGTCGACCTCGCTGTCGACCAACGACAGCACGCCGGTGGCGAGCACCCGCTCCTCGCGCCCGCGTCCGACCTCGAGCGCCTCGACCACCGGGGTCCTGCCGCCGTCCAGGGCGGCGCGCACCGCCTGCAGCTCGGCCTGGGGCACGGTGAACACCAGCGCGATGGGCTCGAGCTGGGTGAGGACGACGAGCCCGCGCGGATCATCGGCGACCACGACGTTGCCGGCGTCGACCTGCCGCAGGCCCGCGCGACCGGAGATCGGCGCGACGATCCGCGTGTACTCGAGCTGCAGCTTGGCGTTGGCGAGCATCGCCCGGTCGCCGCGCACGACGGCCTCGAGCTCGGCGACGGTCGCGGCGGCGAGATCGAACTCGAGCTGGCCGGCCGCGCGCGCCTTCACCAGGGCGCGCGACGCATTGAGCGTCCGCCGGGCGCCGCCGAGGCGGGCCTCGTCCTGGGCGAGCTTCGCGGCCGCCTGGTCGCGGGCGATCTCGAAGGGGCGCGGATCGATCTGGGCCAGCAACGCGCCGGCCTCGAGGTTCTGACCCTCTTCGAACGCGAGGCTGACGAGCTCACCGCCGACCTTGGGTCGCACGCTCACGGTGTTCCAGGCGCGGACGGTGCCCAGGCCGCGCAGCCAGATCGGCACGTCGCGCGCGACCGCCTCGGCCACGACCACCGGCACTGGGCCGCGACCCGGCGCGCTCGGGGCTGCGGATGCACCCTGGTCGGCGTGCCGTGTGCCGTACCAGACCGCGACGCCAGCGGCGAGCGCCGCGAGCGTCAGTACCACGCGCGGGCCGGAGCGCCGCGGCGAAGGGCGATCCGCCGTGGATTCTGTGTCCACGGCGGCACCTTAGCAGGCGCTCGCGGTTTCGTGGCTCGGCCGACGCTGGTTCGCGTTGGGGGTTTACAAACTCATGCGGTCCGCGTCGCGCGGCGGCGCCGACGCGCGAGGACGAGCAACGGCACGAGCCAGAGACCGGGCCCACGCGCGCGGTGGGCCGAACCGCACGCACAACCCTCGGGCAGCGGCTGCGACATGGCGGTGTCGCTGATGTCCTCGCCCGCATCGTCCGTCGTCGTCCCATCGACGACGCCGCCCTCGGACGAGCCCGCGCCCGTGGTCGTGTCGGCCGCCGTGGTCTCGGTCGCATCGTCGCCCGAGTCCGCCCCCGAGCTCGACTCGGCCGCGCCGCTCGAGCTCTCGCCGGACGTATCGGTGCCCGAGCTCGTGCCCTGGCCCTCGCAATCGTCGCCGATGCCGTCGCCGTCGCGATCGGCCTGGTCGGCGTTGGCGTCGTCCTGGCAGTTGTCGACGTCGCCGCACAGACCGTCGTCGTCCGCGTCGTTGCCCGCGTCGGCGGGGCAGTCGTCGCAGAGATCGCCGAGCGTGTCGCCGTCGGCGTCGGCCTGATCGGGGTTGAACAGGCCGTCGCAGACGTCGACATCCCCGCAGGCCCCATCGGCGTCGGCGTCGTTCTCGTCGTCGTACACGCACGGATCGCAGGCGTCGCCCATGCCGTCGAAGTCGCTCTCCATCTGGTTGACGTTGGCGTCCAGCGGGCAGTTGTCGCAGCCGTCTCCGCGACCGTCGCCGTCGGTGTCGAGCTGGAGCGGATCGAAGTCGATCGAGCAGATGTCGCAGACATCCCCGACGTCGTCACCGTCGTTGTCCGCCTGATCGGCGTTGGCGTCGTCGACGCAATTGTCGCAGACGTCTCCGGCGTCGTCGCCATCGACGTCGGCCTGACCGGCGTTGGCGATGAAGTCACAGTTGTCGACGTCGCCGCACACGCCGTCGGCGTCGGTGTCGTTGATCAGGTCGCCCGGGCAGGCGTCGCAGGCGTCGCCGAGACCGTCGCCATCGGCGTCCTGTTGGCCGGCGTTGGCGACCCCGGGGCAGTTGTCGCACGCATCACCGTCGGCATCGCCATCGGAGTCCAGCTGCAGCGGATCGGCGTCGTTGATGCAGATGTCGCAGGCGTTGCCGACCCCGTCGACGTCGGCATCCTGCTGCCCGGGGTTGGCGATCTCGCAGTTGTCGCAGACATCCCCGGCACCGTCGCCATCGGCGTCCTCTTGGCCGACGTTCGCGACGCCGGGACAGTTGTCCTCGAAGTCGAGCAGGCCATCGTCGTCATCGTCGGGATCCAGGTTCTCGACGTAGACCGTGACGGTGATCGCATGGTTCTCCTCGGCATCGAGGGCGCAGGTGCCCTTGCCGCCCGGGGGGCCGAAGACCGCCTCGTATGCGTGGTCGGTGCTGTCCCCGCCGACGTAGATGATCGCGTCGTTCGCCGCGCTCGCCGCGTAGATGTCGTTGCAGTTGCGACTGCCGTTGGGCGCCCCGCAGCCGCAGTAGTTCGTGTTGTCGGGGAGCCACGCCATCGTCACGCCGTCCGAGCCGCCGCCGCAGACCCCGGCGTGCCCGAGGAAGCCCGCGCCCTCCTGCTGATCGGTGTCGTAGGTCCACTCCGACGGCGCGAAGCCGCAGGTGACCTCGTCGAACATGTGCGCACCGGCGAGGATCTCCCCGCTTTGGTTGTCGATGATCCGGATCCACATGTCGCCGGTGTTCAGCGCGATGCAGTTGTTCTCCCAGGTCGCGTCGACATCATCGAGATCGGTGTTGATGAACCCAGCGCACTGGTCGTAGCCGACCGGTGGGTTGGGATCGACGTACGCCGCCGCAGGGTTCAGCGTCGTGCCCGGCGGGTTGCAGTCGACCAGGTTGCCGTTCGCGCACGCGGCCCGGGCGGGCTCGGGCCCCAGCAGGAGCAGGGCGGGGGTGAGGGCGAGGGCCGCGAAGGCGAGGGGCAAGCGCATCGGTCGAGTGTAGTCCGAGTCGCCCCGCACCGCGTCACGCCGCGTCACGCCTGGGCGTCAGTCGTCGGATCGCGTGGCCGTCGCGACGTCCCACCGCGCGCGCCCGTCGAGCACCGCGCGGATGTCGTCGAGGTGCGCGCGTAGCCGCGACCGATCGCCGGCGACGATCCACGGGAGCACGGCGCCGAACAGCGAGCCCGGGTGGGCGCAGGACGAGCCGCCCTGGCGCTCGCCGACCGGGCAGCGGACGCACTCGAAGGCGACGTCGTCGCACAGCGCCGCGCACAGCAGCAGGGGATCGAAGCCGTCCGGCCAGTCGGAGGCGTTCCAGGGATCGCCGGCGCGCAGGACCATCGCGCGCAGGCGCGACCAGCCGGCGTCGTCCGCGACGAGGTGGGCGAGCCCGTCGAGCTGCGCGTGGGTCAGGGCGATCGCGGCCGCGCGGCCACGGCCCGCCGCCCGGAACCGCGGCAGGAGCTCGGCCGCGGGCACGAGCGACGGGGGCGAGGGGCGGCGGGGCATGGTCGCCGCGATGCTACGCCCCGTGAGAATGCGCCGCACGGGAATCACCGATTTCATATTGCACACAATTTAATCGCATCCAATATACCGGCATGTCCACACCGACTCCCCTCCAGAAGCCCCTCTACACCGCCCACGCCTCGAACCTCGGCGGCCGCCAGGGCTCGGTCAAGACCGACGACGGCGCCATCGACCTCGCGATCGCGATGCCCAAGGGCCTCGGCGGGGCGGGTGGCGCGGGGACCAACCCCGAGCAGCTCTTCGCCGCCGGCTACTCGGCGTGCTTCGGCAGCGCGGTCGCCTTCGTCGCGGGTCAGAAGAAGCTGACCACCGGCCCGGTCCGCATCGACGCCGACGTCACCATCGGGACCATTGCCACCGGCGGGTTCGGTCTCGCGGTCAAGCTCACCGCCCACATCCCGGAGCTCCCGCGACCCGAGGCCGAGGCGCTGGTCGCCGCGGCCCACCAGGTGTGCCCGTACTCCAACGCGACGCGCGGCAACATCGTCGTCGATGTCGCGGTAGCCTAGGCCGCCATGTCCGAGGCCACGCGATGAAGAAGCCGCGCCCGGTCGAGTCGTCCGCGCTGCGGCTCGAGAACCAGCTGTGCTTCGCGCTGTACACCGCGTCGCGGGCGCTCACGCGGGCGTATCAGCCCCTGCTCGCGCCGCTCGGCCTCACCTATCCCCAGTACGTCGTCATGCTCGTGCTGTGGGAGGGTGACGGCCTGTCGGTGTCGCAGCTCGGCGCGCGGCTGGCCCTCGACTCGGGCACGCTCACGCCGCTGCTCAAGCGGCTCGAGGAGAACGGCATCGTCGAGCGTCGCCGCGATGCGGTCGACGAGCGCGTCGTCCGGCTGTTCCTCACCGCGGCGGGCCGCGCCCTGCACGGTCGCGCGCTGTCGATCCCCGGGGAGCTCGCCTGCCGTGCGGGATTCGAGCCCGACGCCGCGGGGCTGAAGTCGTTGAACCGCCTGCGCGAGGCCCTCGAGGGCCTCACGCAGCGGCTCGATGATACTGCGGCGGGTCGCGGGTGTGAGGCGGACGACCCGTGAACCGACACGCCTGCTAGAACCCGTCCTGCGAGTCCGGCTTCAGGCTCTCGATGCCCCGCAGCTCGCACCGATCGACGCCGCCGTCGCTCGTCGACTTCGTGTTGTACGCGTACCCGGCCGGGCACACCGGGTCGGCGTACGTGTACTCCGGCTTGCGGCAGGTGTCGCGGCCGCCCTGCGCGACGTAGTCGTAGCCGCCCTTGCTGCACTCGACGTCCTTGTCGGGCTTGCCCTTCTTCGACTTGCAGGTGTCACGGCCGTCGCGGTTGGACACGTACCAGTTGTCCTTGTCGTCCGTGATCAGGAGCTTGCACTGGGTCGCGACGGTGTCGAACGTGGTCTTCTTGCAGCGGTCCTTCGGCGTCACCGCCGACGAGCGGGACTCGTAGTCGGGGAACGCCGCGGGGCACGTCGGCTTCGACGTCAGCTCCTCGTCGTTCCACTTGTCGACCTTGACCATCTCGTAGGCGATGATCGAGCCGGGCTGGATGGTCCAGGTGCTGCTCGAGCAGCCCGACGCGCTGGTGTGCACGCTCATCGTGCCGTTGGTGACCGTGAGATCGCCGCTGTAGCACTCCTGCTTCGACTCGTTGGCGGCGACGAGGATCCACACCGCCGAGATCAAGCGCGCGCCGTTGCCCTCGTTCTTCACCGCATTGAGGTGACCGTTGCCCTCTGTGCCAACGTAGTGTGAGACAGTCAGTTCTCGATATCTCAGTGCCGAGTGGCGGAGAACGATCGCCTCACCTTGCCCAAGCCATCCTCAACCAAGACTCTACGTCCTGCGCGCGTCGCA